>CADCGC010000019.1 GCA_902800905.1 uncultured Erysipelotrichaceae bacterium
ACGTAAGGGAATTGAAATACTTACTAAGGATGGGACACATCCGGATAGCTTGTTTATGCTTGGCTCATTAGAGTCATCGAGCAAGAAGCCCCCACTTCTATAAGTGGTGGGAGTATGTCACTAGATATTTCTATTGCAATTAAAATAAGAATAGACAATTATTAAATAGAAGTTGAATTATTAGATATATAGATCTAATCAAATACGTTTAAGGAGTGCATATGAATTTTATAGAATCAAGATTTGTTAAAGAAGTAAGCGATATTACTAGTAACATGTATCGTCAAGGTTGGGACGAACGCAATGGTGGAAACATCTCATATATGATTGATGAAGAATATGTTAGAGATTATTTCCCTGTTGAAAAATATATTAGAGATATTGAACTTGGCTTTGTTGCTGATGAAATATTAAGAAATAAATATTTCCTCGTCACCGGAACTGGCAAATATTTCAAAAATGTAATTAATGATCCTGAAGCAAATTTAGGCTTAGTTAAAATTAGTGAAGACGGAAAAGTTGCTCATCTCCTTTGGGGATATAGAGATGGTGGTAGATTCACTAGTGAATTTCCTGCTCACTTAATGAGCCACGCGGTTAGGCTTAAAATCAATCCAAAAAATAGAATTATTATGCACACTCATCCAACATACACAATTTGTATGGGCGCATGTTTACCAACTGATGAAGTTATTTTCACAAGAAAATTATGGAAATCTAACACTGAAGCCGTAGTAGTTTTCCCTGAAGGTGTTGGTGTCCTTCCATGTATGGTGTGTGGCACAACTGAAATTGGTGAAGCAACTGCAGAAAAAATGAAAAAACATCGTATTGTCTCTTGGACAAACCATGGTATTTATGGAGCAGGAAATGATATTGATGAAGCTTTTGGCTTAATCGAAACAGTTGAAAAGACTGCACAAATCTATATGTTAACTTTAGGTCGTGTTGTGAATGAGATTCCCGATGAAGTTATTATTGGCTTAGCTAAACTCTGGAATTTAAAAATGATGCCTGGAGTCATTGAGGAAAAATAATGAAATACTATCTCGCTATTGATTTAGGAGCCTCAAGTGGTAGACATGTCATCGGTTACCAAGAAAATGGAGAAATCGTTTTAAATGAAGTTTATCGTTTTAAAACTTTGATGGATGATTCTCCAGATGGTTTAGTGTGGGACATTCCTCGTATTTTTAACGAAATTAAAACTGGTATTAAAAAAGCATTTGAAGAGTATCCTGTTATTGAATCAATTGCAATTGATACTTGGGGAGTCGATTACGTTTTGATGAATGGAGATAAAGAAATTCCTCCGTTTTATGCTTATCGTAATGAAAGATGCATTAAAAGCGCTAAGAAAGTCCATGAAATTGTTAAATTCGACGACATTTATAAAAAGACCGGCATTCAATTCGCAGCCTTTAATACCATTTATCAACTCTTTGATGATAAAGAAAAAGGAAGACTTGATAAAGCAACAGATTATTTGATGCTCCCAAGTTATTTCACTTACAAATTAACTGGTGTTAAAACGCACGAATATACCGAAGAATCTACAGGTGAACTACTAGACGCTAAAACTGGTGAATATGATTACGAACTATTAGATAAATTAGGATTACCAAGAAAACTCTTTGGTAACATCTTTGGACCTGGCTATGTTGTTGGAGATCTTCTTCCTGAAATTCAAAAAGAAGTTAAAGGAAACACAAAAGTTATCTTATGTGCATCTCACGATACTGGAAGTGCATTTGAATCAGTAAATATCGATGATGATTCAATCATTCTTAGTAGTGGAACATGGTCATTATTAGGAATCAAAATCAAATCACCAATTATTAGTGAAAAATCACTAGAGGCTAATTACACAAACGAAGGTGGAGTTGGATATATTCGCTTCTTAAAAAATATTATGGGAATGTATCTTGCCAATCGCGTTAGAGAAGAAGTTGGACTACCATATAAAACAATCGATAGTCTCATTCTTAATTCGAAATATAGCGAAACATTCGATGTTAATGATTCGAGTTTGAACGCTCCTAAAAAAATGAAAGAAGCGATACTATCTTTATTAAAAGATAACCCACCAAAGACTGATATTGATTTATTTGCTTCTATATATCAATCACAAGCAATTTGCTATAAGAAAGCAATTGAAGAATTGGAAAAAATCACCAACAGGAAATATAAAAAGATTTACATCGTTGGTGGCGGTGCTAAAAACGCATATTTAAATCAATTAGTTAAGAATTATACTGGGCTAAAGGTTATTGCCTTACCAATTGAAGCAACAGCGCTTGGAAATATCAAAATTCAAATGAAAGCGAGCAAAGAATTATGAGAAAAGAAGTAAAAGAAATCTATGCATCCTATGGAGTGGATGTAAAAAAAGCTCTTAAAGAATTAGCAAGAACTAAAATCTCTTTACATTGTTGGCAACTTGATGATGTAAATGGATTTGAAAACGAAGGAAGTTTAACTGGCGGAATTCAAACTACTGGTAACTACCCAGGAAAAGCAAGGAACTTTAAAGAATTAACTCAGGACTTAGATGTCGCTCTTAAATATATTCCAGGAAGTAAGAAGATTAATCTTCACGCCATTTATCAAACCGGAAAAATCGTTGAAAGAAACGAAGTAGGATGTGAACAATTTAAAGAATGGGTTAGCTATGCTAAAGAAAGAGGATTGGGCCTAGATTATAATCCAACCATTTTCTCTCATCCAATGCTCGTTGATGGAATGTCTCTTTCTTCTCCTGATCCAAAAGTTAGAGAGTATTGGATTAAGCACTGTATTGAAGGCTTAAAAATTACTGAAATGTTCGGCAAAGAATTAGGTCAAAAATCTTTAATGAATATTTGGATTCCGGATGGCTTAAAAGATGTTCCTGCCGATAGATTAGGCCCAAGAGAACGCTTAAAAGATTCCTTAGACAGAATTTTAGCGGGATATAAATATGATAAAAAAGTTATGGATGTCTCTGTTGAAAGTAAAGTATTTGGAATCGGTGTTGAATCATACACAGCCGGAAGCAATGAATTCTATTTAAATTACGCTGCTAGTAGACATATTTGCTGCTTATTAGATACTGGACACTTCCATCCAACAGAAAATGTTGCTGATAAGATTTCCAGTATGTTCTGCTTTTATGATAAATTAGCGTTCCACGTCTCTAGACCAGTAAGATGGGATAGTGACCATGTCTTAAAACTTAACGATGATCTTCAAGATGTTGCTGATGAATTAGTAAAATGCAATGGCTTACAAAGAAGCTATATTGGATTAGATTACTTTGATGCCTCTATTAATAGAATTGCCGCGATGGTTATCGGTGCTCGTAATATGGAAAAAGCATTGCTTAAAGCATTATTGACACCATGGAATTTATTAAAAGAAGCACAAGATAGCTATGATCACACTCGTGTTCTTGCTTTGCAAGAAGAATTAAAAACATTACCATGGGGAGAAGTGTGGGATGAATATCTTAAACTTCAAGGAATGGCAAGTGACTCTCAAATGTTTGATGAAGTTAGAGAGTATGAAAAAGAAGTATTATCTAAAAGATAAAAAATAATAGAATTGTTTGATTTGGACTGATAAAAATCAGTCCTTTTCTTTTAAAAAAACGACATAAATGTTATTATTAAAAATACATTTATAAGGAAGGGACTATGAAGATCACTAAAATAAGACAAAATACAATATTATTATTGCCATTTATTGTTTTAGGTGTGGCGTCTTGCTCTTCTTCTTCTGTAACAAAATATAAATTATCTTTTGACCCTAATGGAGGTAATCTCTCTCAAGAATCAATTCTTGTTGAAGAAGGAAAAACAGCTAATTTACCAACTCCAACAAAAAGTGGGAAAACATTTATCGGCTGGTACACCGGTTGGAATAAAAATGACTATAAAGTTACTGATTCTACAGTCATTAAAAAAGATCTTAACTTAATCGCTAGATGGAATACCTATGATATTACATTCCTTAATGGTGATAATTCAGTCTTTAAAAATGAAACAGTAAATTACAATAAAAAGGTTCAAGAACCGCAAGAAACCCCTTCAAAAGCTAAAGATGATGCTCATCCATATTTTGAAAAATGGGATTTCGATTTTGATAATTTAATTAATAGTGATATTTCAATTAACTCTATTTGGAGTGATGAAATGTGCTATCAAGCGAGATATAGATATATTTCGATGTATGACGTCAATCATAAAGAGATTTTCTTCACAGCTCGCTTTAAAGATTCATATTTAAATATCCCAAGCACTGAATTCAGTGGAGATTTAGCAATGTTCAATTTCTTTGCCTCGATGTCTACTGGTAGCGTTAGTGATATTGAAAATTACTATACTCCTCTTGGATTTGACGACATTTGTTCATTTGGATATAGTCAAGAAGAAACCGCTCATACGATTTCTTACGCTTTCGCTCATAAAAAACTTAATAATAAGACCGATCTTGTTTCTATTGTTGTTAGAGGAGTTGGATACGGAAGAGAATGGGCCGACAATTTTACGATAGGGAAAGAGGGGCATCATCAAGGATTTAATGATAATTCATTAAAAATCATTCCAGAACTCAATTCTTATATTAGTAAATACGATACATCAAATATCAAAATTATGGTTGCTGGTTATTCTAGAGCAGGTGGTGTCGCTAATTTATTGGCAAATAACTTATTAATTACCAAAGGTGTTTATTCAACCGATAATCTCTACGTCTACACATACGAAGCCCCTATGGGAGTTAAAAAAGAATCCGCAATTGAATATCCAAATGTATTTAATATTATGAACTCTGCTGACTTAGTGCCTGCAGTCGCGCCTGATTCTTACGGATTTAAACGCTGTGGTGTTGATGTTGATATCTATCAAAATAATATTGATGATTTGATTTTTAAATTTGATCCAGATATTAAAATTGATAAGTTTTCTCCTGATAAGCTTTATTACCCAACAGAGCCTGAATATGTTAAATACTTAATCAAATTATTAACGGCTCCTCAGGAAAAAGAAGAAACATCAATTTCAACTAGAGAAGAATTCGTTGATCATATACAAGAACCAATTTGCTACGCTCTTAATCTTGTGTTCTCATTAAAATCAAGCACTTTAGAAGAAATCATGAGCCAATTTAGTGGAGATAGCAGTGCTCTTATTAGAATCTTAGCAATTATGTCTAGTGATTATGGATTATATGAATTCCTCAACCCATATATTCAAAATGATGGTGTGGAATATGATGAAAATGAATTAAAAGAGAATTGTTATATAATTAGAAACTTCCTAATGGAAGGACCAGGAAGCAGTTTAATTAGTCAAATATCTCGCTTTCCTAGAATGGCTACTATGCATATGCTGGAAATTGATTACATATTATTAAAAAACTATTTATTAAATAAATAATCAGAGGATTTACAACATGAAAAAAACTAAGCTCATTTTTATCCCGTTGCTCGCGCTTTTATTGAGTTCTTGCTCGTTCTTTGACTTTTTCAATGGAAATGTTTCTATTTCTAAAGCTTCCTTAGAACTCCTTGAAAACGAATCAGATTCATTAACTATTACCGCTCCAGAAAGTAGCACAATTACTTGGAACATCTCTAACACTGATGTTGCTAAATTAAATAAAACGACTGGTTCCTCTATTATTGTTAACGCTATCTCAGAAGGAACTGCAACTATTACAGCGACAGTTAATGCCGACAATAAAGAAACTGTTAAAACATGTTCTTTAAGCGTCTATAAAGGATTATCAATATCTAAAACATCCCTCATACTTCTTGAAGGAAATACAGATACACTTACTGCAACATCACCAAAGAATAGTACAGTTAGTTGGAGCGTTTCCAATTCAAAAACTATCTCTTTAAGTTCTAAAACCGGACCATCAGTCACAGTTACTGCTTTAAAAGAAGGTAGTTCAACAATTACTGCACAAGCAACATTTAGTGGTCGCACAATCACAAAAGATTGTAATGTTGTCGTTAATAAGAACATTACAACATTAACGATCTCTGAATCATCTTTAACTATAGTTGAAGGAAAAACAGAAACAATTACTGCATCCGCTCCTCTTGGAGCAACAGTCTCTTGGACTAGTTCAAATCCATCAGTAGCCTCATTAAATAAATCAACTGGATTATCAGTTACTGTTAGTGCGGTTGAAGAAGGAACTGCAACTATTACCGCTAGTGCGACAATTAATGATCAATTAGTGACTAGAGATTGTGCAGTTACTGTCACAAAAATTCAACCAGTCACTAAAGTGGATTCCACATACACATATAAAGATTACGCTAAAGGAACAGGTTATATGTCTATTTGTCCAAATAAAGGCAGTAGCAGACTTTTAATCGTTCCTGTTTGGTTCACAGATTCATCCAATTATATTCTTGAATCTAAAAAAGAAGTTATTAGAAGTGATATCGAAACGACTTATTTAGGAACTGAAAGCGACACTGGCTGGGAAAGTGTTAAAACATATTACGCGAAAGATTCTTTCAATAATGTTCAAATTGATGGATTCGTAACCAGTTGGTATTCTTGTGGAAAAATGTCCACATATTACTACACTGATATAAATCGAACAGTTAGCTTAGTTAATAGCGCTGTTTCATGGTATAAATCCACTTATAGTGTTTCCGATATGAAAGGATTTGACAAGGACTCCAATGGATGGATTGATGGTGTAATGCTAATTTACGCCGCTCCAGATTACCGCTCTATGAATAAAGATGAAGATGAAGCCGGAAATATGTGGGCGTATTGTTTTTGGACTAATGACGGAACTAATAATCCAAGTGTTAGTAATCCAGTTCCAAACGTCTTTTTCTGGGCAAGTTATGATTTTATGTATTCATCTGAAAAGGCAAGGATTCAAACCGGAAAATCAAATTATGGTGGTGGCGATACAAATCACTGTAAACTCGACGCTCATACATTTATTCATGAAATGGGACACGTATTCGGACTAGAAGATTACTATAGCTATGGTAAAAACGACGAAAGCTGTCCAGCCGGTGCATTCTCAATGCAAGACTTTAATATCGGCGCTCATGATCCATATTCCCGTATTGCTTTAGGATGGGTTAGTCCTTTCGTTCCAACAAAGACATGTACATTTACTGTTGGAACCATTGAAGAAAGCGGAGAAGCAGTTATTCTTGCTCCTAACTATACAGGTTCACCTTTTGATGAATATATAATTTTAGAATTATATACTCCAACTGGATTGAATCAATTTGATTCAACATATTCTTATAACGATCGTTATCCACTTGGACCAAGTAGAGTTGGTGTAAGAGTGTGGCATGTTGATGCTAGACTTGCAGTGATGGAATATAAAACAAATAAATGGTCTTTTAATGGCACCATAACAACAAATCCAACCATCGCTGATGGAAGTTACACTCAAGTAATTGAACATGCGACAACAAACACTAACGGAACTTCAAGTAGAACAAAGAACTATGCAGGTAATACCAGTTATAATTTACTTGAGCTCATTAGAAATAGCACAACTGCAACTTATAACAGTACTGCAACATTGACAAATAGTGACTTGTTCTATCAAGGAGACACATTCTCTATGAGCAAGTATTCTAAACAATTTGTTAATAGTGGCAAATTGAATTCCAACACAAATTTAGGATGGGAAGTTCGCTTTGATAGCGTTTCTTCTTCAGGAATGACAATCACTTGCACAAAACTATAAAAAAAGCCGACTACTCGGCTAATATGGAATTGCACTCTTATGAGTGCTTTTCTATTTCTTTAAATACATCATTAAGATTAATGCCGCTTGAACCGGTAATCCAATGAAAAACAAATACCAATAGACAGATTTGTATAAGAATGTGATGAATGCTGCTAATAATAGTGTCCAAACAAAACAAGACATTAAAATTAAGACAGCTTTTTTTGAATAAAACAGCCTTCCTGTCATATAAGCGCTAACAAGTAAACAAATTGGAAGAGTCCAAAGGAATACAGACCACCAACGGTTAACGTTTGGATCAGCTGTTTCTAAATTGTATATGCTTGCGACATAAATGGTGACAGATATAGAAAAGAGAATTGTTGAAACTAGAACAACCAATAGTAATTTATTCTTTGCGTTAGGTGTTTTTTTAACAATTGATTTAAAGTCTTCCTCAGTGGTGTGCTCCTTTAAAATGAAGTCAACAGACACTCCATAAAAGTCTGCAATATCTTTTAAAACATCTACGGAAGGAATGATTGAACCTTGTTCCCACTTAGATACTGTTTTATCCGAATAATTGAATTTTTCTCCGAATTCAGCTTGAGTAAATCCGGCCTTTTTTCTTAAAAATATGAGGTTTGAACCAATAATTTTTCCTAAATTTTCCATATAATCATTTTATATATTAAAAAAATAAATACAAGAGAATAATAGAATTTTAACTTGCAAGAAAGCCTATATTTTCTTTTTATTCTCAAAATATGAGAGTCAATTCTCAATTCTCGTAAAATTAGAATTAACTTTAGAGCGCATATGTATTTACATGTATATATAATTCTGCCCGGGAGAAATAAATGAACAAAACCCTATTTAGTTACATACTGATAGTTGGAATTACTGGAACGGCAGGCGCCACAACCGGAATCGTTGGCAAGAGAGTATTCGGCCAAGAAGAAATCGACTACACTGGGTTCAATCCTGAATCATTGAGAATGGATGGAGCGGCACTTGTTACTGAATATGATTCAAATCCAAACAAAACCTATAGCGCTGCTGAACTAATAAATATTGGTTTAGAGAAATATAGGCAATGTGAAAACTCATATTCCATCGGTATTGGTATTGCAGACACGGTCGTTTCTCAAACAATTAGAAACTACCAAATCAAAAACGGAGACAAATACTTCGAAGAGTCAATTTCCAAATCTAGCATGGTCGCTCTTGCAAATAGAGCGTTCCAAGATGGTAAAGATGGGGATATCGTTCTCACTCTCGGAAAGCCCTCAAATGAAGACACCGCGTCTTATCCTGAAAATGGTACCTCATATTCTCAAGATGATTATAAAGCGTACCTAGGAAAGACACTCGATGAGATGTTCATCTACTTAATTCATAACAATTCGTTATTAAAAGATGGAACAAACATCGAAAAACTCTCAAATGGGGACATAAAAGTCACTGCATCACTTAATCCTGACCTAGCGACTTATTACTACAAGATTCAAATGAAAAACATTTCGAACCTTGATAGGCTTCCATCATTTAATTATTTAACACATGTGTATACGTTCGATAGCAATATGATGTTAAAGCACTTACATGCGGATGAGACCTATTCAGCGTCTATGGGTATCTCAGTAACAATTAAAAATACAATTGATTATTACTATTACCCAGGTGAATATCTCAAAATCCCTGAATACAACGAAAAATTAGATTATTCAATCAAAGGAGAAGAATAAATGGACAAAAAGAAATTAGGAAAAACACTTGCTAAAGTCGGAACCGGTTTTATGGTCTTTGCTGGTACTTTAGTTGGTGGATATGCATTAACGCCTAACAAAGTTAGAACAGTTAATTTAAACTTTGAACAAGACCCAAATGAAAGTCTTCCTTCACACTTCCAAGAATTTGTAACAAAGGTAAGTAATTATCCTGATGTTGGTTTAACTGGATTACACGCTGATTTTGAAAACTTCAGCTTACAATTCAAAACCTCAGATACTGCTACTAAAACAAATACTATTTCTTTAGACGCAGATTTAGATTTAGTAATTAGAAGCCTTTCAGATTTGGACTTAAGCTTAATTGCTGATGTCAATTATAACGGTAGAGAACTTCCACTTGTCGTTGGTTACGTGGACAAAACCGTTTACTTTGGCTTAAAAGATTTAAGACTTAAATGTACATCAACAAATCTTGAAGATTTAGCGGATGTCGTGGAAACATTCTTTAACGCAAGCGTTGAAGAAGGTGGATTAGGAATCGATCCAATTGGAAAACTTGAAGACACAGTCAACGAATTTTTCTCAACATTAGATGTTGGCTCGCTCTTATCAAGTTTCACTTCCAGCACTCCAACAATTTCCACTGATGAAACACAATTAAATAACGGTGACTGGAAATTCGATTTACATATCGGAATGGAAGACAACAATTTCGATATCGTAATCCTCACCACAGAAGACTACGACTTAAAGAGAGTTGACTTGGGCACAATTAGCGTTGGTAATTTCACTGTTAAAGGTGCAATCAACTTTGAAATTAGGCCATTAACAGTCATTAGACCTGATGACCCAGCACATCCAAAATATGATGAAAACAGAGTTTTCCATGAAGTTATCGGATATAGAGGCTGGATTAAGAAATTAGCAGACTTCTTAGCTGATGACAATCAAAAAATGTCCTTATCATTTGAATTAGGATTATCTAATGGTGGTCGTTATGATGAAAACACCAACTTAACATCAGAAGTTGTTAATATCGGTGCTATTAAAGGTGATATCAACTTAGATGCTTCTCAATTAATCGATTTAAGTGATTGGGTTGATGACACTCCAGAATATAACGAAGACGATCAACCAGATTTCGAAAATATGCCTTCTAGAAAACCAAATAGATTAGGTGGAGAAAATGAAGAATCACTTCTCGACAAAGTCTTAAATGGAATCAAGTTAGGCATTGATGTCAAAATTATTGGTCAAAATAATGTTGAATACTCTAATTTAAATGTTTCTTATTTAGATAACGCTGGCTACATCAAATTCAACGAAAAAGAAGATGAATTTGGTCATAAGACATCTGTTATGAAGGCTAAGGTCGAAACCGAAACCATCAACTGGATGCTCAACGAAATGCCAGACAAAATCAAAGATTTAACAAGCGATATGGATACATCTGCTTTAAGTGGATTATTCTCCGATATCACTGAAAGTTCATTAATCACTGACATCAAAGCTGGTGACTACTCTGGAATTCTCGATGTTCTTGAAACATTAAGAAATGACAGCGACAAGATTTATCTTGGTTTAAACCTCTCCTCCTTAGGATTAGGTGAAAACGCTAGAGTTAACCTTGTTCTCGATTCATATGATTCATATTTTGATGATAACTATGATCCAGAACACCCAGAAGAACACAAGATTCTCAACTTACAAGTTAGAAATATCGAATTAGGTGATTTCAACCTTAACTTTGACTTAGTCAACGATGAATATCAACCAGTGACAATCGATGCGATTGATTCCTATGATTCGCTCTCATTCTTACCAACTGTCTTTGATCAAGTTACTGATATCTTAAACACCAAACAATCAGGCTTCGCTATTGAAGGTTCTGTCCTTGATGTTGACAACTTAGGTGTCAAGATTAATGGTCAAGGCCAATTTGACTATAACACCAAATATGGTTTTGGCAGCTTAACAATCGACCAATACAAATATCGTAGCAACAAAGTTTGGTACAGCCACAAAATCGCTCTTGATGTTGATGATAAATCAAACGACAGAACACAAAATAACGCAAAAGTTATCTATGGTGATGTCAACGGACAAAACATCAAAGCGAGAACAGATTTACAATCAGTTCTTGACATCATCGATGTCGTCAAAGCGTTCATTAATGATAATAAAGATGATTCAAGATTCTCTAAATTCATCGATCCAATCATGGAAATGCTCGGCATGGAAACCATTGCTAAAGCAATCGATGATAAAGATTATTTCAGATTAACTAATAATGATTTACTCAAAGAAATTAAACAATATGAAGATGGTAGAGTTATCAGAATCGTTGTTGGTGGTGACTTATTCGGTTTAACCACTGATATCGATATCCGTGTCAATTTTGAATCAGTTGAAAATAGAGTCATTGACTCCTTAGAAGTCAAAGACCTCAAGATTGGTGACGCTCCAGAAGCCGGACAAAAAGATAAGAGAAAAACTCTTAACTTAAAGATCTCCTTAGAGGACTTCGTTGAACAACCATCAACTGTCCCAGAAAATATTCCAAACAATCAATTCATTGATTTAAGTTCAGTTAAATTCTTGTTAGAATTTGGTCTTAACGACGCTAAACTCGGTTACTTTAACTTAACAGCTGACATTTCTTTGAAATTAGGAAAGATTAATATTAAGACATTCCCAATCAACTTCCACGTTGTTGTTAAACAATCTTATGTTAAAGTTTATGGTGTTATTGAAAACGTTCCTAACTTCTCTATCGCTGTTCAAGATCACTTACTTTCCACAAAGATTAAGTCTGAAATGACATTTGAGACATACGACGCTAATGATCCGCACAAGACCAACGACGTTGGTGGATACTTCTCAATTAGAAAGACCACTGACCCACTCATTGGTAAGACAGATGTTTATAATTATCGTTCAACATCTGCTAACTTCATTAAAGGTAATAGTTTAATCTATTACTTACTCAATGGTATGTTAGATGTTAAAGAATCCTACATTAATGAAAATGTTGATTCTGTTGATGAAACACCAGTAGAGAAGGAACCAGGTGCATACACTAATGTATTCACCGAAACTGGTTTCCAATACAATAGTGATAATAAGAGTTGGAAACTCGGCATCAATTTAGGCGACTTAATTAATATCAAACAATTAAGTGCAATTGAAGCTGAAATCTATACATCCACAGTTGGTGGAAAGATCTATTTATCAGAACTCAAAGCAAACTTAGTTATCGATATTGGTTTGAAGATCAACGCTAATGTTGACCTTAAACTCAATGATATCGATCCATCAGTTACTGATTGGAGTCATGACATTCAAGTTGCCTTCAATAAGATCAACAGTTATGTCTATCCAAGTGGTGTTGATGTCTTAGATAAACTCACTTACTATCAATACAAAATCAAATAAAATATTTGATTAAATCACAAAACCCTAATAATTCTCTTGCACGCTCACGCGAAATATGAGTTAATATATTAGGGTTTTTCTTATGAAAAGATATCGTTTATTATTAATTCCAGCCGCTATTCTTATTTTGTTCATTGTCTTTACAGTCTTAGTAAAAACAGTGGATGTCCAATATTTGCCTAATAACACATATATTGGTTTTTATACAATGAACCACGATGTGAAGAACTGGGTAGAAAGCTTTGGCTCTTTAGATATGATGGACAAAATGAGTGATGTCGTTTTATATCTCTCATTTGCCTTCCCTCTTGGATATGGAATCTATTTCATCATCCAATTAATTAAACTCAAATCATTCAAATTAATTGATAAACGTTTATATGTCCTTTTAGGAACATATGTCGCAGTTGTCTTCTTCTATTTCTTCTTTGAAATCTTTAAGATTAACTACGCTCCAATTGAAAGCGCTAACGGCTCATTTAAAGCCAGTTATCCATCTTCCCACGTCTTTATTGCCGTGACCTTCATTTTATGTGGTACACTCGCTTCTATTGATATGTTATCAATCACCAAGATTCTTTTAAGAGCAGCAACACTTGTCATTATGGTCTTCTTAGTCTTAATGATTGGTGTTCTTAGACTCTTAAGTGGACAACATTGGTTAAGTGACATCATTGCAAGTTACTTACTTGCAGGTTTCCTTATTTCGTTATTTAGTATCATCTACATCGACAATAGACCAGTAAAAACCGATAATTGATTGTTCAATTATTAATTGATATATTTAAAGCACATGAACATTGATTTTGAATGGATTATCTACATTATGATTATCATCACCTCAGTGATGGTGGTCTTTGTTTTGTTCATGTCCATTTACTATCTTATATTCTGGAGTGTTTCCGCGAGAAAAATTGAACCTGTTCCTCATAGTGACAAGTTCACTAAATTTGCAATCTTAATTGCCGCTAGAAATGAAAGCAAAGTCATCTCTCATATTTTTGAGAGCTTACAAAAGCAAACCTATCCACGTGAATATTTTGATGTCTACGCGATAGTGGAAAAAGAAGATGATCCAACCGTAGAAATCGCTAAAAAATATGGATTTAGTTATTTTGTTAGAGATCAACTTGAAGATGGAAGAAGAACCAAAGGTTACGCTCTTCAAGAATGCATAAATTATCTTTGGAGAAATAATCTTAATTATGACTCCTATATGATTTTTGACGCGGACAATATCTTAGAAAAAAGATATATCGAAGTCATGAATGACTTAAGACAAACAGGCGTCATGGTTGGCTTAGGTTTTAGAAACTTCACCAACGCGAACACTAACTGGTTAACAGTGGGCTCAAGCGTAATGTTTGCCTATATGAATGATGTTACCTCTAGAGGTAGATCAATCGTTTTTCATAAAGCAACTCTTATGGGAACTGGATATTTCGTCGACGACCAAATCATTAGGGACGCTGGTGGATGGATCTTTACTGGAATGACAGAAGATATTCAACTTACTTCGTATTGCTATTATCACGACGTTTATATGCGTTATTACCCACTTGTTTGTTTCTATGATGAACAATCAGCGGATTATAAAACAGTTCATAATCAACACATCAGATGGTTAGCAGGATATTTCGAGAGAAGAAAGTTCTTAAAGAAAGCTGGTGTCCAATATGATTACCATCCAAAAGAACTCCATTCATTTATGAATTTTGAATTCTCTTGTGGATTAATCCCATTCATCATCTTTAATATCGTTCTTGCTCTATCTTTCATTATCAATATTGTATTTGGCGCTTTAGCAGTAGTGTGGGGGCAACCAGTAGCCATCTATGGCTCTTTATTTGGTTTAGCAGGTTTACAAATTGCGTTCTTGTATACTGGCTTTGCTCTACCAGCATTCATCACAATTTTAAGAGCAAATGACCGTATCAACTTAACTACCAAAAACAAAATCATTGGTGTTACTACATATTTCATCTATTTCTATGATTTTGTTCTCGCTTTCTTTGATGGATTATTCCATCCAAAGAAAAGAACAACATGGACCAGAATCAAACACACTGGTGAAGTGACCAACAAGGATTTAACTAAATAATGAACTTTAAAGAAGTTAAAAAGACCAAAGTAGCGTATTACTCCGATGAACTCAGAGATGATTTCAATGAGGTTGGTTTATCACGTCCTCCAGTTCCTGAAGGATATAAATATAAGAGAACTAATCCAATTAACAATTTCTTCTCTGCGATTCTTTATCACGGAATCGCTAAACCAGTAATTGGTTTGTTTTGCTTATTCCATGGGATTAGAGTGAAGAATAGAAAAAATCTAAAGAAACTAAAAGGACAAGGGGCTTATATTTATTCAAACCATGTCTCTATTAGTGATGTCTTTAAATTCCAAGCCTATGTCTTCTTCTTTGGTAGAAGAGTTAATATCTTAGGATATAGTGATAGTCTAAGCATGCCAATAGTGAGAAACCTTTGTCGTGCATTAGGATTCTTACCTTTACCACTTAAAGGAGATTTAAAGAACTCTATCGCTCTAGCGGATTCAATGGACTACTACGTCAGAGAAAAACGTCAATATGTTCTTATCTATCCAGAGGCTCATATTTGGCCATATTACACAAGAATTAGAAGCTTTAGAGATGGCTCATTTAATTATCCTGCAAAGAGCAACGCTCCTGTATTACCAGTAGTCACTGCTTGGAGAAAGCCGCTAATTGGAAAGATTCCTAGACAAACGCTTTATATCTTAGATCCAATCTTCCCTCAAGAAGATAAAACAGTCGTGGAAAATAAAGAGTATCTCCATAAAGAAGCTTTAAGAGCGATGCAAGAATTTGCTAATGACACTCCACAGTACGAATACATAAAATACGTTAAGAAAGAAGAAAATAACTAACTATGTACAAGAAAAAGTTAAAAATGACGATTCCTCAATATCGTGAAAGAAAAGAAGTTTATGAGGCTCTTGGTTATAAAGAAGTTGCGTATAAAGAAAAGAGCTTTTACGCTTATGTCACTTTAGAAAATGATGAAAGTGATCCTCATAATCAAGAATTAAAAAGATTTGAAAGAACAATTTATCGTCGTGGACCTATTTTCACACCTATTATCCTACTAGTTGTTATTTCATTTGTCTTACTTTCTATCTTTGTCATTTTGCTCGCACAACAAAAAGGTGACTTTGATTTAGTGAGTAATGCAGTCTCATTCTTACTCCCTGCCTTTATGTGTTTGTTACTAGATGTTATCTACACATATTTCTACTTCACAATTCATAAGAGATTAATTGATCAAGGTCAGCCAGATAAAGAACACATCCTTAATAAAATTAACGAAATCAAAAATAAATAGTTTTGAATAATTGGCATTTATCTTTAAAAAAATAAATGCTTTTTATTTTACATTTTTTATGTAAAAAGATAACATTTAATCATTAAAGGTTTGAAGGAATAAAAATATGTTAGAACTAGTCAATATTAAAAAGGATTACGCTCTAAAAGATCAAGAACCGGTTCACGCTCTTAAAGGAATAACTTTAAACTTTAGGAGCAATGAATTTGTTGCAATCTTAGGGCATTCAGGATGTGGTAAAACCACATTACTTAACATCACTGGTGGTTTAGACCATTACGACAGTGGTGATTTAATCATCAAAGGTGTTAGCACTAAAGACTTTAAAGATAATGACTGGGACACATATAGAAACCATTCAATCGGTTTTGTTTTTCAAACATACAACTTAATTCCTCACCAAACCATATTAAAGAACGTTGAATTAGCCTTAACCATTTCCGGTATCGGAAAAGAAGAAAGAATCGCTAGAGCAAAAGCCGCTTTAGATTCTGTTGGTCTAGGAGGCTTATATAAAAAGAAACCAAACCAACTCTCTGGTGGACAAATGCAAAGAGTGGCTATCGCTAGAGCGTTAGTAAATAATCCAGAAATTGTTTTAGCAGACGAACCTACTGGCGCGCTTGATAGTGAAACCTCAGTCCAAATCATGGACCTTCTTAAAGAAGTTGCAAAATCTCACCTTGTCATCATGGTTACTCATAACCCTGAACTTGCAGAGAAATATGCGAACCGTATCGTAAGAATGAAAGATGGTCTCATCACTGATGATTCAAATCCATTTGATGGCAAAAAAGAAGCTAAAAAAGAAGTAAAAACCATACAAGAAACCCATTTAAAAGGTAAGAAACAATCATCAATGTCTTTCTTTACCGCAGGAGCGTTATCAGTTTCTAACTTGTTATCAAAATTTAAAAGAACATTGCTTGTTGCAATCGCTGGTAGTATCGGTATTATCGGTGTTTCAACTATTTTAGGCGTTTCTTGTGGAGTTAATGGCTATATCGATAGTATGCAAGATGACATGCTAAGTAGTTATCCAATTGAAATTGCAGAGCAATCAATCGATGTTGCATCTCTATTAACTGGATTAAGTAGTTCTTCTAGTAGCACGGATATTGAACAATTTGATACTTCCACTAAAGTTGGTATGGATTCAATGATTGCGTATCTATTAGAAAAATATACAAGTTTCACCAATATTAAAACCAACGAGATTGATGAAAAATTAATGACATATATTGATGAAACTCCAAAAGAATATTATTCAGCGATTAATTATGATTATTCAATTGATCCAACTAACAATATCTTTACAGCGTTTGTTAAAAACGATGAAACCCAAAAAGAGATTATATCTCTTAACGGATTAACTCAAAGATATATCAAGACTTTAATGACTGTTAAAGGCTTTGAAAGATATTCACAGTTTGTGGATTTATTCACAAGCTTCATGAAACAACTTCCTGCTGAAAAAGATTATCTCTTATCTCAATATGATTTAGTTGGTAATTCTAGATTCCCAGAAAATGAGAACGAACTACTTTTAGTGGTTGATGAAAAATCGACATTAACCGATTTAATTCTTGCTCAAATGGGCTTTTATCAAGAAACCGACTTTTTAAATATCGCTGAAAGAGCAATTAGACAAAATGAATTAGATAAACAAATTGAAGAATTAAAACAAGGAACTGATCCAGATAAAGAAGCTAAGATTAGGGCTCTTGAAGAAGAAATTGAAAATCTTCCTAATGTTTATCCATATCGAACAACATTTAATATTGAAGATATTTTGAATCATGAATTCATCTATTATCCACACGATATGATTTATCAAACCCCTCCAACATTCGTTTCTCATAAACAAATTACTGCGAACTTTAGTGGAACACATGGCACAAATGATTATTATCTTGCTTTAACTTATAACGCAGAAACCGATACATTAATTGGAAATGCGATTGATGTTGGTGGTGGTGCCGCTAATATGCATAATGTTGCCGCGATTAGAATGGGTGATAGAACTAGTGACACTCAAAAGAGTGAACTCACTGGTATGTGGGTACTTGGTTACACAGATGGTATCAAATCACTCGATGATATCGATAATATTGAAAAATACCTTTTAACCATTACTTCTGATGGAAAGACTGCCTTAGAAGAAGGAAAGAGTGAATTTACTGGTGGCGCTACATTGATGAAAGTAACTTCCATTGATCCTATCGCATTTGATCCATCTGACACCGCTGCTTTAGCAGGAAAAATTATAGAAATCGAACCAGATACTCCTGATTTCTATTATGAAGCGACAGTGGACCAAAACTCTACTATGTACACTGATTTAGAAAACAACGATGGAGAAACTATTCAAGTTGTTGGTATTTTAAGAGCAAAGAGCTCAACGAACTTCGGTTCACTTTCTAGAGGTGTTTACTTTACCAAAGAGTTTGGTAATAAATATCGTCAACAAGCTAATAATAGTGTAATCGTTAATGAATTTAAGAATCACATCACTGAAAAGAGATATAACGTTTCACCATTTAATGCTTATGTTCATTTCTCATACGAAGATTATTCTGACCCAGACAATCCTACTCCAAAATCAGGATACGCTAGTGCGTTAAATGGAGATACTTCTTCAACAATCGCTTCTATTTTTGCCGCGTTCTTATCAAACAATGATGACAATCTAAAGACTGATAAATTGCACTTACGTGCTTTAGCAGGACTAAAAGTTAAAGACTATTATGATGAAACAAATCCAAATGTGATTGACCATCATGACATCTTTGATTTACCTCAAAGCATCTCTATTTATCCAAAGAGTTTTGAAACAAAAAATGGAATCACTAATCGACTTGATGATTGGAATAGAGATAAAGACTTAGTTATTGGTGGTGAAGTCTCTCATAAGAATGAAAGAAGTGAAATCACTTATAGTGATACGATTAGTATGATTATTACCGTCATCTCAACATTAGTAACTACTGTTAGTGCTGCTCTTATTTCATTTACCTCATTATCACTAGTTGTATCTTGCTTCATGATAGCGGTTATTACATATATTTCCGTTATGGAAAGAGTTAAAGAAATTGGTGTTATTCGTTCTCTTGGTGGACGAAAGAAAGATGTCTCACGTCTATTTATTGCTGAGAACTTAATTACTGGTCTTTCTAGTGGTGTGATTGGAATAGGAGTTACCTATATTCTTCAAATCATCATTAACATTATCGCTAAATCACTAGCGGTAGGAGTCCCAAATATCTGCGCTTTACCGTGGTATTATGCATTAATGATGATTGGTATTGCTGTGCTCTTAAGTGTATTAAGTGGACTCATTCCTTCCTTAAGTGCTTCTAAACAAGATCCTGTTATTGCTTTAAGGACTGAATAATTATGAAAAAAGTTGGTATTGTTTCTTTAGGATGTATGAAAAATCTCGTTGATAGCGAGAACATTTTAGGACTCTTTGATCGTAACGGCTATGAAATAACAAATGATCCAAAAGAAGCAGATATCATTGTTATCAATACTTGTGGATTTATTGAATCAAGTAAAAAAGAGAGTATTGAAAACATTTTAGAAATGATTCAATATGGGAAGAAAGTCGTGGTCACTGGCTGCTTAGCGGAACGCTACTTAGAAGATTTAAAAAGAGAAATCCCAGAAGTTGATTTATATATCCCAATTAGAGAATATTCTCATTTCAATGAGAAATTATATGTTCTAGATAAAGACATTGATGCTTCTTTAGGAGTGGATGATGAATATCGTATTGTTTCTACTGGCCCATATTCTGCTTATTTAAAAATTGGAGAAGGATGTGATAACCGTTGTAGCTATTGTGCAATTCCTCTTATTAGAGGTGGATTTGTATCTCGTGACTATAACGCGATTATTAAAGAAGCTAAAGACCTTGCAGATAACGGCATTAAAGAAATCGTGGTCTTAGAACAAGACACCACTAAATACGGAATAGATTTTAAAGACAAAAAAGTCAATATAGTGGACCTCTTACATGGTTTGCTTGAAATTAAAGGGCTCGAATATATTCGTTTACTATATCTCTATCCTGATGAAATTAGTGATGAATTAATTGAACTAATTGGAAAAGAAAAGAGATTAACTCCATATTTTGATATCCCAATTCAACATAGTGAATCTCATATCTTAAAAGATATGTATCGTAGAGGAAACAAAGAATTCCTCATTGATTTATTTAACAAAATTAGAAACAAAGTTCCTAACGCGATTTTAAGAACGACAGTTATGGTGGGATTCCCAGGAGAAACAGAAGAGGATGTTGATGCTTTAATTGAATTCATCAAAGATGTTAAGTTTGATCACCTAGGAGCGTTTACCTATTCTCAAGAAGAAAACACTCCAGCTGCCTCATTCCCAAATCAAATTGATGAAGATATTAAAAAGAAGAGACTCGCTAAAGTAATGAAAGCACAACAAAAAGTGTCTTATTCATTAAATAAAAAACATGTTGATGAAATCATGGAAGGATTAGTCATTGGTAGAGATGAACACGGTAATTATCTACTTAGAAGCTATTGGAACGCTCCTGATGATGTTGATGGAAAAATATATTTCACAGCCGAAAAGAAATTAAACAATGGAGATATCGTCAAAGTTAAAATAACAGGCGCATTTGTCTATGACCTGATGGGAGAATTATATGAAGACTAATTACGATTTCCTTCCTCATGAACTTGAACATTTATCTTTCTTAAAAGATAACGCTCACGAATGTGCTTTGTTTTTAAAAAGAGATGATGATTCTTTTCCGTTAAAAGAACCAACCGAAATTGTTTTAATTGGTAGTGGTGTTAGACATACCTATATAGGTGGAACAGGCTCAGGAGCGGTCAATGTCCGTTATAAAGAAACAATTGAAGAATCATTTATTAATGCTGGATTTAAAATCAGTTCAACTGATTGGCTTAATAGTTACGATAAAATCAAAGCTCAAAACGAAAAGGACTACGTTAAGCATGTTAAGAAACAAGCTAAAGAATTTAATGCGAATGCAGTAGTCAGTTTTTCAGTAGGCAAATTTGCTCCAGAATGTGATTATGAATTTCCAATTATTGGAAATCATGAGACTGCAATTTATGTTTTAGCAAGAAACGCTGGAGAAGGATCAGATAGACCATTAGTAAAAGGAAGTGTTTATCTAACTGATACAGAAATTAGAGATATTCTCTATCTAAATAATCGCTATAAGAACTTCCTTCTTGTTTTAAATGTTGCTGGAGTAGTGGATTTATCTCCAGTCATGGAAGTAAGAAATATCTTACTAATCTCTCAATTAGGCTCGATGATTGGTGATATTTTAGTGAATATTGTTTTAGGCAAAGTAAATCCAAGCGGAAAACTTACTGATACATGGGCAAAAGTAAGTGACTATCCATATATAACTAAACCATTAGAACTAAATGAATGCCGTTACGAAGAAGGAATATATGTTGGATATCGATATTTTGATTCAAAAAGAATTGAACCACTTTTCCCATTTGGATTTGGCTTATCGTACACTAAGTTTGACTATCAATTTATTGAAGTTAATAACAATAAAGACAATATAGTTGTGAAGGTTAAAGTTACCAACAAAGGTAATTATCCTGGAAAAGAGGTTGTTCAACTATATATGAGCGGACCAGTTATCCGTCCAGAAAACGAACTAGTGGCCTTCAATAAGACAAAATTACTAGCTCCAAAAGAAAGTGAGATTATTGGACTCGAATTCAAATTGAGTGAGTTCCCTACATATAATGAGGCAAAAGAAGCTTATCTGATTGACGCTGGAGATTATGTCTTTAGACTTGGCAATTCAAGTAGAGATCTAAAAGATGCTTTTGCTATCTCTATTAAAGAAGACATCATCGTAAAACAAGTTAGAAATGTCTTCAACAAAACCGATTTTGAAGATCTATTTATCGATAGACCAGTAGCGAAAATAAGCAAGAATCTACCTGTAATTGAACTAAATTCATCAGACTTTGAATCAGTAAAAGTTACATATAAAGATAAACATGAAGTAGAGGCCCCTAACTTTGTTAAAGGATTAACTGATGATGAATTAATCTATTTAGTGCTTGGTGATTATAAAACTGGAATTGATGGATTAATCGGACAATCGTGTTCTCAAGTCTTAGGTGGCGCTGGTGAAACTACTTTAAGAGTAGAGTCAATAAATCGTTCTTTAAATATGGTGGATGGTCCAGCTGGCTTAAGAATCATACAAGAATATATCGTTAATCACAAAGGAACATACGAAGTAACTGAAGATTCTATCTGGCATGGAATTAAAAACTATCTTCCAAAAGCCATTACTTATCTTTTGAGTTATGAAAGGAACCTCAAAAAGAAGGGAAGTAGAATTCTTCAAATCGCTACTGCAATTCCGGTTGCAACCGCGATAGCCCAGTCTTTCAATCGTGACTTTGCAAGAGACTGTGGTAGGTTAGTAAAAGATGAGATGGAAATGTATGATGTTGATATCTGGCTTGCCCCAGGAGTTAACATTCATAGACATATCTTATGTGGAAGGAATTTTGAATATTATTCAGAAGATACACTTGTTAGTAGTGTGATGGCCTCTTCAATCATTAACGCTGTTCAATCTAATCCGCATAAAGCAACAACAATTAAACATTATGCCTGTAATAACCAAGAAACTAATAGAACAAACAATAACTCAATAGTTTCAGAAAGAGCGGCAAGAGAAATCTACTTTAGAGTGTTTGAGAAAGCCATTAAATGGAGTAATCCTTTTGCCATTATGGCAAGCTATAACTTAATTAACGGAATTCATGCCTCAGAACATAAAGGAATGCTCATTGATATTCTTAGAGATGAATGGGGATATCAAGGACTCATCATGACTGATTGGATTGCTAGTGGACAAGCATATCATAAAGGCAACAAATATCCATGCGCGTATGCATCTAGAAACATCAAAAACGGCACTAACATTTGTATGCCAGGAAATAAAGCCGATATCAAAGATATAAAGGCCGCTCTTAAGAGTGGATATCTTACAAGAAACGACTTAGAAGTTGCTGCCACAATTGTTTACAATTCTATTCAAAAAATGAGTGAGTAAAAAAATCAAATATTCACTTGTTATAACAAAGATACTTATATATAATTAATCACGCTAACTAATGCCTCCTTAGTTAAGTGGTATAACGGATCCATGGTAAGGATCTATTGGTGGTCCGATTCCGCCAGGAGGCACCATATGGAACACTATTGAGATTCGAATCAACGAATCTCTTTTATTTATTTAATAAATAATTTTTTTGACCCTCTTTTTGGTCTGGCGACATGCCAATTGCAGTATGAATTCTCTGTTCGTTGTAATAGTGGATATATTCTTCTAGATATTGTTTGATTATGAGTGAATTTTCATATTTATCAATATTGATATTGATTTCTTCTTTCCTTAAAGTTGAATAAAAGCTTTCCATAACTGCATTGTCGTATGGATTACCAGGAAAAGAAAAGGATTGAGAAACGCCTAACATCTTTAAAGTAGTCATAAAGGCCTTAGAGGTGAATTCTCCACCTTGGTCCGTGTGAAAAATCAATCCTTCTGGTTCGTTTCTATTTTCAAATGCATCTTTAAATGTATTTATCGCTAGTTTTTCGCTTCTTTTATGTGATAATCTCCAGGCGATAACTTTTCGTGAATATAGGTCTAGTATTGCACATATATAAAACTTTACAGAATTAACTTTTAATTCTAAAAAATCCGATACCCAAACTTTATTTGGAGATGCTTGATTAAACTGTTGTTTTAAAAGATTAATTTTATAGTTAGCTTTCTTCTTTTTGTTGTTTTCTTTTGCTGATGGTCTTTGAATAACTCTTTTAACTTTTAAATTATTCTCTTTCATAATTTTGGAAATTGTAACTGTAGTAGTGTTAATTCCTTTTTGCCTTAACACTATTCGAATTCTGTTTTGCCCATATAGTCCTTTGGATTCGTTAAAAATTCTAATTATTTCTTTGGTGAGTAACTTCTCGTTCTTCGCATATACGGTTTCTTCAACTTTGTGATGAAGATAATTATAAAAAGTTCCTCTTGATAAACCAATAGTGGTACATACTTCATAAGCGGTAAAAGTTGGATTTAATTCAAGAAATCTTTTGGTAGCCTCTTCTTTTTCTTGAATTGAAGCATTGTAACCAATTCCAATATGTTCAAAGATAAAAATCTTTCTTATCAGCTTCGTATTCTCTTCTAATAACCGAGCTTTCTTAATCATTTTACATTCCCTCCGGCAATGTGGTAAGAATATCAAATTATTAAAAAAGTGGCACTCTATAGCTCAAAGTGCTTGCTCCTCCTCCTCCTCCTATAAAATAAAAGAAAATATTTGATTATTTTATTTAAAGGAGTTTAAAGAAAATATGAAGAAAAAAGCATTATTATTAGCTTCAATGGGAATATTAGCTTGTACAGTTGGCATTACCGCTTTAGCTGTTGGCGGAGCAAATCATTTAGATGCATTTGCGGTAAAAGCAGATCCAACTGGGTACAGCGTCACCTTCGACGAAAGCAATACGACCGTCGAGGCGGTCGGCACCGATTACGCCATCTGCACGACAACCGCCGCCGGCAACAAGGTCAGTGTGACGGGGTCCAACAGCACCAAGGACGCCATCACCTTCAAAGGCTTTTCCTTCAAAGAACTTTACCTCTGGACCAGTTCCAGCATATTGGAGAATGTCGGCGCCAATGACTTTGACCACATCACCGGCTTCGCGATTTCTTTCTCGGGCGAAGGAACCATGATTTTTTTTAGCGGCACGACGCCTAATCCCGTCACCAGCGGGACACCATACACAGGGCTATCAATTACCCCTGCCAACCATCCAGTGTTCTCGGCGGGCGGCAAGGTTACTATCTCCTCCCTCACGATCTACTATTCCTGCTAGGGGTCACAATCATCCGCGAATTCAGGCCGATGCCCATGTGTGCTTCGGCCTTTTTTCATCCTTTAGTATCTCTGCTAACCATCGTTTGGTGTATTATCATATTTAGCAATATGTGAGAAGTCCGAAATCCAATAATTATCACCCTATGAAAACTATGTTCTATCGTTAAACGATAAAACATTAGAATTCAACTATTACACAGGATTTAAAAAAGTTGCGGTGCTCAGATGATAAAACTGCTATAATTTCAATGTACGAAAAAGCGAGAGTTTTGTACGAAAAATAAAAACCTTTGTACGATTGTGTCCAAATCGAACAAGAGAGCCATAATCGTATACATACTTTGATACAAAGTAGACTATACAAAAACAGCAAAAATGCTCAGATAATGGGCATTTTTTTCTTATTCATTGATTTTTTAAAGCTAATAATTAATGGTTTTAAATGCAAAAACAGCAGAAGTGTTAAAGCGTATCTACAAGCCGCAATCCCTATCTACAAGCTGATTATTTGTATGATGGAAGGATAAAGAATTGAGTGTTGAATAATAGCAGATTAGAATTGTAACAAAAAGAATTCACCTCAAAAATAGAGTGACAAATAGAGTGACAAATAGAGTGACATATGGTATTATAATAGTGGAGGAAATTCTATGAATTTAGGTAAAGAAAATGAAACTTTAGAATTTAAAGAATCAACAGGCGAATTACACCAAGGAATAGAATCTGTAGCTGCAATATTAAATAAACATGGTTATGGAGAATTGTATTTTGGCGTTTTTGATAATGGTGAAGTAAAAGGACAAGTGATTAATGATTCAACTATAAGAACTGTTGCAGATGGTGTTATTAGAGATATTGAACCAAGAATAACACCAACAATCACGCCAATTACATATGATGGTAAAGATATTTTGAAATTAACTTTTTCTGGGAGCCAAAAACCTTATTCTGCATTTGGTAAATTTTTGATTAGGGTTGGTACACAAAATAGACAAATGACTCGAGATGAACTAAGGAGACTAATTAAAAACGAAGATTATTCGTATCCTTGGGAAAAGGA
>CADCGC010000020.1 GCA_902800905.1 uncultured Erysipelotrichaceae bacterium
AATGAGTTAATATATTTTTCTAATTCCAACACAGTTGGATAGTCAAAGACATCACCATAAGCAATTGGAAGATCCATATTAAGAGCGAGCATTGCAACTTTAGATACACTTAATGATGTTCCTCCGAGTTCGAAGAAATCATCGTCAACTCCTACATTGTCTTTGCCCAACGCTTTCTTAAATAAAGCCAAAAGCTTTTCTTCTAATTCATTAGAAGCACCTTTCACTTCTTTGTGCTCAACCTTAACTTCAATTTCTGGAAGTGACTTCTTATCAATCTTTCCATTTGGAGTAAGTGGGAACTTATCTAATTGCATCACCACTTTCGGCACCATATATGGAGTAAGGTATTTCGCCATATGAGTTAGTAAAGCATCCTTGTCCACATTTGTGGAAGCAGTAAAATACGCTGCTAAATAATCACCTTCTGTAGCGTTAGTCTTAACAAGAATAATGCTTCTAGTGACGCTTGGATAAGAGTTAAGAACTCTTTCAATTTCATCAAGTTCTACTCTTAAGCCTCTTAGTTTGACTTGATTATCAAGTCGACCAAAGAATTCAGTGTTACCTTCAATGTTGATTCTAGCCATATCACCACTACGATATGCTTTTAAACCCTTAACAGCGATGAAACTTTCTTTAGTTTTTTCTGGCATTCCTAGATAACCTAAACCAACTGATTCACCAGCAATTGTTAAATCACCAATTGCATTAATTGGCAAGATGTGGCCGTGTTTATCTAGGATATATAGTTTTGTGTTACCAACAGGTTTACCAATTGTCATATATTTGTCTTTAACAAGACCATATGTAGCAGTAATGGTTGTTTCTGTTGGACCATATCCATTAAGAATATTCGCGTTAACTCCTAAACTTCTTAAACGATTACATAATTCGATTGGAACTGCTTCCGCACCCATATCTAAGCACTTAAATCCTCTGAGCGCGTCAACAAATACATCAATGTCTAATAAATTAGACACAAACGATGGAGTCATAAACATATATTTAACATGATTCTCTTTTAGTGTTTTAGCTAGTAGCATTGGGTTTTCAATTTCTTCTTCACTAGCAATCACTGCGGTGTAACCATGAGTTAAAGGAACAAATTCTTCTTGCAAAGAAGCATCGAAAGAAAGCGACGCAAATGAACAGCTAACACAATCTTCACCTATTTCACGATAGTAAATAGTCGATAGGTTGTTTTTGTCTAAAACATAGTTAAGTAGATTACGGTGAGCAATCATCACTCCTTTTGGTCTTCCTGTCGAACCTGATGTATATATGACATAGGCTAACGAAGATTGAGGAATATCAACGTTTGGATTATTGGTCTTATTGCTCTTAAGAATATCTTCAATAGCGACAGCAACCACTTTTGTGGATTCAATTAATTCTTTCTTCGATTCGATGATTTCTTTAGTGGAGATAAGGAATCTGCTTTCAGAATTTGTGATGATATAGCTGACACGATCGTCTGGGTATTTAGGATCTACAGGAACAAACGCTCCACCGGATTTAACAATACCTTGTCTAACCACGTATGCTTCTTTAATACGTGGCATGAACATAATGATTCTATCGCCTAAAGACACACCTAAATCAATTAACTTATTTGCCACTTTATTTGCAAAAGAGTTGAGTTCTTGATATGTTAATGAACCATTTTTAGCGATTACCGCGATATGGTTTGGTTTATATTCAGCAACTTTTTCTAAGAGCTTATTGACTGTGATGTTTGGAACTTTGATTTCAGTTTGGTTGAACTTATCATAAAGTTCTTCATCAACTTTAGGTAGGCAATTAATATCTTTGATATTCTTTTTTACCAAGAGTTCATTTAAAACTAGTTCATATAATCTCTTGAACGAATTAATTGTTTCATCAGTGTAAATGGCTTCATCCCATTCGAAGTGGGCTCTATAGTTATTATTTTCTAAGAAAATATCTAAGCCAAATGCACTCTTAGGAGTTTCGCTTTCCATTAAGATTGGAACGACTTTATGTCCACCAATCTCTTCAAAATTGAAGTTGTCGCCTTGATAAGCAAAGATAATATCCGCTTTTAGGTTATAGTCATTAGCGACATCCCCGAACGAATATAAATCGTTTTCTTCTAATCCAGAAAGAAGGTTTTTCATTTCGGTGACTTTAGAAACAATTTCGTCTTCTTCGTTATATTTAATGAATACAGGTAAAGTCTTAACAAGCATTGAAACCGTATTCATGACTTTTGAAGATTTTCTTCCGTTATAGATGGTTTCATATAAACTTTCATCTTTATAGATGAATTTTGATAAAGCAAAAGCGAACGCAAAGTTAAATAACGCGTTATTAGTGAGTTTATTATTTGAAACAAATTCTTGGACTTTTTTATTATCTAGTTCGAGTTTGAAATCTATTGATTTGAGTTTAGATTCTTCTTTAACCTTTAAATCCTTCTTAAGAATATAGTCTCCATCAACATCCTTTAAGACTCCTTTATAGAATTCTTTAGCTTCTTCAAGTTTAGAAGATTTTAAATCTTCTTTTTCTTTTAAGGCTACTTCATAACCGCTATAGGTTTCTGGAATAAGCTCTTCTCCTAAATAGGCTTTGTTGACATCTTCTAAAATAATCGCTTCAGAGGTACCGTCACATAGAATGTGATGGAAATCTAAGAAGAGATAGTTTTCTTTTCCTTCATAGATTTCAACTCGATATAGTTTGCTATTCAAAATAGAGAATGGCCTAACTAAAGATTTAATATCGATTTCTTGTTTGAGAATCACTACCTTAGCAGGTTCTTTATTCCTCTTAGCAAGAATATCGCCGTTATCATTCATATAAAGAATTGACTTGAGGTATGGGTGATTATCAATCGCTTTAATAACTGCCTCTTTAAGTTTTTCTAAATCCATTCTTTTATCTAATTTAAATAAATATGGAATGTTGTAATTCGTTGAATTAACTTTAGAAACACATTCAACAAAGATACCTTCTTGAGTCTTGGTTAATGGATATTCATCTAACACTTCATAGACTTTATCTTCCTCTTTATTAGCAAGGAATTCCGCTAAAGAGGCGATGGTTGGATGAGACTTCAAGTCAGCGTTATCAACTGTCTTATCGTATTTCTTTGATAAAAGAATTGTGAATCTAATTGATGAAACAGAAGTTAAACCAACTTCAAAGATATCGTTAGTGACACCAAATTGGTCATGACCTAAAACATCTTTTAAAATATCAAAGATATTCTTTTCATCATCATTTCTTGGAGCGATTTTCTCTTCAACTTTTAATTCAGGAACAGGAAGAGCTCTCTTATTAACTTTTTGATTTTGATTAAGAGGAATCTTCTCAATTTGCATTGTATATGCTGGCACCATATAAGGCGGCTTTCTCTCTAAGATAAAACTATTAAGGCTATCAACATCGATCTTTGAATCGCTTACAACATAAGCAACAATGAACTTCACTCCACTAGGATCAGTAAAATCTTTAACGGTCGCATCTTTGATTCCTGGATAGTCACGAATTACTCTTTCAACTTCTGAAAGTTCAACTCTGAATCCTCTAATTTTAACTTGTCCATCTTTTCTTCCAATAAAATCAATCGTTCCATCTTCAAGGAGGCGGACAATATCTCCGGTTTTATATAATCTTCCAAATTTTTCTTCTTTTGTGAACCAGTTAGTTAAGAAGGCTTCTTTATTCTCTTTTTCACGATTTAAATAGCCTCTTGCAACTTGTGGACCAGAAATGTAGAGTTCTCCACTAGTGAGAATTGGGAGTCTCTTCTTGTTTTTGTCTAAAACATAAATCTTATAATCGGTTAAGCATTTTCCGATTGGAATACGATGATAGAACTGATCAACTTTTTGAGCAGTGCAGAACACCGTGCCTTCGGTTGGCCCATAAAGGTTATAGAAATCTACTCCTTTTGGTGGATTCATAGGAACAAGTTTCTCTCCTCCAACCATAAAATACTTCAAGGAGTCAACTTCAATTTCACTAATGAATTGTCGACCAACTTGAGTGGTCATGAAAGCATGAGTAATTTTGTTTTCTTTATAGTACTCACCTAACTCGACAAGATTTAATCTCATCTCATCAGGAATGATATAGACAGTAGCCCCACTAGTGAGGGATGGATATAAATCCATCATATCAGCGTCAAATCCATAAGAAGCATATGCAGCGTTCCTACATCCAACACCTAATTTGAATTCATTACGATAATAACGGCAGAAACTAAAGATGTTACCATGTTCAAGCATAACTCCTTTAGGAACTCCTGTTGATCCAGAAGTATAAAGCATGATGAATAAATCTTCTGGTGATGGTCTAGTTTTGATTTCACTATTATCTTTTAGCGACAAGAGTTCGTCGGTAAATAACACCTTTCCAGTAAAGTCTTCCACCAAACCTTCGAGTTCACGATCTCTAATTAAAATGATGGCGCTTGAATCCTTAACCATGAAAGAAAGCCTGTCTTTTGGATAAGTTGGGTCTAATGGTTGATAGGCCGCTCCTGATTTAATAACGCCTAAACTGGCTAAAACTATATATTCAGATTTCTTCGCCAAGATAGAAACTACTTTTTCTTTTTTAGCACCGAGTTTAATTAACTCATTAGCGATTCTAGTCGAGATATCATCAACTTCACGATATGTATATTTTTTGTCTTTAAAAACTGTTGCAATTTCATCAGGGCATTTCTTAACAACATCTAAAAAGTCATCTAAGATCGTCTTCTCTTCTTCGATATATGGGAAATTGGTGTTGTTAAATGAATCAAGCAATTTTGTTTCTTCTTTATCTAATAAATCAATGTCGACTAATTTGTCTTTTCTTAAAAATTCTTTTAGGACAATATCGTATTCTTTAATTAAGTGTTTAATTGTTGATTCAAGATATAAATCGCTACGATATTCAACCCAAATAACATAGTTATTTTGCTTTCTATGTAGTTCGATACTAAGTTTTTCTTTTCCGTCTTTTCTAAGAAGTGGATTAACTTCTAATAAACGGTCTTGATATTCGCCTTCATAGAAATAATCACCTTGATAAGCGAAAAGGACATCCGCAGAAACACCAAGATCTTTGTTCATATCCGCAAATGGATAGGAATTATTATTAACATTATCAATAACTTGTTGGTTGGTCTTTAAAAGATAGTCGCCGACTTTGTCTTCATCTTGATAAGAAAGATATAACGGATATGTTTTAACGAATGAACCAACACTATGAAGAACGCCTTCATTTCTTCCGTTATGAATGGTAAGGAAAAGAGATTCATTTTCCATATTGATTTTGCTTAAAAGATACGAGAAAGCACTTAAGAAGAATGAAGAGGTTTTAATTCCAATCTTCTTGGTGAGTTTCTTAACTTCTTGGTCTGTAATTAATAGAGGAACACGAATATTGCCATAGGCAATTTCTTTATCGGCTTTATCTTCAACTGGAGTAGAGTCGGTCTCCACTCCTCCAACCAATCTTTCATAGTACTCTTTAGCGGACTTAAATTGAGTGGAATTTCTTTCTTCCTTTTCAAGCAATGCATATTCATTCGCATCGATATTTTCAGTTTCTAATTCCTTGCCTTCTAAGGCTTTGAAAAAATCGTCAATGAAGATTTTTAGTGAACTACCATCCATAATGATATGATGGAAATCAAAATAGAACACATACTCATTTTTTACTCTGTAAAGTCTAAAACGATATAGGTGGTTATTTAATAATTCATATGGTTTAGAATCAATCTTTACTTCGTCAACTTCAGAAAGTTCAATCTTAATTTCTTCTTTCTCGATGTGCTTAGTAATATTTCCTTCTTCGTCGATTGAGAGGACCGTAAAAAGATATGGATGAGCGTCAAACACTGCTTTTAAAGCTTTGTTCGCTCGTTCTAAAGAAATATCTTTTCCTAAGTTAACCGTGTTAGCGAGGTTATAGGCATCTCCAGAACTTAATGAAGAGATATATAATCCCTGCTCACTACTAGATAATGGGTATAGCTTATTCATAATCTTTCCTCCTCAATTTCAACATTGAATGGTTCTTCACTTTCTCTTGAAATAGAAATAACGTGATCTTTGTATTGAATTATCTTGCCATAAAACCTTTTGTTTTCGTATTCTTTGAACCCAGTAAGAGGTAAGGCTGGAATATCTTTAATCTTTCCCTTAATCCCAGTTCCAATAGCCTTAGTAAGAGATTCTTTACTAGTCCATACTTCAAAGAAGTTAATATCGTTTTTTATATAACCTTTTTCTTTAAAAGAAGAAATATAATCAATTAAATTATCTTCTACAGGCCTTATCTTTTCAATATCAATTCCAATAGGAAGGTTGTCTTTTACGAATACGACCGCTCCTTTAGAATGGCTAATATTGAAATAAATGTTTTCGCTTACCGGTTTACCAAATTCGTTAACATTATATTCTCCGATATATTTATTTTTAAAAATCTGAGAACATGCCTTTTCTTTCTTGGTTTCTTCAATCTTGAATCTTGATAAGTTAAGTAAATCTGAGTCGCTTAAAAAAGAAGAACAAAAAAGTTTTTCGTCGGGTATAATATTCGTATCAACGAATTTAATCTTTATGTTTAACACATAAATATTATAAAAGTAATGTTATAAAAAAGAAAACCATTTTGTTTTGGTTTTCTTTGAAGTTATCTTTTAATTATTTTGTTTCTTCGAATGCTTGCTTCACAATTTCTTGAAGCTCATCAACACCGATAATTAGTCTTTTTGTTTCAATTAATGTTGCTTTAACATAGCGTTCTTTAAATACTTTTTTCTTTCACTAATTAAAGCCTTAGTGGCGCCTTTTTCACAAACATTCCAATGCCGCGTTTTTTATAAATAAGTCCTTCGTCTACTAAGACATTGATTGCTTTATTTACGGTTGCGATATTGATGTTATATTCTTTTGATAAATCTAACATAGGTCCACTCCTTTTGTTAACTACTCTACTATTTATCCAACTATCCATCCATTAATCCAAGTTTCTTCTTTTTTAATTACTTTATTTTCAAAGAAATATACAATATATACATGAGAAAGAAGGATAATATTATGGTTAATAAGCCCGAAAAGAAGAAGGCTATTTGGCGTAGGAAATATATTCATGAGGTAACAGAGGAAAACGATATTAAGTTTCGCGCTCCTTTGTCATATCGTCACTTTAGAATTTTAGGTTGGCTATTTTTAGCAATATCTCAAATTAGTGTTATCTTAAAATTTGGTGAAACCATTTATTCAAATCCAGGAATGTATGGCACTTGGCCAAGCGTTCTTTCAATTTTCTCCTCATTAATGGCGCCTTTGTTCCTAATTGCAGCATTCTCTGTTGTTTTAAACGCTAAAGATGGATATAGGAGATTACTCATCACATATGGTGGATTATCGCTATTAATCTTTTTCGCATTCCTCTTTGTTTATGAGCATTATATTGTTGGTGTTTTTGCCACAGCAACAGATAAAGGAACTGCTCATTCTTTCGTTAACGATTTACTTGCGTTAGGTTCAGGCAGTGGGTTTCTTGCGTTTAACTTCTTCCTCGATCTTCTTCTTTGTACTCTTGTTACATTCTTCATTAACTATCGTCCAAAGAAATTTTTCCAAGGAAAGAAAATCATTATCTTTAGACTATTTGCGTCAATTCCAATTCTATATGAAGTAGCTTCAATTATTTTAAAGATTTGCTGCTCCACCATGACTATTACATTACACCCATTAGTGTTCCCATTATTAACAACTAAACCTCCACTTGCATTCTTCATTTTCGTTGCAATGGCCTTCTTTGTTAAAAATAGAGAAGCTTACTTTGTTAAGAAAGGAAAGACCCACGAAGAGTTTGATAAGTTCCAAGAAACAAACGTTAACTCTTTACATTTTTCAATCTTCTTATCAATCGCTATTGTTATTGCTGCTCTCGTTGATTTAGCCGTTATGATTGGGTTATTGCTCTCATTAGTCAAGGCATATCCGATTCAAGAAGGCATTGATAAAGTCTACTATTTGAGTTCTTTACTTAAAACTGTAAATGCTTGGGGATTTGGTGGAGTCGTTCCAATGATATTAATCGTTCCACTCGTTATCTTCTTCGATTACAAAAAGACATATGAGAATAAAACAATTGACCTATTTGTTCCAGTAGCAGGTATTGCCTTAATCGCTATTGTGTATATTGAAGGTGGATTCGAAGTTTTAAAGAACAAACTTGCAGAATTATTCACCGAATCAGAAACACCACCAGAAGGTGGAGATGGAGCGAATCCTCTACTTGTTTCTATAAGATGTCTTATTGATAAAATCGAAAAATAAAAGCGCCACACGGCGCTTTTGCTTTGCAAAATAGTTTAATTAGTCTTCATCAATGTCGCAATCATTACTAGCAGCAACAAGTCCGAATACTCCACCAAGAAGATAGAATAGATTTGCATCTAGGATACCAACAACAAGGACGATTGTGTGAGTTGTCTTTCTTCCATTTCCTTCAGTAAGATTCTTTCTAGCGTGGAAGATAAGGATGATAAGAAGAATGTTCGCGAGTAAATAAACGCCTAAAGCAATGATAACTATTAGAAGTGTTTGTTTAATAAATTCGAATGTTTGTCCAGATTCTGTCGCGGCTTGTTGAATGATTTGGGTAGATCCATAAGCAATTCCAAATAGAATTAACGCTCCGATTAACACCAATACAGCAACGATGTTAAAAACAAATCCGATCATGTACATAAATCTTGATGATGCTTTCATAAAACTCTTTCTCCTTATGATAATAATTTTATTTCAATAGCGATAACGCCAAATTTCTTTATATTTTCAGGTGTATAGAACACTTCCATATCATGGTAATTAGCTTTTTCATCAGAATTATATCCAAGTCTTTCCTTTGGATAAGCTTCATATAATTCCTTAAAAGTCTTAAAGCGTTCAAAGCTAGTAACTTCAACAAGCAAGGTCTTACCACTAACATTGTTAGTGAACTTAATTTGGTCACCAATTCTAATCTTTTTTCTTTCTTCGGTCAAAAGTCTCATTTCAACACTTTTTCTTCCGGTGATGATTTTATTAAATGGAATTGGACTTAAATGCATTTCAAACAACATTAGTCAATCCTCGCTCTATAAGTTTGCCTTTTACATCTTAATGACAAATCCATTCCTTGCCAAGTATTAAGCATCTTCGAGTTGGTGGTTAATGTTGGGTCAAAGAAAGAATCTTCAAGATTGTCTTCAATCATGTTCTTAGCGAATTTAGTAACAATGAAGGCGTGAACTCCACTATTACGATATTCTGGGTCAACACCAATAAGAGCCATTTCAACTTTTCTTGGTTTCTTTTTAGCTTTAAGAATACCGGGAATGGCCTTAATCATATCGCCTTTAGCGTTTCTAATTGCATCTCCAATATATGGAAGTCCGACACCAAAAGCGACAACTTTGTTGTCTTTATTAACAATCAAGGAAAAATATCTTTGGTTTAAAAGAACCGCAAATGTATCTAATACTGATTGCATTTGTTTTCCTTCGATTTTCACAAAGTTATCAAGTTCAGCATAAGCTTTGTTATAGCATTCAAAGAATGCATCGGCGTATTTCTTAACAACCTTAGATGGTTTCATCTCATTAGCGACATCTCTATATCCACGATTATTTAGCATCTCTACAACTTTAAAGAAACGTGGGTCACAGTTATGTGGATTGACTCTATTTTCAACCCATTCTGATTCTTTTTCATACCCTAATTGTTCAAGATGTTTGTGATAGTATTCATAAGAATACGCTGTTGCATAAGAAGAATATTCATCAAAGCCATAAGTTAACATTCCTTCACGGTCTGTATCATCAAATCCCCATGGTCCTTGAATGACCTCCATTCCTTTTTCTTTACCAAATTCTTTAACAGCGGTTAGTAAGGCTTTAGTGACTTCAATGTCATCAATCATATCAATACGTGAAAAACGAATACATTTCTCGTTATTCTTTTTATTTGAATCATGATTGATGATACCAGCAATACGTCCCACTAAAGCATTATCTTTATACGCTAAAAAGCACTTCACTTCGCTAGCGCCTAAAGATAAGTTCTTTTTAGGATTAGTGACATTCATTTCATCTTGAATGAAAGAAGGAACGTAATATGGACAATCTTTATATAGTTCAATTGGAAATTTAGCAAATAACTTCATTTGTTTTTTAGTCTTTGCTTCAATTACTTTAATCATCTTTTCTTTTTCCTAACGCTATATATAATATAGTTTTTGAAATAATATGCAAAAGATTATTTATCTATTTGCGATAACGCAAACGGGAAATATTCTCTCCACGCTTTTTCATTATGCTCTTCATGAGAGACATATAGGAGTTTAACTTCATCATGAGAATATCCATGTTTTAAAAAATAATTAAATGTCTTAATTGTATCTTCGACAAATAATTTTTCAAAGCCATTTCCACCGACATAAAAGAACATTTTAGGCAACTTCCTACTTATATTTGTGTCTAAATAGTCCTTAAATGACTTCCAAGTATATAAGAAAAACGCTGGTGAAAAATTAAGGCAATAGCCAACTTCATTAAGATGTTCAATTCCTAAATAAAATGCCGCTATTCCTCCCATTGATGAGCCACCAATACCGGTAAATTCTTTTTCTGACTTTGTAAAAAAAGTTTTATCTATGTCTGGTTTAACTACCTCAAAAATAAAATTGCCTAACTTAGAAGCATATCCACTTCTATCTATTTTTATCTTTCTTTTAAAGATGAGGCTGTCTAGTGTCATTTCTAATGTACGATCAATATCTGTCTTAGGAGCGTCGATACCAATAACGATATATCCATCTTTACCTTCAGATATTATCTTTTCAATTGATTCATCGATTCCCCACTCTCCAACAAACGAAGTATAGTCATCAAAGAGATTCTTGCCGTCAAGCATATAAATGGTCTTAAAACGTTTATTTGGATTATTAAAATCATACGAAGAAGGTAGATACACTCTTACTAATCGATCTTTAAATTCATTATCAGTGTCAAAATAGAATGTCTTAGTTAACACTCTTGCACCTTCACATATTGTATGAGGGATTTTGTCCCAATACTCATATCCATTCATACAAAAACAATTATATTCCCATTCTATTCATATAAAAAGACCCAATGTCTTAGACATTAGGTCAATTTGTATGATTGTTAAAATCGATTAGTTGTGTTTTTTCTTTAATAAGAAGTATACTCCAACAAAGCAAAATGCTACTGCAACAGCTGTAATAACAATTGCGTATGTTGAATCTGTTTGTGATTGACTAATTGCAAACGTAGCAGATAGAGGTGGAATAATAGCTCCTCCAAATCTTCCCATGAAATCATTATATGCAACTGATCCATATTTATGAATGATATATTCATATCTTGCAGCGACTTGTTCAACATATGTTCCGCCTTCTTCGGCAGTTTTTGCTGTTGCTCCGCTAAGATAGCCACGGCATTTATCGCTTCTTAAAGCGGCATATGCAGTTGCTTGGTTACTCCAATTTTCAGATGTAACATTATTCTTTTCGCCGGACGCATCACAAACACGGGTGTCATATAAGAATGCTTGAGCATATTCATCAGCATCAACCAAATCACATGTTGTGACATATGTTTTACCTTCCACAGGAGTATAAATACGATAAGCGTCAGCAAAAGAAACACTAATATTATTAAATTGATCACCGTCCAACACTTCAACGTTATAAACGTGTGCAATTAATTTTGGTGAATCTTTGTCCCAATAAAAACACTACCAATTAACTGTAATTCAACAGCAATCGAACCCTTGTAACCGCCAGTAGCTTCAGCTTTTTCGACTTTTGCTTCTTTTAGTCCAGCAGCAACACCTGCTCCAGCGACTAAAGCAAGAGCAAATGAGGCTAAAATGTTTTTGATATTCATAAATAAAAATCTCCTCTCTATTATTGCTCTCATTTGAGAGCGGCTTATAAGTCTTACTAACGAATGACTTTAAGCATACAATCAAAAACGCATAGTTTAAGTCTATACACATTTTTAATTTATACTTTGTTTATAACATTTTATTGTTATTGTTAAATTTTTTTATCTAATTTTATTAATAAAATTAATTCTACGGTTTCAAAATATTAATATAAGTATTAACCAAATTGTGGTTAGATATTTATCAGGAATAAGTTTTCTATGAAAAAACATATATTGGTAACATTATTTACCACTCTACTATTAGTGACATCTTGTGATTCAGGACATCTAGATCGAAAAGAAGACGAAGCGCCAAAAGAAGATGAACCACAAATGGTTGAAGGTAGAAAAGCGTCAGAAATCGAAGGAAACGAATTAAAACTTCTTCCTAAATATGTGGTCAATAAGCTAAGTTCCTTTGAAAGTTATAAATCTGTTACAAAAGGTAGCACTATTGCGACAGTGTTATTTATCAAAACAACTCAGCCAATCGACGCTGAAACAATTAAGGGCAAAGAATACTCCTATTATAGAAATGAATCTCGTTCAGATATCGTTAGCACCGCTCATCTTGCTTACTATCATAATGATGAAGCGGTCTATAAAATTAATGGAGAAGAAACATATCACACTCTTCCATTAGAGGAATACTTAAATATATATGGCACATATCCATTTGAAAATTCTCTTGAAGGATATTCAATTAGTTACGATGCAATTAAAGAAGTAAAACGTGTAGAAAGTGACGTGGATTACAAATTTCAAGTAACTTTTGATGCTTATAAATCTACAAACAATGTCAGAATACAAATGAAAGTTTCTGGTGGTCTTGATGACTATCCATCTTTCAGTGGAATTAAGATGACAATCACTGTTAAAGAGGACTTTACCCCAGTGACTTTATATTTAGAAGCAGCCTACACTGCTAAAAAGATTGTGGAATCTAGTTGCAACCAATACTACACTGTGACATATTCAAATTATAATGAAGACATTGAAATTGAAAATTTAGAAGAAGCGAAGGAACATTTTACTAAATAACATGAGAATTGCGGTTATAGGTGGAGGGGTCTCCGGAATTACATTCGCTATTAATAGAAAAAGAAATCATCCAGAAGATGAAATCTTTGTTTTTGAGCATTCCGACAAAATCCTTAAAAAGGTTTTAGCGACAGGTAACGGTAAATGCAATATCGCTAATACTGGAGAGATAGACAAAGTCTATAATTCATCTATCGCTTTAGAAATCTTAAATAAATATGACTATAATTATCAAAACAGGTTCTTAGATTCTTTAAATATCAAAACTAAACTAGTTGGCGATCTCTCTTATCCAATCTCTGAAAGTGCAGTTACAGTTAGAAATGCCTATTTAAAAGAAGTTGAAAGATTAGGAATTAAAGTTGTGACCGACACCACTATCACTGATTATCAACATAGAGATAATGTTTATATTATAAAAGTGGATAAAGAATATTTAGTTGATAGAATCGTTTTTGCTATCGGAGGAAAATCGTCTCCTAAACTCGGAAGTGACGGATCTTTATTCCCTCTACTTAAAAAACATGGCTATCAAGTTAAAGAATTTAATCCAGCGCTATGCCCAATATATACAAAAGAAAAGACTAAGATTCTTGACGGAACAAGAGTAAAAGCCAAAGCAACACTAGTTTGTGAAGATAAGATACTCTTTGAAGAATCTGGTGAAGTTCTCTTTAAAGAACACGGCTTATCTGGTATTGTCATATTTAATCTTTCCCGCATTATTGCACAAAATACAAGTAGGAAGTACGTTATTTTGTTAGATTTGCTCCCTGATGTTGATATTGAAGAGTTATATAAATTCTCTAAAAAACACGATAAGGAAACACTATTAAATAGTTACCTCCATCCAAACATTGCTAAATATCTTTCCGATAGAAGCGACTATGTTAACTCGATTAAGATGTTAGAATTCAAATTCGATAAGTTATATGGATTTGAGAATTCACAAATCAGTGTTGGAGGAATTCTCCTAAATGAAGTTAATAATGACTTGATGTCTAAAAAAGAAAAAGGCATCTACTTCGCTGGAGAGATGCTTGATGTCGACGCTCCATGTGGAGGATATAATCTCATGTGGGCAATTGGATCAGCGTTATATATCTCTGATAAACTAAAATAAAAAGGACTTAAATCCTTTTCTTTTCATTGTTTTCTTCTTTCAATTTTTGATGTCTTGTAGAATCTTTCTTTATCGAGATACATCTCTTTTTCAGCTTTTTTCATCATTTCTTCCGCTGACTCTTCTTGGTTGCTTCTAATATAGTATCCAACAGAGCAATGATATTCGGTCTCAGAAATAAGATTTTGGAATTTAACGATAGTAGATGATACTTCTTCTTTGGTTGAGTTTACCGCTAATAGGAGGAATTCATCTCCGCCTAAACGATAGACATACATCTTACTTGTTGCGCTTTTAATAATACAATCAGCAATTTTTGCTAATGCTCTGTCTCCTTCAAAATGTCCAAAGTTATCATTGATATATTTAAGGCCGTTCATATCAAATTGAATAACTCCAGTGATGGACTTATCCATTTTTCTAATGTCGATATAATATGTCTCACGATTAAACGCTCCTGTTAAAGTATCAATCTGTGTCTTTTCGATATAGAGATACAAATAATATACAAGGGCACTAACAGCGATTGTACTGTTGAGGATATGAATGTCTCCACCATTGAAGAATGTTTCAATAACAACTGCGGTAATAACAAACAAAGCACATCCTAAATTAGTAAGACCTCTCATCAAATGTTTGAGCTTTAACATTGAGAAAGATAAATAAATTAACCAAATTAAGTAACCAGCTGCAATGATATGTGATGTAAATCTAAGTGGGCCACCATCAAATGTGCATGTTCCATCACTATTTGAACGGAAAAATACTATGTATTCTCTAACTCCAGGAATAAATCCTAAACAATAGATTAAGAAGTTAACAACAAGTGGAATCGCTGTTAAGAAAAACCATTTATTCTTTGTCGATTGTCCACTTAAAAGAATGAAAAGGTAAATACAAACAGGTCTAAGAGTGTAACCAATAATTGCAAACACTAATGTAAGATTAGCGTTACCAACTGTTTTTAAATATTCCTCAATTGTTACAGAGATAGCTAAAACAATTGTGCAGCATATAATCCAAATTGAATATTTACTAATCTCTGGATGTTGTTTATATCTTTGAATAGAGTTAATGAGCATCACAAGCGCAATACATAGTAGGACGAAATTTGTAACTATAAAACTCTCAAACCATTCCATATATAACTAATATGATAGTCAAAAACAATTTACTTTTAAAGTAAATTTTTCTTGTCTTTGCAATAATAATATTTTTAACATCGTTTAATTTCTAATAAATCAGTGATAAACTTTTTTGTTGAGGATTCAGTATGCAATTCAATAAAAGATTTCTTGTCTTACCAATCATCGGTGTCCTTCTGTTTTCGTGTTCAAATAATTCTTCACTTTCTTTAGAAGAAAGACTTCATAATGCTTATTTGGACGTTATTGAAGCCAAAGAAGAAAATCTTAGAACTCTTGTTTGTTTAACTCAAGAAGATGAAAAAGTTGATTGGAATAGTGAAAAAGACAAGGTTTTACTATTCACTCTTCATAGATTTCCAACCTCATATCCTGACGGAGAAGAAATCACATTCACTTGGGGTGAATCATGGCTCTGTTCGGTTAAAGAGTTAAAAAATTGGTACACTGATAATAAAAGCAACATTAAAGATCCACTACTAAGAATTAAACAATTATTAGGAATGAGTAACGAGAGCAAAAACACATATATCAGTTCAATGTGGTTAAGTCCTTCTGATTTGAAAAGGCCAGCGTACACCACTGATGTTACTAAACAAATGTCTCTTCAATTTGATGAGAATGAAAGTGAAGAATATAAAACATGGTTCTATAGCCAATATTACTATTCATATGATGTGAGTAAGCTTCCGTGGACTAGATTAGGATACACTTACGACTGGAGTGAAGAAGCAAAAGATAAATATGGACTAAGTGAATTCATTGCCTTCAAAGGAACAACCGCAAAAGTTGACAAAACATTACTAGTAAGTGAGTTCCTTAAATCTCTATAATTAAAGAAAAATCCTTGAGTCATTCAAGGATGTTTTTTTTATTTTGGCGGAGATTTAGGGATTTGAACCCTAGCGGGGCTTGCACCCCCTATCGGTTTTCAAGACCGACCCCTTCAACCACTTGGGTAAATCTCCATTCGTTTGGTGGACCCAGTAGATCCCGACACTACAACAACTCCGTTATGAGCGGAGGGCTCTTCCTTTGAGCTATGGGTCCATCATAGCGCGTATTAAATTCTATACAAACTGATTTAAAAAATAAAGATTTTTTCAACTAAATTACATGACGAGCCATTCAATGCCGCTAGCGAGATATCCAAAGACAATTGATGTCACAAAGCAAATTGCAAGGATTAATAATGTACTTTTGAATGTGGCTTTATTTTTAAGAAGGACCATCATTCCTAAGCCGGCATTCATCAATAAACCTGCAAGAAGTGCCCCGAATGGTAAAGAACTCGAGATATAAAGTTCAGAAATTAGAACACTACTGACACAGTTAGGAATCATGCCAATAATAGATGTAAACAAAGGAGAAAGATACTTATTTGACACCATGAAATTGGCAAAGTTTTCTTCTCCAACATAGGCAATGAGTAACCCTAATCCAACATTAATCACGAAAACAAAAGCAAAAATCTCTAAAGAGTGGACTAATGGATGAAGTAAGTGTTTATGAAGTTTGACATGATTGTGATGGTGATGTGGTTCGCATGTTACATCTTTTAATTCTTCTTGGTGTTCCACTATTTCTTGTTTTTTAAAAACAAAATCAAGAATGAAACCAATTAAGAAACCAATAACAAACTTCGACGCAATTAAAGGTAAAACCATAATTGTCTTTTCACTCGGGTGAGTAAGTAAAACAATTAACGCTTCATCACTACAACTTAAAAAGACCGCCACTAATGTTCCAATAGAAATATATTTTTGAATATATAAATCAGCAGCGAGAACGCTTGTGCCACATTGTGGAATAATTCCAAATAGAGAACCAAATAATGGAGATAATTTATGGTTTTTGGTTAAGAAGTTAGATAATTTATCTTCGATAAAAGATAATAAAACATGAAATAAGAAAACAAAGGCGAGCACTAACGCGCTATCCTTAAGAGCATCTAAGAGTACACCACTTGCAATTTCCCAAGTCATAATTTCACCGTCATATATTATATTTAGTTTTTAACTAATATCCATACTTTTTCTTGTTTGCGAATAAGAAAATTAGGGAGAGGAACATGGAAATAACTTCCCCAGTAACAATTGCCCACCACAAGCTGTCATCGCCAAATAAAAGTGGGAATATAAAAGCAAAAGCAATTTGAAACACTAAGGTTCTGGAGATAGAAATAATGGCGGATATCGTTCCGTTATTAAGAGCGGTAAAGAAACTAGATAAGAAGATAGAAAAACCACACGCTAGGAAGGCAATTGAATACACTCTCATCGCATGAGCGCTCAAATAAAGTAATGATTCACTACCACCAGAGAATATCTTTGAAAATGGAGTGGCCATTAATCCACTAAGAAGTGCCATAACAATACTCACTATTCCTATTATCAAAGCACTCTTAGAAAGAATATTGTGGAGTTCTTGATGGTTTTTTGCTCCATAGTTATATCCAACTGGAGGTGCCATTCCTAATGAATAGCCAATAAAAATAGCAATAAAGACAAATGAAACATACATAATGATTCCATATGCCATAACACCATCTTGACCATAGATTCTAAGTAGCTGCAAATTGTAAACAATTGAAACAATGCTCATAGAAATATTGCTGACAAATTCACTCATTCCGTTATACATCGATTTAAGAATGACTTTTATTTCGAAAACAGCTCTTCCTAGTCTAAGTAAATTGTTCTTTGAAAGAGCAAAGTAAATTATTGGACCAAATCCTCCAATACAATATCCAGTAATCGTCGCTACTGCAGCACCTACGACACCTAAACGCAATAAGCCAATTAATAAAGCGTCTAGTACCATATTGGTCACTCCAGCGCTGATTGTGAAGATAAATCCTAATTTGCTCTTTTCAGCAACCATGAAGAATGATTGGAACATGTTTTGAAGCATAAAAGGGATTTGCGCCGCGATTAAAATCTTTCCATAAACAATTGCATCAGCAATCATCTGCTCAGTAGTATCAGGAGAAATTGACGCCATCGCTTTAACAATTGGCTCAATTAAAAAATAACCACCGATTGAAAATATAGCGCCAAGTCCGATGGTTGAATAAATTATCAAAGAGAAAGCTGAGTTAGCTTTTTCGTGGTTTTGCTCTCCTAATAGTTTAGAAACTAATGCCGTTCCGCCAGCCCCCATCATAAAGCCGATTGAACCAATGACCATAATAAGAGGAAACACCAAGTTAACTGCGGTAAAAGCATCTCCTCCTGGAGTAAAGTTTGAAATAAATATTCCATCAACAATCGAATATAGCGAAATGAAAATCATCATCACAATTGGAAATATTGTGATTTTAAAGATGTTTTTAAATGTAAAGTGATCACTTATATGAACTTTCATATTGTAAAATTATATACGTCCATTCATAAAAATATCAATTAATTGATACTAGTTTTTTATAACAACTACATTATTAGAAATGGTATCATTTTAATAGAGGTATTTTTATATGAAAACGGTAGGAAACATTTTATGGTTAATCCTTGGTGGTTTTATTGGAGGCATCGAATCTTTTATTGAAGGTGTTCTTCTTTGCATTACCATCATCTTTATCCCTGTTGGACTTCAAATGTTCAAAATTGGCAAGTTCTTTTTCTGGCCAATGGGAAAGAAAGTTGTTGCCGTTAATCCAAGTGGCTTTAAAACAGTCATCAACGTTATTTGGTGTATTACAGGCGGAATCCTTCACTTCTTAGCCTATGGCTTAGTCGGTGTCTTATTCTGCATTACAATCATTGGTATTCCTTTTGGAAAACAATATTTCAAATTAGCAAGATTCATTCTCACTCCACTTGGACACGATTTCCAATAAGAAGAGAATAAATAAAAATCATCGCCTATTTGAAAGCGATGATTTTTTTATACTTTTTTAACTAATTAGAATGCTGCACTGAATGATGTTTCTGAACCAGCGTAAACAACGTTATTGTGCATTCCAACCTTTTTATTTAAGTTAGCGCCGAGATTTCTTTCAGCGTAATTATTAAGAATACCAAGGTTCTCGTAGTTGTTATTGCTGTAGAATTTTTCAGCGTCTTCGATATTAGAGAAATAGAAGCCGATAAATAAATCTTTATTATCTCCGCTACCCTTTTCAGCACTTACAGCGTTTGAGAATTTAATTTCATAGTTAAGGCCTGTAATTAATACTTTAGCTTCTTCGTAAGTGTAAAGTTGTGATGAATAACCATTGCTCTTTAATTTTGAGTCGCTATCACCTGCGCTAAGAGTAGCTGGTTGGCATGCTGTTAAAGCTAATACGCCGGAAATAAGCATTGTTGCTAAGAATTTTTTCATATTTTTGTCCACCCTTTCTTTGTTGTGTATAGACTTATTTATTTTACTTTAGCATATTAATTGTCACAAAAGTGTCACACTTTTTAAGAAGTAGGATTGTTCCTTACAAATGTTTTATTATTTTAGCGGGATTTCCACCAACAATGACATTATTAGGAACATCTTTAGTGACTACTGCTCCAGCTCCAACAACGCTATTTTCTCCAATTGTTACTCCTGGACAAATAATCGCTCCCATACAAATCCATGCATTCTTTTTAATGGTGACTTTTTTAAAATAAAACTTATGATGTCGATCTTCAAAATCATGATTAACTGTCGCGATTCTTACATCCGGTCCAATTAAAACATCATCTTCAATTTCAATAATTCCAGCAGATAAAAATGTTACACCTTTATTAATTGTGATATTCTTTCCAAGTTTAACTCGACACCCATTATCACAATAAAATGGAGTGACAATTGAAACAGACTTATCTGTTTTTGTTTGAAATAGTTCATCTAATAAAGCCCTATAATCTGGATCAGTTGGTCTTTTTTGAGACAATTTCAAACTCAAATCATGGGAACGTTGAATTTCTTTTAAGCCGTCAACAAAATATGACTCGTCATTACGCGCTACACCATATTTATCCACTACTTCAAAAAATCGATTTATTAATTATACCACAATATAATCTATTATTTCATCTTCCGCCAAGAAATCTATAAACTGGTTTAGCAAATCTTTTTGATATGTATGTAATTGAAATAGTTAAAATAGTAGAAATCATAAACAGTGAACTTACTCGACAATTGAATTACCAAGCATCTTGGTTATGGACTGATTAATTAAATTAACCAACTCATATCCTGTTGGGTAGTTCCTACCCGATATCCCTACATTCCCAGCTTTGCCATTTAATTCAACAATTTCTAATCCAGATTCTATAAAAGAGAGAAAGATGCCGATTAACGGCATCATTGATTAAATTGAAAACACAATAAGAAATGGTATCAATAAGGAGTTCCTATTGGATTGGTTTAAATACAACGTAATTTGCCCAAGCAATGAATCCATCTCTTGTATAAGCGTCGTATAACACTCCAACATCACAGTTCCCAAAAACACCGACACTTGGGCTTTCATAAAAATCTCCATAAGCGTCTCTCATATGAGAGCCAACAAAGGCTGTTACCATTTCATATGATTTTTCATCATCGAAAGAAATCCAATTTCCTTTAACAGCGTAGATAAAGGAACCATTTTTGGCAAAATATTCAATGTTTCCTTTTTCTTCAATGACTACTGGGTCAGCGTAAGGATCGGCAAAATGTAATTCATCAAGATTTTTTGGAACGCTTAAATCGTATGTATCAGATCCTTCAACAATTCCATCGATTTTGGTAAGAACACCTAAGGTACTCGCGTAAAGTTCTTCTGGAATAATTCCAATTTTAGCTAAATACCCTTTAAATGAATAATTTGTTCCTCTAATGACGTTATAGACCTTGACTTTTAATTTCATCATCGAGATGTCATTTTCTGTGATGCTAGAGAATTCTGATAAAGCAGCAGCTTCAGGATTAAGAACATCGCCTTCAACTACTTTTGTAGTAGTGTTTTTGTAATAGTCCTGACTAAATTGAATGCCATAAGATTTTGTTGCTGCGTATACATAACAATCAGCAGCATAGCAGTAGACATTTCCTTTTTCATCGTTACTACGATAGAAACGTGTGCTAGAAAGCTCACTTTCAACATTTTTAACTATTGATTCATATCTACCAATATCTATGTCACCTGTATCGATGAATTTTGCAAATTCAAAGATTTTCCTGGCTGAATAAAAAACGGTTCTAAACTTAATGGCGACTAAATTAAGATCTGGTTCGATTTCAAAACCAAAATTATAAATGGTTCTAAGCATAATAGAGAAGCACTCAAGCGGAGAAATATTGACTGAAGATATAATATCGCTCGCTGTGAGAGCGTCACAGAAATTTTCAAATTTATTAGCAAAATCACTAATTTTTTGTGTTGTTGTGAAGTGATTTTTCATCGCATTGAAAATAAGAGTTTGCATGACTCCAGCAATTTCTTCATCTGTATATTGATAGCGAGACATTAAATCGACAATAATATCGTCTTCAATGCCGTCATAAGCACGGCCAGATGCGTGACGAATGCCAGCAAGTGTGTGAATTAATTCAGGGAAGATAATAGTTTTAGTTTTTGATTTATCAATAACTTTTCCATCGACCGAATAAATATAATTATCTGCTGGGAAAACTACTTTACCTGTCGCATCATAATAAATATCTATTTTGGCTACATTCCCTTCAGAGTTTGGATGAGATGACATTGCAAAATCATAAAAATAGCGAGAATACGAAAGAGTGTAATCACGTATTTCATCTATTAATGGAGAATAATAATCCGATTTGAAGTTTGTCCAAACGGAGTAAGCATTTAGGAAGTTGTCTAAAATGTTTAATTGACCAATTGCTTCAAGCTCGCGTTTTAAATCTTCAATCTTCTCACTTAAATCTAGAATACGATTCTCAATTTCTTGAAGTTTATCCATCAATCCTTGAAGTCTATCAAGCATCAAACTTGTTGGATCTCTTATGGCATCAATGCCAAAGGCTTTACCAACAGCTTCGCCAATTTTTGCATAATCATTAGAATAAGCACCATAAGCAATTTTACCAATCGTAGAACCAATAAAAATTAAGTCATCAATTGTGGTGTCTTCATACGCTGATAAATATTCAATATAAGATTTTATTCCTTGATAGTTTGAGCCAGCGTCTTGGTCAATTGTTCCGGCCTTAGAAGGATCATAGCCAACTTTAACTTCAGCAATCTCAGGGCTAATAGAAACTGGTTCGTCAATAAACAATTTTGAAAGAGGCTGAATAGTTTCTTCGTCAACTGTAATTGGATTTAAAGACACTGTTGCGTCAGTAAGCTCACTTTCGGTAGAAATATCAAACTTTCCATGAATTTCATAATCGTTTGTGAGATTTATGGAGCGGACTATGATATCTGCTTCTGGCATTGACAAGAAAAGATTTTTGTTATTTTGATCAGTTAATAATTTCTCAAACGATTTTGAAAAATCGCTATTGAATTTTGCACCATTAACGTGGATTCTATATGTTCCAGAATATGAATTAACTTTCATTGGTGTAACTAAAATTTTAGATGTTATTCTTTGACTTACAAAGTCTAAAGCAAACTCATGTTCTTCTCCATCTTCGAAAGCATCTCCACCGACAAAGAAGTGAACATCTGATGCGATTTGAGTAAGCTTAGCTTCGTCGATATCTCCAGAAACATCAATCTTGACATCAAAACCTGCAAAATCATCATGAATTTTAATAATATTCAATTCATAATCTGCTGATTCACTAATTGAGAAGTAATTAAATGTTCCGTCATTAACTTTTTCTAAATATTGATCAGCAGTCATTTTTTCATCATGCTTTAAAGTTTGATACTCACTTTCAATAGAGAAATAAACAACATCTTTGTCTAAATCTATATTAACGCTTGAATAATCAATAGAAACGCTTGGTACAAGTTTTTCATTAATTTCAAAAGGCACTGTTAAATAAATATGTTCACTATTTGTGCTTTTTGAGAAAACAACATAAGATTCTTGGCTTTTAACAATACCCTTTGTGTGAATAGTCACGACATTATCTCGACTATCTACACCAATAACTTCTAAATCTTCAAAACCACCTTCAAGACGAACTTGCTCGATGGCGATTTTTGAGTTCATTTCAATTTCATCCGCTCTCAAGACAATATCAATATCTTGGTCACCTGCAAAGAAATTTTGTTCTGTAATAAACGAAGAACTGACTGGATGGTATTTTTCGCTATAATCAGCAAATGGAGCGATCGGGTTAAACAAAGCATATAAGCTAAAATCCTTCGTAACAGTGGTGGAAAAATCATATTCTTTTGTAAGAGCTGAATCTGTACACCAATATTTAAATTCGTTATCAGCCTTTGTTGGTTTTTCTGGCTCGATAGCGCATTCTCCATTTTTAACTACTTGAGTTGTATAAAGTTCAGTTTTGTCATAAAAGGAAACCGTAAATTCATCTTTTGTAGTACTACCACCATTACCTCCACAACCCGATAATAAGCAAATAGCAAAAATAGGAATAATAATCTTTGTTGTGATTTTCTTCATAGACATAATTCTCCTTTGATGTAATAGTCTTAATAGTAAACCGTAATTATTTATTTTATATTAAAATATAGCGCGCCACAAAAGTGTCACAGTTGTAATAAAGTGTTTTTTCTTTATTCTTTTAAGTAGGCTTTTTAAATCATCATGCATAGAGATGGCGGGGTGTAAAGGTTTTAATACAGCCGAACACCTCGATGTACCAACCGAACACTACTTTTTATGCAATGCTTTTAATTCTTTTTTGCTTTGAGATAAATCACCAGTTAATAATGGAATAAGTCTTTTAATCTCTTCAATATCTTTGTCCCACCACTTAAGTTCAAGAAGAAGATCAATTGTTTCCTGATCAAATCTATATTTCTTAATAGTCGCAGGATTGCCTACGACAACCGCATATGGAGGAACATCTTTTGTCACAACTGCATTAGCGCCGATAATTGCGCCATCACCAACATGAACACCTGGTAATATGGTAGCGTTTTGTCCAATCCACACGTCGTTGCCAACTATGGTATCTCCACGACTACCTCTATCCCCAAATGGCCTTGATAAACCTTTGAATTCATCAATGATTTCAAAAGGATATGTAGTTAAACAATCTAACATATGATTAGCACCATTCATGACAAATTCCACGCCTCTTGCAACAGCAACAAACTTACCAATAATCAATTTATCGCCAATAAACTCATAATGATGGGTAACGTGTTTTTCAAACGATTCTGGTCCATCCTCACTGTCATCATAGTAAGAATAATCTCCCACTATAATGTTTGGCCTAGTAACTACGCTTTTGATATAACAAAAAGACTTAAATTGTGAGTTCGGATAAATTGGTTTCATCTCTTTTTCCATATAAATATGATAGCAAAAAACATAAAAGAAAACATCTCCTTAGAGACGTTACTTATCAAACAGGGCGGCGAATCCTGAATCGCTGACTCCATTCACAAGGAATGCGCCGTGGTCGAACACCGACTTTCCACCCTTGACATTTGTATTTTAGCACATTTAGAAGAATGTGTTACTTTATTTTGATGTAATAAATATTATTAATATTTCTGCTCTATGTGGATCGTTAGCATCTATTAGTACAGATACCTTAATAGCATTCTTCTTATCGTGCTTCCGTTTAAGATAATAGTTAAAAACATGTTTATGCCTATCATCTTTTTAAACAGCAAAGGTTTATTAATTCCTTTTGTAATCATCTCAATATCAGATGTCTGCAATCCGTGATATTCTTTTGATGCATGCTCTACGCCAGTCTCATTGCTTCGTGCTTTAACTTTAAAATATAAAATAAACCATGAGCTTTGTCATGAATTGGCATCTTAATCGATTCTAGTAGTTCGACAATAGTTTTGTTAGGCTCAACGCCTTTTTTCTTTTTAGGCATATTAATAGCATAACATTCCAACATATATATGTCATTATAAATTCAAAGAATTTAATCAATTATATAATTACCACTAATATTGTCTTTTTGTGACAAAAAAAGGACTGACACATTGTATCAATCCTATTTAACTAAGTTGCCCTTGAAGAATATTGCTGATACAAATCAAGGTTTTGCCGATAGGTTGAAGAAGTAGTTTGATACAAAATCACTGAGGTGACACGACTTGAATTACTCTATCGGCTTTAATCATATTAATAAAGATATTAAATAGCAAATCTTACTGTCCCAGATACTGACTTGATTGTTAGTGACAAACTTCTATTTTCAGTGCATTAATCGTAGATTAAAAGATTAAGAGAAATCAGAGTGAAGAATAATAATGATTATTTGATGTTTTTTTACACTTTTTTATTTTTGACCCAACCGCTTATTTTTGGCGGTCAGCTATTGCATGGTATTTGATACCAAAATTTTGGTACTAGCTTTTAGATCCACTACTTCAGATGCACATTCGGAATCTACATCAATAAATAAAAAGAACCCGACTTAGATATCAACTATATCCGGTCCTTTCAAATTAAACGGGGAGTAACGGGAAGCACACCCCGTTCTTTTTGATAGGTTTATAACTTTGTTAAATAAAAAGGGCCTCTATAATTTTAG
>CADCGC010000021.1 GCA_902800905.1 uncultured Erysipelotrichaceae bacterium
CAGTATTTTTTAAATTATAGGTGTAACAGATATCTTCGCCAAAATATGTGTCGCCTCGATATATTAGTTCGTAATCGGAATAACTACGAGTATAAACTTGAGGTAAAAAAGCACCCATTAATAATGGCAAAGTCGGTAATACAATTAATAATTTTCTAAATTTGCTCATTGTTATTTCCTAATACGGATATTTTATACTAATCATTATAAAACACAAAGGTTCTGACAAATATCACTTCACGATTGATTCCCGGAAAAACGGGAATTTGGAATAATGCGGCATGCTAAAAAGGGTAATCGAGCATAAAGAAAAAGCCCTGATTTTACTCAGGACTCAATATTCATTTTGGTGGATCCGACGAGGATCGAACTCGCTACCTCCTCCATGCCATGGAGGCGCTCTCCCAGGTGAGCTACGGACCCGTGCCTATAGATTTTATAATAAATAAAAATAATTAATCAACAATTAATATAAGTTTTTTTCACTATTATTCTTCGAGTTTGAAACTAAAGACGATTCTTTCATCTCTAAAAGGAGATAAAAGTGAACCCTCAATAGGAATTAGGAAAGAGTTTCTACAATATTCAACGCTACCATCTTCAAGAATGGAAACCATTCCTAAAAAAATCGCATCATCACCAGAAAGATAAATCTTTTGATTAAAAGGATAAATATCAGGCAGTCTTTGAGTTGTTCCTTTGATGTAGTCAGCTTCCGCTTCCACTACTTGGTCTTTAAATGATGCCTTAATTTTAATTTTCATTGTTCTATCTCTTTTCTACGACTACAAAGCCTAATTCAGTTAAGAATTTATAACTCTTCTTTAGGAATTGAAAGTCATATTTATATACTTCTAACGAGCTTCCATCTTTAGAGAATATTGGAGTCTTATCATTTAGTGTTTTGACACGTAATTCGTGCAGGTATCGCGTTCTTTTATCTAATCCACGATAAGAAGCAATGCATCCATGTTTATGATTTTCGATGTCTTGTTCTATGATTTTTCCACCTTCAAAACGATGCTCTTTAATGGTCATAGGGACATAACCATAACACATATATTCAGCGTTCCAGTGAAGGTGCTCTTCATAGATCATCGCCACTAAAGTCGAGGCTTTGAAATAGTCTTTGTAACTATTAATATCATTAAACCTAGAAAGGAATTCTTCTTCACCAATGACTCTATCACTTTCTTTGACTTTTTCCTTAGAAACAAAGTCATATCCAAGAAGGTGATATTTGTGTTTAAGATTCATGGCTTGGAAATAATTGCTATATATCTTTATTTCTGGAAGTCTTGAAATATCTTCTATAGATGTTTGCCTATTTTGATAAGCGTTATTAACACTAACAAGGATATTTTCTAAGTCAACTTGTTTATTCAAATAATCTCCATAATATGTAACGCCTTCTAAGTAGCGATTCAAATGAGCGTTCACATAAATGTGTTTGATGTTTTTAACTCTACGTTGGATCTTGTCTGCTAATTCGGCGTTACAATAATCACTACCATATGAAACAAAAGCAAAATTAATAGAGTCTTTGTCTTTGCTTATCTTATTTAACTTGTCAATGAATGAATTGCCTTCTAGATATTCAAAAACAAATTTGGTCTTGTTCATCTTTTCTGGTAGACCAAAATAATCTTTTCTATTATCTCTAAGATTAGAATAGAGTTCTTTAATTCCATTAACTAAATATGAGTTACTTCTACGCTTTTCAAGATCAAAGATATAGTAGTTCACTAAAAGTGATTTGTATGATTTCCCTTTTGGAGTAACAAATTGATTATTAATAAGAAGCTTACGATATAATTCTTCATTTATATCATCAAAGCCAACCATAAAAACATTGATTTTCTTATCGCCTTTAATTGATCCATCTTCATTAACAAAATCATCAGGAAGATAACTAGTTATCGGGTCAAAAAAACATAATGAATTAGATATCAAATTATTTTCTTCTTTGAAAAGGTCAAGTTGTTTAATATTCATTTTGTCTTATATATAATAACAAAATCGGTATTCCGATTAAACTCATTATATAAATATTGTAGTTTTTTATTGAATAGTGGCTTTACTTATGTAAAATAATCAACGAGGACTCATTTATGGAAGAGATTAATAACTTTATCAAAACAATCATGGAAAAAGACCTTGAAGAAGGTCGAGTCAAACAAATCGTCACAAGATTCCCACCAGAACCAAATGCCTATCTACATATTGGTCATGCGAGAGCAATCGTTAATGACTTTGAATTAGCAAAGGCTTTTGGCGGTTACACTAATTTAAGATTTGATGACACTAATCCAGTTAATGAAGGTGCAGAATATGTCGACGCTATTATCGATGATTTAAAATGGCTCGGTTACACACCTAAAAACATTTATTTTGGTAGCGATTACTTCGAAAAAACGTATCAGAAAGCCATTCTTTTAATTAAGAAGGGCCTTGCTTATGTCGACGATTTATCCCCAGAAGAAATGACTGAATACCGTGGCACATTAACCGAACCAGGAAGAGAATCTCCATGTAGAAATAGAAGTGTTGAAGAAAACTTAAGACTCTTTGAAGAAATGAGAGCAGGCAAATACGCTAACGGAGAAAAGACATTAAGAGCAAAGATTGATATGTCTTCTCCAAACATCAATATGCGTGATCCTGTTATGTATCGTATCTTACACGTTACCCACCACCGCCAAGGTGATAAATGGTGTATTTATCCAATGTATGACTTCGCTCATCCTCTTCAAGATGCTTTTGAAGGTGTCACTCACTCATTATGCTCTCTTGAATATGACAATCACCGTGTCTTGTATGATTGGTTTATTGAAAAATGTGAAATGGAACATGTCCCACATCAATATGAATGGGGCCGTTTAAACATCACTAACACAGTGATGAGCAAAAGATACCTCCGCCAATTAGTGGAAGGTGGGTATGTCACTGGTTATGATGATCCAAGAATGCCAACTTTAGTTGGTTTAAAAAGAAAAGGCTTCACTGCTGAAGCAATTAAGAATTTCATCATCTACACTGGTTTATCAAGAATTAATTCTACTACAGACGCTGATAACTTAGATTACTTCCTTAGAGAAGAGCAAAAATTAAAAGCCACTCGTCCGATGGCGGTTCTTAATCCTCTTAAAGTCGTTATTGATAATTATCCAGAAGGACAAATCGAATATGTCGAAGCCAGTAACAACATGGAAAATGAAGAACTTGGCAATAGACAAATCGCTTTTGGTAAATATTTATATATCGAACAAGAAGACTTCATTGAAGAAAAACCAAATCGCAAATGGAAGAGATTATCTATCGGTGATGAAGTTAGATTAATGCACGCTTATTTCATCAAATGCGAAAGTGTTGTTAAAGATGATAATGGTAACATTATTGAAATCCACTGCACATATGATCCAGAAACAAAATCTGGAAGCGGATTTGAAGGAAGAAAGCCTAATGGCACAATCCACTATGTCGAAGCCACTACTGCTTTAAAAGCAACATTCAACCATTTCGAACCACTTGTGTTTGATGAAACAGAAGAAACACAAGGCAAATCATTCTTAGAAAGATTAAATCCAAATTCATGGACTAAGTTAGAAGGATATGTTGAGGCATCTTTAAAAGATACAAAGCCGCTCGATAGATTCCAATTCATAAGAAATGGATATTACTGCACTGACAAAGATTCCACAAAAGAACATTTAATCTTTAATAGAACTTGTCCACTAAAATCATCATTTAATCCTAAAAATAATTAAGTTTTTACTATGGCAAAGGTAGTTGTTATTGGTGCTGGTATCGCTGGTTTGGTAGCTTCTATCGAATTGCTCAATAAAAACCACGAAGTAACTTTAATTGAAAAAAACAATATGGTAGGCGGACTTTGCTCCGGCTACTTTTTAAATAATACATATGTTGACTGTTGTCTTCATTGGTTAATGGGAACAAAAGAAGGCAATTCCATTAATGACATTTGGAAAGAAACAGGAGCGTTAGGAGAAGATATCAAGATAATATCATTACCAACTCTTGGATCTTATGAATATCAAGGTGCTACTATTACATTTTATAGAGATTTAGATAAAGCAGAAGAAGAATGGAAGAAAATTTCTCCTATTGATGAGAAGGCAATCCATAAATTCTTTAATGCAGTTAGACATGTAGGAAGTCTAATGGATTTAGTTTTATCAAAGAAAATTAAAGGAAACATTAAAGCAATAGATTTGATTAAATCCCTTCCAGATTCAAAACATATTATCAAATCAATGAAACAGTCAAGGGAGGAGTACTCCAAAAACTTTATTTCACCAGCAATACAATTTGCGATTAAGAATTGTCAAACTGGCTATAACAATATGTTTTTCTTTTTTGATTTATACGGCATTTTTTCTAAAGGCAACGCCGATATTCCAGAAGGTGGAGCCTTTTATATGACTCAGCGTATGCAAGAAAAGTTTATATCTCTTGGAGGCAAACTCCTATTGAGTGAAACCGTAAAAGAAATATTGATAAAGGACAAACTGGCTTATGCAGTTAAAACTGAAAATAAAACATTCGATTGTGATTATGTAATATCAACAGTGGATCCTTATTACACATTAAATGAACTACTTAAAAAGAATTATAAAATTAAATTATTTAATAAATTAAAAGATAATATAGAAAGCAATCCAGTATCCTCATGTTTTAACGTATTCCTTAGCATCAATGAAGATCTGAGTGACATTGAAGCTCCAACAGGATTAAATATAACCCCAATTAGAGTTGGTAAATTAAAAACTGATTTCATGATTGTTAGACCATACTACTATGATCAAAACCACTTTATTATTAATGGAAAAACTGTTGTTTCCTTATTCGTCGATCAAAATCAAGATGATTATGAATATTTTAATTCTTTGTCTAAAGACGAATATAAAGAAGAAACTAGTAGAATTATTAATGATATGATAAACGCTCTTATTAGTAGATATCCTAAATTAAAAGGGAAAATTGAATATCTTATGTCAATTGACCCAATAAAAATTGGCAATTACACTAATACATCATATGGTTCATTTCAATCATTCTCATTTACCAACAAAAGTTCTTTTTATTCATATAATGGCAAAATCAAAGATTTACCTAATGTGTTTTTAGCCGGACAATGGTGTCGTTCAATTGGAGGAACGCCAACAGCATTGTTATCTGCTTGTTCAGTAATCAAAAATATAAAGTAAATCGCTCGCATATAACGCGGGCGATTTCTTTATTAATCAATATTAATTAACTCGTAATCTTGGCTACCAATGCCTAATTCTTCAGCAGCTTCTATGGTGTGTTCATCATTTCTAGAAGTTACTCTTTCCATGAAGTGAGGCACTCCAGGATCGTTAGATTTTTTAACTAAATCAATACACGCTCTATCAATAGCAACAGGGTCAAAAGACGCAAGAACCCCGATATCTTTCATACAAGGGTCCTCTGCAACCTCACAGCAATCACAGTCAACAGACATATTACACATCAATGAAATATAGACAATTTTCCCTTTGAATTTATTATGAACAGCGCTCGCAGCGTCCGCCATCGCTTCTAAGAATGAGTTTTGAGGTGGTAAATCATTCCATAAATTAAATTGGTCTATTGTTCTACCAGCCGAATGAATATATGCTTTTCCTTTACTAGAAGCAAAACCAATTGATAGTTGTTTTAATGCTCCACCATATCCACCCATAGGATGTCCTTTGAAATGAGATAGAACAAGTATTGAATCATATCTATTTAAATGACTACCAACGTAGTCTTTTTTGATAATTTTTCCATTAGGAATATCAAGAACTAAATCGTCATCATCTTCATCCATTAAATCAACAACAAAATATTTATACCAGCCGTGTTTTTCAAATAGCCTTTTATGCTTTTCGCTTGTGTTTCTAGCTCCCGGATAAGCAGTATTGCACTCAATGACAGTGCCATTAACATAATCAATCATTGGTTTTAAGAACTCTGGTTTTAAGAAGTTTTGGTTTCCTTGCTCACCAGAATGAACTTTAACACCAACATTTCCTTCAAGTTTCATTCCTAGCGCATTGTAAAGATCAATAACTCTTTCTGGCGTTAATACTTTTGAAAAATAGACTTTTGATTTCATATTAATTGTCCTCGAGAAAATTGTATTAAGAAAAAAGAAAAATAAGCAAGAATTTCTTGCCTATTTCAAATCTATTTGGCGCGCTTAAGACGATTCGAACGTCCGACCCTCTCCTTAGGAGGGAGATGCTCTGTCCAGCTGAGCTATAAGCGCAGTTAGACGAGTAAATTACTCGTCATATCCTTTAGGATTGTTCTTTTGCCATCTCCATGAATCGCGACAAGCATCAACGATATTGAGTTTGGCTTTCCATCCCATTTCTTTGAATGCTTTTGTAGCGTCCGCGTAGTTTTCATCAACATCACCTGGGCGGCGTGGTTTTATTTCATATGGGATTTTTAAATTGTTGGCTTCTTCAAATGCATGGACTAATTCAAGAACTGAAGTGCCTTTTCCAGTACCTAAGTTATAAATGACTAGACCTGGTTTTTCTTCGAGTTTCTTAAGGGCTGCTAAATGGCCATCTGCTAAGTCAACAACGTGGATATAATCTCTAACGCCTGTACCATCAGGTGTATTGTAGTCATCACCGAAGACGTTTAAAAATGGTCTCTTGCCAACCGCTACTTGAGTGATATATGGCATTAGGTTGTTTGGAATACCTTGTGGGTCTTCACCAATGAGGCCACTTTCATGAGCTCCAATAGGATTGAAATATCTTAAGATAGCAATATTTGCTTCTGGATGTTCATGAGCATAGTCATAAAGCATATATTCGATTTCAAGTTTTGTTTGTCCATATGGATTTGTGCATCCACCAATATTGTCGTCTTCTTTTAATGGCACGTGATCTGGAACGCCGTACACTGTTGCACTACTAGAGAAGACAATGTTTCTAACATCGAATTCTGCCATTAAGTTAAGAAGAACGATGCTTGAACCAATGTTATTTCTGATATAAAGACCTGGTTTTTGTGTGGATTCTCCAACACTCTTCAATCCTGCAAAATGAATGATATCAGTGATTTTTTCTTTTTGGAATAATTCACGCATTTTGTCTTCGTTACAGACATCGATCTCATAAAATCTTGGCTTTTTGCCTGTAATTTTGTAGATACGATTGAGAACTTCTGGTTTAGAGTTCACATAGTTATCAACAATTGCTACATCATATCCTTTGTTTAATAATTCGACTACTGTGTGGCTACCAATATAGCCTGTACCACCTGTTACTAAAATTGCCATTTTACTTTCTCCTTTGAATTTCTTCTAACAGTAATTTATTCACCAACTGAGGATTCGCTTTTCCTCCTGTTTGTTTCATAACTTGACCAGCAAGATAACCAAGCGCGCGGTTTCTGCCTTTTAAATAGTCAGATATTGATTTAGAGTTATCTTTAATAACCTTTTTAACAATATTCAATAGTTGATTTTTGTTAGAAATTTGTTCTAACCCCATAAACTCTACTATTGTTTGAGCGTCTTTTCCAGTCTCAATCATCTTTTCAAAGATAAACTTGGCCTGAACATTATTAATTTTACTATTTTGAATTAGTAGAATTAAATCGCTTAATTCATTTGGTTTAATTGGGAAATCTTTAATCTCAACATTTCTTTTATTAATAAAAGATTTAACATTTACATTGACCCAGTTCGCTAATAATTTAATTGAGCACCCACTAGCCAATGCTTCTTCAAAGTAATTAGCAATATCCTTATCATCAAGGATAATAGATGCATCAGATTCACTTAATCCGAGAGAAACATATCTCTTTAGTTTTGATTCCGCTAATTCAGGCGATGATTCAATAGCGGCTTTAATAAACTCCGCACTAAGCTTAATAGGTGGAATATTATTGTCTGTGAAGCATTTATAGTCAACATTATCAACTTTTGCTCTCATAAGAACGGTTTCTTTGAGTGATTCATCAAACCTTCTTGTTTCTTGAGCTATTTCAATACCACTACAAAGTAGTTCTGATTGTCTCTCGATTTCAAAGTCAATCGCTTTTTGAATATTAGAAATTGAATTTAAATTCTTTATTTCGACTTTTGTGCCAAATTGATTATCGCCTTTTCTTTTTAAAGAAACATTGACATCACATCTAAGCGACCCTTGCTCCATCTTTCCATCACTAATTCCTAAATAAGTGACAATGGAACGAATCTTTTCAACATATTTAGCAGCTTCAGTACCACTTTTAATTTCTGGAGCAGAAACAATTTCAATGAGTGGAATGCCTGCTCGATTGTAATCAAGATAAGAATAGTCTTTTGTATGAAATTGCTTGCAAGTATCTTCCTCTAAATGAAGTCTAGAGATATTGATTTTAATATCACTATCATTTAATTTGATGGTTAAATATCCGTTTTTACCGATTGGTCTAAATTCTTGCGTTAATTGATAGCCTTTTGGAAGGTCACTATAGAAATAATTCTTTCTTTCAAACATCAAAACGTCATCAATTATCATATGAAGAGCGTTGCACATCATTAAAGCATAAATAACAGCCTGTTTATTGACTGTTGGCATGGTCCCTGGAAAGGCAAAATCGTAATAATCAACTGAAGAATTTGGTACTTTGCCAAAGGTGACAGGAGCAGATGAAAACATTTTTGATTTTGTGTTTAGTTGGATATGTAATTCGAGTCCGATAACCGCTTCAAAATCCGACATTATTTAGCCACCAAGTCCTTTAATTCTGTTCCTTCTTCTAAAATATTCGCTATATTAAGTAAAAGTGATTCTTGGAAGGGTTTTGACGATAAATTTGCCCCAAAAGGCATATTTTTTTCAAAGCCAATTGGGACTGTAATTGATGGATATCCACCCATATTTCCATAAGCTAGATAATTATCAGCGATAAGGTATTCGTTTGATAAATTATTGTTATTTGATCCGACGATTGGAGCAATACTTGGAGCTGCTGGGCAATAGATAGCATCGTACTCTTCAAATACTTTATTGAAAGCGTTAACAATCATTCTTCTACATTTTTGCGCTCTAACAAAAAGTTCCTGTTGGTTTTCTTTAAAAAGCGAGAAACTTCCTATGACAAAACGCCTCTTAATACGTGAAGAGAACCCTTTTGTGCGAGTATTAATCATGACTTCCTCAAAGGTCTTACCCTCAACTCTATTGCCAAACTTAATTCCGTCCAAACAAGCTGTATTACTTGTAGCTTCAGAGCTAGAAATAATGAAATATGTAGGATATATTGCTTTAAGCAATTTATTATCCATTTCAACTTCATCAACAATCGCGCCTTTTGACCTTAAATATTCAACTGTTTTATAGAACGAATCCAAAATTGTTTTATCACTAATCGATTCAACAATATCTTTAATAATCGCAATCTTCTTTCCTTTGATACTCTTATTCAAATCCTTTGTGTAATCATCAACTTTTTCAAAAGATGATGATGCATCTTTATCATCTCTACCTGCTAAAATGTTTAGTAAATAGGCAGAGTCAAATACATTTCTTGTAAAATAAGCAACATGATCAAGAGATGTAGCAAAAGGAAATAGACCATGTCTAGAAATTCTTCCCCAAGTCGGTTTAAATCCTACTAGTCCTGCATAAGAGGCTGGTTTTCTAACAGAATCACCAGTATCACTGCCAATAGAAACAGGAGTAATTCCAGCACTTATTGCAGCAGCACTTCCTGAACTAGATCCTCCAATGATTCTTTTGTGGCTCTTATCCCATGGATTATATGTCATACCTAGATGCCCAGTAGTTCCAGTTCCGCCCATAGCGAGTTCATCCATAGCAGCTTTACCAATCACAATAGCCCCTTGCTCCTCTAGTCTAAGAACCACTTCACTAGAAAAGATAGGGATATACCCATTTAAAATATTGCTGCTTGCAGTTGTTGGAATATCTTTAGTGGAGTAATTGTCCTTAATAACTATTGGTACACCATAAAGAAGACTATCTTTTTTGCTATCATCAAGACGTTTTACTTTTTCAAGCGCCTCGTTAGCGCATATATACTCAAACGCATTATTATCGTCATTTAATGCCAAAGAAACCGCCTCTTTTACTAATTCAAGAGGTGTAATTTCACCTTTAATAATTGCATTATGGATCTCGAGTAATCCTTTAGACATGTATCCCATAATTACTTAATAACCCTCGGTAAACCAATCATCCCATCAACAACATCTTTAGAATTCTTCAAGGCTTCTTTTTTATCAATCGGTGGGGTTGGAATATCTTCTCTAAGATAGGTACTAGTCACATCAAAAGGAAAAACCATAGGTTCTTGATCATCAACACCTTCGATATCACTAATTAAATTCATTTCCGAGACAATAATGTCTATTTCGCTCATTAGTTCATCACATTCTTTTTCAGAAAGTTCGAACATCATCTTACTGGCGGCAATTTTTAATGTCTCTTTAGTGATTTCTTTCATGATATTAAAATATCATAGTTGAATAGAGAAGGTAAGAAAAAACACCTTAATCTAATGATTTTGGTGTTTTATGTATTTTTATTTAATGAGTGCTAAGAATTCTTCTTCGCTTAGAACTTGTATTCCTAGAGCATGAGCTTTATCTAATTTTGAACCAGCCTCTTCCCCTGCAATAACACAATCCGTAGCCTTACTAACAGATCCAGTAACTTTAGCTCCAACATCTTCAAGTAACGCTGTCGCTTCTTTTCTTCCCATACTTGATAATGTTCCAGTTAGAACAACTGTCTTACCTGAGAAGTATGAACTAGCAGCCTTAACTGTGCTACCAATGTATTTAAAGTTAACTCCTCTTTCTTTTAAACCATTAATGGTTTCAATGTTCTTTTCATCAGCGAACCAGCTAACAAGAGATTGAGATAAGACTGGTCCGACATCTGGTATTTCAAGAAGTTCTTCTTCTGTTGTTGCTGCAAGAGCATCAATATCACCATAGATTTTAGATAGAGTTTTTGCCATTTTAGCACCAACTTCTTTAATTCCTAATCCGAACAAGACTTTCTCTAGAGAATTTTCTTTACTCTTCTCAATTGCGGCTAATAAATTGTCAATAGATTTATCCTTCCAACCATCAAGGGAAATAATCTCGTCTCGATATTGTGCTAAATCATAAATATCAACAATAGAATGGATGAAACCTTGATTGAAGAATTGCTCAGCAACTTTTTCTCCTAAGCCTTCAATATCCATCGCATCTCTACTCGAATAATGAATGATGCCTTCAATCTTCTTGGCTTCACAATGTGGATTTAAGCAGAAATGCATCGCGTCTTTTCTAACAAGAGGAGACCCACAAACTGGACACAAATCAATCATTTTATATTCAATTACATCGTCAGAGCGCCTCTCTTTTACCGCTCTAACCACTTCTGGAATAACATCTCCAGCTTTCCTAATAACAACATAATCGCCAATCATCAAATCTTTGTCTCTGATAAAATCTTCATTATGTAATGTTGCTCTTTGGACTAAGCTTCCAGCCACTCTAACAGGCTCCAAAACAGCGTTAGGAGTAATCTTTCCAGTTCTACCAACTGTATAGATAATATCGGTTAATTTAGTGATAACTTCTTCTGGCGGGAACTTATATGCGATAGCCCATCTTGGTGTCTTTGCAGTGTATCCCAATTTATCATACATATCCATATCATCGACTTTGATGACAATACCATCAATGTCGTATGGAAGATTTGGTCTTTTTTCGGTGTATTCAGCAATATAATCGATTACTTCATCGATGCCGTTACAAATTCTTCTTTCAGGATTTGTTTTAAATCCAAGTTTATCAGCAAGTTTAAGAGCATCAGAGTGATATCTTAAATTGAAGTCTTTTGCGTTAACAACATAATACCAGAAGGCATCAAGTCCTCTACTAGCAGCAATTGCGCTGTCGAGTTGTCTAATACTTCCAGCAGCAGCGTTTCTTGCATTTGCAAATAATGGTTCACCAGTTAATTCTCTTTCAGCGTTCAATCTTTCAAGAGATTTCTTTGGCATGAAGACTTCGCCACGAATCTCAAATTCTTCATCTAAGTCAATATGGCTTGGGATGGATTTAATTGTAATAACGTTACTAGTAACGTCTTCTCCAATTGTTCCGTCCCCTCTAGTAGCAGCGTATAAAAGATTTTTTCTATAAACAAGAGACATTCCAAGGCCATCAATTTTCATCTCTGCCATATATCTTACTTTATCAACACCAAGGACATCTCTAATCTTTTTATCGAAATCTCTTAAATCATCATCATTAAAAGCGTTTGCTAAGGAAAGCATCATTCTCTTATGAGGAATCTTTTGGAATTCGTCTTGAACCATCCCACCGACTCTTTGAGTTGGTGATAATGGGCTTTTAAGTTCTGGATGCGCTGTTTCAATAGCAATTAGTTCTTGCATTAATCGATCGTATTCAGCGTCACTAACCGATGGGTTATCCAAGACATAATATTCGTAATTATATTTTTCTAATAAAGCAGTTATTTCTTCTGCACGTGTTTTAGGATCCATATTATTTGACTCCTTTTCTTATCATTTTATGACTGCCAAGTAGTGTTTTCTTTCCTTCACTTTCAAAATCAACAACGATAATATCGTCTCCTTCTAAAGATACCACTATCCCTCTACCAAATTTTTGATGTATACAAATATCTCCGACCTCCCAATCAGTAACTCCGTTTGTAGAAACTTCTTGAGAGAATGATTCTTCTTTAAATGGTAGGTCATCAAAGATGATTGAATCATTTGTCTTTTGACTATGGTAGCCGTATTTATTTGATGTCATTTGATTACGATGTTCGCTAATTGATGTTGGTCTAGTTGTGAATGAATTGCCACTTTCAGCAACAAACATAGATTCACTTAAATCAGACTTAACAACGTAGCTATAACCATGTGAATAAGTTAAATATAGGCGTTCTTTCGCTCTTGTGAAAGCAACATACGCTAATCTTCTTTCTTCTTCAATAGCGGCGTAGCCACCTTCGGTTAATGCTCTATTGCTAGGAAATACGCCTTGATTGAGTTTAACAACAAAAACAACTGGATATTCTAGTCCTTTAGCGGTGTGAACAGTCATTAAAACAACTTTATCGCCCTCAACCATATCGTCTTGAGCAGATACAAGAGCGACATTTTGTAAATATTCATCAAATGTTGCATCTGGATTGCTTTTTAGATAATGTCTTAAATCTTCGAATAATGACTTAACGTTTTCAATACGATCATCGCCATCTTCATCCAATCTCAAATAATCGTAATAGCCAATGTCAGAAATCAAATCTTCTAATAATTTAGAAAACGTTTCTTCATCTTTGTTAATTTCATCTCTTGTGTGACTAATTCTCGCAATTAGATTCCTTAAAGTGTTTATGGCTTTTGCTGGACATTCATCTAATGCGTAATCTTCACAAATATACTCATACATAGAAAGATTATGTTCTAATGCATTTGTTTTTATTTTCAAAGTGGCCATCTCGCCAATTCCGCGTCTAGGAATATTAATTATTCTTTCAAACGAAATATCATCTTTCACATTATTGATTAGTCTAAAATACGCAAGAACGTCCTTAATTTCCGCTCTTTGATAAAATTTGATGCCACCATAAATAACATATGGGATTTTCTTTGCCATTAATGCTTTTTCAAATTCAAGTGTAACATAGTTACTTCTGTATAAAAGCGCAATATCCGAGTATTTGTATCCCTTTGTTTCTTTTAATGTTCTAATTTCTCTAGCGACAAATTCCGCTTCAGCAATTCCACTATCAGCGCATCTAACTACAATTGGGTTGCCACCTCTATTTTCGGTATACAAATCTTTATGGACACGCATTTTATTGTGTGAAATTAATTTATTAGCACTATCAAGAATAGTTTGAGTACTTCGATAATTTCTATCGAGGATGATTGTGTTAACTCCAATAAATTTCTTATCTAAATCAAGAATAATGCCTTGGTTAGCACCTCTCCATGTATAGATTGTTTGATCTGGATCACCAACAACATATAAAGAGCTGGTTGGTTTTAATAAGAGTCTAACTAATTTATCTTCTGTATCATTAGTGTCTTGGAACTCATCAATTAAGATATGGTCATATTTATCTTGCCATCTTGCTCTAACAGCAGGAAAAGACATTAATATTTGATTCGTTCTCAAAAGCAAATCATCAAAATCCAAAGCAAATTGTCTATCTTTGATAGACTCATATTCTTCATAAAAATCTAGACAAAGTTTTTCATCTTCGAACTTTTCATGATCAATTTTAATATCGCCTGGATATTTCTCTTTAAGTTTACATTTACTTATATAGTTGATTGTTTTTTTGACAATCGCATCACCTTTTTTATAACCTCTTTCAACCGCAATATCCTTAACAATTTTTAGCTGATCTTCTTCATCTAAAATAGTGAAGTTAGCAGGGTAATTAAGAGCAGGTATTTCTTGTCTCAAAAAATATGCAGCAAACGAATGGAATGTTTTTATTGTGAGATGCCTTTCTGAATCTGGAACAATCTTTACAACACGAGTTTTCATTTCGTTAGCAACTTTGTTAGTAAATGTAATTGCTAAAATCTTCCAAGGCTTAACTTTTCTTTCGGAAATTAAAAACGCAATACGGTATGTTAAAACACGAGTCTTACCACTACCAGCACCAGCAATTACCCTAGTATACTGACTATTCGTTTCAACGGCCTCTAATTGGCGTTCATTTAATGATTTAACGAAATCAAAATATTGCATAGCAATATACTAACATAATAAGTGCCTATATTCAATTTATATAAATATTATTTTAGATACGTAATAAATTCTCTAATTTTGGCTGCTCCAGCATAATAATTTTTAATCTCCAATTTTTCTACTTCAATCAAAAATGGTGTACCAAAAATATAGAAATTTTCGATGCTAGCAACATGAGTTAAATCAGATGGTTTTCCATAAACCGCGCATTCGTTTGCCTCAACAAAATATAGCGCACCACTATAGTCGAAATAAAACTTTATAATTTCCTGTTTTAGTTCATTGCAATGGGCACATGTTGTGCGATAAAAATAAATAAGATAATAATCTTCAACTTGTATAAAGATATCATCCCAAGCAATTTTTTTATCGACATCCGAATAATCGTATTCGACATAATTGGATTCGTAATTATAATTACACCCAGTAACGCAGATAGTAAGAAGCAATAATAGTCGTTTCATAAAAAGTGCCCTCACTATACTAAGAGTCGTTTTTTGCGAATTTTTTATAATTTTTTTAAAACTTTTTGCTATGATAGGTTTATGAGCCTTCTTAAAAAGAGAGAAACTCCAGTTCAAAATATTGCATACATCGGCATAATGGCAGCGGTTAACGCTGTATTTGTTTTAATATCTAGTTTTTTACCAATCTTGTTTATTTTGCTTGTATTCATTCTTCCTTTAACAAGCGTCATCGTGACAATGTACTGTAAGAAATTCTACATCCCAGTTTATTTCATAGTCACCTTAGCTCTCACCTTTGCAATCACAGCAGGATTTAGCATCTTTGATACATTCATATATGTTTTCCCTTCATTAGTTACTGGTTGCTTGTTTGGTTTGCTAATCAAAAAGAACGTTCCAGGCATTTACATTTTTATCATAGTAACAATCGCTCAATATGTGCTTACATACTTAACCTTCATATTTATTGATAAAGTCGTCACACAAGTTAATTTCTATAACGCAATATATCAAATGATTGGTCTTGAGTATTTTGTATATAAATGGGTTTTGACGATAATTTTCACTTACGTCATCGCCCAAATGCAAATTGCACTCACCTATATACTTGTCAAATATGAAATGATAAGGATAGGGAGAGAGATTAACCTAAATATTAGTTTTAGATTCTCACTATATATTGTCACTGTAGTTGGTGGAACCATTACAATGCTATCAATCTTTTTCTTCCCTGAATGGTCTTTGCTTTTCACATTGTTAGTCCTACCAATTACTGTTTTTGAATTATTTGATTTATTGATGAAAAAGAATATGGTCATCTATATTGTTTTAGGTATTGGAATAATCGCTTCTGGATTTGTGTTTGCGCTTTTATATCCATTAACGCCTTCTCCAAACCAATTATCTCTTTTATATGTTTTATTTGCCGTCGTAACAATAATTGATATTATTTTTAATTATTGTTTAAAAGTAAATGCATACAATATAAAATGATTAATTGAACGATATGATTAGTGCAGTCTTTAAAAACATTGGCAAGGGAATCGGATATTTCTTCCTATTTCCAACTCTATTAATCGCTATTGCAATCTACGCAGTATTTGGGTTACTTGTTTTCGTTTATCAATTTTTTAAATTAATCTTCCTATTCTTTACAGGTAGAACTTTGTTCTCTGATCTTCCTGAAGACATTAAAGTTAAAGCTATCTTAGATGACAAAGTTAATGGAAGTAAAGAAGTTAAAGAGGAAGCTGATCCTGCACCACAAGTTCAAGAACAGCAACCATCAGAACAAACCGCTCCGGTTTATACAAGCTTTGCAACTTTATATCCAGAAGCAAATCCTGAGCAAGAAGAAAAACCATCTTCAAACATTGAGTCCGAACCAATTGAGGAAGAACAAATAGAGTCTGAAAACAACGAAGGAGGCGACCAAAATGCTTAATCCATTAGTTTTTGTAACGCTTTCTGAAAACGATAAAAGACTTATTTTCTCTATCCTTATTGTTGTTATCGTCGTTCTTGTTTTAATTGCCTTCCTTGGATACTTGCTATTTAGAGTTATGCGCTGGCAATCACACAAAATGGACACATTAATCCATGATGTGCTTGTGTATAACGTTATTACAGATAGAAAGCATCTTATGAGTTATGGAAGAAAAAAGAACTGGGCCTTGTTCTTTAAACAAGCATATATTCCACTAATTATTCTCATAGTCGCCGCTGTAGTGTTGATTATTCATAATACATTAGATAATAATTGGGAATATAATCCATTCTCTACATATGATGGTTTTGGAACATTGTTCTGGACATGGAAGGCATCAGGTGAATTCACAGGAAGTGAATGGGATATCATCAGATTTCAACTCATCTTTTTAGATAACGAGCCACATGTCGTAGCAGAAGCATGGTGTGGATATGTCTTTGGACCACTTGTTATTGTCGGTGGCACATGGTACTTAATCGCTGTTTCATGCTTATTAGCAAGAACATTCATGCTAATTAAGAGAAGCAGAGAAGTATTTGAAAAGAGCCTCGATGGATTCCATCAAGACTCTACTGCTCAAATTCAGGCTAATTCTAATTCATCTTCACCAGCACCAGCGCCAGCTAGTTCTGATGATACCGAATCTAAGAATTAGTTTTGGAAAATAATAATAAATTGAACAACAATATATATTGCTAAAACAATATTAAGAATAGCTAAAAGCCAGCAGATGCGTTTCTTCGCAACTGCTTTTCTTTTTTCTTTTTCAATTCTAAGGGCTTCTGCTTGGTTCATAATTAATACTTAATTGAATTGCTTGTACGTGGATATGGTTGAACATCACGAATATTTTGCATACCTGTAATGTACATAAGTAATCTATCAAATCCAATACCAAATCCGGAGTGGATGCATCCACCATAACGACGAGTGTCTAAATACCATTCTAATCCTTCAGTGATGCCCATCTCATCCATCTTAGCTTTTAAGACATCATAATTTTCTTCTCTTTGACTGCCACCAACGAGTTCTCCAACAGCAGGGACTAATAGGTCACACGCTGCGACTGTTTTTTGATCTGGATTAACTTTCATGTAGAACGCTTTGATTTCTCTTGGATAATCGATTAAGAAGAGAGGCCCGTTTACGACTTTTTCTGTTAAATATCTCTCGTGTTCGGATTGTAAATCCATGCCCCATTCGATATTGCTATTTTCGAATTCCACGCCGTTTCTTACGGCTTCTTTGAGAATTTCAATGCCTTCTGTATAGGTCATTTTCTTAAATTCAGAGTTCACAACATGATTGAGTCTTTCTTGTAATGTATTATCAATCATTGTGTTGAAGAATTTCATTTCTTCTGGGCATGCTTCTTGGACATAGGAGATGCAATATTTAATGCAGTCTTCGATAACTTGCATATTGTCGTTTAAATCACAGAACGCCATTTCAGGTTCAATCATCCAGAATTCTGAAGCGTGTCTAACTGTGTTAGAGTGTTCGGCTCTAAATACAGGACCAAATGTATAGACATCTCTAAAAGCTAACGCAAATGGTTCGACATGAAGTTGACCAGTAACTGTTAAATTAACTTTTCTACCATAGAATGAGAATGGATCTTTTGTGTCGTGTGTAGTGACATCAAAGACGTTTCCCGCTCCTTCACCATCGTTAGTGGTGATTTCTGGAGTATGGACATAAATAAATCCTCTTTCTTGGAAGAATTGGTGAACAGCGTAAGAAAGAACACTTCTCACTCTAAAGACAGCTTGGAAAGTATTTCCTCTTGGTCTAACATGAGCAATCTCTCTTAAGAATTCAAAAGAGTGTCTCTTCTTTTGAAGAGGATAATCTTCAGCACAATCACCAAGAAGCTTAGCTTCTAAAACATTAATTTCAAATGGTTGTTTGTTTTCTGGAGTTAAAACGACTTTGCCATTAATCTCAATCGCACAACCATTTCTAAAAGACGCTAATAAATCATATTGTGGATTGTCTTTAGAATAAACGAGTTGAACATTTTTAAAGTATGTTCCGTCATTGAATTCAATAAAACCAATTTGTCCATTAGTTCTATTGGTTCTAACCCAACCTTGTAAGTTGAATTCAGACTCTAATACAGCAGCCTTTTCTTCTTCATCACCATAAAGGACGATGTCATATAATTCGAAATTTGTGATTTTTACTAGTTCCATGTTGTTATCCTCTCGATAATTGTATCAATATATCATGTAATCTTTAAGAAAGATTTAAAATTTATTCCATTCATCAATTTCCCAGTTTGGGTCAACTGATATATCTAATGGCGCAAAGACTTTTAGGTCATATAGTCTTTCAGCAACTTTTGCAATCATTGCTGCATTATCAGTGCAGCACCACATTGGTGGAATATTAATCTCCACACCCAATTTATTCATTTCAACAGTCATTTGTTCTCTAAGATATGAGTTAGCGGACACCCCACCCGCTAAGATGACTTGATTAACTTTGTGTTCCTTTACAACTTTGATTGTTCTATCAATAACAAGTCCAACCGCTACATCTTGGAATGATTTACACATATCTTCAACGTTTACTTTTTCGCCCTTTTGTTCAAGGTTATGAACTAAGTTAATAACGTTAGTTTTTAGTCCAGAATACGACAGATCCAAGGTCTTTTCGCCTCTAAGCGGTATTGGAAGGTCATAAGAATGCTTACCAACTTTTGCTAATTTGTCAATAGGAATTCCGCCCGGATAAGGTAGTCCTAAGACTCTAGCAACTTTGTCATAGCATTCCCCAATCGCGTCATCTCTAGTTTTCGCTAATATCTCGAAATCGAGATGGTCTTTCATTAAGACGAGTTCGGTATTGCCACCACTAACGACAACCGCTAACATTGGGAATTTAAATGTAGAAACATATTCATTCGCGTATATATGTCCAGCTAAGTGATGAACTGGGATTAATGGAATCTTATATAACATCGCAATCGTTTTAGCGGCTTGTAAGCCAACATGAAGCGCGCCAATAAGTCCTGGACCTCTAGTAACTGCCACGGCATCTAAATCTTCAAAACTTAACTTTGCGGTTTCCATCGCTTCTTTAATGACAATAGAAATATTTTCAGCGTGCAATCTACTAGCGATTTCAGGCATAACTCCGCCATATTTACGGTGGACATCAATTTGAGTAGAAACGATATTAGAAAGTAATTGACCATCTGAAATAACCGATGCAGCAGTTTCATCACAACTGCTTTCGATAGCAAGTATCCTAGCCATTCTTTTGTACCTCCAATATCATATAAATTGCGTCTTCTCCGTTATCGTAATAACCTGGCTTTTTATGAGAGACATAAAACCCGTGTTTTTTATAGAAGTTAATCGCGGTTAAGTTGCTCTCTCTTACTTCTAAAGTAAGAGTATTAACTTTCTTTGCTCGTGCGTCACTAATGACTTCCTTCATCATTTCGCTTCCCACCCCACTACGACGGATATCAGGATGGACCGCAATTTGACAGATTGTTCCACTATCAAATGTCACCCAATAATCAACAAAGCCAACAATTGTCTTAAGTCCAAGTGATGGAGCGGAATATTCTATAACCCAAACATTACTAACTGGGTTCTCTTTCATTTCATATAAGAGATCAGATTCTTTCCAAGGATGAAGAAAACAAGTGTTTTCAATCTCCATCACTTGGGGGAGATCTTTTTCTTCCATTGGTCTAATCTCTACATCTAAATACTTCATACTAATCTTTTAAATAAACAGGTTTGACCGATAAATCGTTCTCAGCCTTTTCTAAATCACCTAATAGGCTCACCATTTGTAAACAAATGTTTGTGTCATTATTCTCTAAACCTAAATATCTTGCATCTCCACAAATAGAACATTCAGGATGAGAGGCAATATATTCTCTAACTTCATCGTTTGTTTTAATTGTATCATCTACAAGAATCTTGTTTCCTTCAAACACTCCAAAATAACTTCTATTACTTCTAGCATTAATTAAGCAAATTGAAGGTTTGTCGTTATTTTTGAGTACTCGTAAAGAAGAGACTGGATAAATAGGAACGTTACACGCTAATGCGACGACCTTAGCAATGGTTAAAGCAATTCTTACGCCAGTGTATGAACCAGGTCCGATTGAAGTAACTACACCAGTAATATCTTTACGAGTGAGTCCTAATTTTGTCATTAGTTTATCAATCTCTGGAACCATGTGTTCACTTTGAACTTGCCAGGCTTCATAAGATGTAAACCCTATAAGAACCCCGTTATTTTCAAATCCAACAGATAAACAAGTATTGGAACTATCAAGCAATAAAGTCGCCATTATTTAACTGCCTCCACTAGTTTATTATCGCTACTAGAAACAGTAATATGTCTACTTGTTTCACCAGTCGATTTGATTTCAATCCAAAGTGTGTTTTCAGGTAATAAGTCTTCAATATAATGAGGCCATTCAATCATTGTGATACCTGTTTCATAGCCAATATATTCGTCTAAGCCGATATCAGTGTTGATATCCGCTAGTCGATAAGCATCGATATGAATTAAAGGGCGAGAACCTTTAAGATAAAGCTTCATGATATTAAATGTTGGTGATTGAACTACTTCGGTAATGTTTAGTCCGCGAGCAACCCCTCTAACAAGAGTGGTTTTACCCGCTCCTAAATCGCCCACTAAAGCGATGACGGTGCCGTTAGGAACATTAGAAGCAATTGTAAGACCAAATTCATTCATTTGTTCGCATGAAAAAATATCAAAACTAAATTGCTCTTTCATCTTTATTTATTGTCCTTATTAAGTGTTTCTAAGAATTTATCGTAATATCTTTTGATTCTCGAATCATCAAAAGGCCATTCTCTTTTTTCCATCTTCTTGACGATTTCTTTGGTTTGATATTTCAAAACTTTATCTAAATCATCACTATAGTTATAAATCTTTTTATGTTTTAAATATTCCTTTTCATCAAGGATTCTAATATCTCCTGAAGGGAATAATTTAGCGTCTAAATCATAATCAATGTACTTAATCATTCTATGATTAACTAATGATGGAGACGCAATGTTGCAGTAATAGCAAATGCCATCTTCCTTAAACATACAGATAACATTCCACCATTCTTTTTTAGAAAAAATAGTAACCGCAGGTTCTTTAGTGAACCAACGTCTACCGTTGTTTTCAACAACTTTAGCTTTTTTGGTGGCAACGACAACATAATCATCATTATTAGCCAACACTAAACCACGATCCCAACATCTATGAAGGGATCCATCATGTTTATAACATTGAATGGCTAACCAGTGACCAAATAAACCCATATTAATCAACCAAAATTTCTAACATGTTCTTAAGATTCTTTTTTAATTGATGATAACTTTCAGGAGCGATTGGTTTATCAAAAGGAATCGCAACAATTGAATCATCATAAGAAAGATAAGCAGCAGTTCTTCCTGCCCAGAAAACAACATTTACATTAAGTAAAGCACCAACGCATTCAATTGATTTAAGATTATCAACTAAATCTTTTCCTAAATCTTTGTTATAATTAGCGCCTTCTGGACCATAAACAACAAAGTTGTTTTGCTCAGCAAGCACCACTAAACCATCAAGGTCATTTGGTGCATCTGTATCATTAGCGCCTTTAATTCTAATAATGTATCTATCTTCAAAATGGAATTTGTTTTCAATAGTAAGGTATCTACCAACAAACATAACATCTTTTTGATACTTTTTAGCGCCAGCTTTATATAACGCTAATTCTCCGAATTCAAATGGTTTTTCTTTATATGTAGCAGAAACTAGGTTTCTACTAGCGATGTCCACTACTTCTTTATAACATCTATCAGCGATAACATCTGCAGCAACATATCTCTTTTCATAATAGAGTTTTTGATCATGCATATCTTCGACATCAAAAATGAAATTATCAATCGTGGTCATAAATGAACGAATATATTTCTTTGTGGTGTCTGGGAATTTGTTCTTCGTTAAAAGGAAATGAACGAGCATGAAAACAAAAACCACACCTAATGTAACTCCGCCAACAATCTTGCACCAATCACCCCAATTTTGAGCTTGGACAAAAATAACAAGAGAGGCAATGATTAGAACGACAGAAATAACCATAATGATGTTGTTTTCTGTTCTAGTTTTTTTATAAGTAACGAATATATTATTTCTTTCACTTTCTGCTGTTTTATCAAAAGGAACTTCGCTCTTTTCTTTACAAAGAGGGATTAAATCTAAACTTTTATCTAATTTCTTTTGTTCTTCAACAGGGTCTTGCATTGATAGTTCAACGTTTTGCTCTTCTTTAATATCTTTAACTTTCTTAGCCATTATTTTGCTCCTAGTGATAACTATGATAACATAAATGCCTCATAAATGAGAGCAATTTATGTAGAACTTATTATATAGATTTTTTTGATATATTGAACAAAACATCATATAATTTTACCCGGGAGCTGAGTAAACTCGGCTGAGAGGGCTAATGTGAATAGCCGACCACACCTGATCTAGGTAATGCTAGCGGAGGGAAGTTTTTATTAAATCTGACTTCTTTCTCCGTCTAACGATGGAGATTTTTATTTAGGAGGTAACCGAGATGAGAAAAAACTCAGATATCATTAGAACAATTGTTGAAGTTGCAATCTTTGCAGCTTTAGGTTTTGTTTTCGACGAATTACAAGGCGCAGTTGCTAAAGCAATTTTCCCAACCGGAGGTTCAATTGGCTTTGCGTTAATTGCGGTTGTAATCGTTTCATATAGAAGAGGCCCAATTGCTGGTTTCTTTACCGGCCTTATTATGGGAGGCTTAGATTTCCTAACTGGGCCATACATTCTAAACTTTTGGCAAGTACTTTTGGACTATATTTTCCCATATTCAGTTGTTGCAATTTGTGGATTCTTTAAACCATTATTTGATAACGCAACAATCAAAAGAAATAAAATTATAATTTTATTATTAGGAACTTTAATCGGCGGGTTAGCTAAATTTACATGTCACTTTTTATCTGGTGGAATCTTCTTCGCCGACTATATTACTTGGGTAGAATTTAAAGGACAACCATGGTTATATTCGTTAGCGTACAACATGGCCGCTGTTGGACCATCAATTGTATTAACAATGATTCTACTTGTTGCCCTATATTTAAGAGCACCTAAAGTTCTTGAAGCACCAAAAGTTGAAGTTGAAAAGCAAGAATACAATATTAGATTCTTTGATTATGGAGTCAACGCAGTTATGGCGGTAAGCGGAATATTTTTGTTTATCTTTTTCCTAATTAAATATATAGAGAGTTACTATTTCGAAGACTATGGTGATTCATTTGAATTATCTTTCGACCAAGACGCTTTAATGCTTTTTATCACAGGTCTACTATTAATGTTTACAACGCTAAATTCGATATTAAAAACAGTAGTAAAGAGGCAAAACTATAGGTTAACAACCGTTGTATTTACTGCTTTAAGCTTTGCTAACATCGTATATCCAATCGCAAGAATGATTAGATTATCAATTAAGGGTAAGGATATTAACGTTTATTTCATCTGGATGGGTGTTGCAGTTTTAATCACTTCTTTGCTCGTCGGTTTATATCAATATTTAAAAAAGGCTCATCGTACAGAAGAGTCGAAAATTTCTAATTAATTTTTTATCCAGTTAATAGGTTTTACGCCGTTTTTGACGAGAAATTCGTTCGTTTTGCGGAAAATATTACTATTAAACCAACCACCATGGTTCGCTCCTAACGGAGAAGGGTGTGTAGCCGTAAGAATCAGGTGGTTTTTATTTGTCAAATGCACCGCTAATTTCTTCGCAGGACCTCCCCATAAGAGGAAAACAATTGGTTGATCAAGGTTATTAAGCACTTCAATTATATCTTGCATAAAGAGATTGTATTCGTTGATATTATGTGACATTGGGAGATGTTCTCTGACTGTTAAAATTGTGTTTAATAACAGAACTCCTTGTTTAGCCAAATAGGTTAAGTTCCCACCTTTGTTATAAATCACTGTATTGTATTCAAGTTCAATCTCTTTATAGATATTTAAAAGAGATGGAGGGGTTTTGATGTTGTCAGGAACAGAGAACGCTAGTCCCATTGCTTGTCCTTCTTCGTGATATGGATCTTGACCAAAGATGACCACCTTCACTTCTTCAAGCGGAGTGTATTTAAAAGCGTTGAACATATTTTTGCGTTCAGGATAGATTCTGTGATTCGCATATTCTTTATCTAAGAATTCAGATAAGCGTTTCGCATAATCTTTGCTTTTAATTGTTTTAAATACTTCTTCCCAAGTCATGTTTTAATCTTAAACATTTTACTATAAAAGTAAAAGTAAGAAATATATAATGTCTATATGCGTGTCCTGATTATATTTAATCATCCAGCCCCATATAAAGTTAAGGCATTCAACGAACTTTCAAACTATGTCGATTTAACAGTTCTATTTGAAAGGACAAAAGCAAAAGATCGACCTGATGATTTTTATGTTGCTAACGAATATAAATTCAAAACAATATTTTTGAAAGATGGATACGTCGGAAACGAAGGAACAATCTCAAATAAAGTTCGTTCATATATTAAGAGTCACCATAACGAATATGATGTAATCCTTATGAATGGCTATAGTCATCTAGCAGAAATCAAAGCCATCAACTATATGTTCAAACACAACATCAAGTTTGGTCTATTAATTAATGGTGGATTAGTCAAAAAGGAATCTTCTTTAAAGAAGAAAATTAAAACATCACTTATCAAAAAGGCTTCTTTCTATTGCGGATCAATATCTTATTTATTATGGAGCAGATAAATCCACTATTTTTCCATATTTATATAGCAACTATTCTCAAAACGAGATTTTAAACGAACCTCTTAAAGATAAAACTGAGTTAAGAAAGAGATTTGGCCTTCCATTAGATAAGAAAATCTTTATTAACGCTGCCCAATTTATTGATAGAAAGAACAACTTGCAGTTAATCTCGCTATTTGAAAAGAGAGACGATGTTCTTGTTTTAGTTGGTGAAGGCGAAAAGAAAGAAGAATATCTCACTTATATCAAAGAACACAACATGAATAATGTCATTATTATGGACTTCATGAAGAAGAATAAACTATTCGAGTTGCTTAAAGCGTGCGACGTTTATATCACGCTTTCTAAAGAAGACATATTTGGACACACCACTCTTGAGGCTTTCTCAAACGGCCTTCCAGTTATCTCTTCAAATAAAGTAATAAGTTCATTAGAGTATATTAAAAACGGATATAACGGATACATTGTGAGTTTAGACAATAATGATGAAATAATCGATGCAATGAATAAAACAAGCTACTCCCTATCTGTAAACGCTATTGAAAGTGCCAAAAACAATACATATGAGAGCAGCGCAAAATCAATATATAAAGTGCTAGGAGAAGTATATGAAAAATAAGTTTATTTATTTCACTTCCGCAATGGACAACGAATCATTTAAATCATATTTAGAGGGTTGGAAAGTTTCGCCAAACTTATCTAATCAAAATTTTCATAATAAGCTCATCCACTCTTTAGCGTTAACTCATGATATTGATGTCATTTCTGTTAGATCAATCAACAAATACTATAAAGACAACAAGTTAGACAGCAAAATAGTAAGAGAAAACAATATCTTTTGGAAATATCCTGTAGTGTCAAAAGACAAAATTGATAAATATTTTAAGTTATTTAAAAGAGTTAAAAACATTTCAATGCAAGATAGCGAACTCATCTTCGTCGATGTTCTTAATTTGTCGCTACTTAAAACCGCTATTAAATACCGCAAAAAATTCGGCCAAAAGATTGTTGGAATATGCACCGATTCTCCATTAAACATTTCTTTCTTATCAAAAGGATACAAAAAGAAATTGTTAGAATTAGGAAGACAACTTGATGCATATATTGTCTTAACTGAAAAAATTAATGAATTATATAACGTCAATCACAAACCATCAGTCTGCATTGATGGAATCAACGAAAACACTACATCTTATTTGCCAAAAGAAATCGAAGGAAATTATATTTATTTTGGTGGTTCTTTAATGAAAGAATACGGGGTTCTCAATTTAATTGAAGCATTTAAGAAACTCGATAGAAACGATATAAAGCTAATCATTTGTGGTCACCACCTTCAAAAAGATAGACTATATCCCGCTATTGATGGATATGAAAACATTAAATATTTAGGACCTGTCAGTTACAAAGAGAACCTTGCGTTAGAAAAGTATTCCCTTTTAGCGATAAACCCGAGACCAATTAACCCAAAAATTGACTTGTATTCGATTCCGAGTAAAACACTTGAATATCTTTCAAATGGATGTGTAACAGTTACTGTTCATAATGGTTTATTAATGAAACACTATGAACCATGTATTATTTGGGCAAAAACAGGCAACCCAGAAGATTTGTTAGAAGCAATGCAAAGAGCATTGAATTTAACAAGAACAGAAAGAGAAATGATTTCAATATTAGGAAAAAATAAAGCGATGCAGTATACATCGCCTGAAAATATCAACAAACAAATTGATGAAGAATTACTTAGTAAAGTTCTTCTCGATAAGTGATGTTACTTCTCTTAAAGAGAAGTGTGTCTCATAATATCGACGATTAAGAGCACCAAGACGCTCTTTTTCTTTAGGTGTCAAATTATGAATTGCCATAATAGCATCTCTGACAGAATCTGAATTCTCCTCTGCTAAGAAGCCACCGCCAGAAGCAGATATAACATCTCTTCCATCTCCTTTTAGAACTCCAATAATTGGTCTTCCAAACGCCATAGACATTTGAAGTTTACTAGGAATTGTCCTGCCAACAGATCCTTCACCTTTTAAAGAAATATAAATTGCATCGGCGTTTTTAAAATAACTAGCAGCGTGTTTGGCGATAATTGGTCCATGATAAATTACTTTATCTCCTAACCTTCTTTCTCTAATATCATTAATTAAAAAGTCAGTCATCGGTCCCATACCGATAATATGGAAATATATGTCTTGATCACGCAACTTATCCATTGCTGCTGTAATTAAAGGAATGAGCTGAATAAGTCCTAAATTACCACAATATAAGATATGAGTGCCTTTGCCATATTCGTATGGGATAATATCGCTATCCTCAATTAAAGAAGACTGTGGAACAAAAGAAATATCATCTGTAGGAAGTCTTAAAACTTTATCGAAATATTCTACAAAACTAGGCGAACTTACAAGGATTTTGCTGGAGTTTTTGTAAATAGACCTGCTCCAATGATATAAGGCCTTATAAGTTAATGATTTTTCTTTAACAGCTTTTGTTACAAGAACGCTTTCTGGCCATAAATCAAGGCAATGAATGATGTGAGGAACATCGTGTTTTTTAGAATATAAGTTTCCTGCAGAACAAATTGTAACTGGAGATAGACTCATCGAATAAACACAATCAAATTTAATTTTTGTTTTGCTAACCCACTTTTTTGATAATTTCCAGAAAGAAAGGTAGTTATTAATAATTGAGAATCTACTGTTCTTTCTAGGAATAATATTCACCCTATGAACGTTAACTCCATTGATTATTTCTTCGTTTATATTTTTGTAAGCAGGCAAAATATAACCATATCCATAATTCGGCTTCCCAGTTAGGATATGAACCTCATACCCATCTTTCACAAATTGTTCTGCAAATTTAGTAATTATGAAGTTTTCTGGATAATAATACTGACAGATAACTAAAATTTTCATACGTTTATGATATCAAAAACCCTTATTAATATGAATACAAAGTGATTTGAAAAATAAAGTTTTCAAAAAAATATGTATAAAGTTTATAATAGTGTCCATGGAAGATAGAACACGTACTAATGTAATCATAAATATCTCTCGAACCCTCGTTTTAACAATTCTTTCATTTATAACTTTCCCGTGGGTATGTAGATATTTAGGGTCTGCATCTGTTGGCGTATACACTTGGTGTAACACATTTGTTTTATATTTCTTGGTCTTAGCAAAGATTGGAATTCCAAATTTGGCCATTAGAGAATGTGTCAAAGTTAAAGATAATAAAGAACTTTTATCAAATAAAGTTCAAACATTCTTCTTGATTCAACTCGTTACAACTTTATTATCATTCGCTCTTATGAGCGCTTTAGTGTTTTCTGTTCCTGATCTTGCAAATTCTAAAGAGATTATTTTCTTGTTATCTATCAACTTCCTTTCAGGTGCTTTCTCGTTTGAATGGCTATTTATTGCTTTAGAAAAACAATTTTATATGTCTGTTAGAACAATTGTTGTTCTAGCGTTATCAACTTTATTAATTATTATCTTCGTTACCGCTCCTGGCGATATTTATATTTATTCCCTTTTAACCGCTTCAGTCACATTGATCACAAGCATCGCTAATTTGATTTATGCTAGAAAGTTTATTTCTTTAAAGAAAACGATGCCTTATTCGTTTAAGGAATTAATAAAACCACTGCTTGTTTTATGTTCTATTTCACTCATCATTTCTTTATATAACCAAACTGATACATTCATTCTTGGTTTTATTGATAAGAGCAAAAACGAAGTTGCCTCATATTCTGTTGGTATTAAAGGTATTGATGTAATTATTGGAGTAATAACAGCGTTGAGTACCGTATTTATTCCTCGCGCTGCAATTTGTTATGCACAAGAAGATAAAAAATATTTTAATCGTATTAACGAATATTCAGTTAATATTTGCTTGTTTATCGTTTTGCCCGCAATTGCAACAATGACAACATTAGCAAAGCCAATTACTGGTTTAATCTCAGGAAACACAGAATTTAGCGATTCTCTAGGCTACGTTAACGCTCCATGGGTTTTAATTATCGTTTCATCAATGATGTTAACTTATTCCATCAGCGATATCATTTATGGTCAAATTCTTCTTCCAACCAAGAAAGAGAAATATTATTTATACGCTCTATTTGGTGGCACACTACTGAATGTAGTTTTCTCAATTGTCTTTGGCTTATTTGCTTTCCCAGAGGCACCTGCTATTGGTGTAGCTTTAGGAACAGCAATTACCGACTTGTTAATCTTAGTTTTCTTGCTTTCTGTTTCTTGGAAGTGGATTAAAAAGGCAATCTTTAATATTAATAGTTTAAAGATTTTAGTAGCGACACTTGCGGTCGTCGGATTAACACTTTTATTAAAAGATCCTATCTATAATTTCGCATTATCAAAATTAGAATCTACACCAAACGCTATGATTGTTGAGCTAGTTAGTGTTGTTCTTATCGATGCGGTTATGTATTTAGCAATCTTAGCGATTTTAAAAGAAAATTTAGTGTATTCATTTATAAGGAAGAAAAAAGATGCTTAATCCAAGACTAAAAGAGAATAAATTTAAACGTGCACTAGTAGTTCCTTTCCGCGGAATTGTTAAATTAACAAGCAAGAAAGCCTATATTTCTTTCCAATACAAATACATCACACATCATAAACTTGATTGGAAAAAACTTTCGCGATACACCGAAAAACTTCAATATCTCCGACTTTATGTTTACCCAAAAATGGATCAAGTAAGCAAATGTGCTGGAAGAGTGGGAGTTAGAGAATACCTCAAAGAAAAAGGACTAGAAGATTTATTAATAAATTGTCTTGGTGTTTATGATTCTTTTGATGAGATTGATTTTGATAAATTACCAAATCAATTCGCGATGAAATGCTCTCATGGATGTGCGATGAACTACATTTGCTTTGATAAATCAAAAATGGATAAAGAAGCACTTAGAAAGCAATTCAATAAATGGCTTAAGACAAATTATGGAAAGAAGACTGTTGAGCTCCACTACTCCAAGATTAAGCCACAAATAATTATTGAAGAATTGATGCTTGATAACGGAAAACTTCCAACTGAATATAAAATTCATGTTTTTAATGGAAAGGCAAAAAACTTATATGTTGTAACCGCTAGAGGTATCGACATCAGATACAACAATTACTATATTGACTGGACACCATTTGATGGATCTCAATTTAATGGTTGGAGAAAGACTGATTATCCTCTTCAAAAGCCAGAAAACTTCGATGAGATGGTAAAAATAAGTGAGGCATTAGCCTCACCATTCCCATTCGTCCGTGTTGATTTATATAACATCAATGGTAGAATTTATTTTTCTGAAATGACATTCACCCCAGCAAAAGGAACACTAATCTTGGATGATGATAACTGCGACTTTGAGATGGGTGAATGGTTAGATATTTCTAAATATCGTCATTAATGCCAATAAGTATATGGCAAGAACACTTCGTAAATAAACAAAGCATAATCAATCGATGGAATATCTACTCCGTCGATTTTTTTGTTAGCGTTCCAATTAATTAAATCATCATTTAAGTTATCAAAGGTAACCGAGAAACCAACTAGTCTACTTAAATGATAATCATCAAGCGCAAAAGCAAAGAACTTATATGCACCACCATCATTTGTTGCGTCACAATCAAAAGCAATGTCACTAACAAACTGATGATTAACAATTTTAGATGCTTCTTTTGTATATAAAGAGACATTAATCTTGAAAGAAGAGTTATGATAGATAGCGATATCATGATCTGTTGGGTTATATGGCCCACTATAGCATGAATAGACTCTAGCGTTTTGTCTCACATCATTAAGTAACAATGTGCCCTTAAGCACCCAAGAACCCGCCTCTTTTGCATAATAATTGAGGTTTGATGTATTCACATAAAGATTGTTTTCTTCTCCAATAGAATCATTAGGATTGCTAGTGCCATATAAAGCGACAGCATTCGCATTTTCTTCAGTGCAATTCATTACATTAGGAACACCGTTATTAGTAGACTTACTCCATTTGCCATCTTTTTTAACATAATATTGCCACTGGTAATAAATGCCATCAACATTTTCTCTTCTAGCATTAATATAAATATCTCCATCTTCACCAACATCATTAGCATAGCTAGGTAAATATTTATCAACTGGATAACAATCAATTTGATTATTCGTTGTTGCCTTAAATTGCATAGCGAAATATGTCAATTCATCGCTTTCTTTTTGGAAACGAACACTAAAGCCACCACCATTAGATTGGACACGGTGTCTTTGATAATATCCATCGCAATACGCTTCTCCATCAAAGAGTTTGGATTGTACACCATAGTAAAATGAAGCATCTACATTCATTAGAGCGTATGCCCTAGCGTATTCTCTAACGCTTTTGTACGGATTATCAATTAAAAGATTTTTATCAACCTTACCAATTTCATTAAATGAAGTTATTTTATTCTCACTAACATCGATAGGGCTGTCCTTTTCGGCGTTTTTAAGTTCTGAATCCCAATGTTCATAATAGTTTTCAGTAAAAACAGGGGAATTATATTTATTTCCTTCAACAATATAATTTAGTGAGAACCCACCACAGCTAGACAAGAAAGGCAAAACCATTAGAGTTAGTAATCTAGATTTCTTCATTGGCCGATTCCCCCTCTGTTTCTGATTTTGATTCTTCTATAACCGGTTTCTCATCATTTTCTTTTTTAGGATTTTTTGCAAGAACATAAGAGAAAATAAACACCATAATCATAAATGGACCAGTCATAAAAATTGGTTTATATATATCATAGAAAATACCATATTCAGTATTATCAAATGTACCAGTAAACGCTAAATACATAAGAACAAAAGCAATTAAAACTGCTTTAACATATAAGTCATCATTATTTGATTTGAAATATCTACTAAATCCCCTAAAGCCAATAACAAGTGCAAATAAGAATGCTACAACACCAATTACACCGCTTGTCATAAAGAAATCGAAGAGGAAACTTCCTGACATATGTGCTTCATCTAACAAAGTTTTAGAGTAAACAGCAAATCCAAGGAATTTGTCGCCAGAGAAAACATTCTCAATTAGAGGATTATATCTATCAACAATTCTATTAGCGTTAAATAATTTATTTAAGAAAGAGTTAGAAGCTACTAAATTATGAAGAGGCAAGTTAGATTGTTGATTTAGAATCATAAACAAATATCCAAGAACACCTAAACCAATAATAATATTTAACGCGATTAAGAATGGCCTACGGGCTTTGGTAAATTTTTTCATTAAGAAAATAACAACATCAATAACCAATATAATGGCCGCACCAAATATGCTTAATTTAGATGGAACCAAAATAAGAGAAATCAAAGCAGCAAACGTTGTTATACAGTAGAATATAAATGTTTTTTTGTGCTCGCGTGGTGAAACAAAGAATAAGGCAGCTGAAGATGATAAAAGCAACACTGGGTATAAAATATAGTGTTCAATTTTTACTTCAATAAATTTAAACCCTTCAAGAGCGTACGCCATTTCATCAATTGTCACTTCGCTCATTACACCACCATAATACATGTGATAGCCTTTATAAATTATTGGATAGAAAGCTCCAAAATTGACTAAGTTAACCCCTAAATTAATAAGGACTAAAATACCAAGAGCAGCGTAAATAACAAGTAGGAAAGTCGATATTTTGAATGTTTTATCAACACTGAGCATATAACCAATGAAAGACATTGGAAGAATACCAAGAGGAATAAAAATAAGTTCTGCTAAATTATAATCACCTATATATAAGTGAGTCCTTGAATATGCTCCAAAAGCCGTTATAACAGTAAACAAAAATAGTGGCAAGAAAAAGAAAGCAATAGATGAAACTCCATCAACTGTTATTTCTTTGATATTAAATAAGATAAGCAAGACCGCAAGCGCTAATGCTAATGATCCATAAAGAACATAGTTGCTGCCAAAAGAAAAAGCAATCATTGCGAATATTTCCATCGCTAAGAAACTAATTGCAGCACCATATTTACTTAACTTAGATAGTTTTTCAAATTTAAGCATAGCACTATTATAATGCACAAAAAGAAAAACGAGTAGTACTCGTTCACCTTTTTTGATTTACTTCAGCTTTAATAGTCGTAATCAAATTCGTATTCTGATGCGATATCATTATCCTCGTCTAGATCAGAATAATCATCACAATTCTCAATGATTTCAACTATTTCAACCGTTTCCTCGTCACTGGAAAGCATCTTGGATCTTGGATCGTAAATTCTAGACATGATTTCCCCCTCGTTGCGCTTTACATAGTAACGCGTAAATCATTGTCATTAATTTAGCATTATAAGAGTATATCTTCAAACACTTTTTTCAGTATTTTAGACAGTGTCCAAATTACCATTTTTGACTATTAAACTACACCAACAAAAAGGGCGGTTTATCTACCGCCATCATTGATATAAAGAATGCCAAGACATTTTGGTCCACAGTGGGATGAAATTGTTGCTCCAGCAGTGGTAATTAAGACACGTTTGAAGCCTCTATTTTTCATCGCATTAACTGCTGCGTCAATCATATCTTGGGTTGCTCCACTATGTGTAACAAAGCCAATTTCTAAGTCTGGATTATTGAACTGTTCGAGTGTATCTTTGCAGTAATTAATGACACAATCTACTTGTTTTCCATTATATTTCTTGCCTGGGCCCATCTTGCCATCACTAACAAGAATTTGAGGTCTAATTCTAAATAACATCGCACCAAGTTTTGCTAAAGCAGAACATCTACCACCTTTATATAAATAGTCAACAGTAGCGAGAACAAAGCTAGCTTGATCGTTTGGAATTCTTTCGCTAACCTTCTTTATTATTTCTTCAACCCCTAACCCTTCTTTAACGAGTTTTGAAGCATAAATCGCAAGAAGAGCAATGCCGGTTGAAAGACTTCTAGAATCAACAATGTGAACATGTTCTAATTCATTAGCGACATTATATGCGTTTTGATAAGCACTAGAGAATTCTGAACTAAGTGAGAAGTGAATGACTTCATCATAATCTTTTAATAAACCTTGAAAATATTCCATAAATTGACCAATATTAACCGCGCTTGTCTTTGGAAGGACACCGGTACGATCAACATAGTCAAAGATTTCTTCTGGAGTAGTAACTCCATCAAGTCCAGTTTTTTCACCTAAAGTAATAGTAAAAGGAACTGTTTTAATATCAAATTCATCAAGAAGCTCTCTTGGCAAATCGATTGTGCTTTCAGCAGAAATACAAATTTTCATAATTTATCCCCTTGTATCATAGATACATAATTGGTGTTTTGGTGGAGCCGGCGGTAATCGAAACCGCGTCCAGAGAAGGCCAAACAATATCATCTACAGCTTAGACAATATTTATGTTTAACGCAGTTTTGTATATCGACCCACTACGCTGCGCGAGACTAACCTTGTTTCATGACTCAGTAACTAATCAACTCTAAGCCACAATCCTTTTGTTATGACACCAGAATCAAGCGTGAAAGGCTAAAACCTTGAGTGGCGCTCTGCCCCAACGATTGTCGGGACCCTATGTCGGGTTAATTAAGCTAAGCAGAGAGATTGAGCTCTTGGAGCTCTCATATAACTGTTGTCAGTTATTCTTTTTTTGGTTTATGGTGACCAACCGCTGCAGATAGAGCCCTGCACATCTCTGTCGAATCCAAGACGACCCCAGAGTTGCCTAATTTAAATTAGACAGCAAAAATTTTATAGTAAAGAGACTTATATGTCAATTAAAGACAGTGACATCCCCCACTTATAGAAGATAGGGGCTTCCCACTCAAGAAATCTAATGATTTCAGATTAGATGGGCTATCCCCGAGAGTCCCTCGGTTAAGTTTGTTTATATCAAGACAAACAACTTGTT
>CADCGC010000022.1 GCA_902800905.1 uncultured Erysipelotrichaceae bacterium
AGATATTACTAATGCTTGGAATAATCTAGGAAGTATCATTGGTGAAGTATATCAAGATGAACTAATAAATACTTTATTTAGTAATTTTTGTTTAGGAAAGTAGGATTATTATGTATGATGTAATAGTTGTAGGTGGAGGACATGCTGGTTGTGAGGCCTCTAATATTGCTGCTTTTATGGGTATGAAAACATTACTTATTACTTCTAATATAGATAATATTGCTGATATGCCATGTAATCCATCAATTGGAGGTACTGCTAAAGGTATTATTGTTCGTGAAGTAGATGCTTTAGGTGGTTTAATGGGAATCGTCGCTGATAAATCTCATTTTCAAATTAAGATGTTAAATAATTCTAAAGGTCCTGCAGTAAGAAGTTTAAGAGCTCAAGCAGATAAAAAGGTATATCCAAAAGTAATGTTAGAATATTTAACACTTTTTCCTAAAAAAATGCTTGGAGAAACATCAAAAGTCATGATCGCAGTTGGACCACTACTAACGGCCCTTTTAATCATCTCTTGATGACCGATATGAACACCATCAAAGAAACCCAAAACAAGATTGATTTCTGGGTTTTCCTTAATATTGTTTTCTCTGATATCAATATCAATGATTTCCACTAAAATAGTCCTCTAACGAATTCTAATTTATTATCGCTATTTTTTTCATATATCGCAATGGCGTTATTCTTTGAATCTACCACCATGATTCTATTTTCGTTTGTTTCAATATCTAAATATTTATGCTTTCCGTTTTCAATATCAAGAACTATTTTATCATCAAAATTAACTGCCTTGATGAATCTAGATAAAGCCTCATAAGTTGAGTATGCTTTTGCGTTTTTATTTAACACATCATCTAAAGATGAAGTTTCTTCAATTCTAAATGGAGATACTCCCACTCTTTTAAGAGAATCAAGATATCCAATAGTCCCTAATTTCTTAGCGATATCACTACCTAAAGTTCTAACATACGTTCCTTTAGAAACCTTGGAGTAAAAAGCAAGAAGTCCACTATTTTTGTCATAAGACAAGAGTTTGATATCATACACAGATATCTTTCTAGAAGGTCTATCAATTTCTTTTCCTTCATAAGCGTATTCATATAATCTCTTTCCGTTTACATGAATCGCGCTAGTCATTGGAGGAATTTGTTCACTCTCTCCTAAGAAACTCTTAAGAACAACTTCTATTTCTTCTAAAGAAAAGGTTTTTAAATTTTCTTCTTTAATTACTGAACCAGTGTTATCTAATGTATCAGTTTCTTTTCCTAGTTGAATAACCGCTTCATATTCTTTAATTGATTCATCAAAAAAAGTCACTGCTTTAGTGCATTTTCCCATCGCAACAATTAATAGACCGCTCGCAAAAGGATCAAGTGTTCCTACATGTCCCACTTTTTTATTTTGATAGGCTCGACTAATTTTGTTACAAACACTTCGACTAGTGAGTCCAATTGGTTTATCAATTAAGAATATTCCATCCATAAATGTATAAAAAAGGAGATTATATCTCCTTATTTTTTAAGTAACTCCGCGATTCTCTCTTCTTTTTTGTAGCCTTCATCTAAGACAAAACGGATTTCAGGAACTCGACGAGTGTCAAGTTTAGAGGCAAGTTCACTTCTAATAAATCCTTTAGCCTTATTTAAAACTTCTAAGGAAGGAGCGATATCTTCATCCTTAATAAAAGAAACATAGACTGTCGCATAAGAGAAATCTTTAGAGACTCTCACTTCAGGAATTGAAACAAATCCTAAATGTGGGTCTTTAATTTGGAATTGAATGATTTCCGCGACGTTCTTTCTAATGATAGTAGCAATTCTTTCTTGTTTATTCGCCATTATTCGCTCTCCACCATTTCATATCCTTCAATGATGTCGCCTTCTTTGATATCGTTGAAGTTTTCAACTAACATACCACATTCAAAGCCAGATTTGACTTCTTTAGCTTGATCTTTTTCTCTTTGAAGTGAGGCAAGTTTACCTGTAAAGACAACAACACCATCACGAATAACTCTAATTAAAGAGTTAGCCTTTATTGAACCATCGGTGACCATACAGCCAGCGATTGTTCCAACCTTAGACACTTTAAAGAGTCTTCTAATTTCTGCTTGTCCAGTAACTCTTTCAACAAGTTCTTTCTTAAGCATACCTTTCATCGCTGCTTGAATTTCTTCAATTAAAGCATAGATGATGTTATGTAGTCTGATTTCAACTTTTTCTTCTTCAGCTTTTGCTCTTGTTTTAGCATCTGGTCTCACATTAAAACCATAAATAATCGCGTGAGACGCACTTGCTAAAAGAACATCACCCTCGGTAATCGCACCACTGGTAGCACGAATAACATTAATTTTAATGTTATCAGTGTTAAGTTTTTCAAGTGAACTCTTAACTGCTTCTGCTGAACCAGTTGAATCAGCCTTAATAATAACGTTAATCTTTTGAACTTCGCCGTTTTTGCCCATGTTGAATAAATCTTCAAGGCTTGCCGCGCTTGTTTTATTCTTTTCTTTGGATTCTTTAAGAAGTTTACGTTTTAAAGCAATAGAACGAGCTTCGCTTTCTTCTGCAAACGCCATAAAGTGGTCTCCTGCTTCTGGGACTTCATCTAAACCGATAACTGAAACTGGAGTACTTGGTGTTGCCACTTGTAGGACTTTCTTAAATTCATTAGTCATTCTACGAGCTTTACCGTATGAAGTACCGACTACTAAGTAGTCACCCTCTTTTAAAGTACCGTTTTGGATTAAGAGTGTGGCCTTTGGTCCTTCATTCTTATCAAGCTTAGCTTCTAGAACTGTTCCTAAAGCATATCTATCTGGATTGGCTTTGAGTTCTTTCATTTCACTAACGAGTAAAATGGCTTCAAGTAATCCTTCGATATTAATCTTCTTTTTAGCGGAGATTTCCACCATGATGTTTTCTCCACCGTATTCTTCGGCGACGATTTCATGGGCCATAAGTTCAGTTTTGACTCTCTCTGGGTCAGCGCCTGGTTTATCAATTTTATTGATAGCAACGATGATTGGAACTCCGGCACTCTTAGCGTGGTCAATCGCTTCAATAGTTTGTGGCATAACGCCATCATCAGCAGCGACAACTAAGATGACAATATCGGTAACGGAAGCACCTCTACTTCTCATTGCGGTAAAGGCTTCGTGACCAGGAGTGTCAATAAAGGTAATCTTTTGTCCTTTGATTTCTTTTTGATAAGCACCGATTTCTTGAGAAATACCACCGACCTCACCAGCGACAAGGTTAGAATTTCTAATCGCATCGATTAATGTGGTCTTACCGTGGTCAACGTGACCCATGATGGTAACCACAGGTGGACGTCCTTTCAATTTAGAAGGATCGTCATTAATGACGACGTCTTCAAAGTTTTCAGCAGCAACGATGGTTTTCTTTTCGAAATCGAAGCCAAATTGTAAACAAACCAAACCAATTAACTCATCATCTAAGACGGTGTTAATGGTTATCATTTTTCCTTGCATGAAGAGGAATTTGATAATGTCTCCAACCGGAACATTTAAAGATTTAGATAGTTCTGCTGTTGAAATCGCACCTGTATAAACAAAGGTACCACCATGAATTTTGGTCTTTGTTTGAGAAGCGTTGACTTTAGTGGAAACATTAGTTTCTCTTTCAAAAGTTTTCTTGTTGTTTTTTCCCATTATCTATCCCTTCTTTCTTTGCTTAATTCTTGAATTAAAACGATATAAACTTCATCACCAACTTCGCACTTTAAAGAGCGGTTTAAGAGTTTTTTAGAATGAGCAAGTTCAATCGTTTTCAAGTCTTTTTTGATGTAAACACCTCGACCAGAGATATTTTGTTTGCTATCAAACACAACTCCTTTAGGAGTTTTGACCACTCGATATAAATCACTTTTTAGTAACTTTTCACGAGTGACAGCACACATACGATAAACTGGTCGTTTTTGATTCATATTAATATAAATTAATCCTCGTCGTAATATTGATCGTAATCATCGTAATCAATATCGTCTTCTTCTTCCTCAACATAATCGTCATTTTCTTCTTCTTCGATTTCCTTGAGTTCTTCTTCGGTGTAAATTGCCATTCTTGGTCCATCAGCGTGAGTAACAACTGTTTCTTGTTGTTCTTCTTCGGCTTTCTTCTTGCGTTTGGCTCCACCACCTTTTTTAGGTTGTTTATTTCCTTTTTCTTCAAGAGATTTTTCGAGATCTTCAAGAGTTGTAGTTGTCTTAACTTCGGTTGTTTGAGGAGCTGGAGTTTCTTCAGCTGGCTTAACTTCTTCAACTGGAGCTTCTTCTTTGACTTCTGGTTTTTCTTCTTCAACTGGAGCAGTAGCTTCTTCAACTTCAGCTTGTTCCATTAAGGCTGTATCAAAATCATTTTGTTCTTCTTCATAGCTACGAGCTTGAGGAGCAACATATCCTTCTGGAACACCTGGAAGTGATTCTTCCTTGCTTTGATAAACAAGGGCTTCTCTTTGAGCTTCCGCGATCTTTCTGGCTTTTTCTTCCATTTCAAGAGCGTTGAGTTCATCGAATGATTGATATTCAAGACCTTCTTCAAGGGCTTCAGATTTAATCTTGATATCGATGTTAAAGCCAGTTAACTTGTTGGCTAAACGGGCGTTAACGCCTTTTCTACCGATAGCTAAAGATAAGGAGTCATCTTCAACTACAACGATTGCAGATTTATTTTCTTCATCAACAGTGATGCCAGCCACTCTCGCTGGTTTTAAGGCTTCCATAATGTATAAGCCAGCGTTTTCTTTGTAGGCAATAATATCGATCTTTTCCTTAGAAGAGCCATTACCAAGTTGAGAAACAACTTTTTGAATTCTGCTTCCATTTGGACCAATACATGCGCCTGCTGGATCAACATTAATATCATTTGAATAGACAGCAACTTTACTTCTTTCGCCAGCTTCTCTAGCGATAGCTTTAATAATGATCGTGCCATCATATATATCGTGAATTTCTTCTGTCATTAACGCTTTTAAGAATCCTTCATTAGCACGGGAAACAACGATTTGTGGTCCTTTGTTACCCACTACTTGACTAGAGACAAAGAGTTTAATGGTTTCTCCATTAACAAATTTCTCATCTTTAATCATTTCTTTTCTTGGGAGATAGACACTCATTCTACCAATATTAATAGATGCACCACGGTCATCATATTGTTCAACGCGACCAGTAATGAGGGTATTAATCTTGTCTTTGAATTGTTCGTGTAAGACTTCTTTTTCAGCTTCAGCGAATTTTTGTTTCATTAAGTTTTTGACAGTTAAAACAATCGCTTTGCGAAGTTCGTCGATATTCGCATAAATGCGATATTCATCACCGACTTTGTATTTCTTTCCACTTTCTTCATACGCATCTTCTGGAGAGATTTGTAACAAATCATCTTCAACATCTGCGACAACATCTTTGATTTGGTACATTTCAATGACACCATTTTCTAAATCAAAGACAACTTCGACTTTCGCATCATCTCCTCCTAGAGATTTGCGATACGCCTTTCCCATTGATTCTTTTAATGCTTCGATAACACGCTCTCTTGAAATGCCCTTATTAATTTCAATTTGTTCGAGCGCTGCATTAATTTCAACTACGTTAATAGCCATAAATAACTTTTACTCCTTAAAATTTAATTGCTAAACGAATTTTATATATATTATTAAATAATATAACCACAGTTTTTACTCTTGTTTTCACTCGGTAAGAAAGAGTAATAGAATTTTCTTTTACTTCATCAAGATTTCCTTCAAAGATGTTAAGTCCATCAATTGCGTTATTGACATGGACATTGACGTAACTTCCAACATATTTTGGAAGTTGTTCAATCTTTAATGGTTTTTCTGCTCCTAAGGAAGAAACATCAAGGAAGTATTTCTCATCACTATCGTCAATTTCATCTAAGTAAGATGATAATTTTCCTGAAACATCGACAATTGTGTTCATGTCAATTGGTTCAACTCGATCAACGACAATTGAGAGAAGGACATCTCCTTTTTCAACTTTACGAGTGATTGAGACTGGTTCAAATCCAAGTTCTTCAATCTTTTTTTCTAATAATGTTTTAATTTTGTTTAAATCCATCACTATCTCCCTTAAAAACAAAGAGTGGCTTTTGCCACTCCTACTTGATTTAGTAAGATACGTTTATCTCTAAACGCATAGATATCATATTTGAATATATATTTATTTTCAATAAGAAAATGAATTATTTTCGATATTAGTCAATATTAGTCACAATTCCAGAGAACAGAATTGAATTCTTGTATGTCAAAACGAAGCCAAATTCTTTATCAACTTCAAATGTCTCATGGACTTCTTTATATTCTGGCATGGTCGCACCAGCTTCCGCCATAAATGTTACAGCAGCGCCTTCAATTCCTGATTTATCAACTTTTAGTTTAGCAATATGTTTGATTTCTTCACAGTACACTTCTTGATTAGTCAAGTTTGAGAAGTCGCATTGAGTGGTAAATAATGTTTTAACATTGAAATCTTCTTTAAACATATCTATTAAATCAAGATTACAATCAGCTTTAAATTCAGGGAAAACACTCTTGGTGTAATATTCTTCTCTTTTTTCGTCATCCCTATAAATATAGTTGCTCTTATTAGAGACATAGTTAATCACATCGCTTGTGAAAATATCTTTAATACTTTTGCTTTCGTTTGGTTTGATGAAATATAGGTCTACTCCAAACCTAGCGGAAGTATAAAACGCTGAATAGTCTTCTTGGTTCATTGCTCGGCCATCAAAATAGTAGCCTTCTAATAATCTTTTATTTGATTTATTTCCATTTGAGTTGGTGAATTGATGTTCACTACTCGCATAACTTAAATCATAACCATAGTCATTCCATATATCTTTAAGATATAAAGTGTTCATTAAAACAAACAAAGTGTTAAATGGTAAATCTAATTTAGGATTAATGAGTCCTTTAGTTTTATCGTTAATGAAATCTTGAATTGCTTTATTTGCAGAAGCATTAGCTCCACCAAAATCTACTTCATATGAATAGCAATAATAGTCATCTCTAAGAGCGTCAAGCCCACTATCAAAGAGACTAATATCGTTATCAAACCAAATGGAGTTAGTTAAAAGGATTTGCATAGCAATCTTATCTTCTGTGTCTTTAACTTCAACAGTTAATTCATTGAAATATGTCTTAAAAAATGTATTGAAAGTTTCATAATCGACATCAAAAAGATTAAGTAACTCTTGTCTAGTTGATCCATTAGTTGAACGAACAGCAAGTCCTAAACAAAGTTCAATTGATAAAGGAGAACATGTGATATTTGTTCCACTTTCATATTCTCTTTTAGCGAACGATTCTGATAGACGCGCCGCTAAAGATTTAAGTTTTTCTTTAAAAGCACGATATTCATTACTGTTTACAGTTTCGTAATCATATTGATGAGATAGACCATCTGGGTTTCTTAATTCTTTTGCGTAACCACTAATAACGTCCACGCTAGAACAAGACGCAATTGAGATAACGCCTAATAGACTAATAAATGGAAGAAAAATTTTATTTTTCATATAGATATTATGTTAGAAAATTTCAATTTTTGCAATATGTCCACTCTTTTTGTTTTTCTTTTCAAATGGATCATGGACATTTCCGTCTTTATCGACGATTTTAAGAGCTTTTTCGCCATATCTTAAACGACAGAATTCTTCAATATTGTTAAATGAGTAAATCTTTTTGCCAAAGTAATCGTATTCTTTGAATGGATAGATGACTTCTTTAGGGAAAGCAAGGTGTTCAACAAACTTCTTTGGATATTCTTGGAAGGGAATAATCACTGTTTGAGAGACATAATCACTATCCTTATATTTAGTAGCGATTTCCTCTTCATATTTTCTTAAAGATTTACGGATTCCTTTTGGATTAAGATGTAAGAAACCATCTAAAATGACATAAAGAGGCATTAAAAGCTTTGATTTAGTTAATAGCTTTTTATGTTCTTTTAAGGTTGATGGAACACCCATAAAAAGGCAAATATCAACAAAGATGCCTTTACAGTCTGAATGATCTGGGAGAGTTAAAGAATTTTTTTCTTTAATATATGAATGTTTGTATTTAACTTTGAAAGCTGGAATAAGTGGATTATATCTTTTGTTCACATCTTCACAGTCAAAGGAAAAATCGTCTCCTAAATCTTTTTTAAGAGCCTCACTTAAGCGATGATAATCAAAATAATCAATGACAATATCACCATCATCATCCCAAGGGATGAATCCACCATAATTGTATAGTCCTAAAGCACTCCCAAATCCGAGAGCGTAATCAATATTATTTTTTCGACAAACACGGTCAATTTCAAAAATAATTTTCAATACCACATCATGGACTTGAAAATTATCTATTTCTTCACCTTTTTTATTTTTGCCGATAACAAATCGACTATTATCTTCGATATATTTCATTAATTATATGGATTAACTGAAATTGCTCCATCAATGCAGTGAACGACAGTTGTACCAGCTTTGCTAAGCCAGTTACTACCACGACGGATTTTTTTCCATTCTTCTTTGCTTCCAGCAAAGTTAATTGTTGTTAAAGAGCAACAGTTAAAGAAGGCATTATAACCGATTTCGGTAATGGTAGCTGGAAGATTAACAACTTCTAAGTTTAAGCAATTAGCGAACGCTCCATAACCAATCTTAGTAACTTCTGGTTGAATGTTTGCAACTTTTAAGTTGGTGTTTTCAGCAAAAGCATGACCACCGATAGTAGTAAGGTTTGGTGGGAGTTCTGAACTTTGTTCATATTTAGTGGTAACGATTTCGTGAACCTTTGAAACTTGTTCAACGGTTGGTTCATCATCATGATATTCGAGTTCGCTTTCAGGAATGGAATCTTTGAAGTTGATTGAATAAATACTTGAGATGACAATTAAGAGGACTAAATAACCACCAGTAATCATGAAGTTGTACCAAACCCACATAGTGAATTCACCAGATGTGGATTTTGTAGAACTTGCAAAGCCAAAATATAACACTAAAAATGTTAGTGCAAATAATAATGATAAAGTGAAATTTAAAGAGGCAAAAACCTTAACGGTTCCACTATGTTTGAGATAGCCTCTAATGATATGAACGATGAAAATGATTAATAAAATAACTGAGAAGAGCGCCATTAACGCTAAGATGCCGGCTCCAACAATATATAAATATGGAACGGCTTGGGCTATCAAATTCCCAGCGAAATCAGTTGAGATTAATTGAACAAAAATTGGATTTTCAATTGTGTATGGTTGGCCAGAAATATATTTAATAAATTCGATTGCCACTTTAACTAAATCAATACCATTAAATCCACTGACGACGTCTGTAGCCACTTCGGTAATTTGAACAACATTCAAAAAGCAATAAGCAGCAGGAACAGCAAGTAAAATTAGAGTAAACATTGCGTAAAAAATATTCGCTGCACTATGTGGATGGTTAATTCTAAATCCATTAACTTCTTTAATTTCTCTTAATTTTCTATTGCTCATAATCTCTCACCTTATTCTAAATTATCACACAACGACAATAATTAATAAATTATTTTTTGAAGCCTTTTTGAATTGCAAGTTGCTCTAGCTTATAAGCTAGTTCTTGATTTTGTTTAACTATAATTCCATCTCGATAATAAATCGAGAGATTGTATAGGCATCTTGGTTCATCAAGCTTTGCACCTAATTCGTAATAATGAAAAGCCTTAGAGAAGTCTTGTTTTGTTCCAAGCCCTTTGGCATAACATAAAGCTAAATGATATATCGAATCAGGATCATTTCTTTCGGCTCCTTTAACAAAATATGAGTAGGAGGTCGCATAATCTTGTTTTGAATAATAAAATCTCCCTAGTTGGTCAATGGCTTTAATATCTCCTAAATCAGCGGCTTTATTAAATAAGTTAGTAGCGATTTCTTCGCTTTGGCAGACCCCTTCACCTTTTTGATATATTGTCGCTAATAATCTAATCGATGGGGTGTGACCGTTTTCTAATCCACTAGCGAGATAATTAATTGCTTTGTCATATTCCTTGTTTTTAATATATATTAAAGCGAGGTTATATCCGCTTGAGATTTCGCCCATCTTCAAACTTTTTTCATAATAGCTAATAGCCTTAGATAAATCGATATCCGTTCCAACACCATTTTGGTAAAATTGACCAAGAATTTTATATCCTCTTGCATCAGCGAAAAAATCAAATCGACACGCAGTTTGATAAGCGCTTTTATAGTCTTTAGTTTCAATATAAAAATCAATCAAATTAATGATTGAATCTATATGTCCAGAACTTGCTCTATCTTGAAGATTTAATAATTCTTCTTTTTCCATTAATAATCAAGGAGACCTTTTAGGTCTTTGATAATGAATTCACATTCGTCTTTATATTCATTATGACGGTCCACTAGTACTGGAATTACTCCAGCGTTAATAGCACTTCTCATATCATCAATAGCGTCACCAACATAGCAAACATCTTCTTTTTTTACACCTAAAAGTTCCATTCCTTTATGAATTGGATCTGGGTTTGGTTTATGCTTCTTTGTTTCTTGGTTTCCGACGATGATTTGAAACAAATCCTTTTCAAAGCCAAGGAAATTAAGAACTTCACCAACGTGCTTTTTATTGTTACTTGTAACAATACCTAGTTTCTTTCCCCTTCTATGAAGTTCTTCCAAAGTTTCTTTGACTTCGTCATACGCTTTAGTGGCTTTTAAAACGTCTGGATCGTCAAGAAGCCTAATGATTTCATCACCAAATATTCTTTTGTTCATCTCTCCAGGTGGGCCATTGAGTTCTTCATAACCAACAAAAAGAGGGCATCTCATCAGTCTTCTTGTATATCCATCAGGAACATTCACTCCAACTTTTGAATACGCTCCTTCAAAAACAATAACAAGAGATTCGTATGAATCCACTAGTGTGCCATCAAAATCAAATAAATAGACGTTAAATTCTTTCATCTCTCGATAATATTATCGAAAAACATACATTTTTAAAAGAAGAAATGTCTTATAATGTTAACGAGGATACCCATATGTTTAGTGCAAGAACCTATTTTCAAATGACATTAGAGCATCCACGTAAGTGCGTTGTTTATGATTCTTTGAACAACAATTACTTTTATTGTGACAAAGCTTTTGAAAAAAGAGAGCCAGATAGATATAAGGCATTTATGGATGATGTTAACTGTGATCGATTCATCGAATTACATGAGTATTCGGTTGAATGGTTAACGGAATTAGCAGACAAATTCGCTCATAAAGAAGAAAATATCACTGTTTTTAGTGAAAATGGATATGTAGAAAAATCATCATTAAGTCAAATCATTAAGATTAGTCAAAAGATTGGATTATATGATTCGCTTTTTGAATATTGCTTAGTCGCAGAGTCCTACGACATCTACAAAATGTGTGTTGAATTAAACATCAAAGAGAACGAAGCAAGCGAAGAAACATATTCCAAAATAGCGGACCTCCTACATGAAATCAGAGATAAAAAGTATGAAAAATACTACTCTGAAAAAAATCAATTTAGAGTGCTTTTGAATAGTGTCAATTTCTCATTTGTTATCCTAGGGCATGGAAACAACACTTATGGAATAAGTATTTATTCATCAGACAACAACGAAGATATTTATAGATATATCTATAAGATGAGAGACAGTAATATGGATCAAGTGACCGTTTCATCGTTGATGGAATTCATTTCCTTCTATTATGATGGAGGAGATGAACCATATCCATTTGAAAATCCATATAAGAGCAACGACTTGATGAGTGTTGCTGTCTATCCTGGAAGATTCTATCGCAATTACTTATCTGAATCTTTAGGTATCTATTGTCTTAATGTTTTAACTTGGATTAGAGATATTTTAAAGAAGGTCACTAACGAAGGCTTCTTAGAAGAAATCGATAGCGAGTCATTCGATTTCATCGATTACAACGATGAATTTGATTATAAATATTATCCAGCCCATCAAGGAAATGGAGAAGATTATATTGATGACGCTGAATTCTTTTACGATTTCAATGATGACTGGTTTTTCCCAATAATAAAATATTCAATTGATTGGGACCAAATCTGGTCATTCACTTTAAGAAGATTAAAAGATTATTATCTTCCCGAGCCGCATGAATCAAGATTTGGAAGATTTGGCTATGTTTGTTTCTTTGCTAATGAATTAACAAAAAAGTTAGAAGCAATATTGATTTTTGATCATGAAGACCAAAGACCACTATCAGGATTAGCGACTGCAATTTCAAAATATTTCGAAAAAAAATCTTTCCCAGGCACAATCATTATTAATAACGAACTTGACTATAGATTCTTATGTAACTACTTTTCAGAATTTGAAGATGAAGACAAGATTCCAGATTTAGAATATGTCGAATATGAAACCATCGCTGATGATGCTTATGGGAGCTTCTACGACACCATTGATGATGAAGATATTGGAGAAGACGCATAATTTCTATTGCAAATAGAATATTAGGTGTTTAAAATATTTGCCGGTTATGAGAATTAAAGTAGCAACATTTGTATATTGTCTCATCTGTAACATCCCAGTCTGCTTCTTCCTTTGTTTAGCAGCCTCAATCATCGGTGCTACAGACTTCGAGAGTGGAATCCTCACAATTAACTTCAATGATATTGTGTGGCTTAACATGCTATATAACTTCTTAGTTGGATTCACTATCGCAATGTTAGTAGGAATGTTTGTTCCTCTTACAAGAATCGGTAGATGGTTCACAGGTTTGTTCCATGTTAGAAACGATACATATACAGGCAACATGCCATATCGTTTACTCGCAACATTAATCATTACTTTGATTTATTATGTTGCAATCACTCCCGCTTTGACATTATTCAATACTTACGTTCTCAAAATCTACACAACTCCTACTCAAGCTTTTGTGGCAATGTTAGTCAACATTCCAATTATGCTTCTTGTAGGATTTGTCTCCTCTTTAATCAATGATATTGGCGCTTATAAAGTTGCCCATATGATTGACTCTGATTTCTAAAGAAAAACCTGATTACGATAATTAGTCGAATCAGGTTTTTTATTTTGAATAATTCTACTTAATTGTTTTTAAGAGCAAGGCGTTAAGTTTTTTAACAAATTCACCTTTGTTTTCAATATCTCTTCCTTCAAGAAGCATAGCTTCATCATAAAGTAGAGAAGCATATTCTTTAACAAGTTCATCATCTTGTTGAATTGAACATAAAGCTTTAAATAAGTCATGTTCTGGATTAATTTCAAGGACTTTTGTGGCTTTGATTTCTTCTTTGTTCTCCACTGCTTCTTCTTGAAGAGTTTTTTCCATCTCTAAGGAGAGTCCATCTTTTGTTGATAAGCATAATGGAGCGTCAACAAGTTTACTAGAGATAACGACATCACTAACTTTGTCGCTAAGAGCTTCTTTGATATTATCAATGAGTCTCTTGTTATCAGCGGTTAAGTCATCAATCTTTTGTTGTTCTTCTTTTGAAAGTTCTGAAGCACTTTCATCAGAGATAAGTTTGAATTCGACTTTGTCGAACTCTCTCATCATCATGATGGCGAATTCATCAATCTTCTTGTCAAAGAGAAGGACATCCGTATCATCTTTGCGGTATTTCTCAATTTGAGGTAATAGCTTGATAGAATCAAGGTTCTCACCAGAAACATAATAAATATATTTTTGTTCTTTCTTCATTTCAGACTTATAAGTCTCTAAAGAGATATATTCATCATCATGTTTTAAGGAATGGAAGATTAAGAGGTTTTGAAGAGAATCTTTCTTCATTCCATAAGAAGAATAGATGCCATATTTAATGATTTCGCCAAATGATTCCCAGAATTTCTTATATTTTTCAAAATCATTTTTCTTCACTTCTTCAAGTTTAGAAATGATTTTCTTTTCAATGTTTTCAGAAATCTTCTTCATCATTGGTGATTGTTGGAGAATCTCTCTAGAGATATTCAAATTGAAATCAGGAGAGTCCACTAAACCTTTAACAAATTTAAGATAATCTGGAATGAGTTCTGGACATTTGTCTTTAATAAAGACACCTTTAGAATATAGTTGTAATCCTTTTTCAAAATTATCACTATATAAGTTCATTGGAGCGTGACTTGGAATATAAAGAAGTGAATCGTATGTAATGTTTCCATCAACTTTAACAAATAAAGAGATTAATGGATCTTCATAATCATAGAATTTGTTCTTATAGAAATTATTTAATTCTTCGTCAGTAACATCTTTCTTGTTCTTTTTCCATAAAGGAATCATGGAGTTAAGGGTTTCATCATCGATATATTCGACATCCTTATCTCCTTCTTTTTTGGTTTTGGTGACTTTCATCTTGATTGGATAACGGACATAGTCACTATATTTTTTAACAAGATTTCTTAATTGATATTCGCTTAAATATTCATCATAGTCGACTTCTTTGGTCTTTTTCTTTAAGTGAATAGTAATTGTGGTACCAACTTCTTCTTTAGAAGCATCTTCAATTGTGTAGCTTTCTTCTCCGTTAGATGAGAATAAATATGCTTCACTATCAACGGTTTTTGTTAAGACTTCAATTGATTCCGCGACCATAAAAGCACTATAGAAGCCAACACCAAATTGGCCGATGATATTTAAATCTTGTTTTTCTTTAGCTTCTTTTAGTTTAGAAACGAAATCTTTTGAACCACTTTTAGCGATTGTGCCTAAGTTGTTGACAAGGTCATCTTTTGACATGCCAATACCATTATCACTAATAGTAATGGTTCTTTTCTTTTTATCAAACGATAATCTGATTTCTCCTTCTCTAACTGGATATTTGCCGTTGCTCGTTAAAGAAAGATAACGATATTTATCAATCGCATCAGAGGCATTAGAGATTAGTTCTCTTAAAAATATTTCATTATTGCTATAAATAGAGTTAATCATCAAAGAGAGCAACTCTTTTGATTCAGTCTGAAATTCTTTTACTTCTTTCATTGTTGTAATTCCTCCTTTTAGCACTCAAAGGTTTTAACTGCTAACAACATATATTGTAATCATTTTTGGCACTCTTGCAAGAGGAGTGCTATATTTTTCTTATTTTTGTTTGCGCATTTTTGCGCATTTTTGCGCTTTTAACTATTGTAAGGGTATATTAATTACCTTATAATATAGCTGGGGGATTCTTATGAATATTAAAGAAATTAGGATCAAGAAAAAACTAACTCAGCAACAATGTGCTGATTATTTAACTATATCTAGAAGAAGTTATCAAAACCTTGAATCTCCAGATGTAGACACCACTACTGAAAAATATAAATATTATTGCTATGAATTAGAAAACTATGATGGTTTTGAATTTCTTTTAAAGACAAACGCCATTTATGGCGAACCTCTTGAAAGATATAGAGATAGTGTTAAAAACTACAAAAAAAGATTCTGCTATAAATATTTATTGGATTTCATTAAAAGTGACATTAAAGGGAAGATTTGTATTCTTTATGGTTTAAGAAGAACTGGAAAGACCACCCTTCTTTTTCAATTACTGAATGAATTAGATTTAAAAGAAGTCGCCTATATCAAAATATGTGACACCGATGATATGGCGATGTTAGTGAAAGATTTAAAGAATCTTTATGAGATGGGGATTAGATACGCTTTTATCGATGAGATAACACTCATGGAAGATTTTATTGGAAGCGCCGCAACACTATCAGATGTTTTTTCCTTTATGGGAATGAAAATCATTCTTTCTGGTACAGATTCACTAGGTTTTGCTTTTGCAGATAGAGATGAACTATATGATAGAAATGTGATGATTCACACCACTTATATATCTTTTAAAGAATTTAATTATATTTTAAATATAAAAGACATTGATTCCTATATTGAATATGGAGGAACATTCAAAGTTGAGAACATGACTTTTAATGATCCGGATTACAAAAATGATGAAGTATCTTTCGCTAACAATGAATCAACAAGAAAATATATTGATACCGCTATTAGTAGAAATATTCAAAACTCATTAAAGAACAATGAACTTAACTCATCTTTTGCGTATCTTAAAGCGCTTTATGAGAAAAACGAATTAACAAATGCGATTAATCGCATTATTGAAGATATGAACCACGATTTCCTTGTCAGTGTCATTACAAGAAAATTCAAATCACACGATTTAGGTTCTTCTAAACAAATGCTTCTTAAAAAAGAAAATACATCGCTATATGAGATTGATGAAGAAAAGGTATTAAGTTCTCTTAAAAACATCTTAGACATTAAAGAAAAAGACGAACTAAGTGTATTGATTAATGACAATGTCATTAATCAAATCAAAGAATATCTTTATAAACTTGATCTAATCAGAGATGTTGAAATTAGATACGAAAATGGTCAAAAGGAAAAGAGGGTTGTCTTTATTCAACCAGGAATGAGATATTCAATCACTAAAGCTCTTGTGTTCTCGTTGTTAAATGATGAATATTTCTCTTCGTTATCTGAGGCAAATAAGAACTATATTGTTGAAACAATTCTTAATGATGTTAAAGGAAGAATGCTTGAAGATATCGTTTTACTTGAAACAACACTTAAGACTAGCGGAAACGATTTAGCGTTCAAATATGTTACATTCACTAACGGGGAATTTGATTTAGTGAAATATTACGCTAAAACGAATACTTTTGATGCTTATGAAATTAAGCATTCAAACGAAATATCTTTCGATAATCAAACAAAGTTCTTAAGAAACGATTCATTAATCCAAAGCGCTGAAAGATTATATGGTCAAATAAGCAATAAATATGTCTTATATCGTGGAGAAAGTACCACTATCGACAACATTCAATATTTAAATGTTGAAGAATATTTAACTAATATTAATAATTAATATATGCTCATCCAATTATCAGTTAAGAATTTCGCTATTATTGAAGATGTAAACATCTCTTTTAAAGATGGTCTCACTGTTTTAACAGGTGAAACCGGAGCGGGCAAGTCTTTAATCATTGATTCCATCTCTCTCCTATTAGGAGATCGTGCTAATTCTGAAATGATTCGTAATGGAGAAGAAAAAGCTTTTATCTCCGGAATCTTTGTTTTTAACAACAAAAGATTAAGCGCTTTATTAACTAAGCTCGATATTGATGCTTTAGATAATAACTTAGAGATTAGTAGAACTGTCACCACTACTAAGAATGTCATTAAGGCAAATGGCAAAGTTATCTCTTTAAATGAATTAAAACAAATCGCTAAATATCTCGCTGATATCCATCAACAATTTGATATGGTGAAACTCTTAAATAGAGACAACTATTTAGAAATAATCGATGGAATTAAGTTCGATTTAATTAATGACTACAAAGAAAAATACTTGAGTTCTTTCGCTTTATTGAAACAAAAAGAGAAAGAATATCTCGATTTAGTGACCTATATTAATGAGATTAAAAATAAAAGAGATGAATATGAATATTCTTTAAAAGAATTAGAGTCTTTTGGTCTTAGAGAAAACGAAGAACAAGAGATTGATGAAGAGATAGAATTACTTAATAACTTTGATAAAATCTATGAACTTCTTAATCAGAGTAAAGTGTTAATAGAAAAAGATTCTTTAGATGATATTTATGAAATAAAAGAAAATATTTCTAAGTTAAGTGGCTATCAAAGTGAATACTCTGAAATGTCAGAAAGACTTAATGATTACTACTATGAACTAGAAGCCATCTTTGAAGATATCAAAAAGAAAGTTTCTCGACTTGATTATAATCCAAATCGCTTAAATGAATTAATCGAAAGAAAAAGCGCTCTTAATGTTTTAAAGAAGAAATATAAGAAAGATGTTAAAGAATTAATTGAGTATCAATTAACACTTGAATCACTTCTCAAAAATAAAGAAGATTTGGATTCTTCCTTAATTGAAAAGAGAAAAGAATTTGAATCTCAATATAATGAAACATATTCTTACGCAGCCGCGTTAACTAAAGTCAGAAAAGATATCGCCACTATCGCCGAAAAAGATGTGATGAATTCCCTTTCCGATTTAGCGTTATCTTCCGTTTTCAAAATTGAAATCATTTCAAACGAAAAAGACAAAGACTATTCTTTATCAATCTTTAACGAAAATGGAGTGGACTCTATCGAATTCTTTATCGAAACAAATATTGGAGAAGGAATTAAACCTCTATCCAAAGTTGTTTCAGGTGGTGAGATGAGCCGTATCATGCTCGCCTTAAAAGCCTTATATATCAAATCTCAAAAAATATCGACAGTCATCTTTGATGAAATCGATACTGGAATAAGCGGAGAAGTGGCGAGAAAAGTTGCTTTAAAGATTAAAGAAATTGCTTTATCCACTCAAGTGATCACTATCACTCATCTTCCTCAAGTTGCCTCTTTAAGTGATCATCACATTAAGATTAGTAAGTCAGTTAAAGGAAATAGAACATTCACTACGATTAAAGAACTTAATCTTGATGAAAAGATATATGAAATCGCTCTCATGATTAGTGATGGCAAAGTTACTCCAAAACAACTAGAGTACGCAAAAGAAATGGTCCTATCTAACGAATAGGACCTTTCCTTATTTCTTTTCGTGAACCGTTAATAGATACTCTATATTATCTGCGAAGTCGTTGACATAGTCAAATTCGAGATATAGCTCAACCACTGTTCCTTTAGTGGTTTTGGTTTTGAATTCAAGTGTAAACGATTCTTTCTTATCGTAAGCCGCCGATAATTTCTTTGAGAGTCTTTCGAAGACTTCCTTGCCAGTCTTCTTAGTAATAGAACGGTCATTGAGTTCTTTTTGGAAGGCTTCTAGAGAAACACCAAAGACATCTTTTAAGCCGTGAGAAGCCACAACAGATGACCAATTGCCATTAATTCTCTTAAGGAAAATGATACTATCAGAAGAGTATTTAGCAATTAATTCCATTCTCTGTCTTAAATCTTCATATTTAGTGACGTTATTTGCAGAACCATAGAAACGATGCGAGCCTTCAACGTCTCCTAAATAGAAGAATTTCATATCAAAGGCAGACAATGTTCCATCATAACGGTAGAATCTAAGAACTCCACGACTTCCGTTGAGTTTGTCTTTCATTGCTAAATCCAAAAGTTCATAAAACTTTTCGATGTCTTCTTTATATGTAACTCTTTGAATCTTTTCAATTTTTTCAGCGAAATCAGGAACTCCAACACTTTCATAGAATTGTTGGTTGAATCTGATGATATCAATATCTTTATCGTGATATGAATATAAAGCAACTGCTCCTAATATGCTATTGAGCATATTGTCACTATAAACGTTCTGATCTAAGAATTCTCTAATTCTAAATTGTTCGTTACTCTTTGCGACAAATCCACGTTTATCAATATTCTTTTCGTATCCCGCTAGTTTCTCAAAGTCTTCGATTGGCATTGGCTTATAGAAATAATAACCTTGAACATATCGACATCCTAAATTCTCTAAGAATTCTTTTTGTTCCTTAGTTTCAACGCCTTCAACGATGATTGGCAAAGATATTTGTTTTGCCATATTAACCATTGACTCTAAGATGTGGATACCTTTTTGGTAATCGGCGTCTTTAAAGTTGAGGAACATCGCATCAAGTTTAATAACATCAACACTTAAATTAGAGAAACTATTAAGTGAAGAATATCCACTACCAAAGTCATCCATCAAAACGACAAACCCTTCGTTTCTAAGGTCATTAACAAGTTTAGACACTAAGGAAGTAGCTTCAATATAGGCGGATTCAGTAATTTCAGCCTTAACTAACTTATGAGGTAAATTGTATTTTTCAGTCATCTCTAACAAAGAACCGAAAACATCAATAGTCATAATGTCTGCTCGAGAGATATTGATGGAAACTGGAATTGGTGTATGACCTTTATCAATCCACCCTCTAATCCATTGGCAGACTTTTTCCCATAGGTGCAAATCAAGTTCAGAGATAAATCCATATTTTTCAAGAACTGGAATAAAATCGCTTGGATAAACGATTTCTCCATTCTTTTTCTTCCATCTCGCTAGGGCCTCCGCTCCAACAACTTTGCCTGTAGAAATACGACATTGCGGTTGAAGATAGAAAGTAATCTCATCATTTTTAAGAGCGGTTTGGAAATCAGAAAGAATCTTATATTCTTTTTCAGCGTTTTTATGCATTTCAGAATCGTAAATATAAATACGATTACGAATGTCGGTCTTAGCTTTAGCGGAGGCAATTGTCGCTCTATCAATCGCATCAGTGATATCAACGCCTTGTTCGATAACATAAACTCCAATTGCAGGCATAAAACCAACAGAGAATCCACTATTAACGATTAAGTTATGGAGTTCGTTGTATAGTTTTTTAATATCATCAAGACGATAATCAGAAAGAATTGCAAAATCATCTTGTCCTAAATAACCAGACAGATTGTTATATTTCTTTCCTCCTTCAGTAAGGAGGGAACCAATTTTAGCGAGTAGCAAGTCACCTTGTTCACGACCATACCATTCATCAAACAATTTGAAGTGTTCAATATCTAAAGAAACGATGCACCACTGTTTGGTTCGATTGTTCATTAATTCTCTTGCTTTATTAACAAATGCTTTTTCATTTAATAAGCCAGTAACATGGTCACGATCTTTAGAGACAACACCGCTATCATCCGCTATTGTTCCAATTTCACGGCTCTTCATATTTTCAATATCAATGACATAGAAAATAACTTTGCCAGGTTCAACGCGATTTTCTTTACCTGTTAAGATAATTTGTTCAACCCAACGATATCCACCATCTTGTAAACGATATCTAAATTGAGCCATATCAAAATTAGGAATTGGGTTATTATTTGCTAGTCTATCAAGCATTCCTTCTGGATTCATTAAGCGAGAATGCTCTTCTCTATCATCAGGATGAATAATATATTCATTAGCGAATTCAAATAATTTCTTATATGACAAAGAATCAATTGCAGGAACAAAGTATTTACCTGCAATATGATATTGTTGCTTAAAAGAATCATTTGCTAAGTCAATAGTAACGATTTCATCGCAACTAGACCCATCGAAAATATCCCTTAAGGTAAAACTATCAGGAGACATATCATGAAGGGCTTTGTAAAATTTGAGTCTTTTGTCATATCCACTCATATTTTATCAACTCTGAAATTATATAAATATAATAGCAAGTATTGTGAGGAGATACTAATTATTTTATTATTTGTGGTTCTAATACTTAGAAAAAGTATTAATACGAAAGGCAGAAACTATAGATTCTTTTAGCGGTTTTTAAAGAGACTTTATTTGCAATATTATTATTTAATAATATTTTTTTCATAAATTGTTTAAAAACAAGTCCAACAATTGAACTTGTCATTAATGTTTTAATTTTAAAAATCAATCTATCGCTTCTTTTTCTTTGTTATGAATAGGAAGAAAGCTACTAAAGAAACACTAGAAGTGGCAGCAACTAAAACAACAATTATATTATCTTGTTTGGAATATGAAATTATGTCAAACATTGCCATTCCACTAATAGAGTAGTCTCCACTAGAATAAACAATTGATTTTCCTTGGTTAAGAGCCCAAGCTTCAAATCTTTCTCTAGCGGTCGCAATAACATAAGAACTAGATGTCATAAATGTCGCTCTATCAGCTTTAGATAAAGCTTCAAAATATTCAATTGCGATATCAAGTTTTGTTGTGCATTGACCTTCATCATCACTATACATAATGTAATCCGCTAAAGAGGTAACGGTTAATCCACCATATGTGATTGAGATGCTATTTAAATAAATAGCATTACTTGCTGATCTAATGCCAATATATGGATAATTACCAGAAGTAACATTTAAAGTGGTTGATGTTCCTTTAGTGATTGTTCCTAAAAGAGTTCCCCATGTAACATTGCTATATAGTTCGTTAGCAGAAGAATATGGAGTAGAACTTCCATAAACTTGAAGAACTCTATCATCCGATGAATTAGAGTTCCAATCTACGACAACACTAGTAACGTTGCCGCCAGAAGAAGTTGTAATAATTCCTGAATATTCACCACTTTTGTCGGCAGTTGATCTTAATTGAACAGAACTATTACCACCGGCGCATTGACCAGCATATACAGCGTTTGATTCATCAGTTTTACCACTAAAGGCGGTATATGAATTTCCAGTAACACCAGTAACAGTGCGTGTAATGACATCTGTCACTTCAGATTCTGCTGGTGCTCTTCTAAGGACTAAAACAGAAACTTCTGTTTCAAATAAGCCATATGTAGGATCATCATAAGAAACTGGTAATTCTTTTAAAGCATAAGCACCATCTGGTGATGAATCTTCATATCTAAATGTGTAATTTTCAAAATCAAAATCAGTAATAGTTTCACTTAAATCATTTGTAACAGTGATATCAGACTTGTGAAGAGTTTCACCGACATAATATGAAATCTCTGCAGCAACCGCGGTAATAGATGTTGGAATAGGGTCATTAACTGAAATTTGATATGTTGCTGTTTCTTCGTGATATGTAACAGTAACAGTCTTTGTTCCAGTAGTAGACATATCAGGAGTTGAAACTGAAGTTGGAACAACGTTCATTGTTGAATCGTCACTATAGTGAGCAGTAACGACTAAACCTGTGTAATTAAATTCATCTCCAACAGTGAAATCTTTTTGAACATTGTCAGTATTAATTGTAATACTAGATAATGTTGGTCCTGAAGAATGATATGTCACTGAAATAGCAGTGAACCTCACTTGACCATTTGTAGCACTTCCAGAATTACCAACATGGAATGTCGCTGAAGAGCCACTCAAAGATTTAGCGGTGCCGCTAGCGACAGTGTTATTAGATGAATCTAATAAAGTTCCTGAATTTGAAACGGTGTAAGTAAATGTCACACTGTCGAGTTCATATCCACTAGCAACAGAAATATCAATCGCTGCACTTTCGCCTTGATAGAATCTCCAGTTTGAACCATTTGTATAATACTTTCCAGTATTTGAACTGCCATTACTAACAGATGCAGTAGCAACTGAATCTAAATTAACTGTGGTATATTTAGTATCATTTGACCAGCTATGCTCTGTCGCATAATCACCAATTGTAGTAGAGGCTGTTTCAGTGTCTCCACCTTGTCCGCCTCCTCCGCCACCTCCACTAGAAGTAACGGTGACTGTACAAGTTGCAGTAAATCCACCATCATTTGTGGTAACTGTAATGGTTGTGTTTCCACTTCCAGTTGCGGTAACTGTGCCATGAGAAACAGTTGCGACAGAATCATCACCGCTTGTCCAGGTAACGCTTTGGTCACTTGCATCATTAGGAGTGACGGTTGCCACTAATGTTTCAGTAGCACCAACTTCTAAAGAAATTGCGTTCTTGTTAAGGGAAACACCAGTAACATCGATAATTGTTGGAGTATCTCCGCCACTATTATATCCGTTAATTGTGTCACTCTTAGGAGTAGCTACTCCAGTTGGAGTAGAAGAATATGAATTATATGTGCTTCCAGTATAAGAAGCGGTTCCCCAAATAAAATCAACCCATTCAGGGAAATCAATAAATGGATTTCTATTATTGGTGAAGTTTTTATATAAGAGATTGTTTCTATGGATTTCGTATTGATCAACTGGATCAGCGTGATGCCACGCAAGTAAATCGGTTAAAATACCCATTTTGCCAGTTGTGGTTGTTGAAGATGTATATCCAGAACTTGCCCAATCAGACAAATTCTGAGTTAATTGAAGATTTGGATTATTTGAATTGATTCCATCTGAATCACTTCCTGAAAGGTAATTATATCTAGCAACCATATAGAAAATTGCTCTAGCGATATCGCCTTTATCACTATCTTGTGGTTCAAAGACAGTGCCTGAGTTAAGTGTTTTAGATGTTCCACGCAAATTACCTTTTTGGTTTGAATATGTATCGCCAACATCAGTGTATGAACTAGATGTTTTAACATAACCATAGTAATAATTACTATGAATATTGTTTGAATATCCATTACCCGCCATTAAGTGCATTGGGTCACCACGAGCACCACCAGCTCCGCTAGTGTCAAAGCCTTCAGCTTTTGGCCAAACGTGTTCTCTGTTAATTCCCCATTGGGTTTGTTGGTGATCTGACCATGCGGTTGTTTGGTTGTTAACATCCCTATTGATATATAAAGCACGGATATAAGGATCGGTTGATTTATATGAATAATTTTCAATTATGTTTGTGGTTGAATTGTAACTAGAAATTGCGCTTGCAGGAGATTTTTCCCAGTCACGGTCAATAATCTCATACATTCTCCAAACTGTGTCACCACTATCATAATTAAAATATCTTTGGCCATCTTTAAGAATCTCTTTGAGATTTTTTAATAGATTATTTCCTTGTCTTTCACTATTACTAAGACTATTTAAAGAGGAATAATAATTCCTAATTTCAGTAACAGTAGAAGGATTTAAATCAATCTCAGTTGGTAAAGACGCTGTTGAATATGCACTTGCTTCCTCAATTTTGTTTTCTTTGAGTGAGGAAAAAATCATTACAGATAAAGGTAATGATAAGATTGGTAATAAAAATAAATATTTCTTTTTCATAATTGTTTCTTGTCGCTAAGCATTATTAGTGACATACTCCCACCGCTTAAAGAAGTGGGGGCTTCTTGCTCGATGACTCTAATGAGCCAAGCATAAACAAGCTATCCGGATGTGTCCCATCCTTTGTAAGCATTTCAATTCCCT
>CADCGC010000023.1 GCA_902800905.1 uncultured Erysipelotrichaceae bacterium
TCATTTTCTTATGAATTAAATAAATTAATGTCTTTGCCTTTGGATTTCGTGTATTCAAGTTGGCAAGCTGCATTAGATGCTTTATCTAACTATTTTAATGGCTCTAGATTTATTTTATGTATTGATGAATATCCATTTATCACTAAACAGGATAAGTCTTTCTCGTCTATTGTTGAAGAATTTTACGATCATTCAAATGATAATCTAATGCTATTAATCTCTGGCTCCGATGTATCTTTCCTCAAAAAAGAGATTAGAAACAAAAATTCCCCATTATATAAAAGAAAGACATTTGAGATGAATGTTCAAAAACCTCCATTAGAGGAGGCTCTACAATTCTTTAATGGTGTTGATAAAGAAACAATATGTTCTTTTCTTTCAATAATGTCAACTTTCCCTTATTACTTATCCGCAATCAATACAAATAATACTTTTGAAGATGAAATAAAAAGGTTAGTAATAAACGAATATGGCCCTTTTTTCAATCTTCCAGAAAACGTTTTATCAAAATCAAACAAACCAGATATTTATAATGCTATTCTATTTGCAATCGCCAATAGAAAAATAAATATATCAGATATCTCTTCATTCATTAAAGAAGAAACAGGAAAAGTATCTAAATATTTAACAACTCTTTTGGAGTCAGAAGTAGTCGGAAAAAGAACAACATTTAATGGAAATAAAAAGAACAATTATTATGTAATAACAGATCCTCTTCTTAAATTTTGGTATAAAGCAGTATATCCAAATCAAAGTAGAATTATTATCAATCCAGATATGATTTTTGATGAAATAAAAGTCGACTTAAAACAGGCTGTCGAATTTGGGTTTGAAGACGTATCTTTACTATATCTCAATAAACTTAATAGAACCGGAAAGCTTGGTCGCGTTTATCCAGAAATCCAAACATTCAAAGCAGATAATACGAGATTGGGCAGATCCGTAGAAATAGATGGTTTGGCCGAACAGGATGGCCATTTATTAGTGGTTGAATGCAAATATAGAAAAGAAAAATTCACAATAGAAATGTTTGAGCACCTTAAAGAAAGCGATTCTATATTTAATAAGAACCTCATAAGGGAATACTATCTATTTTCCAAATCTGGTTTCGATGAACAATTAAAAGATGTTCTCATAAATCATTACTCGACAATTGGATATTAAATGTATTCATTCATCGACAATTGGAGACATCATCGATTGTCAAGGCACGTACATAAAAGTGCGTGTTTTTTATTTATTTTTAGATACTCCGTGAGGAATTTTTCTCCATTTCAAATCACGGACGAATAATACAGTGATATCTAATGGTACTTGTAACAATAAGAATAAAGGAAAAACAACAAACCCAAAAATCATTGGCAATTTAGCTTGTCCCCTAAACTTACCTCTTGAAGCAATTAAAGTCATAATCGCGGTTAAATAAGATCCGAGGAAAACCCACGCAGCAGATTTAGCCATTCCAAATAAAGCACCAGTGTTAAGTGACATAAATAGGTTTTGGAACCAATTCTGTTCATGATTCCAATATAAGAATGTTTCTTGCAAAGAAACTCCCGCTAATGGCGAGAAAAGCAAAACGATATTTTGAAGAGCAAAAAGGAAGAAAAATAAGAGAGGAACAGCTGAATTAAAAGTCAATGAAATAAAAAGCGAGAGTTTATTTTTCTTGTTTTGATCAAAAAGAGCTTTTAAGAGTTTACCAAAATATTTCCTATTGGTTAGATTTTGTCCCTTGGCCCATCTTAAGCGCTGGAACCACATCGTTTTGAAATCACGTGGTTGTTCATCATAAAAAACAGCATCATCACAGTAATGAATATATTCCCCATTTAGCACTATGTCAGCGCTGAATTCGATATCCTCAGTGATGCTCGTATAATTCCATCCATTCTCTAACAAACGAACCGGAATAACAAATCCACATCCAGTGACTCGGCAAGAAGTATCAAAGTATTCTCTACCGATATAAGATAATGAACATCCTGCCGCAAAATAATAGCCATAAACAGCTGGCATAATCCCGTCTTTGATATTTGAAGCCTGACGGAAAGAGGTCACTACACTATCTTTTTTATGATAGACAAAAGCCTCATTAAGTCTTTCAAAGAAATCTTTTTTTACTTCGTTATCAGCGTTTAAAATAATAATGCCATCATATTCTTTAACGTTGAATTGAGTTAAAGCATATTGATATGCCAAACCTAAAGTCCGAGCGTTTTCATCGTTATAAACGATGACATTGGCACCCATGAATCTAGCGACATCCGCTGTTTTGTCTTTACAGTTATGAGCGATGATAATGATATCTAATTTATCCTGGAGATAATCCGCGTTTCTAATACTATTGATTAATCTTGGAATAACATTTTCTTCATCTTTAGCAGAAACAAGAATCCCATATCGACATTTTTCTTCAACTTTCGGGAATTTCCTTTTACAAAAAACGCCCACAACCATAAAGAAAAAGAAATGGAAAAGGTAAATGCTAACCAAAGTACTGATGATTAGAAAGATTAGATTAACAATTGATACATAATTCATACTAATGTATTTATAATACACTTGAATATGTCACAAAAGTGCAACACTATTAATTGTTGTGATAAAATAAATAAAATGCCAAGAGAGAAAACTAAAAAAATTACTAATGCTAGAGCGATTAATAAAATGAGATGCATTGTCGGTCTAGTAATTTGTTCGATTGTTATCATATTAACAGTCGTCTCTTTAACATTAAACTTTATAAACTTTTATAACGAAGAGTCTCCAGAAGCTGGAATTGGCACCTTGAGAATGTACACCACTTTATCTAATATTCTTGCCGCTCTTGCGGCGTCTATTTGTATTCCGTTCCAAATCGAAGGTCTTAGAAAAAATCGATTCAAGCTTCCAGTTTGGGTTGTTGAAGTGATGTTTGTCGGTACATGTGGAGTGTTTTTAACGTTCTTAATTGCCTTAACAACGATTTCTCCAGCAGCAGGGTTTGTTTACACAATGTTTGAAAAATCTAATCTATTCATGCACACTCTTAATCCAATATTCATTACTCTTTTATTCACGGTTGCCATTTCTGATGCAAAAATTAAATTTAACCGTACTTTCTACACGATTATCCCAACTTTCATATACAGTCTAATTTATTTCATATGCGCTTTCGTAGCGAATGTTTGGAGGGACCACTATCACATTCAAGACTTTATTCCTTGGCCAGTTGCATTTATCGCTATTATGGCTGTCTCTTTTGGAATTGCGGTGCTTCTAAGATTCCTTCATAACTTAACAAATGGGTGCGTTCAAAAAGGCATTGAAAAATATTATATAGAATCGCCTGACTACGAATTTGAAAAGATTACATTTGCAATTGCGAAGTTAGCAAAAGAAGAATCTAAATACTATTCTGAAGGAGATGAGATTTATATTCCGGTCGATATTATTGAATTACTATCTAAAAGATATAAAACCGCTACTCTTCCATTAGATATTCAATATGATATTTATCTTGAAAGTTATTTATCTAATATTCATATTAAAGAGTCAGAAACCGATAGTAAAAAAGTAAAAGAATAATAAAAAGAGGGTTCAAATCCCTCTTCCTCCGCCACGTAGATTGAAATATCCCCAAGGATTTCCCCCCCCTCCCCCCCCCCCCGCCCCCCCCCCCCCCCCCCCCCCCCCCCCCCCCCCCCCCCCCCCCCCCCCCCCCCCCCCCCCCCCCCCCCCCACTACTGTTAACTGGATTAATGCCTTTTTTAATCTCAATTGGGGATATATGATCCACATAATCAATGATTAAATCAGCTTCTTTTTTATCTTTATCGCGATAATAATAAAAGTTTCTTCTATAATCTACACCAGCATTTATGTAGCTTTTAATAATTTCACTAACAGCATATGTTTCGTAAAAAGCACCATTCATTACACCGTTTTCAAGCATTTCGGCATTTGGCCATTTACATAAGTATGCACACAAGCCAGTATCCATGAAGTAAAACTTAGGGGCTTTGGTTATTCTATCAGACATATTTTTTGCATACGGTTCTAATAAAATAGCAATTCCCGAAGTAACTAAAATAGAAATCCAGTTTTTAACAGTTCTCACATCAATACCTATATTTCTTGAAATATCATCATAATTGATTTGTTGGGCGGTTCTTAAAGCCATGCAATCTAAAAATCTTAAGAAGTCACCTTCTTTATCTACATTAATTATCTTTTTGACATCTTTTTCGATATATGTGGCAATATAAGAACTAAAGAAAGTATCTCTATTTAAATCTTTAGCAATATATTCAGGCATTCCACCTTTAAATATTCTTTCAAAGATTTCCTTGCGACTGCGATAAAGATTTTTGTCTTTGACTTTGGCGTATTTTGCTTTCAAGCAATCTAAATCAGGGTTAAATATGTTTCCGTCTATTTCTTCTAACTCATTATTTGCTAGCGATGCCATATTCAATATTGCAGTACGACCTGCCAGTGATTCAGATACCATATTTTGTAATTCAAACTGATTGGAACCAGTTAAAACATACATGAGTGGAACTGGCACATTGTTTTGCAAACATTTATTCTTTTCACTATCCACCACTACTTTGATTGCATCTAGAAGAGGCGAGGCTTTTTGTATTTCGTCGATAATAATCGGACAAGGATGTGCTTCTAAAAAGAGCTTTGGGTTTTTATTTGCCAGCGTTCTATTTTCCAGATCATCCAAAGAAACAACGGCCATTTCTTTTCCGAAAACTTTACCAGCAGTTGTTGTCTTTCCGACTTGTCTAGCACCATAAATAGTGATTACAGCATATTCACTTTTTATCTCATTGAGTTTTCTTTCAATTGTTCTAATATATTCCATATGATTCAACCTCGATCATATAATACAACATATTTTCGACCAAAACAACAGTGCAATGCTATTTTAGTCGAAGTTGTATGTTTATCGACAATTGGACTTTAGCACCTGTACGTGTATCGACAATTGAAGACAAATATAATAAAAATGGTCCTAGGTAATCAACTTAGGAGCTAGTGCCACAGCAAATTATAAATTTATATTTGGAGGAACAACTTGTTCGTTCACATCTTTTATATACTCTGCAACATTGTCGTACACTGTCGGATCAGTTGGTTCCCACGGATCTTCTGGTAAAGTGCGAGAGGATTCTCCTTGACAAGTGAATTTTGTATTGACGAGCTTAACACTACCTGTTTCATCATCATATGCTTCCATTCTATATGTCATTCCATAATCAAAATTTGACAATTGATATGTTTCCTTATTATAGGAAAGTGTGCCTTTAATCGCACCAGGAAAAATATAATCCGCTTCCTCTTCTTCAATATCTTCAGTTGAGAAAACAAAATTTAATTTAATATCATCTTTCTCTTCTTGTATAGATATTTGATTTTCTAATAGGAAATCACTGATTTCTTTATCGTTTTTCGAAATTAATTCACGGCAGATAGAGAGATATATTTTATCTAAGTGTTCAAGATTTCCTGTAGTGTCAAACAAATCTACTTTAGAGAAAATCTCACGGAACACTCTAGTGGAAACAGAATCAAATAATAATTCTTTATCAATTGAAGAATTAAATCTTTGAGTTAAATCACCATGGAATATACCAGTATCTGTAACATCTAAAGAGTTATAAACCCAAACATCTTTCTTCGTGGTTTTAAGAATTAATGTTTGTAAAATATCAAGATTATATATTGTTGCCTCAGTGCTTCCTTCTCTATTAAAAGACATGGCTCTTGATAATTGAGTAATACCATATGATCCCGTACCGGTAGCGATTGCGTCAAGGACATCAATGTCGCCTTCTTCGTCTACGATAGAATTATATTGGTCTTCGGTAAGGTCATAATAAAAACCAAACATGCCATATCCACCGTAGTTAAAATAACTAGAAGTTTTAGAATCTTCGTCGTCATTATAATCTTCGAAATCATAGTCGTTATTAATATCTAAAACATCATATTCTTGTGCATACATCCCTTTTAAATATTTAGAATGAAATTCAGATAAATCTTGTTTCAATAATAATTCTTTAAATTTATCTACAACATCTTGGTTTGGGATACTAGAAGAGTTACCACATGAGACAATCCCCATCACTAGAGGAATTAATAATAAAATACTTCTATTCATCTTCGTTTCCTCCTTATAGTTTGATGGTGACATCGCGTTTATAGCGATCGGAATTAAAATATGCAGTAGTCTTTTTATGGTCTAATTCCACTTTTACAACTCCTCTATTATTTAACGCGATAAATTGATAATACGCCCAGTATTCGCAGCGGTGTCTTGGCTTTTTAGAATAAGATTTCATGGAGATATTATATTTAGCGTTAATAGGCATAAATAACTCCATTTTTTCTTCAGTGACATATGAATAATAGCCGACAGCGTAGCCACCATTACAAGATTCAACATCGCTCTTTCCTAAGATATGGCCTTCAACATTTACAACACGCTTGCCTTTTTTACTTTCAAGTCTTAAGCCTAAATCATTAAAGCCAAAGAATTTCATTCTACCGAAATCAGCGTTGCTTCTTAAAGGCACTAATTCTATTTTATTTTCATGAGATGCATTATATGTATCAATGTAATAACTATCCTGAGCTTGTAAATGAGCAATATTTACATCCGAGTAATGGTTTTGGAAAATCCCTTCAATATAGATCGCCACTGAAGTTAACTCAACAGGTCTTTCCCAATACACTTTTAAAAGTGGTCCAAGTAAAACATCAATACAATCACTAATTGCATTAGCGTATGGGCCAGCGGATTCTTTTAAAGAGTCTCTAATTGAATCAAAGCTACCAAAAATGCCATCCGCAAGAACAGAAGATAAAATAGTTCTTAAAAAGATACAATTTTGCTGAGGCATATCAGTTAATTTTTCATCTTTCATCACTAGCATCAAATTCTCGATTGGTGTTTGATATTTTTTAACATAATTAGCTCTAGAACCGAGTTTTGAAGTTAATTCTTCTATTAATATAGTTGTCGCGATATTCGCGTCATAATTAGCTTTTGTGTGATCGATAACATCATCAGGATCTTGCTCTATCATGTCAATGATTGCTGGGATAATCAACGCGCCTTTGAAGAAATGCTCTATTTGTAAACCAACCGTTACAAAGCGATCGCCACTATAAACCATTTCATCTGTTTGATTTAAAATATCGTGTAACGCTTTAAATGTTTGGCGATTCTTTTTGAAATTATCGTAGTCATAAAATTGAGTGGTAATAAATTTATCAACGCCGAAGCGTGTAAAACCATATTCGCTCATTGCCACTTTGGTCACGACATCGTTTGGATTAACAACATTAAAAATGTTGCCATATAAACTATCTCTAGGAGCTTTGATGGTTTTTGAGTTCACATTTGCCCCTTGAGGAGCTTCGAATGTATAAGCATAAACATCTTCTTTAGCAAGAGAAGCACTTGTAAAAAGGTTTTGTCCTTTATCTAATTTACTATCAATTAAGCCAGCTGCTATATTGGTGGTTGCTCCCCCACGAGAGAAACCAGTCATCCAAAGTTTAACTTTTCCGTTTATATTATTCTCGGATACATATTCACCAAGGAAATTGATTAATTTATTCGCGGCATTATACCAGCCTTCATGCATGTAGTCAGATAGAGAGCCATCACCTAAATGCATGTTATTAGCCCATTCGCTAAAATAGCCACCAGATCTAGGAGCCACTGCCACTACTGTATAATTAGAGAATTCTTTTTTAGCAGCGCATAAACCAATTGAATCAAATCTCGCTGTTTGAAGATAATCTTCATTTGTTGTAAATGTATTAAAGCCGATACTCTCTAAAGTAGCTTTGACATTTTTTGGCTGAGTCAAATACCATTCTTCATCAAATGGTGGATAATCGGTATATGTTGAAATAGCTAAGCATAAAGAGGCGGTTGCTAAATGCGGATCATATTCATACGAAGAATGTTCAAAATATGATTGAGAAAAATATATATCAGAGGAAAAAGTTGGTTTTCCTACTGGTCTATTATCAGAAGCGTAATAAAATGTTTTTTTAATTACCTCATAATTATTATTAGCCCGAAAAGGTTGTACACTAGCAGTGGTTGAAACAGCTAGTCCGGCAGCTAAGAATAATAAAATGCCAGAAAACTTCATGAGTGATACCTCCGAATGTAATATTTATACATCTTTTGTTGTCACAAGAGTGCCACAACGCGACCGTTAATGATTAAAATCTTTTTTTCAAGACGAGTATGTTTTTATTGTTGATTCGATCATAAGCATATTCGTCCATAATATTTTTAACGATGGTTAAACCTAAGCCTCCAACTTCTAGAGGCTTTCCATTTGCATAAGTTGGATTATCGACGCTTAATTGATTAAACGCTTTTGCTTGGTCAATGATGGTAAAGGCAAATTCTTTCTTATCATCGTTAAATAATAACCTCACAAAAATATCTCCACCTTTATTTTCATAACCATGGTTAATGATATTAGAGAGTAATTCATCTCCGACAACTAAGAGTTGAGATTTGAAACTCTCGGATATATCGTGTTTTTCACAGAAACCACTAATGAAGTTCAACATTTCAGGGATATTATTTTCAACAGCGTTATAACTCTTTTCTTCAAAAGAATAATTGCCACCTTGATATTTTATTGTGACAAATGTGATATCGTCGCTTTGAGGAGCATCTTTAACAAAGCTTGCAATCTCATCTTTAATTGTGTGATGGAGTTCCACTGTACATGTGTAATCTTTTTTATTAAACGCTTTGAGTAGTTTTTCTTCACCGAAGAAATCACCATTACTATTTCTTGCTTCAGTGATTCCGTCCGTGTATAAAGTTAGACTTTCTCCTGGGTTTAAAATTATTTCTTCATCTTTAAGGAAACAATCTTTAAAACATCCTAATAGGAAGCCTGAGTTGCATTTTAAATATTTGTAATTGTGATTAGATCCTAAAATTGGTGGATTATGACCAGCGTTAGCGAAAATCACATTACCATTTCTTTTGTCTAATATGGCAAGGAAGCAAGTGACAAACATACTTGCTTTGTTTCCTTTAAATATTGAGGTATTGACTTCTTTTAAAATCTCAGAAGGCTTTTTATTTGGAACGGCGAAATCTCTAAATGATGTGATTGTTTTCATCATAAACATCGCAGCAGGAACACCTTTTCCAGAAACATCACCAATAAGAATTGCAACATGATTTTCATCAATGTCTAAATAATCATATAGGTCTCCACCGACTTCTTTTGCAGCTTTTAGTTCGCCGACAATCTCCACTTCGTCAGTGTCAACAAATTCTTCCGGAAGAGTGTTGATTTGAATCTCTTTAGCGACACCAAGTTCTGTTCTTGATTTTTGTTGTTCATCATGGATTTTAATTTCGCTATCAAGAAGTTTATATGTTCTTCTATTTAAAAGATTAGAAACCATAAAGAATAAGGTGATAATCATCGCTCTTGGGAAGAAATAAAACATCAAAACTTTAAGATAACGATTGTTGCCACTTTCCCTTAACTTATTCAATAAATCCACTCTTTCTTCAAATGTTTCAACAGTGCCAACGCTGCCATCAGGCATAACGACGCCACCACCAAATAAGTTTTCGTCAAATTCACCAAAGAACATTCCGGCGTATAGGCAAAATAGCATTGCAAAAAGCGTGACCACAAAGATTACTATACCTATGGTAGGATTGTAATAGTGTGTCGCAATTAAAGCAGCAAATGGCCAGAATAACAAACTATGTTTTGGAAGCGCAATATTAAGCGCCATAATAGCAATCAAAAGGGAGAATAGAATAAAATACTTATAGCCTGGCTTTCTAATTAGATTTGTTCTAACAAGAAAAAGCGGAGCAAACATGATAACAGCAATGATTGGGAACATGATGCAGACCGCAAGATAAAAATGATCAGGGATTAGGAAAACACCACTGACATATAAAGCGAACATAACTAACGCTAAAACACCAGCCGCTCCATTCACATACGACATGTGTTTATTCGCATCAGCTTCGTTTTCGTAATACGCTCTTTGATAATCTTTATTGTTCTTAACCATGTTAAATACCTATATCTAAATCATCATATTTATCTAAGAGTTCATATAGACGATTTCTACATCCTTCAAGTCTCTTGTTGTTACTTGGTTCATTGACACGATTCCACCACACCATATGAATATAAGCAACAAGGCGGATTTTTTCTTTAACAACTGGATCATCTTTTCCAAAATAAATATTTAAAAGCGAATCATATAATTTCTTAGCGTCCTCTTCTTTGATACCAAAGAATCTCTCACTATTGCCTGGATCATCTTCATTAAAAGCACAATAAGGCGCATAAATCGCCGCTAATTCAAAGATTGGATGACCAACTGATAAAGTATCCATGTCAATTAGTAATAATTCATCATGTTGCACCATGATATTTTTAAAATGACAATCACCATGGACAAATGTTTTCCTATCTTCTAAGGAATCTAATAATTGTTTGGCCTTCAAATAGTGTTTATCATCAAGGTTTGGTTTAATCTTTTCTAATTTTTCATAATAGAACTTTTTGATATCAGGAATAGCAGGGTTTAAGCACTCTGTGGTATTAATCTTTTTCAATAACGCAGCGTATTTATTCAAATATTCTTGGAGTCTATCTAAATGAGTTTGTACAGCGGTTTTAAGTGACATACAGTCAAGCATTTCAAAACAAACGCCTAATTTATTACCTACTTGAACAATATCAAAGGATATTGCAGTAGGAATTCCAGACACAAAGGCTTCCTTAGCTAAGCGAAGTTCTCTTTCAATTTGATCAGGATCACTTGTTCTATTAAAAACTTTAACAATTGTGTCTTTGTCTAAGCGATACACTGTTGAAAAGAAACCATCACCAATCACTTCAGCGTGTTTTAAATCTATTTTTCTTAAAGCTTTTTTGATATTCATAATGCTAGTAAAACCAGTCATTTGAAAAATATCATAAACCTCTAAGGAAGCATTTATGATTGAAATATCATATTGCTGTTTTAACTTCACAAACACTCTAAGACCAGCGCTAGAAATATAGCGGAGCATTTCTAAATCAAAAACTAATTTCTTAAAGTTATTAGATTTGATAATTTTATTAATCTCGTTTTCAATTGGTTCCGCACTATAGGAGTTAAACTCCCCTTCTAAATAGATAGTTAAAGTATCACCATTTAATTTAAAATCCATAAAGTCTCTCCCTATCTTTCAATTTTGACAAGATTATTAAATCCGACCATCTTAAAGATGTCATAGACCCCATCAGGCACTTTAACTAATGTCAAGTCATCACATTGTTGTTTGATACGAACAATAATCCTCAGTCCAGCAGAAGAAATGTAAGCAAGTTTTTCTAAGTCGAGAACCATCTTGTTAAAAGATTGTCCTGACATAATGCCTTCAACCTCTTTTTCTACATTTTCAGATGTAAAAGAATTGAGTTCTCCTTCAAAATAAAGAGTTAAAGTGTTGTTTTCTAATGTGTGTTTCATATATATCCCTCCATTATTGATTTTTATCTATTCTTTGTCTTTCGACAAGCTCAGCGAATTTGCCTTTCTTAGCAATGAGTGAATCGTAGTCACCTTCCTCGATGATTTTTCCACCTTCAAGCATAATAATTCTATCAGCGTTTTTAATTGTGGATAATCTATGAGCAATAACGATTCTCGTGCAATTTAATTTATTAATTGATTCCGTAATACTCTTTTGTGTTTTATTATCAAGAGCGCTTGTGGCTTCATCAAAGATTAAAACCTTTGGTTTATGAACGATCGCTCTAGCAATCATGATTCTTTGTTTTTGTCCTCCAGAGATTCCGCCTTGACCTTCTGATATCACAGTCTTCATGCCCATTGGCATTTCTTTGATATCTTTAGCAATATCTGCGATTTCTGCAGCCTTCCACGCTTCTTCTTCACTAAGTGAAGGATTAGAAATAATGATATTAGAGAGAATATCCGCGTGGAAAAGTGTACCATTTTGCATAACAGTGCCAATATTTTTTCTTAATGATGTTAAATCAACATTATCAATATCGATATCATCAAAATACACTTTTCCATCAAGAGGTTTCTCAAATCCTAATAGAAGTCTCACTAATGTGGATTTGCCACACCCTGTATGGCCCACTATCGCGATAAACTCGCCTTCTTTAATGTTTAAGGACAAATTATTAAGAATAAGAGGTCCGTTATCTGTATATTTAAATGATACATTTTCTAATTTAATGTTTCCATTAATTGCCTCTAATTCTAATTTCCCTTGGCTGGTTTCTGGTTCAGCTTCTAAGATTGGTCTAGCCATATTATAGACTGGTCCAATGGTTGATAAGGTAGCAACCATATTAGTTAAAGACATAAATGCTGCAGAAAGAACTCCAAAACTCGATGTAAACGCCATATAGTTTGCGGCATCGATGTTGTTTTTTGCTGCTAAGAAATAGATAGCAATATTGCCTAAAAGAGTGATTAATAAACTAATTGCTGTGGACATTCTCAAGATAAGAGGAGGATTGTATCGAATCTTTGCTGCTTTTGAATAGGCGTTAGCCCATTTAGCAAAGACACGCTTTTCTGAACCTGAGAGTCGAATCTTTTGAATGCCATTAATCATCTCATAAGTCACACCTGCTTCTTTAGAAGATAATGTCAGCATCTTACCTGTATATTTCTTTCGAATTAAAGAAATCATGATTGAGAAGCCAGAAGAAATGATAAGAATTAAAGTAACCGGAAGAATAAGGACTGGAGCAAAATTAACGAGTTGGAAAAGATAAGCGAGTGACATAATAGCAGCGACAAAAGTCATGAAAACTCCATTAATAATTATGTTTGCCAAGTTTGTAACGCTATTAAATCTAGTCGCGATTTCACCAGTGTTATATTTTTTGAAGAAACTTGTTGGCAAAGAAAGAACCTTCATCATTGCTGCTCTTTGCACCGATTTTTCTATCTTGATCGATATTCTTGTATTAACAAAACTTTGAATAGCTTTAACAAATAATAATCCTGTTGCGGTTGCTACTACGTAAATTGATACAAGAATAAAGAGATTAATATCCTTATTTGTAACTACTTCACCAGTTAGCCATCTGGTAAGATAAGGAATTACCATCCCCACTCCTGTTGCTAACGCTGTGAAAAGGATGAGCAAAATAATATCTAATGGTCTCACGGATTGATGAATGTATTTTACGTATTCCTTAATGCTCACTTTTTTGCTTGGGAGAGGACGATAGAAACTATAAGCCTCTAGTTCAAATTTATTCACTAATGAAGCATCAATATACTCTTTTTTACCAGTGCTATAGTTGATGTAGTAGTATTTATCTTTTTTTGGGAAAAGCACTACAGGAATATCGTTTAAGAAGGTAAAGAACAATAATGGGGTTCCTTCATCATTGTTATAGGATTCATTGAGTTCAACTTTATGATAAAGAACATCAACTTGGCTTAAAGCGTAATTAAGCTTACCGTTAAAATCAGTAATTCCTTTAGGAATATCTACCATTTGGTAATGGAAATAAGAAAGAATTTGAGAAATAGCAAAATTATCTCTAATCTCTTGTTCAGATAGATTTTTTTGGTTATTAGACTTAATTCCCGCAAGCGACATAAAAGATTCTTCGAACGTTTTTTCATCGAGAGATTTTCTTTTCTTCACTTGTTCTTCAAACCAGCCCATCTATTTCTCCTTTCTATTCATTTGTGACAAGATCAAAATACGAACCCTTTAATTTCATGAGTTCATCATGTGTTCCTTGTTCTACGATATGTCCGTGATCTAACACAACGATTAAATCAGCGTCTCTAATTGTTGATAACCTATGTGCAATAACAATTGTAGTAATGCCTCTTCTTTTGATTGATTTAACAACATCAAATTCTGTTTTAGCGTCTAGTGCGCTTGTGGCTTCATCTAAAATGATGATGCTTGGATCACCCGCTAAAGAACGGGCAATCTCTAGTCTTTGTTTTTCTCCGCCAGAGAAGTTCTTACCTCCTTCAATAACAGGAGCGTTATATCCACCATCTCTAGCCATAATTGCGTCATGTATTTGAGCGTCATTACACGCCATAATTACTTCGTAATCTTCAATAGATTCATCCCACATCTTTAAGTTGTTCATAATCGTATCTTCATAAAGAGTGATATCTTGATCAACAACGGCGATTGATGAGGTGAAAATCTCGTGGTCAATTTCTTCAATTCTTTTTCCGTTATAAATTATTTCTCCAGACCAAGGAGAATAAAGCCCTGATATAAGTTTTGATAATGTGGACTTACCACTACCGGTAGAGCCAACAATTGCGATTTTTTGGCCTTGCTTAATCTCTAAAGAAAAATCGACAAGAATTGGATTGTCCAATCTTGAATAACCAAATGTAACATTTCTTAATGAGAGACTGCCACCAATTTTAGATATTTCATCCGTTTCAACCTCACGTATCACATTTTTATCAAGTGGATATTCTAAAACATCATCCACTCTTTCCATTTGAGTGCGCATCTCTTGAAGAGTTTGTCCACTATTGATGATAGTCATTGCTGGTGTCATAAAGGCGCCTAATAAACCTTGGAACGCAAGAATAGAACCGATTGTAAATTGGCCTTGAATTGTGTAATAAACGCCTAAAATAAGAACTGAGTAATTTGCTATCATAGAAACAAAAGCTGGCAAAAGACCGAGGCTCTGATTGGTTTTAGCCATTTTTATTCTTTGAGTATAGACATTATCTTGAGCTTCACTCCACGAGTCAAAGTAGGATGATTCTGCTCCATTAGATTTAATTGTTTCCACCATTTCAATGCCTTTCGAAGTCATTGATGATAGTTTTGCTCTATCACGAGATTGAACACGTGAAATGTTTACTCTAACTTTAGAAATATATTGTGATAAAAACGCGTTTATGACGATTGTTGCTACACCAACTAGAGTTAATATCCAACTCTTATTAATCATGACCACCAAATACACAACGAGCATGATGGTGTTAAATAACAAAGGCGCAAAGACATTCACTAAAGTTTCAGCAATCGAAGCGTTTTCTGATTGCCTATCTTGTAAATCACCAACCATACGTTGAGAGAAGAATTCGATTGGAAGTCTTAATATCCTCCACATGTAGGTAGTTGAACCAATTAGGTCTAATTTGCCTCTAATCTTGTAACTATATAATTCTTGAACAAGTGTAATAACTACTTGTAAGAAGCCAATACCTGCAAATATGCCGATAAAAGGTAATAGCCAATCTGGGTTATTTCCACCTAATAAGTAATCGACAAACACTTGATTTATAGTTGGAGAAATAATTGTAAATAAATAAGAAATAATGGCAGTTATTGCAAAAAACGCTACAAGAGCAATTGCCCCTTTAAGTCTTTTTTTAGCAAAAGCAAAAATTGATTTTCTTTTTCCGCCTGGTTCAAACCCTTCATCAGTGGTGATTTCTAAATAAACACCGGTGTAACTTTCATTAAAAGTTTTCAAGTCTACTTTTAGTAGTCCTTTTGCAGGATCATTGATGATGGCTTTATTGCCTCTAAAGCCATTAAGAACAACAAAGTGTCCACCACCCCAGTGGATAATAGCAGGGAACTTTCCTTTTTCCTTTAACTTATTAAGACTACGGACATAGCCATTAGCCTTTAAATTGTATTTTTTTGCTGCGCGACAAATATTCTTCGCGCTAGAGCCATTACGAGAAACACCGCAATCAACGCGGACTTGTTCAAGAGCAACCCATTTGCCGTAATACGCCATCACCATAGCTAAAGATGCCGCTCCACATTCAAGAGCTTCTAGTTGCATGATGAGAGGAGTATTAGCGACTCCTTTTCCTGATTTTGGCTTTCTTATTTCCTTCATTTTATTTACCGATTAAAAATTCAAAAGGATGAATTTCCTTAAGAACGATAGAATATGTATATTCTCCATCCTCTAAATTCATATTTGAAACGACAGGTTGACCATCGTCTTTGATAGAGAGTATTTCTCCGTTTTTATCATTAATATATACTTTTTGACCAACCGCTAATTCGTTTAAACGAGATTCTTCTATATGCAAAGTAATCTCATTACTATTAACGTTTGCAATTCCTGTTATTTTGATAGCGATTTTATAGATAAGCGACCAAGCAAAAAAAGCTATAAGCAAGGCGGCCACTATTCCTAAAGAAACCCAAGTAAATGGGGAAGTGTGTTTTAAAACCTTGTCTAAATCATCTGGATTAGTAATGCTTGTGACGTTCTTTTTCATATAAAGATAATGTAATTATATCAATAGTTTAGATTGTTGTAAATCAATCTAAAAAAGCACCACTTTGATGCTTTCTTATTAGTTATATATCTAACGGCTTTTCAATCCGCCATGTTTTTAATGTATCAGTGACTTTTTCATACCAACCATTTTCAAAGAAAATGCATTTGGTAATATCTTCGTGATAGTAATCGTTATTTTTTGAATAAAGAAGACCTAAGGCAGGGCACCCTCCTGTACAAGCTTTGTAGTATTTGCAATTACCACATTTGTCATTTTCCACAATTTGTTTGAATAATGGGGCCATCGCGAGATTAAGATAATCACTATCTTTCACTAGTTGTTTTAAAGGTGTCTTTAAGACGTTACCTAAACTAATGTTATGTTCTAAAAACCAACCAGACATCTGTAGACAAGGAACTGCTTCTCCACCACTAGAAATAGCAATCATACCTCGATTGCCTTTGCACATTGGAATGCGGATATTGAATTCATCTTTTGTGCACGCAATAGGAATCAAAGAATACATATGATGAGAAGGATATAGTTTTAAAAATTGCCATATATCCACAACCATTTTCATCTCTGAATCAATGTATTCCTTAGAGAAATCAAGCATCCTTTCATAATATTCTTCAATTGTTAAGGAAGAATTTGGAGAGTTCTTTTCCCATCTAGGTGCTTCTGTTGTTCTAATGATTCTCATCTCATCAACGCCCATTTCGTCAAGAAGTTTTGCTGTATCCATCATCACATCAACATTTTTGCGATTAACCTGCACCTGTGCTTTAACCCTAAAGCCATTATCTAAGCAAAGTTTAATTGCTTTGATAGTCATATCTTCCGCTTTTGGATGTTGCCTAATGATGTTATGATAACCAACTCCATCAAAAGATATTTTTATTAATGGGTAACAACGTAGTCTTTTAAATTCATCAAGTATCTTTTGATTGAGTAGCAATCCATTGGTGTTTAATTCAAAAATCATCATGTCTCTATCATAGATAGCTCTAACAATATCTAAGAAACGATGATGGACTAATGGTTCTCCTCCAGTTAACGTAAAAGCGTGAACCCCAATATCGCGTGCTTGATCTAAAATATCCACTATTTGCTCAAATGATAGTTCCGTATTCAAAGGAGCATTATCTTTTGCATTAAAACAGTGAAGACAATTAAGATTACATTTTCCAGTAATCATTAAATTCATTCTTGGGAAATAATAATTGTCATATTCTTTTAAGAGTGACCATTTAGATGGTTCTTCACCTTTTTCACATTTCTCAATGTAACCTTCAGATAATAGGCTAGAGAGATAAGGGCTTGGTTCTATATCATGGTTCCCATCACATAGTAAAAGAAGATTAAATTTTTCTTTAGATATAGGAAAAGCGTGGTCCATTCCTTTTCGATAGACCGCGCGATCAACGTATTTCCACTTGCGTAACGCTATATCTTCTTTTAGCCTACAATACATAGTTAGCTTTCGATTTTTCTAATCTTGTTTTTATTTGCAGTTGAGTCACTACAACCACCACCATTAATGGCGGCTAATTGTTCTTCGGTTAAACTAACATCTTCGTCTTTAGCGAGTTGAAGTAAATCATCGACGTTATCACACGCTTTAACTTTTGCGATTTGTTCTTCGGTTAAACCTTTTAATAATTCTTGTTTCATAGCTAAATCTCCTTAGGGATTAATTAAGGTTTTTGTTAACTGTTATTTTATTGCAGTATTTGCATCTATACCATGCGTCTGATACTTTTTCCATGCAGTGTCTATTAAGACATTCTGGGCATTGCATGTTATCAATTTCATACCATTCTTTTGATTTGCCGCATCCACCATTAATCGCATCTAATTGCTCTTCGGTAAGCTCAAAGTCTTCTTCTTTAGCAAGCTTAAGCAATTCTTCTTGATTCTTACACGCCTTAGCTTTAGCGATTTGTTCTTCAGTTAAGCCTTTTAACAATTCTTCTTTCATACTTAGTCTTCCTTTTTATAAAAATATTGTATCAAAGCGGGTGTCACAAAAGTGTCACACACAAGAAACCTTTTTAACTCTTTTTATTTGCGAGTTCATCTAAAGATGATTTTTGCTGACGATATATGTCAATGATAAAGTCTATAATTTCTGGTTTATAGAAATCACTTTTGGATAAAACTTCTCTAATTTCATCTTCAAAGCCAATTAAATTATCTTTGTTGTACCAAGAATAATCCCAATCAGGATTTAAATTGCTATAAATGAAATAGATAAGTAATAAAGTTGCTTTATTTGGTTTAGCAAGAAATTGTCTTGCGGTTTTACCACTTCCAAAAGATCCGCCTAAATCATATATAGGGGCGATACGTGTTTCACCACTAGTCATATTCCTAATGATTGAGATATTTCCAAAATGCATATCATTCACAAAACAAATCGATCTTAAGCATTCAAGCTTAACAAAGAACTGGTAATAGTCGGAATAACCATATTCTTGCAGTTTTTCAAAGAACTCTTTACGGTTATTCTTATTGTTCCTAGTTGAATGATAAAGGCCATATAAGTCATTCGGTAAAACATTGCTAAGAGATATCAAATCTTCATCAACACCAATCATTGGTGAGCAAATAGAAGCATACTCTCCGTTAATCATTTCTAAATCATATGTGAGAACTTCTTCATCCTTAAATAGTCGCTTAGCAAGACGAGACGCTAAAACTTCTCCTAAGCATTCTTCACTATGATTGATACCTAATTTGTATAATCTTGGACCTTTTTCTTCATCATAAAGCCAACCTTTAACACCCCAGCCCGCTGTTGTGATATCAGGAACATTTAAATTGACACGAGACAAAGCGTCGTAGTCTTTATTAAGAACCGCTCTAGCAAAGCTATCATCCCATTTATTTGTGAAGAAGTTGATATCATCATAAGAAAGATTTTCATTTTCTCTTTTAAACCAGTAATGATTGGATAAAGATAATCCGTGTCCTTTAAATAATAGATCTATGCCGTTTCGTGAATGGGTGGCTTTCATAATATTTTTATATCCACTTCTAGTGCTAGGGATAGAGAGTTTTTTAAAAAACCAACCTATTTTAAGACTTATTGTATCTCCATCTTCTTTATCAAAGCCATAAGGGGCTTTATCAAAATGTTCGAGTTTTTTAATTAAAGTAGTTCTATAACTTCTAAAGTCCACAAAAAAAGAAAGAACTTCATAGTTTTTATACATAAATATGTATATATCTTTTTTGCTCATCTTAGTTATATGTTAACACATATATCATCACAGAAGTGCCACACATTTACTATTCGTCATCAAAATATGGCCATGAATATTGAATCATATATTCTCCGCGATACATTCTAATCGCATCAGGATTATTCTTTTTATATTCATAGGCATCACAGTCCACTTTATTAATATCAATATAACATTCATTATGTCTTTTAATAAAGACATCTTCCGCTCCAACACTCTTAAGAGTGTTTTGAATATCCGCAATTAAATTTCTTAAATAAGATGGGTGATCTTCTTCCCATAACACCGCATTCAATTCATTGAGATTAATTGCAGAGCCTTCTCTATCAACTAAATAAGCAAATGCTTCTTTAGATTTCTTATATGAAAATCTCACAGGTTCTCCGTCATGGAACACTTCAAAATTACCAAAACATTTAATTTGTAGTTTCTTAGTTGGTTTAAGTTCTATAACACCGCCTAATTCATTTAACTCTTCTTGAATCTTATTCTCATTTACTGGTTTTGTGATATATCCAGATGCATGAACTTTGAAAGCATCTAAAGCATATTCGCTATAAGCAGTAACAAAGATGATTTTAATCTTTGGATTATTCTTTTTAAGTTTTTTAGCAAGTTGGATGCCATTTATACTAGGCATTTCAATATCAAGAAACGCTAAATCAATGTTGTTATTTTCATTTTTTTCAAAAGCTTTGACTGGGTTGGTGTATGAGAAAAAATACGCATCAGGAAGCACTTTTTTACAAGCGTTTTCTAACCTTAAAAGTTGTAGCTGTTCATCATCCACTAATAAGATTTTCATTTGTTAAATTTTACCACTACTTTAGTGCCTTTATCAACTTCGCTATGGACGATTATCTCACCATTACCCATCTTTTCAATGCGATATTTGATGTTGTTTAAACCAATGTGCTTATTGTTTTCAAAATTAACTTTGTTGATATCAAAGCCGACACCATCATCTATAACTTCTACATAGTAGAATTTATCATCTTCGTATGTTCTTAGAATTACTGTTCCACCATCAACCTTTTGAAGAACTCCATGTTTCACTGCGTTTTCAACAATCGGTTGAATACTCAAACACGGAACATTAAAATCTGTAACTTTTATATCATAGTTAACATTCAATCTTTCATCAAAACGCATCTTTTCTAATTCAATGAAAGTTTTGATGTGTTTAAGCTCATCTTCAAAATGAACCAAATGTGTCTCTGTTAAAGAAGATAAGTTCATTCTTAAATATTCGGTAAAATCATCAAGGGCTTTTTGAGCTTTGTCTGGGTCAATGGTGATTAATGTCGATATTGCAGATAAAGAGTTGTAGATGAAATGTGGTTGGATTTGAGAAACCATAATTTTAATCTGAGCTTCCTTGTTCTTTTCTTGCTCTTCTGCAAGTTTGATGTTCTTGGAGACATTGACAAAGAAGAATAAGATTTCAACCGCGATAATCAATGAAGTATAAGCAATTGCATATCCTGGGAGGGAGTTTTGAACGATAATCGCCACAAGAGGAAGTAAGCAATAGCAAACAAAAGCAACCTTTTCTCTCACTACTAACTTCTTATTAAATAACGTGATAAAGAGTGCTGTTGCAAGGATAATGAATTGGTAAACTTGAGCGAAGAACATTGTTTTAGCGCGTACATACTCTCCATCCACCGCATTAAAGAACATATGGGTAAATATATTGATAATGTCTAATATCACGAAAATAGAAAAAAGAGAAAGGTTGATAATGAATAGCATTTTTTTATTCTTACAATCGAGCTCTATATAACTAAGTACATATAAGAAAAAGAGAACGACTTCAATATTGTTAAAGATATAAAAGAGTGTGTAAAAGCTAATCACAAACGGATTGCTTGTATAAGTCGTTTTTATAAAGGTAAAACTTAAATAAGTAGCGAAGTGAAAAACGGTAAAAGAAAGAAAAACAAGAAGTCTATTTTCATCTTTTCTTCTATTCTTTTTTAATAAGATATTAACAATATGAATAAGGAATATCGCTATTCCGATGATACATACTGTTGCGTTAAATATTGCGTTACTACTCATATCTATTATTTTTATTATACTAATAAATTATTTAATCTATAAATAATCAGTATCTTTTTTAAAACATGCTTGTGTCCCAACAACTAGAGGTAACAAGTGTGGACCTCAAAGAATTTTAATCCAAGAGGATTATTGTTCAATGATAATATCAATGATTGAATGGTTTTCTTTATATTTATAAGAATATGATTTTGCAAAGTCTTTAATAATCGAAAGACCAAACCCACCTTCTTTGATTTCGGAGTGGAACTCTTCAAGATATTTCTCTTGATGATTAACAAATGGGTCATAATCATCTCCATTAGAGACGAATCTAATGAGAAGTCCTTCGCTAGTAACTTTAAAGACAACATCAATTACTAAATCTTCTCTTTTTTCGTAGGAGATGAGATTATTCACTGTTTCATCCACTATTATGCCGGCTTGAGCTTTAGTACCTTCAGATAAATCTGGGAACGACTTATTGAACTCATCCACTATTTCGGTGATGATTGAATAATCTTTTTTGTCGTAATGGAGTGATAATTCTTTATCTTTGTTTTTAACAATAATCATTGTGACATCGTCAAATTGATCTTCATCGCCAACAAATGATTCAAGACTATGATTGATTCTTTCAATCACGTTGTCTAATGATAAATCACCAATATCTTTAAGGTTATCTTCAATTCTTTGATAGCCAAATTCTTCACGTTCTTTATTGATTGATTCATTCAAACCATCAGTAAACATAAAGAGGATGTCGTCTTTATTAAATGGGTGGCTTTCTTCAATGAATTGATAGTTTTCTTCAACACCTAAAACAATGTTTGCTTCTCCATCTAACTTATGAACACCATCTTTAGAAATGATATATGGTTTTTCTTGACCGGCATTAACATATCTAATCTCATTCTTTTTGAAGTCAATGATTCCGATGAATGAAGTAATAAATAATAATTCTTCATTATTCTTTGTGAGCATATTGTTGACACTATTAATGGCAGTCACAAGCGAAGTATATGATTGAAGAGCGGACTTAATCAATTCTTTTCCTTTCATCATAAATAATGAAGCTGGAATGCCTTTTCCAGAAACGTCGGAAATAAGAGTAACTAAATGATGGTCATCTAAATAGAAATAATCATAGAAGTCACCACCAACTTCTTTGGCGGTTTTGATATATGATCTTAGTGAGACATTATTATCTTCAAATATATTCTTAGGGAGGGAATCTAATTGAATCTTGCTAGCAACTAAAAGTTCGGCGTTATTTCTTTCTCTCTCTTCCGCTTCTTTATGGATTATATCAACATAGTTGATAATCGCATCTTGCATCTCAATTAAAGAATCTGAAAGAACTTTCATTTCGTCATTTGATCTTATAGGAACCACAATAGCTTGATTCATGTTTTTGTTATTAAGACGCTGACTAATCTCACCAGAAACAGCGGATAACTTATTAATATTTCTAACGAATAGTAAGTATGAGAATAACATATAAATACCCACTAACGCTAAAGAAGAAAATCCTAAAACAAGGAGTTCCTTACGTAAAATTTCTAACGAATCTTGTTCAACTTGTGTTAAGTCATATTCGATATAAATAGTCGCTAATACATCCGCATCAGTGTCAGAACCGCCAGGTTTATAAATACGAGTAAATCTTGTACGGTACCCATCTAAAATGTACCCATAATGTTTCTCATGTTGATTATCAATAAAATAATCTGAATCTTTAATCTCATAATAACTACCTGGAACATGGAAAAAAGAATCTAGATGATCAAGCTTAATATTTGTTTGACGAGAATCCGCTAGCATTACCATTGTATTGGTGTTATCGGTAAACGATAAAAACACCGATCTACCTGCGGATGATATTTGAGAATAATTCAATAAGTTTAGAACCGAATAATATTGAACCTTGAAATCTGCTTCTTCTTTAAAAACTAGTCCATAGCGATCGTGAGGATAAATCCATGGGTATTTTTCAATGTAATAATTTGCAAATTCTTCAAAAGAAGCGCAGTCCTCTAATTTCTTATCAACACTCTTATCGTATTTACCTTCAACATAGTTTCTAATATTTGTAAGAGAATCTAGGTAAATCGAACTATCAGAACTTTCAGTAAACACATATTCTATTTGTGATAACGAATTATCAATATTATTGATAAGAGTTTCTTCGCTTCTTTGCCTTTGGTTTAAATAACTAATAATAACCGCTGTGCCCGCAGTTAAAATAGACACACCAATGCCTAAAATAAACACTTTTGCTAATATCGGGAAGCGGCGTTTCATAAAAAATACTATTTAACTGTTAAAATGTTAACGAAGCCTGTAACTTTGAATACTTCTTTACATACGCTATTGAGATTATGAACTTCAAAGCTCTTTCCTTTTTGAACGAGTTCTTTTTTCATAGCAAGTAACGCTCTTAATCCAGCGGAAGAAATGTATTCCAAATCTTTCATATCAACAATAACCATCTCTTCTTTCACTTCTTCTTTAGCAAAAGCATCAAGAAGCTCATTAGAAGTGACGGTGTCGAGTCTTCCATTTAGTGCGAAGACTAATTGTTCACCATGCATTATATTAATTTCCATCAGTTTGTCCTCCTAAACTAATTTCAAATACAGTGTTATTTAAACTTAAAACACGTAAATAAGATATTTTATTTACAAGTTTACTAATTAATTGTATTCCACTTGTCGAATAATTTTCATCATTATCGTATTCATATTTTGTTGGATCAAATGGCAAGCCATCGTCTCTAATTCTTAAAACAAGTGAATCTTTGTTTATTTTTAAAGAAATATCAATGTAATTTTGTTTTCCTTTTTTATATCCATAAGTAACTATGTTACTAACCATTTCTTCAGCGGCAAGTCCAACAATTTGACTCTCTCGATTTGGCACTCCATTTTCAAGAGCGAATTTTGTTAAACTTTCAGAAATAACTGAAGCATTATCAAGTTCGCTAGCAACAGATACATCAAACGAGTTAAACTCATTCTTCTCAATCATAAATATACCGCGGCATTCTTTTTTTCTTATCTTCTCGTAAATGAAAATAAAGATATAGGTAATAATTACTGTAGCAATCTCAGTGGTAAAGCATGCGATGACATATCCTTTTAATCCAAGGGCAAATAATAATGGCAAGGTCACTGGTAGAACAATAATTAATTCACGACACAATACAGTGACAAGCGAAGGAATATTCTTATCAATTGAAGGATAATAGCTCATCGAGAATTTGCTTATTTCATAAGGCAACATAGAGATTAAATAGAGTCTTAGAATCATAAACGAATAATCGTTATGAGTCGTGTCCGCATAGCCAAACATTAAAGAATAAACATTTGGGAAAATAGCAACAAAGGCCACTAAAACTAAAGCTACAACGACATTGATTAAATAGATTTTTCTTGTAAGCTTTTTGAGTGAATAATGATCTTTTTCACCATAAAAGATGCCACATATTGTCGGAATAATGTTAACGATTCCGCCACAAACAAGGTCGAACAAGAAGACCATATTCGCTACTAAACCATATACTGCAAGTTCATAGTCTTGAGTGATTAATTGGCCAATAAAGATGTTAACAATGAGCATCTGAACAGCGGTCAACGCTAAGTTTAACGCTGAAGTACTACTCGCCTTAGCAACTTCCTTAAAGCTTGCATTCTTAACTTTAAATGAGAAGGTTAAGTTTCTCTTATTGCTTCTAATATAGAAAATAACAGTGATTAAACCAACTAAGTAACCACAACCAGTGCTAATTGCGGCTCCAAAAGTAGACCAATTTCCAAAAGTATAGATAAATAACAATTCAAGCAACACTTTAGCGATATTAGAAACGATAAACAAAATTGAAGATAATCTAGGATTATTATCAACCGCCATAAAAGAACCAAGTAGCAAAGCTAAAGCAATAAATGGGTCTGTTAATAAATAGCCAAGAATATATTGATAAGAATACTCAATTAAATCAGTTGAGAATAATCCTGCTAATGGTCGAGAAACAGGGAAAGCAAGAATAGTAAAAACTAAAGAAATCCCCACTCCTATAATAATAGAAATGGAAAATGTCTTTTTCGCGCCTTCAACATCTCTTTTTCCAAGTAAATTAGCAATAACAATTGATCCGCCTACTCCTAAAGCAAAACCAGGGAGTTGAATAATATACAAAATCGGTACAACTAAGGCGGTAGCGCTAAGAGCGTCATTGCCAATCATATTTCCAACCAAGATTCCGTCAATAAGCGAGCCAAACTGCATAGCGAAAACCATCAATATTGAAGGAATCAAATATTGAATGAATTTTCGGTTAATAAGTTTTGAGTTTCTCTCTAGTTTCATACGTCTGTTCTAATGAAGAAGTCTAATGTCGCTAATGAATCAATCGCGTTTTTAAGATACTTGTAGTCTGTAATCGGCCACTTGTATCCTAAATGATACAAACTCTTATTTGTAAATTCATTATCAGAAAGGATGAATGAGTGAGTGTGCATATCGCTCGATGAATAAGAGATGAGAGAAGAGACTAACATGCTCTTAGATTCATCTAGCATCATTTCTTTCATTGATGAAATGAATTCTTCATCGCTAACTACTTTAATGTCAAATCCTAATTCATTCAACACATAAATGATATCGCCCATCTGCACCATATGAGAGTTGGCAGAATGGAAAACAGTGAACTTCTTAGGGGTTTTGGCGAGTAAAAGTATGGTTTTTGCCACTTCATCAATTGGAGAGAAGTCAACTTCAACATCCATTGAGTTAACAGGGAATTTGTGTAATGTAACATACCCCTTCAAATCTCTCATGAATCCATTAGTAATTGAGTTAGCTTGGAATTCGCCATCACTTTGTCTACTCATTAAATTACCAACACGGACAATCTTTCCATCTAATCCATCCTTATCAACTGCCTCTAATAAAGCGTTTTCAGCGTCGAATTTAGAATGGACATATTTATTAGAAACGTCTTGTCCAAAATCTAACATGTTTTCTTTCATCCTAAAGGATGCTGGGAATTTTTCATCAATATTTTCTCCAGCAACAGAAAGTGTGGAGATTTGAATCAATCTCGCATCTTTCTTTTTGGCAATTTCAATGAGGTTCTTTACACCACCAACATTAACTCTTTCAATAATGTCATTATTTGCGAAGTGTTTAACAATCGCTGCGGAATTTATGATGATGTTAAAATCATAATCTTTGAGTTTTTCATATAAAGTTTCATCGGTGACATCACCATCAACAATCGTGACATATTGATTAATAAGTTCACTTAATGGAGAATCAAAATAATATGTAAGAAGTCCAAGGAGTCTTTCTTTTGAATCTAGTGAACCACCTCTAATTAAGGCCACTACTTCAACTTTTTGATCTATTAATTCTTTAAGAATGTGAATTCCTAAGAAACCAGTTGAACCAGTTAATAAGACTTTCTTGAAGTTAAAGTCAGCTTTAATATCATTAACTTCCTCAACAACATTATGAGCAAGGCTATTAAGCTCAACTTCTTCTTT
>CADCGC010000024.1 GCA_902800905.1 uncultured Erysipelotrichaceae bacterium
GAATTAGGCAATTCAAAATATTTGAACAAGTGGCAAGAAACCATCATGAAAGATATGATGGAAATGGTTACCCAGATAAATTAAGAGCAAGAAGCATTCCTTATGAAGCCAGAATTGTCACCATATGCGACACGTTCGATGCGATGACAAGTGATAGAAGTTATCGCAAGGCATTAAGCGATGAAAAGGCACTACAAGAACTTATTAATAATAAGGGAACACAGTTTGATCCAGAACTTGTTGATACGTTCTTAGAACTATATCATTCATATCCAGATTCAATTAGAAATCACGTTGATGAATTAGCAAAAGAAGAGTGGTAAAGCACTCTTCTTTTAATATTTATATTAACTGATTATCTTCCGATTAAATCACCATTGAAACAGGAAATGTCTTTTCCGTTTGCTTTCGCGGTGTATAAGTAACTATCAACTAGTCTTAATTCTTGTTCAAATGAGAAACCATGAATGTTTTTTAATAAGAGGCCTCCAACTGAGATTGTGACCATCTCTTTTGGCGCTCCTTTAGGAGCTTCTAACATTAGTCCTTTGATTGCTTCTCTAGTTTGTTCTAAATACTTAGGGGCATCGTTAGGGTCGTTTAATTCAAAGAACAATAAGAACTCTTCTCCACCATATCTAAAGAAGTCCAAACTTGGTGAAGGGAATGCTCTTCTAACAGCTTCTGCAATTGACTTTAGACAATAATCTCCACCTAGGTGAGAGAACTGATCGTTATAGAGTTTAAAGTTATCAATATCAAACATAATAATGAGTAAATTTACATTCTCTTTATGTTCCCATCTCTTTGTGTTTTCTTTTAAGTAACTTGTCAAAGCGTGGCGGTTCTTACACTGTGTAAGGCTATCATAGTACGCTTTGTTGGTCAGTCTTTCATTCTCTAAAACTTCTTTATAATGCTGACCTTCAGCGTAGAACATAAGTGTCACAACTAAGTAGCAACATAATGGGTACGCAATAGCGATTGCTAAGTAATATTGAACACCTTTCATTCCAAACAAACTGCTGCAGTAGAATGTGATAAACATAACCGCTGCAGTGGTTGAAATATCAAGGAACAAAGCATCAAACCAGAACGATGGTTGAATAAGCATTAATAGAGCAATGAAAATAATTGAAGCTGATAACGAGGTTGCTTGAGTAGTAAATCCTTGCGCTGCGTCAGCGTAAATGCCTAGAAGCATTTGCCCAGCAATACCAACAAATAATGTATACCCAGCAATTCTATTTAAAACCGCACTGACTTTGTTGTTTTTGGTAAAAATAGAAGGGATTGAGATTATGATTGTTGACAACGTTCCAAACATTGAAACGATTTGAGCAGCAACTGATTCGAGACCATATTTATCAACTTGGTTCCAACCAGTTTCAATGCCCATCGCAAGCATCATTGCTAAAGTAAAAAGATAGAGCAACACTGAAGTGCCAAGACGAACAATCGCCATGTTTGCGGATATGTTGTTCTTAATCCTTTTAACATCCTTCTTTGACAAACGTTTTTCCTTAATCAAAGAAAGAGGGTAAAGGAAAGCCATTTGTTCTTTTAATTTGGATTTTCTTTTCGCCATATTTTTGATTATAAATTATTATAATTCAAAAGTCATCATTAATAAAGGTATCAAAAAAGTATGATAATTCACACTTAATTGATTATTCTGTCTTCATTCCCGATTTTAGATAGTCATAGATGTGTTCAACTGCGAAGTGAACCTTGGTAATGTAATCGGGTTTTGTAAGAGGATAAACGAAGTATGTTTCCTCTGGCGTCGCTAAATCTAAGAACGCTCCTCTACCTAAGTAGTTGTATTCAATATGAATCGCGTAGCTTTGGAGTGATGAACGAACAAATTCGAAGTTATCGCCTTTAACAATAATTCCATCTTTAATTGTATGAGTTAAATGGAACTTGCCTTCAATTGGGACAAAACCAACTTTCGCACCGATGAGTTTTTCAACTCTAACATCATCTTCGAAGTGGTATGTTCCGTTAATAATTTCTTCTTTAACACATTCTTTTTCCCATTTATACCATTCGCTTGGCCAGTTGAATTTGCCTTCACCATCAATACGTTTGATGGATCCGTCTTCTAAATAGTCATAGGTCGCACCACAATGGTTACATTTTAGGAAATGTGATTCACTAGACATTTCAAACTCTGTTCCACAATGTGGACATTTATATAAGAGTTTGTGGAGTCCAACCGCTCTATCTGGATAAGTGATTTTCATGTTTGTTTTTCTCATCCATGCTTCTTCACTAATCTTGAAGGCGTCAACAATCTTTTGTTGAATCTCTTCAGCGGTCATGTTTTCAACATCGTATTTCTCAACGATAGTTTCCATCTCACCAACAATTGGACGAACTTTTCTAACTTTTCTATCACTCCATTGTGGTTGATAGAGATAGTCACCATGACACGCCATATAGACAACTGGAACATTTGCCATTTTGACAAATCTTCCTAAACCATTATCAATTCTTTCTTCTTCACCAACTAATGAATATCTAGCTTCAGGATAGATAATCATGATTTTCTTTCTCTTTTCTAATACTTCAAGCATTAACATTGCGCTCTTAGGATCGTTTGTGAATTTTCTCTTTGAGATAACTCCCATATGTCTGAAGAGCCAATAACGAGGAATAAATTCCTCAACAGTACTTACCCAATATGGTTGATGTGGGAATGTACCAATGATTGCTAAGTAGAAATCCATCATCGAAGCGTGAGATGAAAGAAGAAGGTATGGTGGTTTTGGTAACTTGTTTAGTTTTTTAACTTTCGCTCTATTCGTAAGTTTCATGAATAGAGAGCCGATCCACATAACTAGCGAGAGACTTATCCACACTCTTTTGTTTGGAGCGTGAGTATCAATTGGAGTAACTTTTTTTGCCATAACGTTTAAAATAATATGCTTATTGTTTGATAGAAACAATTATTATATTGATTGAATCGTTAAAAAAACTGGCTTTAAGTAAATATGCTCATATCTAAAACCATATAAGAAACGCCTTGTTTTTGAACAATCTTATTTTTTTCTAAATATTGTTTATTAGTAATAAAGAAAATGAAATAATAATTGTATAAAGGAGATTTTGTCATGGCAAAAAAATTCCAACAACTTCCAAGACTCATTCAATTCTTACTCCTTCTCATTCCATTCGTCGGATGGATTACTGAAATCGTAGTTCGTTTGAGTGCGCTTCTTGAAAAACCAGATTTAAGAAACATTCTTGGTTTCATTTTTGGTTTACTCATTCCAGTGTTCAGCTGGCTTGACTTAATCTGGGTTTTACTCTTCAAACACCTTGTTCTTTGCAAAGTGTAAGAGCATTTCTCTAGATGAGAACATTAACCAGAGACACGAATTCAATCTCTGGTTTTTGTTTTGCTTTTTTTAATAATGTGCGTATAATTACATGCATATATGAAAAGGACGAGTTTATTTCTTCTAAATCTTGTAGTCACTAGTGTGGCACTTTGTGCGTGTGACCAAGTACCTACCAACCCATTAATCAAGATTGAAGTTGTCGATCCAGTTATTTCATATTCTCTTGGTGATGAATTTATCAAACCTGTTGTAAATGCCTATTACAAAGACACCACAACAAAAGAAGTAACAAACGAATCAAGATTCACAGGATATGATATGAACTCTGCCGGAAAATATACAGTTTCAGTGAGTTTTGGTGGACTAGAAGAACAATATACCATTAGTGTTATTGATCCAAATAGAGTGGATACATACAATCACGAATATGATGATCTCGAAATAAGCACAATTGAAGCACAATATTCGACTTATACATATAGGGATTACGCTAAATATTCGCTTTATACGTTTTATGGATACCCAATGTCTTTTGCTCCAAGTCTAATAACAGCGAAGTTTTTAGTTGTTCCAATTTGGTTTACCGATTCAACAGATTATATAAAACTTGACCATAGAGATAATGTTAAAGAAGACATTAGAAAAGCTTATTTTGGAAGTGAAGAAGAAACTGGATGGGAAAGTGTTAAAACATATTACGAAAAAGATTCGTTTGGTAGATTAAGAATCGAAGGCATGGTTACTGATTGGTATGAGACCGATGAAGAATCAACAGCGTATTACACGGACAATTATATGACCGAACTACTATCATATCGTGTTTGTAATTGGGCAAAAGAAAATGTTGAGGATTACGCAAGTTACGACACTGACAAGGACGGGTTCATAGATGGTTTGGTGTTAATATATGCTTGTTATGACCAAATTGGACTTTATTTAGAAAAACAAAAGAATGAAGCAGGCAATATGTGGGCATATACATCTAGATTAATCGACCCTAATCAAAAAAACCTTGATTCTCCTGGCATTAATGACTATTTCTGGTCAAGTTATGATTTTATATATGGCTCTGATAACAGCGAACAAATGGCGTTTACTAGAGAAAGAACAGGTTTAGGTTCGTTTGGTAGTGGGGATACATCTCATCGCCTTATTGATTCGCATACTTTTGTTCACGAAACAGGTCATTTGTTTGGACTTAATGATTACTACGATTATAGTGGGCTTGCATCTCCTGCATTAGGTTTCTCAATGCAAGATGAAAACGTTGGAGCACACGACCCATATTCTCGCTTTGCGTTAGGTTGGTCAAAAGCCATTATTCCTACCGAAACTTGTAAGGTTCGCGTTAAACCGATGGAAGAAAGCGGAGAATTTATTCTTCTTTCGCCTAGTTTTGATGGTTCGGCATTTGGAGAATATTTGGCGATTGAGCTATTCACCCCAACTGGTTTAAATGAAGCAGATTGTAAACATACATATGATGGAAGACATCATCCAACAATCGAATATGGTGTTAGACTATGGCACATTGATAGTAGATTATATAAAGTTATTTCTATTAATCCGTTTACAGGAGAAGTTGTTAGAGGTCGTATGGCCAATAGTGTTACCGATGGATATATTGTTAACGCTACTTCTAATTCATCCTATATTGAAGGATATAACACTCGAGCAATAGACTATGCTGGAAGCTATGATTATAACGAATTACAAGTAATTAGAAGAAATTATGATATGTATGATGAAAACGGCAATCTAATTGTTGATACATCAAATAGAAGTTACCACATCACCAATGATGATTTCTTCCAAACCGGAGATTATTTCACCTTACACAACTATCGTTCACAATTTGTTGAAACTGATACTTTAAATTGTGGAAAACAACTAGGGTGGTCAATATATTTTGATGAAGTTAATGAAAACGGAATGACCGTTACTTGTATTAAAGAATCCCTATAAAGATAAATAACAATAATAAAAACGTGGTTTGCATAACGCAAGAGACCACGTTTTTTGAGATTTTTAATTTTTTGTCTTCTTTGGAGTTACTTCCACTTTGATGTCTTTATTAACCCAAGTATCAGCAAGGAAACCATTTGCTCCATATCTAAGATAGATATTATCTATCAAGTTACCAACGTAAACATAGAAATGGAAACTTCTTACTTCCCAGGACGTTTGTTTATAACCCGCTCCAAGTTCAAATTGTTCCTTAAACAACATTCCTTGTTTGATGCCATCTCCTGCACTAGGAACAAAGTTTTCTAAGAAACTTTCACCAACGGATTGGCATTGAGTAGTGTTGTATAAGAAGAGATATTGATATCCGTCATTGACCTCTCTAGCGGTCAAAGTAACTTTAACATCCAACCAGTAATAACCAAGGTCTTCTAATCCTGCATAATTGTAGTCTAGATAAACAATATCCATCTTTTGATTTACTCTGCCAGAATCAGTAATTGTGGCTTCGTAATTTCTGACATTAAGGTGTATTGTTTCTAAATTAGTAGTTCCCGTTGCACGATACACTGGTGAAATATATTCGCCTTGTTCGTTGTAAACAGGGCGATCTTCATAAGGTATAGAAGAGGTTTCTTCCACTACTGGAGTTTCAGTAATAGGTTCTTCTTCATCCATTACTGGTTCGTCTATAACAACTTGTGGTTCTTCTTCAAATGCTTCTTCAGTAGCAATTTCCTCTACTTCATCAGAGTTTTCTTCTAAAACAACTTCTTCCACTTCTTCTTGTGGCTCATCAAACATGATATCAACATAAGGTGTTACTTCTTCATTAACGTGTGGTTTGTCATTATCTAATAACGATGTACAACCTGTTAATAATAGAGGAACGATTAATAAAAGTAATTTTGTTTTTTTCATCTTTTCATCTTTCTTTCTTAAATTAGAAGTTTAATGAACGATTCTCATTAAGGATGACATCTAATAAATTATGCAGTTCACGATCGATTTTCATTTCTCTAGCATAATTTAATAGATGAATGATGTTCTTATCCGCTCTTTTCTTGTAATTGGACAAGCATTCGACAAAAAGTTCATTATCGATTTTGTTCCTATTTTTAATAAAATCGCAGATAGTTTTTTCTATATCATAAGCTTTAACTTGATGATTAGATGGTGTTAACACTTCACAAATACCAAGATTATAGGTGTTATCTTTAGTATCTGTATGTAGCGTGACACCACTCCGAGGTAATGGAAACGGTCTGTAATTTTTCGGAGCAGTGACCTCTAAATTTATTGGTGTAACACTAATTAAATGGTGTAGATGAGCAGCGCTACAAAACGAATAGACTAGTTTAGGATACTCATATTGGAAGATGAGGTACGGATCAACTTCCCAATTGGGGTTCGCATAGAAGCCCGTATCGTGCTTCACTAGTCCGAACTTTTTGACATATTGCGAGAGCAAAGCGGAAGGAATATCGTGGTCGTTTATATCTTTCCGCGTGATATAACCGCCCTGACATTTCAATATGTCTCGTATGTTGTCAAAATAAGTTTTCGTTTCCATCTACAACCATATTATGACATTTTATGGTTGTATTTGCAAGTATGTTTATGCAAAAAGTTCTGAATGTTGTCATTAATAAAAAGTAAAGGTGATACACCATCATTGATATACCACCTTATACTTTAAAATCTTAAAGAAGATATTAGTTCTTTTTCTTAATGCGACCTTTGTTTGCGCCTTTTGAATTGTGAACTAAGACTTTTCCGTCTTGGTTTTCTGCCATTTTCTTAGAATACTCTAATGCTTCTTTTTGAGTATTGAAAAGTTTAATGGCTTTTTGTCCACCAGCGTATTTAACTTCCCATTTGCCATCTGGTCTCTTGACTAAGTGGTATGTACGGAAGTTGACTTCTTCTTTCTTTGCTGCAGGTTTCTTTTCTGCTGCTTTTGGTGCTGGTTTCTTGGCTTCTGGCTTTTTAGCTTCAGGTTTCTTTGCAGCTGGCTTCTTGCTTGGTTCGGCCTTCTTAACGGCTTCTTTCTTTGCAGGAACAGCTTTCTTGACTGCTTTCTTTTCTGCCATGATAACAATATCCCCCTATGTGTATTTTAATTAATATTATTATAAATGTTTTTTTGATTAAAGTAACTTTTTTAACCTAGTTGCTCTTTTTCTTTCTAATTGCCTTAGTAATAATAACAAGGATTATACCCGCTAACGCGAGAGAAGAAAGAATAATACTTGCAGTAGCAATATTACCACCACAACCATTTGATGAAGATGGTGTATCTCCACCAGGATTGTCGTTTGGTTTTTCTGCAACAGTAACTACATATTTAGTTGTTCCTTCATCTTCTCCGTTTTTATATGTTACGGTAATGGTTTGCCTACCTGATTGAGCAGAGTTAAATCCAGTGCAAGTTATATTATCACTACTCGCTTTTTCACTTTCTCCATCTGAATATTTGACTAAAACATATGGTTTTACAAATTGCTCACCATATTGATATTCTGTTTTGCTTTGAGCGGTAACGACCTCAATTGATTCAAAAGTTACTTCTGGTGGTTCATATGGGTTGTCTCCTCCACTAAAAGTGAGAGTAAATGAATTGATATATAATGAATTTGATGATGCCTCAATTGATAAAGTCACTTTTTCGTTATTGTCGATTATATGTGCTGAATTATCTAGCTCAACATTAATGTCTCTCCAATTAGTTCCATAAGAAGTGTTATCATACCACGTATTAAATTCACCACTTGTAGATGCAAGAACGGCCGTTCCGGCGGTTGCTGTAAAACTACCCGCACCTGATTTACTGTTTGCGTGCATATTAAGTTTAATTCCAGTTAAAGTGTATCCTTCATACCCGGAAAGCGAAAGAGTAGCACTTTTTCCACCTGTAATTTGGCCAGCGGTTGAATATGTTTGAGAATACGCCGCTGACGTTCCAGCTGGAGCTTCTCCAATAACGCCCACTGTATTTACACTATTAACCGTATATGTTACAGTTGCTCCTTCAACTGGTGCCGGTCCACTTCCTTTAACAGTAATTTTGGTAAAGGCGGTAATGGTTTTGTTTGTTCCGTTATCATCATAAATAAATGATGCTTTTAAATATAAAATTTCTGATTGTTCGCCGGCTAAAACAGTAGCTTTTCCATCATTTACTTGAAGAGTTGTGCTACCACTATACGCATCCGTTTTGTTGTCTTTTAATAAGGACCACGAAACAGATGAATTTGCTTCTCCATCAACATAAGCTTCAAATGTTTTTGATTCGTTTGCGTTTATTGTGGAATTAGAGACAACTTTGCCATTTTCTTTAATGGTTATTGTTTTTGTTGTTACTGGCGTCACCGATGAACAAATTTGTTGAGTCTTTTCGTTGAATTTGCCCCATATACGGCAGGCATATTCTGGGTGGTCAATAAATGGGTTTCTATTTCCTTGTAGATATTCAGCGCCTTCGTTTCTATTCATTTCTCTTTCAAGAACTGGATATCTTAAGTTCCAAGAAAGCATATCACTAATAACACCCATTTCATTGTTACTTGTGTTTGAACTTCTTGATGCGTCATCAGTTAAAACTAATTGATTGCTTGCAACCATACAGTAAAAAATAATTCGAGCAGAGTCTCCGCGATAGTCTTCTTTTCCGAAAGACTCCATTGCTGGATCCCATCCTCCACCATTCTTGGTTAAGACGCCTTCAACATAAAAGGAGTGACTTCTTGAGCCATTTTCTGCTGGAATCGTAGGTCTTGGCATATGGATGTCGTTTTCTACTTTGTTCCCTCCATGGGTGTTTGGCCAAACATGTTCGCGGTTAAATGAAGTACATGAATTTCCAGAATAAAAAGATAAAACAGACGTTCCATATGGCTGCCCATTTGAATCATATTTCACAGTTGCTGGATCATAATCGGTATATTTAAACATTCCCGCCGAACTTGTGCTCATCGCGCTATAGCCAACTGTAGATTGTCTTTTTGATTTATTCAATGACTGAAGTGCTTTTAAAAGGTCTGTTCCCTCAAGAGAATCGCTAATCCCCTCATAATACGTATCTGCATCATGGTTGTCATAATAACAAAGTGCCGATTCAAATTTTTCATTTATAGTTTCTTTAATGGCAAATCCAAGCGAAGAAAAAGCAAACATCCCAAGCGCAGCAAAAATTAGTAATTTTCTTTTCATATCAATCTCCAAAAATATTTGAGCCTGTTCATTATACTACAGGCACAAAAAAAGAGAAGCAATTGCTTCTCTTTTTTGATTCTATCTATAGATACTATTCTAATTTAAGTCCTGAAACATTATCGACAGGAAGACTAAAAACGATGCCTTGCCCTAAAGTATCTAGTCCAACAGCCTTGTTAATTGCGTCCATGACTTTGTCTCTAATTGATTCATTAACCAAGATATAAATCATTTCTTTTTGTGGAGTAATAACAATGCCATATTTCTTTTCAATGTCTTTGGTTCCGCTTCCTCTAGCATGGGCGATTGTGCCACCTCTAGCGCCTGCATCTCTAGCAGCGTCCATTACTTTATCAGAGTGACCTTCATTTACAATGACCACTACTACTTCGTGTCTAATTACTTCTTTTTCTGCCATGGTTATTTACCCCCTTACTGTTTGGGTTAAGAATTTATACATCTTAACTCCGACAATTGCTTTTAATGGAATTGTATATGCAATTCCTTTGTTTCTCTTACTTGCTACAAAGTAGACATCAATTTCTCTTTTAATATCCTTAACCAAGTCTTCTCTAACGATTGAATAAACAATGTCTTTCTTTGTATCTTCAATGCCTAAGATTTCTCTAATCGCATTATTAGCGGTGCCTTCTCCATATTGGAGAAATTGAGCAGAACTCTTATTGGCTTTCAAAATACGAATAATGTTATCGCCTTGACCACGAGGAACAATAATTGTGTACAACACGAGTCTTCTAATATCGTCGCGTGTTTCAAAAGCAGGACGTTCTTCTTCAACGACCTCTTTCTTAACAGGCTTTTCTGCTTTTGGAGCCTTCTCAACTTTTTGAGGTTTTTCCTTTTTCTCTTTCTTTATTTTTTCCGCCATAATCTACACCTTAGTTGAAATGAATAATTTCATTATTACGAACATCGTGAATTTGATCTCTAACAACGTGGAGAGCGTAAATATTCTTGAATTTACTGACCAAGCCTAAAATTTGAATTGCAAGGATTGGAGTTAATGCAACTAATGCAACAACACCGAAAGCACTTTCATAGAATGAAACACTTTCTGAAATTGCTCCATCAATTACAACATCATCAGGACCTGGAATTCCTCTCACACTATAAACACCAACGATAAGAGGTAAAACAAACGATACCGCCATTGGACCAGATGCTGTTCCACCAGAGTCAAAGGCAATCGCGGTATATAAATCTGGAACAAAGAACATCATGACAAGCGAAATCATATATCCAGGAATTACATAGTACATGATTGAGAAGTCAAATAATGTTCTAATAACTGATAAGCAAATAGCGACACCAACACCAATTGATAAAGTCGCAAGAACTGTGCCTTTTTTAAGTTGACCATCACTCATATCTTCGATTTGAGTAGTCAAAACATGGACTGCAGGTTCACAAAGAATTGTGACACATCCAATGAAGAACGCAATCAAAATAATAAGCCAATCTTGTTGTGCTCCTAATTGCTTTCCAACCTGTAAGCCAATAGGTGACATTGTCGAACCAACAGCAGTCAAAAATAGTGTTAATCCAATATATGAAACAAGAAAGCCATTCATCAAAAGAAGGACTTTCTTTGCGGATAATTTGATATAAATGAGTTCGTAAACAAAGAAAATTACAAGAATTGGTGCTAACGCCATTGCGACTTCAATCATTGATCCTAATGAAGAAAAATCACCTGATGGTAAAAGAGCATTTAGTAATCTGTCAAGAATGTTTGCGTCACTAGCGGCAGGTACCTTGTAAGCTGAGAATCCAGCTGGATTAACCAAAATCAAAATGACCATTGTAATGATAGGTCCAACTGACGCTAAACCAACAAGACCGAACGAACTGTCTTGAGATTTACTACCACCACGAGTCATAGCAACGCCAGCGCCTAAGGCTAAAATAAATGGAACAGTTGCACTACCAGTAGTAACTCCGCCAGCGTCAAAGATAAATGGTAAATAAGCGTGGTTTTTAACATCTGCTTGTAAGATACAGACGAGCATAAAAACGATTAGATAGAAGAGTAAGTACCAAACATTTAATGATTTTTGGAATACGATTCTAAGGATACCAATAACAACAAAAATTCCGACTCCACCAGCAATAGACCCTATAAGAACCCACTTATTTATTTGAACTTGGTTAGCAATAATGAGGATGCTTGGCTCAGCACAAGTAATAAGAGCGCCAAGCAAAAATGCAAAGATAATGACAATAATGAGTTTCTTTTGTTTTGACAAAGAAGATCCCATATATTCACCAACCTTGATTAAGCTGTTTTGGGCACCGATTTGGAAGAATGACAAACCCGCAATCATAATAACTGCTCCAATAGCGAGCATGATATAGTCGTTATCACTAATTGGAGTCAATCCAGTCAATGATAGTATAAAAACAATCGCTACTATAGGTAGGATTGATATCGCGCTATTAAAGAATGATTTTAGGTACTTGTTCTTCATATGTTTACATATTATACCGATAACGCTGATTTAATAAAATTAAAAATTGATTTTTTACCAATTTAGTTAATAAACAAAAACGTTTCTTAAATTGAAACGTCTCATTTGTTTTTACCTTTAAAGTTTGGAAATAACTGATTGAACTCTTTTGGAATAGGCGCGACAAATCTCATTGTCTTTCCTGTAAGAGGATGAACTAATTCAAGTTCATAGGCATGTAATCCTAATCTTTTGATTGGATTAGATGGCTTTCCATATTTATCATCACCAATAACATTATGCCCAATATCACCAAGGTGGACTCTGATTTGATTTTTTCTTCCTGAATCAATATGAACATCAAGAAGTGAGTAGTTACTTGTTTCATCAATTACTTTGTAATGTGTAACTGAGAATTGACCGTCTCCCGCCTTTTTAGAAGAATACATCATGTTTTGACTATTCTTCTTTAAGTAGGATTTAATCGTTCCGGTTTTTTCTTCTAGGACTCCATCAACAATCGCATAGTAGCCTCTAGATTTCACAAGATCGTTCCAATTGTCTTGAAGCGCTTGTTGAATTTTTGGGTTCTTCGCCACCATTAGGACACCTGAGGTATCTTCGTCTAATCTATGAACAACAAATATACGATTATGTTTGTCTTTTTGTTGAACATACTCAGTTAACATTCTATACGCTGTTGAACCCTTTTCTTTATCGCTTGCAATTGATAATAATCCGCTTGGTTTATTGATAACGATAATCTCATCATTTTCGTAAATAATAGGTAGGTTGCTGCGTGTTTTTCTTCTGATTGGGTTCTTTGAAATGATAACAACATCGCCTTTATAGAGTTTGAAATTGAATTGGGAAATAGGCGCTCCATCAACACTAACACGATGGTTTGAAAGTAGAGATTTAACTGAGTTACGAGATTGATCTTTCAAGGTAGCTAAAAGGAATTCTAAAAGTTCAGTATCCTTAGTAACTGGGAACTCTCTGATATCTTTGTAATCCTTTGAGTGATGTTCAAATCTCTTTTTGTTTTTATTCATAAATCTTTCTTTTCACCATTTCCATAAATAACTTAGCGACATTAATTTTTGTTGTCTTTTCAAATTCTTCAAAGAAGGCGTTGGAATTAATCTCGCATAATATTGGTTCGTCGTTCTCTCCGAAGAGCAAATCGATTCCAGCGTATTCAACATCAAACTTTTCCGCTATCTTTTTAGATAAATCTAAATATTTGTCTTTCAATTCAAAAGGTCTACTATCCGCATGAGTGCCAAAGTTGCTTCTGAAATCACTTTCGTTATATCTTTCAAACGCTCCGACAATTTGTTTATCGATAACAATTACTCTAAGAGACTTGCCATAACTTGTTTTGATGTATTCTTGAAACTGTAGTGGTTGTCTACAATTCTCTTTATAAAGTTTCACTAATTCTTCTTTACTGTTAACGAGGTAAACACCCATTCCTAACGAGCCATAAACCCTCTTCATCACGAGTGGTAATCCAAGTTCCTCAACAATCGAATCAAGGAATTTTAGGTTGCTTTCTACAAGTTTAGGAGAATAAAAGAGCGGTCCTGCTATGGTTTTAGGCATTTTAATATTAGCGTTAGAGCACATGATATTTGTAAGCATCTTATCATCACACATTTTAATAAAATCAGCGTTATTGAATAATCGATATCCTGCCTTCTCTAAGATTCGAGCAAGATAGATGTCTTTATCTAAATAGATAACAAAATCTGATTTAGGGAGATTAATGTGAATGTTGTTATCTTTGATAACCGCTAAAGTGCCATCATTAATATAGTGGAGTAAAGAAATCCCGAGTTTTTCTCCTTCCTCGGTAAATCTTTTTATCTTATAAGCATTATGACCAATATCTTGGTTGGTTATGATAATTCCTTGCATTTTATTCGAATCTAAATCTCTCATCTAAAATAGAGTTGATGTAGTTATATTTCATTTTGTTATACTCTTTGATATCAAAGTTTGCAGTCTTAATCGCTGCTTCTCTAAAGATATTATATCTTTGAACACAATCGTAACTTTCTTTTAAGAATATCTTAAAACAAGTGATTCTACGATAGGTCATAGAAGCATATTGAACGATTCTTAATGTGATTCCACATCCATAAACTTTGCTTTTCTTTATAAGAACAATGCAGTCTAGCGTACTTAACTCTTTGAGTTCTTTATATTCCTTGCTTTTTAAGACCATAGCGATAGTGGAGACCGCTCCATAGTCATGAGTAGATAATAAAATATCTACATTCCTAAAACTTCTACAGCTATTCACTGCGGTAGCGCCTATGTGTTCGATTGTAACTTTAAAGTTAGGCAAGCAAAAAAGAAGATTGTCCTTTTCTGATTTGAATGCTTTTTCCCATTTAGCAGGAGTATATTGAAGAATACTTTCGTCTTTCATAATTATGCTCCGTCGATATGGGTATCGCAGATGTTGTCGCCTGTGGATCCCTTTTTATTAAACATTGATTGTCCACTTCTATGTGCTTCTGGAACGTTTTTTCTATTAACATATTCGTGGAAAATCTCTACATCCTTAACAGAATTGAACTTAGCCATATAGAAAAAGTTACCCATAACACCTGAAAGAACATCTGGATATCTTCCTGCACCACAAATCTCTTTTGCATAGGTTCTTCTAATGTCTTCATCAGTGTAGAAATATTGAACTCCATCTCTTCTACTGCCAGTTGCTAAATAGAATTTTGGTGAACAAACTGGGGTTGGATGAAGGTCCGCCATAACATCAGCGTAAATCTGATACATGTTTACAGAATTGGCGTAATTATGCATATCTGGAGAGTATCCGCCAGGTGTTCTAATGTTAACCTCTAATCCAACAAAATCTCCAACCTTAACAAAGCCTTTGATTGGCTTGGTAACTCTAAAGAACTCGATATGGAAACATCTCTTCTTTAAGCCAAACGCTTTCACAGTGGCTCTACCTATTTTTTCAAACTCTGGATCAATGAATGGATTCGAATAATAGAAGAACTCGTTACCAAAGTTCAAACAGTCACTAATTGATGGTGGGCATTCAAGTGATGCCATGAAAACTACATCGCTATTTTCGTCAGCGATTCCGTCAAAAGTGACGATATCACCAGATACGAAAGTTTCGCAAATATAGTGAACATTTTCTTGTTTTTTCTTGTAAAATGCCTCTAATTCCTCATAATTGCTGATTTTAAAGCTTTCAACAGCGCCGACACCAATATCAGGCTTAACAAATAGAGGGAAGCCATGTTTTTCAGCAAAAGATTTTAGTGAATCAAAATCATCCACCAAGATATATGGAGCAACTTTAACTCCAGCTTTTTCGAAGCATTTTTTCATTAAAGATTTTCTTTGATAAGTGTCTAAATCTTTTTCTCTAAGACCAGTATCGATCGAGAATAAATCTCTTAAAATTGAGTCTTTTCTTAACCAATATTCATTATTACTTTCAAGATAATCAATGTGTCCGTATTTTCTTTCGAAATAACCCACAGCCTCTTTCTCTTGATTGAAGTCATCCAAGTTGTTGACTTTGTAATATTCATGTAAAGAATTTCTTAGTTCTGGTTTTAATTCATCGTATGGTTGATCTCCAACACCTAACACTCTAAAGCCTGCATTACGTAACGCAACAGCGAATTGATAGTAGGTTTCAGGGAAGTTTGGGGAGATAAGAACAAAATTTTTCATATAATCACCTTGTAATATTATACATATTAGATTGCCTTTATTGTTATAAATATTTTTAATGCATCTTTTTTGATTTCTTAAGAAATAACTTGAAACAAACAATAATTCATTTTAATATTTCCATTGACGAATTTGTCAATTATAAAATTATGCCAAAAACAAAAGAACAATTTGAAGAAATTAGAAATGAAAGAATAGACAAGATTCTTGAAAGCGCTTTACGCCTTTTTGTGATGAAGGGGTATGATGCAGTCAATCTTGATGAAGTAACAAAAGAAGCAAAGTGTTCTCATGGTCTTTTATATCATTACTTCAAAGGCAAAGATGAATTATATCTTGCAGTAATTAACAAAAAGGTTGTGCCTTACATTAAAGAAACTCTACAAGGAATCAGCTTTGAACAAAAAGCAAAATATGTCATCCATGATGTTCTTAAAGAGATTTTAAAGAAAATCAAGGCAGTGGATGAAAAGAATTCTTGGAAGATATATCTTTACCTAAACATCCACTTACAAAAGAATCTGTTCTTGAGTTCGGCACAAGAAAAAATGCCAATGTTCATTAAGCTATTAGAGCTAATAAAGCGTGGGCAAGAAGAAGGAGACTTCAACGACCATAACGAAGATGAATTAGCAATTAGTCTCTTATCTTTGATAAAAGGACTCGCGTTTACAAGAATTCACATCGGGTATAAACGTTTTAAATGCCCAAATAGCGATATCATCATGAAAATGTTATATAAATAGGAGGTACGTCATGCTAAAGAAAATTAAATTAATATTAAAAAGTCTTGGCAAATATAAAAAGTACGCCATAATTACACCTTTGTTTATGATTGGTGAAGCGGCAATGGAATGCGCAATGCCGTTTATTATGGGTATTTTCGTTGATGAGATTAAATTATTAACAACTCCTGATAGTTTTTTCCAAGTCGATGAAGGAATCCCTGTTTTCTATATAGCGCTCATTCTAATTGGAATGGCAATCATTTCATTACTATGTGGAATATTCGGCGGAAAGTATGGATCAATTGCATCAGTCGGACTAGCTTCCAATTTAAGAAGTGATTTATATAAGAAACTATCCAATTTCTCGTTTGAAAACATTGATAAATTCTCAGCTTCTTCATTAGTCACAAGAATGACGACCGATATCAACAACGTCCAAATGGCGTTTATGATGATGATTCGTATCGTTATTAGAGCACCTCTTATGTTAGTTTTCTCAGCGGTCATGACATTCGTTGGTGGTGGACTAATGGGATTCATTTTCGTAGGCCTAGTTCCAATCGTTGCCTTTGGTTTATTCCTCATTGTTAGACACGCGATGAAAATCTTTATGAGAGTGTTCAAAAGATATGACAAGCTTAATGAATCTGTTCAAGAAAATATCTCTGGAATTAGAGTAGTTAAATCATATGTCCGTGAAGACTTTGAGAAGGATAAATTTAACAACGCCAGTGATTCAATGATGGGTGACTTCATTAAAGCCGAAAAAATCGTTGCTTTAAATAACCCATTAATGAACACCGCAATTCATTTATCTAATATTTTAATTATAGGATTAGGTTCATATATTATTTACACAACTGCTCACTGGGATGGCCTTGATTGGGTCGGTGGCCAATTATCTATTGGACAAATGTCTGCTCTCATCACATATGGTATTCAAATCTTGATGTCTTTGATGATGATTTCAATGATTATGGTCATGCTTGCGTTATCTATTGAATCAATCAAACGTATCTCTGAAGTTTTAGAAGAAGAACCAACAATTAGAAACTGCGAGAATCCAATTTTTGAAGTTGCTAATGGAGACGTTGATTTCAATAATGTGAACTTCAAATATAAGAAAAATGCTGAGCAATATGCCTTAAAAAATATCGATATCCATATCAAAAGCGGTCAATTTGTAGGAATTTTAGGTTCTACCGGTTCTGGTAAGACTTCGGTCATAAATTTGATTTCAAGACTATATGATGTGACTGAAGGTTCAGTGCTTGTTAGCGACCACGATGTAAAGGAATATGACCTTGATACATTAAGAAGAAATGTCGCTGTTGTTCTCCAAAAGAACTTCTTATTTAGTGGCACCATTGAAAGTAATTTGAGATGGGGAAATGAGAACGCTACAGAAGAAGAAATGTGGGAAGCTTGTAGGATTGCTCAAGCCGAAGAGATCGTTAGAGCTAAACCAGAATTATTGAAGAGTAAAGTCGAACAAGGCGGCGCTAATTTCTCTGGTGGACAAAAGCAAAGATTATGCATTGCTAGAGCGATTATTGGAAAACCAAAAATCCTTATTTTAGATGACTCTACTAGTGCTGTTGATACAAAAACAGATAGGTTAATTAGAAAGGCGTTAAAAAATGACCTTCCAGAGATGACCAAAATCGTTATTGCACAACGTATTAGTTCTATTGAAGATGCTGATCAAATTATCATCATGGATAATGGTCAAATTAACGCAATTGGTACACATGAAGAGTTATTAAAATCCAATAAGATTTATCAAGAAGTGTACTACACACAAAATAGAGTGGGAGGTGATAAATAATGCCACCAGTTCGTATTAGAGAAAGAGGAAAAGCGAAAAAAGGTACAATGAAGCGTATTATTAAGGCTTTATTTAAGCTTTATCCTTGGCAATTAATCCTTTCACTTATCTGTTTAATATTTAACGTATTTGGAAACTTATCATCTTCTGTATTTATGTCTTTAGCAACAAACGCCTTGACTGCTGCCGGAGAGCAAGGCAAAAACCCATTTGCTGATGTGTATAGCGTTTCCTCAACCTTTGGTTTTGTTATTGAAACAAATGTTACTTATTTAATTATTGTGCTTGGAAGTATTTATGTTCTTGGTATTTTTGCAAGCTGGACATGGAATAGAACTATGGCGATTGTCACCCATAAGTTCTTAAATGATTTCCGTAAAAAGATGTTCTCACACATGCAAGATTTGCCAATTAAATACTTCGATACACACGCTCACGGGTCAATTATGTCTTTATACACAAACGATATCGACACAATTAGACAATTCATTTCTCAAGCTTTACCTAGCTTAATTCAAACAGGTTTAGTGTCAATAATGGTATTTACCATTATGATGATAACATCTGTCTGGATGGCGTTAGTGGTAGTGGTTGGATTCTTTGTAATGCTAGGTGTTGTTAAAGGAGTAGGAGGCAAATCAGGCAAATACTTCGTTAAACAACAAGCTGCATTGGGCCAAGTTGAAGGCTCAATCGAAGAATCAATTAAAGGTCTTAAAGTTATTAAAGTTTTCTCACATGAAGAAAAGAGCGTTGAAGAGTTTAATATTTTAAATAATGAGTTAAGACATTACGCAACTAACGCTAACATTCACGGCAACATCATGATGCCTGTTATGGGCAATATAGGCAACTTCTTATATATTTTATGCGGATTAATGGGTGCATTTATATATGTATTTAACTGGAGAAATTTATCCGCTAGTGGATTTGAAGTTATCTCTGGAGATGCTCCAAGATTCGCAGGTATGATAGCTCTCTTCTTAATGATGAGTAGAATGTTCGCAAATAACGTTAATCAATTCTCACAACAAATCATCTTCGTTGTTATGGGTATGGCGGGCGCATCACGTTGCTTAGAAATCATTGATGAAAAACCAGAAACAGACGAAGGCTATGTTTACTTATGTAATGTTAAGTATCATGAGGATGGAACATTTGAAGAAACTGAAGAGCACACCCATGACTATGCATGGAAATACCGTCATAAAGACGGTCAACTTGAATATCGTGAATTAAAAGGTGATATCGTCTTAGATCAAGTTGATTTCTCATATGATGGTAAGAGATTAGTCCTTGAAGATGTTTCTATTTACGCTCACCCAGGACAAAAGATCGCCTTTGTTGGTGCGACAGGTGCAGGCAAAACAACTATTACAAACTTAATTAATAGATTCTACGACATCGCTGATGGAAAGATTAGATACGATGGAATCAATATTAATAAAATTAAGAAAGCGGATTTAAGAAAATCCTTAGGTATTGTTTTACAAGACACCAACTTATTTACTGGAACAGTAATGGATAATATTCGTTATGGTAGATTAGATGCAACAGATGAAGAATGTATCAAAGCAGCAAAGATTGCTAACGCACATGACTTCATTATTCGTTTACCAGAAGGATATAACACTATGCTTAATGGAGATGGTTCTAATTTGTCTCAAGGACAAAGACAATTATTATCCATTGCTAGAGCAGCGGTCGCTGATGCTCCAGTGATGATTCTAGATGAAGCTACTTCCTCAATTGATACTCGTACAGAAAAACTTGTCCAACAAGGTACTGACCAATTAATGGAAGGAAGAACAGTCTTCGTTATTGCTCATAGACTCTCAACAGTTCAAAACAGTAACGCGATTATGGTTCTTGATCATGGTCACATTATTGAACGCGGAACTCATGATGATTTGATTGCTCAAAAAGGTGTGTATTACAACTTATACACTGGAGCGTTCGAACTCGAATAAACAATAGTACCAACGCATAAAATACGTTGTACTGACTCAACCCTATAAGGGCTATTACTCCACCGACTCTTAAGAGTCATAGGTGGACTGACAACCGTGAT
>CADCGC010000025.1 GCA_902800905.1 uncultured Erysipelotrichaceae bacterium
TTCAATTATAACATGGAGGTTTTTTCGTAGGAGAAACCCTTCTATTCTCACGTGCATAGCACCCGGTTTTTATCTCACTACGTTTCGATAATAAAAAACTCCCAATATTTGGGAGATTTTTTCTACTCAATCGAATATTGATTATTCAAGTAAGAGTAATTTGCCGGTGACAAGAAGGCCAATTAAGTCAATAACAGCCCAAATCCAGTTTCCGAAAATACCGAGAACTAAACCGATAATGTTAGCGGTGCTGGAGTTTCTTAAAACGGCAGAAAGTCTAACGAGAATTTCAACAATCCATCCAACGAAAGGAATGATTAATAAGATTACTTTGATGAGTAAGGATTGTTCTTCAAACCATTTATCAAATGTCATTTCTGTTTTCTCCTTTTATGTTATACAAATTATAAGGACTTATTTTTTATTTGTTAATAAAAATTTTAATTTTTTTAGACACAGGCTAGACAGTTTATTGTTCAAACTTATTAAAAATCATTATCAATTTATTTAAATTGAATAATATTCAGTTTACTGTATAATCTTAGTGTATGCGCAAATTAGTTGCAGCCTTATCAGTCATCTCATTTACATTTGGATTAGCCATTGGCTATCATTTTTTGAAAAGTGAAAAACAAGTCATCATTTGTGAAGCTGATCCGGTTTCAAATGTTGAAAGTTACTACTCTTCAATCACTTCAAACATGAAAGGCGATACTTTGAAAGTTGCCTTATATAACATCATCAAAGGTCATGATAAAAGAGACTATGACTCAATTGAGCAAGATTTGAAATATACAGATAGGAACTGGACTCTTTCTCCAAAAGAAGATGATGAGAATCCTAAAATGATTTTGCTATATGCAGATTACAACTCCACTTCTCCTTGCGATTGGAATCTATTCCAAGGCGGTGGAAAAAACGGAGGAGTTTCTACAGGATATATTTGGAACAAAGAACACATTTGGGCTAAATCAAACGGATTCAACACCAAATCATTAGCAGCGTATTCAGACCTCCACCACTTAAGAGCAAGCGATTGGAAATGTAACAACACAAGAGGAAACGATCCTTTTGGAAATGTTAATAATGGTAGCAAAGTTGATAATGCTTACGGAAATAAAACAGATAATAAATCTGGCGGTGGATTCTTTGAACCAGCAGATGAATATAAAGGGGACTGTGCAAGAGCATTATTTTATATGGCAACCCGCTATTATAACGGAGATGGCTCTGGTGGCACTCATCTAAACCTCATAGATAAAAACAATAGCGATAACATCCCTGTTGGTACTTGGGAAAACTTAAGCACTCTATTAAGTTGGAATGAATTAGACCCTGTCGATGAATTTGAAATGAATCGTAATAACCTCATTTATGAAAGATACCAACACAATAGAAATCCATATATTGATCACCCAGAATACGCTAGAGCGGTCTTCAAAAATGAAGAAATTGGTGAACCAAAAACTTTAGTAGATCTCACCATTAGTGGTTCTCCTAACAAAACCGAATATAAAACAGGTCAATATTTTGACCCAGCTGGCTTAACTATAACCGCTAAATTTGATGATGAATCATCAACTAATGTCACTTCTTCAGTTAAATGGTCACCAAGCCCATTAGTAGAAGGAACAACAAAAGTCGTTGGAACATATACCTATTCCACAGTTAGTAAAATCATTGAAGTCAGTGGGCTAACCGTGACCGCAAACGACACTCCGGATACACCAGTGGATGGAGAAACAATGACCATTAAATTCAAAACTAATGGAAGTGAATCTGTAGAAATTAAAGGCAATTCTCTTCTTGATTATATTGACGAAGGGAAAAGCTATGTTTCTTCAGTAAGTGATGTAGCAAAAATCTATGGTTCTTCTTCAGGAATTAAAATGGGCTCCAGCAAAGAAAATGGAAGTTTCAAATTTAATTTAAATAAATCCTACAAAGTAAGTTCTATTACACTGAATGCAAAAGCATATGGTAATGATGAATCATCAATCAATGTTTCAACAAATGTTAACCAAGCAGGAATAAATAACGCGATACCTACAAGTTTTGAGGATGTTACATACACTTTTGATGGCAGTGAAATTAATTTTATTAAACTAGTTACCACCAAAAGAGTCTACCTCTCTTCAATTAGTATTGAATGCGTAGTTGATACACCTGATATTCCTGATATACCAGACGAACCTGATGTGCCTGACACACCAGATGTACCAGACACTCCAGATACACCTGAAGAACCTGATACACCAGCATCTTCATCAAATGGATGTGGAGGTAATATATATACCTCAAGTATGATTTTAAGTGCACTATCAATGATATTTGTAGTATTATTAATTCTTGTGAGGAAAAAGAGAATTAAATAGTCCTATGTACTCATTAATGGAACCTTCATTCGAAATAGCGTACCTACTACTAGGTCTTATTCTATCTATCTACGTGATCATCAAGGGTAGAAACAGGGTTCCTTTTTTGTTACTCGCTGGTGCGGGTTTGACAATTGTTATCACTGATTCACTTACCATCATTCCTAATCTACTTGGATATTCTTTTCAAAGATTTGAAAACCTCTATCACTTGATGGGTGTTGGCCAAAATATCATCTCCATCACCACTATTACAATTTATGTTGCGGTCTATGTTCTTTATCGCATCGTTTATAAAGACAAAATCAACCCAATTATTGACTGGTTCATCTATGGATTATCAATCACTAGAATAGCCTTATCAATCATTCCTGTTGAGGGAATTCAATTAAGCCAAAACTACTACTTACTATCAGTGCTTGAAAACATTCCTGTTTTAGGACTAGGAATTGCTATTTCTTTTGTCTCATTTAAATTTGCATCTTTCAAAGACAAATATGAAATCAGAGAATTTGAAAGACTTTTCTTTGAGAGTGTTTTCGTTTTCTCCTCGTTTGCACTTTTCGTAAACAGAATTATTCCACTTATTATTACCGCTTTAGCAGTTATCTTTGAAATATCATTTTCATCCTTCATTGGATATAGATATATCAAAAAGCTAGAATAGACTCCTCATTTTGTTACTATGTAACAACGCGTTTTTGAGTTGCGTATTTTCCTTAGCTCATATATATTATTGTGTTTGCCAATAGAAATATATATTTCTTAGGCAACAGAGGAGACTCTATTAAAATGAATACAAATAAAATTAACGGATCGACATTTTCAGAACTATTAAGATTCGGATACAAAAACTTAGTTTTACACCTTCAAATTATTAATGATTTGAATGTTTTCCCTGTCCCAGATGGAGATACAGGAACCAACATGAAACTCACATACTCAAATGGTTTAAAGACCATTTCTGATGATGACGCTCCTGTTTATATCATCGCTGATGAATTCGCTAGAGGAATGCTCTTTGGAGCAAGAGGAAACTCTGGAGTTCTTACTAGCCAATATTTTAGAGGCTTTGCCGATGCCTGTAAGAAAAAGAAAGAATTAACAGTTGCTGATTTCGCTAAAGCAATGATTAGTGCATATAAGAACGCCTATAAAGCTTGTGCGGATGTCGCTGAAGGAACAATTCTTACAGTCGCTAGAGAATCAATTGAAAACACTATGCCTAGCGTAAGAGATGAAGACACATTTGAAAGCTTCTTAACCAAGGTTGTTAATATGATGAGAATCTCATTAGACAACACTCCAAACCTCTTACCAGTCTTAAAAGAAAACGGTGTCGTTGATTCAGGTGGAAAAGGATTACTCACAATCTTTGAAGGATATTTAGCCTTCTTCACAGGCAAAGAAATTTCAATTGAAGATGAACTCGCCGAAGAAAAAGAAAAGAGAGAAGCCTCTATCGACTTCTCAGCCTTCAACGAAAACAGTGTTCTTGATTATGGATATTGCACTGAATTCTTACTTCAACTCTTAACTTCTAAGATTGATATCCCTTCATTCAACATTGATGAATTCATCGCGTTTATGCAAGAACATGGTGACTCTCTTGTTTGCTTCCAAACTGGAACAATCGTTAAAGTCCACATTCACACCAAAAAACCATATGAAGTCATTGAATACGCTCAAAGATTTGGTGAATTCGTGACCTTCAAGATGGAAAATATGGCCCTTCAACATAACTCTCTTATTAAAGAGGAAGAAGAGAGAGCCAAGGAAAGAAAGAAATACGCAGTTATCGCTATTGCTCAAGGAGATGGAATTATCGATTTATTCCAAAACCAATTAAGAGCGGACCTCGTCCTTAACGGAGGCACAACAATGAACACCTCTGTTAGTGAAATGATTGATGCCTTTAAATATGTGAACGCTGATGAAATCATCCTTCTTCCTAACGAAACAAATATGATTAAAGCTGCTGAACAAGCCGCTGAGTTATATAAAGACAGCAAAGTTTACGTTGTCCACACCCATAATATTCAAGAAGGCTTTGCCGCGCTTAATATGCATGGAGGAGACGAAGAAAATGGACAAGAAGTCTATGAAGCCCTTAAAGCTGGAGCAGAAATGATTACTCCATACATCGTCTTCAAAAGTGGCAAAGATGCGAAAGTTGGAAACGTTATTGCTCCTAAAGGAAGCTATGTTGGCTCTAAAGGAAAGAAGTTATTAACATTCGCTCCTAGAAGAACCGCTGCAACATTCAAACTCTTCAAAGGAATTGATGGAATTGATGATAAAGAAGTTGCCTTCATTATCTACGGACAAACCGTTACTGAAGAAGCCGCTTTAGAACTCGTCAGTGCGATTAATGAAAAATGGCCAAATCTTGAAGTCGGATTAATCAACGGCAAACAAGACGTCTACGATTTATTAATCGGAATATATTAAAGAAAGGTTTCATTTAAAAATGGATAATAAACACACTATTGTTATTGATACATTAGGAAGTGACAAAGGACCAGAAGCCATCATAGAAGGGGCAAAAATGGTTCTTGATGAATTCCCAGAAATCAACCTCACTATTGTTGGAGACGAAGAACTCATCAAAAGCAAAAATCTTCCAAGTAATCGTGTAAAAATCATTCACGCTCCAGAAACAGTCACTAACTATGACAACCCAATTGAAGCTTTCTATAAGAAAGCCAATGTCTCAGTCTTCAAGGCTGTTGAAGAATGCGCGAAAGATGAAAACGCGATTGGAATTATCTCAGTTGGAAATACAGGCGCTTTGTTAGTCGGCACTCTTCGTTATCTATTAGATGAAAAGAGAACTAGACCTGCCTTAGCCGCCATTCTTCCAAACATGCAAAAAGGATTCACTTGTTTAGTGGACACTGGTGCCTCAATCGATTGTGGCCCATCTCAACTTGTTGAATTTGCTCATTTAGGAACTGACTTCATGAAAAAGCTCTACAAGATTGAAAATCCAAGAGTGGGACTTCTCTCTAATGGAAGTGAACCAACCAAAGGCAATCACTTAGTGAAAGAAACTCATCCACTACTCGCTAAAGAAGAGGGCATTAACTTCATCGGTAACGTTGAAGGTAGCAAAGCTTTAAGCGGAATGTGTGATGTTCTTGTTGCGGAAGGCTTCGCAGGTAACCAAGTTCTTAAAAATACCGAAGGTATGGCCATCAATATGATTACTGAAATCATGAAATTTGGTAAGAAAACGGGTAATGAAGAAATCACTCAACAAATCGCTGGCTACTTAATGAAAACATATGACTTTGAATCGTTAGGCGCTGGCATTATGTTAGGCGCAAGAAAATATGTTCTCAAATGCCGTGGATCAAGTGGTCCAGTCGCGATTAGAAGCGCCTCAAAAATTTTGATCAATATCATTTCAAATAAAACATTCTACGAATAGGAGAAAAAACACAATGTACGAAAGATTAATGAAATTAATTAAAGAAAACCTTCCCGATAAAGATTTAAGTAACGCTAAACCAGAAAGCAGACTTATCGAAGATTTAGGAATGGATAGCATCGGCATGATGATGTTATCGATGTCTATCGAAGACGAATTTGGAGTGACATTTGACGCTCCAGTGACCTTCAAAACTGTTCAAGATGTCTTAGACTTCTTAGCAAAGAACGCCACTAAATAACAAAAAGGAAACTAATTAACATGAATAAAGATTATCAATTATTTTTTGATAGTGACTGTGACATTACCACTGAGTGGGCTAATAAATATGACGCCAAACTCATCTCTATGCCATATGTCATTTGTGACGAAGAATATTTCCCATATAAGAGCTGGGAAAAATTTGACTCAAAAGCATTTTATAATGCTTTAAGAGCAGGTAATGCTAATCCATCCACAAGTGCTCTTTCTGAACAAGAATATATCGAATATTTCGAACCAATCTTAAAAGAAGGAAGAGATATTCTCTACGTTCACTTCTCTAGAGAAATGTCTGCAACATTCAATAGTTGCGATAAAGTCATTGCGACATTACTCAAGAAATATCCAGATAGAAGAATCGAATTAATCGACACCAAAGGTATCACTATTTGTTCTTTCTTAAGCGATATTCAAATTGGTGAACTTTATAAGCAAGGCAAATCAATCGATGAAATCAAAGCTCTCGTTCCTGAAATCATCGAACACTCCGCTGCTTACTTCTTTGCTGATAACTTAAAGTTCTTTGCAAGAAGCGGCCGTGTCAGTGGCTTTAAAGCTTTCATGGGTGGAATGATTGGTGTTAAACCAGTTATTCATATCTCAAGTGAAGGCAAGATGGTCTCAATTGATAGCGCTGTTGGTAGAAAGAAAGTTTTAGCGAAAATCATGGAATATGTCGTTAAACTCGAAGATCACATTAAAGACTACCCAATTATTATCGCTCACGCTGATGCACCATATTTAGTCGAAGAATTTGACAAGATGCTCAAAGAGCATTTCGGAGATGATGTTAAATACATTCTCCTTGATGTAAATCCAACTGCGGGTTGTCACTGTGGACCAGATGTCCTCGGTGTTGGCTTCCACGCTAAAGCTCGTTAATTAAAATGAGCAAGAAAACTAGAGATTTACAAGACGAACTTTTACATCGTAAATACAAACTTCCAAACCCATTCTTTTCTTGGATTTACTATGTCGTTGGAAAAACAAACCTTTTAGGTGCGAAATATCATTGTCATTACGATGTTCAAGATAAAACAAGCGATTGCAAAGGTCCTTGCTTCTTAATTTGGAATCACCAAAGTAGAAGAGACCACACTTTCTTAACGACCGCTAACTGGCCTAGAAAGCTTTCAATCGTTTGTGAATATAACAGCTTCTTTAGAAGCCACCTCCACTTTGCCTTTAAGTTAGGTAGAGTTATTCCAAAGAAAGTCTTCTGCAACGATATGGCGGGTGTTCGTGCGATGAGAGATATCATCAAACAAGGCGGATGCGTCGCATTCTCCCCAGAAGGAACAAGTTCCATCTTTGGAGACAATCAACCAATCGTCCCAGGAACTGGAAGATTCTTAAAAGCCTTCAATATCCCAGTGTATTGTGGATATATGCAAGGAAGTTATTTGACAAATAACAAGATTGATGCGAATGATAGACTTGGCGAAGTCTACTATCAACAAAAACTTCTCTTCTCTAAAGAAGACTTACAAAGACTAACTGGAGAAGAAATTGAAGATATCATCAACAAAGAATTCCATCACGATGACTACGAATGGAACAAAAAGCATCATATTAAATATGATAGCAAAGGTGAAATCTGCACCAATTTAGCGGATATCGGATATCGTTGTCCACGTTGTGGGGCAGAATTCAAAATGGTCGCTAAGAGCAACTTCATTAAATGTGAAGCATGCGGAAATGGAGCGACAATGGATGACTATTATGATTTCCATCCATATGATGAGAAATGTGTCATTCCAGAAACACCAAGTGCATGGGCTCATCAAGAAAGAGCAATTCTCATTGATGAAATTAGAAAAGACCCTAACTATTCATTCAAGGTTCATGTCAAAGTTGGAATACTTCCAAAAGACCACTATGTCGACAAATCAATGACCACTGAAATCGTTGGTGAAGGTGAATACGAAATCAATCATTCAGGCGTTCACTTTAGAGGGACAAAAAACGGTGAACCATTTAGTTTTGATTTAGATTACAAAACTGTTTGGACATATCCAATGACTGTTGATTTATCAATCTTCTCTTTATATATTAACGAAGAATATCACGATTTCTATCCAGATTATCGATGTGTTGGTAAGGTCATCATGTTAACTGAAGAAATGCATCGACTTCATGTCAACAAGTTCAAAAACTTCCCATGGTTTGATTACATGTATGAAGGTAAAGAACTTGGAATCGACGAAAAGAAATAATTTGTTTACTACTTATAGAGGCACTTGGTGCCTCTTTTATTTTTCCGTTGTCATCATAATAATAATTATTTTATTATTTAGACAATTTTTAAGGAAAGGATTACAAAAATATGAACAGGTCTATAAAAACATTTGTTATGACATTTGCCACCTTAATGGCGGTTTCAAGTTGTAATCCAAGTACCCCAAATTGGAATGAAAAAGAACAAAACTTAATGAAGGAAAACCTTTATGGTGAGGTTCTTCCTTATATTAGCGACTGTGAAGTTTCTTTAGATGAAAACACAATTATCATCAAAGGAAAAGAAGTTAACGAAAATGATATAAAATCATATGCTTCTAATTATTCTTCTTGGAGAGATTATTCTAGCGATTACACTTCTGATTATGGAAAATATTTTTACACTTTTGAAAAGGTTGTTACCACTAGTGAAGGTAAACGAGCGATCACCGTTCAATTTTCTGCAGTTGATGAAGAAAACTATGTTTCTCCTGTAGGAAGTGGCACTTTTTTACTCACTGCAAGTGATCCATATCTACACGAATTCCCATCTAAAACATTAAGTGACGCGGTAAGTACTTTATTTGGAAGCGATGTTCAAGTACCAGTTTTTGAAGCAGATTATTATCAACTATCTTCTGGTAATAGCGGGGTTTATTGTTTTATTGATTCCACTACCGAAGATGCTGGGTATTCACAAATCTTAACTGATAATAATTGGGTGATTGACACTGTTAGAGATAGTGATGGATTTATCGTTGCCAATTCTTCTGATGGAAATTATTCAATCAGTTATTTATATAACAATAGCTATCGTTCTCTTGATATTTATTTAGCTCTAAGAGTATTTAACTCTTGGCCATCACAATTAATCTCTCGTTCATTCAGTCAATATGGTCTCACTCAATATCAAATCTCAACCTTAGAGAAAGATGGATATCGATATAACTTCTATGACTTAGGAGACTCCATTAGAGTTGGAATCTACACAGTTGATAGAGAAGATTTTGATTTATATCTTGGGAACTTAGAGGAAGAAGATTGGAAGATTAGTGGTCCTGATAAAGATGGAGGCTATTGCTGCACAAAAGAATACTCTACTTTAAAAGGCATTGCGTCTATGACTATCTACTATGATAAAGGGGACGTCTTTATTGTTATGAATTTAGCTATGGAACCAATTAGAACAAATGTTTGGCCAAAAGACGACATTTCTGCCTTATTTAATAAATATTCCAAATATGGGGCGTATGAATTTGATTTTCCAACTTTAGTTGTTAATGGCGCTCTATATTATGTCTATGAATATCCAAATAATGATCTCGCTATTTCATATGGAGCGTATAGCTACTGTTATGGAGCGGTCGTTGTTTCTAATATCAAAAGTGGAGACATTGTTACCTATCAATCTAATTTAACCAAAAGCGGTTTTATTAAAGGTGACACTGAAGACGGTTTAACCATATATACAAAAGTATTGTCTAACGGTGACACCGCTAAAATGGGTATAGGAGTTACTTCCAATGACGAATTTGTTATTGTGTTTTATCTCTTCCCAACTCCTGCCGCAACAACTGTTTGGCCAGAAGATAAAATCAAAGCTCTTATCCCATATGTTAACGATGAAATTCCAGCGTTCACTGGTAAAGCATCAGATTACGCAGTTTATAATGATGCATATGGAAAGACTGTTGTTATTTCTGTTGAAAAAGGAAAGGAAATAGCAAGTCAAAGTATCTATAGATACACTCTCGAACAGGCTGGCTGGAAGTTTGTTAGTTATGACGAATTCTGTAGCACATATATCTACTTATCTCCAAACGAAGAAGTATATCTAGAAACATATGTCGCTAACGAAGGAACATTCTCATTTGACTTAAGAGAAGCACCATCCGGATGGAATAGTTCTAGAATTAATGACATGCTTAAAAAATTAAGCTTTGAACTTACTGATACTGTCCCAGAATATGTAGGAGGTCCACTATTCCTATATAATTCATATGATGGAGGAGCAAATAACTATAGTTATGTTTATGTTGAAGTAGTTGGTGAAGAACAAGAAATCAACGACTTTATAACTAATTATACAAAAGCTCTTGGTGACTCAAGTTGGCAATTAGAAGATGATGGGTATTACTATTCTCCAAATCATCAGTTAAGCGCTGAGTTTGCAACAAAAGGTAGTAAAACTTACTTAGTGTTCTATATTGAAAAGTGACCGAATTAACGGCCACTTTTTTAATTCTATTTTTTCTTCTTTTTTGGAGCGTTTGCTTTGTTATATTCAGCGATGCTGTCTCTAACAGCCTTTTTCACTTTCTTATTAATTCTTCTCTTTGCTTTGCTGCTCTTAGAGAAGTAGAAGATTAAGAATCCGATAACGAGAACTCCAACAGCCACACCAATGATAATGATATATGTTGGGGATAGGCCGAAGACAAATGGTTTGGCGGATATTGTGACTTTAATTTCAGCAGTAACCTCTTCATCATCGATTGTAAGATGAATTCTAGTTTCTCCTTCTTTTAAGCCTTTAATCGTTATCTCTTCGCCATTAGTAGAAGTTGATTTGCTAAGTTCAACAATTGTTGCGTCTTCAACTGACCAATTAATAACTCCATCAAATCCTTCAGAAGAAGCACTAACTTTTGCTTCTGATCCTTTTTCAATTTTTACTTCAGATTGAGAAACGACAATATCATTTACATGTTTTTTTACGCGAACATTAATTTCAGCATGCGATTCGTCTCCGTCAACAATAGCGGATAAATTAATTTTTGTACTTCCTTCTTTTAAAGCGTTTATAGTTACTGCTTCACCACTGTCTGTACTTGTTTTGCTAAGACTAATTACAGTTGTATCTTCAATTGACCAGTTAATGTTTCCGGTAAGATTATCAGCATAAGCTGTAGCAGTAGCGCTTCCTTCTGGTTCAATTCTAATTGAAGAAACAGAAACAGAAAGACCAACACCATTGATTCTATCTGAAATCGGATTTGCGTATTTTACATCCTTGTCTTCTCCCCAAATCAAATCTGCCCAATCTGGGAAATCAATAAATGGGTTTCTATTATTTGTGTAGTTCTTATATAAGAGATTGTTTCTATGAATTTCAAATTCATCAACAGGATCGATCTTGTTCCATTCGAGCAAGTCGCTTAATAATCCCATGCCATAAGGATTTGTTGAACTAGATGTTCCAGTTCTTCCGTTTTCTGACAAATTATTTAATAAAACCAAGTTTGGATTATTACCATCTATCGGATCTGTGTCATTACCAGAATAGTAATTATATCTAGCGACCATATAGAAAATAGCTCTAGCAATGTCACCTTTATCTGAATCTTGAGGCTCAAAAACTGTTTCACTTCCACCAATAGTAGAGGAGTATCCAGTTAAATTGCCATACGCAGTTTGATATTTTGTTCCGGCATCTTTATAAGTTCTTGTCTTATCAACGTTAGCAAAGAAGAAATTGCTGTGTTCATGATTGGCCCAGCCATTTCCAGCCCATAAGTGCATCGGATCGCCCCTAGCTCCTCCGGTTGAGTTGCTGCCAGCAGTGTCAAATCCGTGTGATTTAGCCCAAATATGCTCTTGATTTATTCCCCATCCATCTTGATTGTGGTTTCCCCACGCTCTAGCTTGATTATCTATGTTCCTATTATTGTAAAGTGCGTGAATATATGGATTGTTTTTAACTGAGTCCTTAGTGCCATATTGATAGTCAATCAACTTGTTATTCACTGCATCATATGTTCCATATGTGGTTGAACTAGCAGGAGATTTTATCCAATCACGATCAATGATTTCATACATTTGCCAAATTTTAGTGTTGCTATCATATGAATAATACTTTTGTCCGTTCTTAATAATTGGCTTTAAGTTCTTTAATAAATTAGTACCGGTTTTTTCGGCGTTGTCTAAAGAATTGAGATTAGAGTAATAATTTCTGATTTCTCCAGAAGTAGAATCGTTTAAGTCAATTGTCGTTGGTAGCGAAGCAATATTATATCCTCTTGCTTGGGCATAACTTGGTTTAGTTAATAAACTAAAAGAGACGCTTCCTGCAACTGCAAGAAGAGCGACAACTGGTAAAATCATTTTCTTATTCATATATCAATTCTTCTTTCCAAATCAGTATAACAAAGAAAAACACTCATTTGAATATTTGAGTGTTTGATGCGTAAAGATTATGTTTTATATTCAATCCACTTTTTTCAGGGTTAAAATATTTATATAAAATATTCTTTTGGAGGCATTTTGTTATGCGTAAGACTAAAGTTATTTGCACTATCGGCCCTGCTAGTGACAATGAAGATATTTTAAGACAGATGATGAAGGCCGGAATGAACGTTGCTAGATGCAATTTTTCTCATGGCAACCACGAACAGCATAAAGCGAGAATGGACATGATTAAAAGAGTCAGAGACGAGCTCAAACTCCCTATCGCTATCATGCTAGACACTAAAGGACCAGAATATCGTATTGGTTTATTTGAAAATGATGAAATCTTCTTAAATAACGGAGACAAATTCATCTTCACCACTGAAGAAATTATAGGAAACAAAGACATTGTGTCAGTCAGTTATAAAGGACTTCCAGAAGAATTAGAAGTTAAAGATCGAATCTTAGTTAATAACGGGCTAGTCATCTTTGAAGTTGACAAGATCGAAGGAAAGAGAATTTACACTCACGTGTTAAATGGAGGAAAACTTTCTAATAGAAAATCAATGTCTTTCCCAAATAAACATTTAAAGCAAGTATTCCTATCAGAAGCAGATAAAAGCGATTTACTCTTTGGAATCGAAAATGATGTCGACTTTGTCGCTGCTAGCTTCGTTTCTTGTAAACAAGACATGATTGATATGCGTAACTTCTTAGATGAACACGGCGGTAAAAACATTGAAATCATCGCGAAAATTGAAAATCGTTTTGGTGTTGATAACATCTATGATATTTGTGAAATCGCTGACGGAATTATGGTCGCTAGAGGTGACTTAGGTGTTGAGGTTCCATTCATCGAAGTCCCGGTCATTCAAAAGCAATTAATTAGAAGATGTAGATTAATGGGCAAAATCGTTATTACCGCGACTGAAATGCTTGAATCAATGATTACTAATCCTAGACCAACTAGAGCGGAAATCTCTGATGTCGCTAATGCGGTATATGATGGAAGTTCAGCAATTATGCTCTCTGGAGAAAGTGCTGGAGGTAAATTCCCAGTTGAAGCCACTAAAACTATGGTGGAAATTGCTACTTTCACTGAAAAACATATTAACTACACAAAAGCCTTTAAAGAAACAGACTTTGAAATTCGTAATGGAGTCGACGCTATCTCTCATGGAGCGGTCGAAATGGCGATTGATATTAACGCTAAAGCGATTGCCTGTCCTTCAATAAGTGGAGCGACTGTTAAGATGGTTGCAAGATTTAGAGGTCCAATTGATATTTTAGGTGTAACCACTAATGAAAAAGTTTGGAGACAATTAGGATTATCTTGGGGAGTGACTCCAGTCATGAGTGTCAAATTTCAACACACCACTCCAATGTTCAATAACGCTCTCCAACTCGCAAAAGAAATCTACAAACTTAAAAAAGGCGATCCTGTCGTATTAACTGGAGGAAGCGCCTCTGCTAAAAAATTAAGTACTAATTTAATTAAGTTAGACTATATTGCTTAATCAAAATAGTGAACTAACACTGATTTATTAATTCTTAAATCAACAGGCTCGTCATCCTCATTGACGAGTCTTGTTTTTTCCCACTCCTCTTTTGTGCCACTAAAATAGATGTCGAGTAAATCATAGCAATGGTCAAAAGCTTCTGGGTGAATGGAGATATTTGGGTTAAGAATATGAACCTCTACAAGACTATCGCAATCAAAGGCTTTGTAATCAATCATCTCAACATGACGTGGGATAATAATTTTTTTGAAATTTTTGCCCATACAAGAAAAGGCCTTAGGAGCGATGTAAGTCAAAGAGTCAGGTAAATTAACGTTCTCGACGTAAACGTTGCCGAAAAAGGCCTCAAAAGCGATTTCTTTGACCCCTTCAGGAACATTAACCGCCTTTTCATTGCCTTCATATTTTATTAAAACATTATTTTCGATAATTAGTTTTGCCATATTCTCCATATTCGCATCCCACATTTTCGCATATAATTTCATCCACTAATTTACCTTTGTGATAGAGCTTAACAACCCCTTTTCCGTTCCCTCCATTGTAGAGTAAGTTATGTAACTTTTTCCCATTTGGAGCTTCATAATTAATGAGTAACATGTCTTCTTTTTCACATGTAATATCAGTAATCATTTTGTTATTCCAAGTTGATTGTTCAACATGCCACACGATTTGAGTGTCGGTTTCATAACAATCAAATTTGGTTTTTGTATTGGTCCAAAATTTTGAGAAATTGAATTCGTAATATTTGCCTTCATAGAAGAAGCTAGAGAGTAGTTTTCTATTAAGAGCGATAAATCCAATCTTTGGGCGTCCACCACCAATATCAAAAACACTGTTGTTGAGTTTTTTACCAGTTAATTTGCTGGTGAGGTTGTTACTTGATAGCCACACCCAAGGCGAAGTGAAATCCTTTCCCCAGTTTTTATCAGCGTAACCATATGAGTCTTCTGCTTTAACAATATATTCTTCGTCATTATATGTAATGGTGCCTTCAAAGAATGATTTCATTCCTTCTGCGTGCCAAAACATTTCAAATAATTGAAGTCTTCTAAAAAGAGAGCTCGCACCATAACCAACATTAAATGGAATTTGTTTAATAATCTTTAAATCCCAAGACATAGAACCACTATCAGACATATATTCTGGATGGTTTTCAGCCTCTTCTTCACTTACTTTAACAGATCCGCAAGTACGATATTCATCTAGATAGCAATCTTTAGCGGTTACTGAAAACGGAGCTTTCTTGTTAATGATGACATCATTCCATGCGAAGAAACGATGAAGTTGAGCTTTGTTTTTACCCCAAGAACCAACATTGACCATTAAATATGATGGTTTTTCTTTTCCAAGTTGACCAAAAACAGGTTCTTTTTTTAATTCTTTTCCTGGATTAATCAAAAAGAATTCAATATAAAAAGGCTTTTCTTCTCCAGTCTTCTTGTTATGAGCGGTGAATGAGTGCCACCACCAGTCATATCCCTTCTTAGCTTGACCACCAAAAAGTTGAAATTCATCTCTTTTGATATCTTTTTTCTTGATTGCTTGAAGTAATTTCTCTTCCATTTTTACTCTTCTCCAATGGATATTATATATAAATATAGACAAAAAAAGTGCAAAAAAAATGAGGCTTTTCTCTGTTGCCTCTAACCGTTGTACTGTTGCAGGGGCGAGCCCTGCGACAGATACCCAAGTTAAGTTCCTTTGGCTGGTGGTGCTTCTTGTTGGCAGTTCGTTTTGAATTGCTTAGCGAACTGGTGGCCAGCTTCCTCTCGTTATTAGCGTCGAGGCTGTTTTCCTTTTCGTCATGTCCGGTATCGGGTTTACTCTGTCAAACTATAACGCAGAGACCGATGGATAGCAAGCTATCAGGGAGGAACGTACCGATATTCAAGGCTTTCGCGATGAATCTTTGCTAGAGCAACCATTGACCGAAGTATTTAAGTTCGGAGGCTCCATCATCAATTTCATGGAGCTGGTTGACTGATCTAGTCTTAAGTTCAATAGGCCATTTCTTCATAGAAGATACCAGGAGTTTGTAGCTCTTCTATTATCATCACACGTTGAGTTGAGTAATGTGATTTAGGCTTTGGACTTAGATATTAGCTAAGATCCTTAATTCTTCCTCTTTGATCATGTCCGGCGGCGGTTGTTATGCTGTTAAACTCTAACTCAGCAACCACTGTAACAGGGAGGCTTGCCGTTTAACCAATCCAGCGATTGGTAAGTCCGATGCATTCATTGACTGAAGGATTTGACTTCAGAAGCCTTACTATCAACGTCGTTTTAATAGGCTGAATGTCTTACTGCGGGCTAAACTTTTTAAGACCTTTTTGTAAGAGGTATTATCTCTTACTTATTTCACGTTTTGAGTTGATCATTAGCGTGAACTGGTTGTTCCTTTAAGTTATTAACTTCAGGAAGCTAAGCGTTTGTGCTTCTTGTGACCTCTTCGACCATGTCGGGCGGTGGATTGATGCTGTTAAGTTCTAACTCAGCGACCACTGTAGCAGGGAGGTCCGACCCTATGAGTTACTATTGCGAGTAACTCACATGCTAGTGCAATCATTAATCTAGAATATTTAATTCTAGAAACGTCATATCAACTTGTTCTTGCGTTGATTGTCTTACCTAGTCTTAGGCGTTCTTTAATTACTTATCAGTAATTACTGCCTCTCAAACCCTTCCAGATTTGATGATAATAGTATGCGCCTATATAAATATAAATGCAAGCGTTTTTTTAATATTTTTTTAAAATATTTAAAAAGTTCTGATGACATCGAAAAAAATTTAATGATAATATTTTGTAAAATATTATATTTTTTGATATAAAAATCATTATTTTTTTATTTTGACTATAAGTTTTTAAGTAACTTATAATTAATTTGTTAAGGAGTTACATAAAAAATGTCAGTTAATTTAAACGCTTTATTTGTTGGTGTCAAAGAAAAAATGTCTGGAATTAATTTTGAACAAAAAGTTAATGATGACAAAATTACCATTACCGCCAGCGTTACAACAAAATCCTATGACGATGGAATTTTCATCAAAGTTATCGCTTATGAAAGCGGAACACTTCACTGCTTTGCAGTCTTTGATCAATTAAGAAGATCTTCTACAGTTTATGAATTATTAGATGATTTTAATGCATCAAATTCCTGGTTCAGTGCTTATATCTCAAAGATCAATGAAAAAGAATTCTTAGAACTTCACTATGCAGTCATTAAATGTGCTGATACACAAAACGCTGTCTATAATGTTGAAAGATTCTTCGACTATCTCATTGATGAAGATACAGTCAAGCAACTTAAACCATTAACAGAATTAACATTCTAATTACTTCTGAAACAAAAAAGGCCGGTTCAAATTAATGAATCGGCTTTTTTGAGTAAAAAAAATGAGGCTTTTCTCATTGCCTCAAACCGTCGTCCAGTACAAGTACGGGGGTCAAGTTAAGTTCCTTTAGGCTGGTGGTGCTTCTTGTCGTCGATTCGTTTTAAACTGATTAGCGAATCGGTGGCCAGCTTCCTCTCGTTATTAGCGTCGAGGCTGTTTTCCTTTTCGTCATGTCCGGTACTGGGTTTACGATGCCAAACTTTTACACATCGACCAGTGATAGCAAGCTATCAGGGAGGAACGTACCGATAGTTAAGATTTTTATCCTAACTCTTTGCTAGTGCAACCAGTTAACTGAGGGGCTTTTAATCCTCGGAGGCTCCATCATCAATTTCATGGAGCTGGTTGACTGATCTAGTCTTAAGCTCATTAGACCTTATCTTCATGGAAGGTACCTAGAGTTTTGAGACCCTTCCATTAGTTCCACACTTTGAGTTGAGTAATGTGGATTAGGCTTTACCGCTCGTTATTAGTCGATTGGCATTAGTTTCCTCTTCGTTCGTGTCAGGCGGTGGTTCTTACGCTGTTAAGCTCTAACTCAGCGACCACTGTAGCAGGGAGGGTTGCCTGTTTCTATCTCATAGGGAGATAAGTCGTTTGCAATCATTAACCAGAAGATTTAATCCTGGAACCTTACATATCAACTTAGTAATGTTGGTTGATCGACTTATGCACGGCTGAACTCTATCGCCAACTATTCAATGAAGCTTGCTACCAGATAGCTCTTCATTTATTTCACGTTTTGAGTTGATCTTAGCGTGAAGGGCGGGTTTCTTTGTTTCACAGGAGGTTGTCACTGTGATGTCCTCTTCGTAATTGTGCTTTATTCTGTAAGCATTCGTGTCAGGCGGTGGAATTACGCTGTTAAGTTCTAACTCAGCAACCACTGTAGCAGGGAGGACTGACCTTAGGAAGCTCCGAGGAGCAACCCTACTAGAGCAATCATTAATCGAGAATTTTTGAATTCAGGAAGCCGCTGTATCAACTTCTTTTTGCGCGGTGATTGACTTACCTAGATTTGAGTTATCTAAGAACCTATCAGTTCTTAGGACTCATCCAACCCTTTCGAATTGGATTGGTAATAGTATGCGCCTATAAAAATATTAATGCAAGCATTTTTTTAAAAATTATTTATTTTTTTATTAAAATAATTAAATTATCTCTAATATAGAGATAAAAAGTTGAAAAAAATTTTTTTGACTATATTTTCAACGTGCGCGCAAGCGACCTATTTTAATAATTCCACGCATGTTTTTTATATAATTTTAAGAGAAATAATTATTTTTATTGTATTAATGAAAAAATGCACAAAAAAACATCTATTGCTAGATGCATTTTGTTGTCAACCAGGCCAGCGTTACCCTGGATCGCATGTACCACCAATACTAGTATTTTGGTGCGCCGTGGTCGTACGTTGAGCGTCGCAGTCAGCAAGTTTGCCGTAGCGATACCACATCTCCACCCTTGACACTATTATTATAGCAAGTTTTGTAATTTGCAAAACAACTATTTAACGTTTTTTGTAATAAAGATTGTTTTTACTATTGCATCACGAGGCTTATCTGGTTCAATTCTAACCGATATTTTAATATATTCTTCTTCTGAATAATTGTATCTTTTTATATAGATGCTAAATGTTTTTGTTCTTTCCTTATCCTTTTTGAAAATACATTTTTTTATTCCTTTTGGTATTCTTTTAATATCGTTAGGATTCAATTCGTGGCTAATATCAATTATATGATCGAATCTGCTTTCATTGCTTCTGGCTCTATCATCAATAAAATGTATTAAAATATCATGCCTTTTATCAAATATTGGATTAGGTAGCTTTTTTAACGCAATTATCATTTTTTGTTGATAAGATAAGCCCTTTGTCTCTTTCATAAGCGGATAAATTGTATAAGCAAACAATGGTTATTTCAACTTATTTTTTATAACGAAAACTTTATCCCTATATTTATATTAAGTTAGTACATATGTATTAATAAGGCAAACGCATGAAACTTGTTCCATAGTATCCCCAACCCATAGATTTTTTGATTTTGAAACAAATTGGCCTTAGAATAAGCAAATTAAAGACA
>CADCGC010000026.1 GCA_902800905.1 uncultured Erysipelotrichaceae bacterium
AGAAATGGATAATGTAGCTTCTATTAAAATGCTTGTGAGAAAAAATCTTGGAATTTCTATTTTGCCAAAGAGCGCTTGTTCTAGAGAAATAAAAGAAAACAAATTAGTAGGGCTCCCCATTGAAAATTTAGATTTGATAAGAGAAACAAACCTCGTGTTTATAGATAATAATATTGATAGAAATATTTTAGAAGACATAGTCTCTATTTATAGAGAATCAATATAATTCGCAAAACTATATTTATTATGAATAAGTATAGCTGTAATAGAAAAACTGAAAAACTTTGATACCCGTTAATATAATTTTGAGAAGACTTATCAAAAAAGTCCTAAAATTATCAAATTTATAGCATTTTTGGTGTTAGAGATAAGTCCTTCAAGCATTTTTGATGTTAGAGAAGGCCATTAGTTGATAATTGGATTGATACAAAGTCAATCCTTTTTTCTTACTAAAAAAGTCTAATATATAATAGAATAAGACTATGTCTTATGATAAGATATAATCATGGTAAAACATAAAAGACCATTTGATCAAAATTTAGTTGATGCTATCAACAAACTTAACTGGCCACTGGTTAACAACAATGGAGTTAAGGCGTTTTTGCGTAAAAACGCAAGAAATGAGACTGGTGCTGAGCATATTGCTGGTAAGCTTCATGAACTCAAAGTAAGAGATATTGAAATATTACCAAATGTTTTAAAACAGCCTCTTTCGGTAAAAAACGATAAAAGAAAAGGCAAACTGTATTTTGGTAAGCGTAAAGGAGTTAATAAATTCCCATATCTTAAAGTGGTAGTAAGGGTAGAAAAAGATGAGACCGAAACAATAATTACTGTCTGCTCATCTAAAAGATGCCCCTAATTATTTAGTTTGCTTTCTCCAATAATTATTATATAATTTAGTTGTCAAAGGTGGAAATTCAGCGTAACGACCACGGCGCATTCCTAGTGAATGGCACAAAGCGATGCAGGGGGAAACCGAATCCACTTAACACCTGGAACGATTAAGTAGTTTCCTTAATAAGGCTGGCCTGCTTGACAAATAATAACGTCTCAAAAGAGATGTTTTTATTTTTGTGTTAAAATGATGATATGGATTATTTGGAAATATTGAAACAATTCTTAAAGAAAGAAAAAGCTGATCGAATTGCGTTTGAGCTTCAATCAAAGAAGAAAAGAGTTTACGCATTTGTTAAATTAAATCAATTTGAAAGCTATTTTCGAAATGATTTAATCGCAGTTGATTTTTCAAAGAAAACCGACGATGAAGTAGTGGCTTTACTTAATAAAGAGTTTGAGCAGAAGAAGTGTTTTAATTTAGAAGATAATCAAGAGGAAGATTTGACTTCTGCAGTATTAAAAGCAATTAATTCATATATGTGTAACGTCCTTATCATAGATGAGAGCTGCATCATCTATATTGGTGAAGCGGAATATGGCCCAAGCAACAAATACATATTACGGCTTAAAAAATGAGTGGTGTTCGGTTGATATGTCGAAGTGTTCGGTTGTATCAAAACACTGTAAACAAGCCAACTTAGTTAAATTGGATTGATACGATGTCAATCCTTTTTTTTCTTTCATTAGCAACAGCGAGTTGCTTGATAGGAAATCATTTGATACTAAAATATAGGTAGAGGTAAAGAAAATGGAAACCAAAGATATTTTATTAGAATTAAGAACAAAGAATGGGCTGTCCCAAGAAGAACTCGCGGAAAAAGTAATGGTTACTAGACAAGCCGTATCTAGATGGGAAACAGGAGAAACTACACCAAACACTGAAACGTTAAAATTACTATCTAAACTGTTTGATGTATCAATCAACACTCTTTTAGGATCACCAAGACAACTAGTGTGTCAATGTTGTGGTATGCCTTTACAAGATTCATTAATGAGCAAAGAAAAAGATGGTTCGTTTAATGAAGATTATTGCCAATGGTGTTACCACGATGAAAAATTCACCTATGACAACATGGATGATTTAATCAACACTTGTATTCCACATATGGTTGCCCAAGGTTTTCCTGAAGACCAAGCTAGAACATATATGAAGGGAATGCTTCCGAATCTTAAATACTGGAAAGAAAAACAATAGTGTTCAGCTTTTTGAGAATTATTCAATTGTATCATTTCTGTACATTTAGGCCAATTTAGTTAAATATGATTGATACAAAAGTATCAGTCTTTTTTATTAGCGTGGCACTTTTGTGACAATTAATTTGCTAAAATGAAATCACAAAGAGATTTTCTACTTTATTTAAAATAGGGAGATGCATATGAAAATAAGAAAATTATTATTAGTATTACCTCTTTCATTAGTGGTACTAGTGTCATGTAATAATGGTGGTGGTTCAACCTCTATTAAATTATTCGACGCTAACAGTAGATTAATTGGTACACCAAAGCCAGATCCAAATAATCCTACTCAACCTTTACCAATGTTAGAGAAAAACATTCTAACAGAAAAGTTACCAACTTATCATCATAGTAAGAAAGGTGATGTGCCATATGTTGAAGTTAGTGAACTTGCTAGAGCGGTTGACGCTACCTTATCAACTTTAGTGGCGCCTGGCTTTATCGCAGAAAATAAGGAAGATGGGTATCACTTATATACTCTTGATAAGAAAGGCGAATTCATTATCGACGCCGAAAAAGACATTATCAAAGTTAAAAATAGTCAATCTTTCGCTTCTCCGGTTTTAGTAACTAATAATGGTCTAGCAGGTGATTATTGTAATTACCGCGGCAAATCTATTAAAGAGAGTGAAAAAACTAATCAATATATGGAAGATGGCAGTGCCGTTCAAGAATACGATACATTTGATTTTGGTAAATATAATTTCGATATCGTTATCGATAAAAATAATTGCTATGTTCCTTTAGAAGCATTTACAAAAGTCTTATTTAGAGATGTGAGCCTTGACCTTGCGTATAACGGCAAAGATTTCTATAGCAATTTATCAGACAGTGGCTTCTTAGCATCATTAGTCTATTCTTCTAATGGTTATTTCCAAGGCCTTTCTGGCTTATATCAACCAAGTAAAGAAAAAGATACAGGCATTGCTTATCAATTTGAATTCGCTACAAAGAAATTAAAAGAAGGTAGCGACAAAGAAACGGAAGACTACACCAAATACCTCGTCTTAAATGAAGGTGGTGCGGGTTATTCCATGCTTTGCAAAGGCAATAAATTAGATCCAAGCGCCGCTACTAGCGATGTTGAATCTGAATATACATACACTTGGAAAAAAGAAGGCGAAATGTTAAAAGTCGAAGTTTCAGATAATGTCGGTGGCCTTGGTACATATCAAATTCATTTAGACCAAACAAGATTCTTATCTTCTAAGATTTCTAATGAACTTAGTAAATATAACTATGATGTCGTGCGTTTTGTATTTGATACAAATTACGGCTTAAAAGATATTAAAGGCTATAAAGACGCAGTTGAATTCTTTAAACAAGCGGGTGTTGATGAAGGACTTAAATCTAATATTCCTGATGAATATAACAAAGCATTCGCTAAATTAATCGGTTATGTTGATGATGGCCATAGTTCATTTAACAATATGACACCTATCTCTAGTTTCTCTGATTTAGACAAACTTATAGAATATAAAGAATATTCTGTTGGTCCAAGAGTTAAAAAGCTTGGTGAATTAAGTAAAAAATATATGAAAGCGAGAATGGACAAGGCTAAAGAGTTATCTCCAGATGACGCTAATCCAGAAGATCCAAACTTCTATCAAGGTATTAAATTCTCCAAAGATAAAGAAACCGCAATCATTTCATTTAATGGTTTTGCTAATAACGCTCCAGAAATTCAAAACATGGCGGAATTATTCCCGGAGGGACTTAATATTGAAGAAGAAAACTATAATATTATTACTAGAGGAAACCTTATCACATCCACAACAAAGGGCTTCGCTACAGCATTTAAAGTCTTAGATCTTGTTAATAAAAATTCTAAAGTAGTTAAGAACGTTGTCATTGATTTGACCACAAATGGTGGTGGTGAAATTGCCACCTTACCATTCATATCAGCTTTCTTCAGTGATGATCCAATCTACGCCATTAAAGATTCATATAATGGTGCTATTAAAGAATATCACTATAAAGTTGACCTTAACGGTGATGGTAAGTTTGGTGATGCTGATGATACATACAAAGGTAAATTCAATTTCTATTTCTTAACTAGTGGTTTCTCATTCTCTTGTGGTAACTGCTTACCTGGATTAGCTAAAGATGCCGGCGCAAAGATTATTGGTGAAACAAGTGGCGGTGGCACTTCTCCAGTTGGTGTCTTCTATGATGGCATTGGCACATTCTTCAATTTATCTAGCCATTATGATATGTGTTATAAAGTGAATGGCAAATACACACAAAATGACAGTGGCATTACCTTAGATCATTCATTCCCATTCGATAATGGTAACTGGTATGATCCTAACGCTGTTCATAACTTCATTAAGTCGCTTTAAAAAAAGCATAGGGTCTGTTGAAAACCTAAAAGGCGAATGACCGCAATCCTGCTTTTTCTTTGTCTCAAAAAGTATAGTTTCAACGAAAAGTCCAAGTTTCAATGAAAATGGATGTTTCAATTTGTATTAAAAACGTAGTACAAGCCCACATCGTTAAATTGGATTGACATTAGTCAATCCTTTTTCTTTTATTAATATTTTATAACCATGTCAAAAGTGGAAATATGTTATGTAGCAACGATGCAATTTTTAAAAATAGATTATATAGTGGCTCAAAATTCACTAAAACTAAAATAAAAAATAATAGTTTTTATTCATAGTATTTTATAAAATAAGGATTGTCTTATTTAGGAGGGTTTATATGCCATTATTTGAAAATATTGAAGGATTTAAAAATGTTGATCCTGCATTACAATGGGCGATTTTTATTGTTGGCTGCTTAATCCTAATCGTTGCTTTAGTTTCTGTTGTTGTTAGCATTTGGTTAGCTATTAAATATGTTATTTACAATAGAACTGAAAACAAAGCCGGAATTAACGGTGAACAAACAGCAAGAAAAATCTTAGACAACAATGATTTAAGCCATATCAAGGTCTCAGTAGTGGGATCACTTATGTTTGGTAACAGCTATTCCCATTTCTTTAAGAAAGTTAGATTAAGAAGATGGACTGTGAAAAAGAACAGTATTTCTTCTATGGCCATGGGTGCTCAAAAATCTTCTTTAGCAATTTTGGATAAAGAAGGTGACAAAGACATGAAAGTAAGAATTATTCTTACTCCATTTATCTATTTTGGACCACTTATGTTTATTCCAATTGTCTTAGTTGGTGTAATTCTTGATCTCATTCTCTTTAATTTCTCTGGTGTTATTACAATTGTTGCTGCTTCTTTAGGATTATTATTCTATGTGGCGTCATTTGTAATGTCATTAATGGTCTTAAAGACTGAAGTTAAAGCCCAAAACAAAGCTTTGGAAATTTTAGAGAAAGATGGTTTGGCAACTTCGGAAGAAAGAGAAATGATGAAGAGTTTATTTAAACTCTATAACATTCAATATGTTAATGATTTGATTCTCGAATTCCTTGAACTACTACTTAGAATCCTAATGATTTTTGCCAAAGTTCAGAATTCATCATCTTCTAGTTCAAGTAACTAATAGAAAGTTTAGAAATCAAAAAAGACACAGACGACTTTCCAATGTTGGAGAGTCGTTTTTGTATATAACAAATTGTGTGGCACTTTTGTGACAAATTATTTAATATACTAATATAAAATAAGAGGTCTATATTATGAAAAAACGTACAGCATTATTCTCACTTATGTTATTATCGTCAATTTCTCTAGTTGCTTGTGATAATAAGCCTGCTAGTGATCCTGTTGTTCAAACTATTAAATTAAACGAAGTTATCGTTGTGCCACCAGCGAAACGTGAATATCGTCCAAAAGAATCCCTTAATTTAACTGGTATGGTTGTTAAAGCGGTTCTTAGTGATGGCTCAGTTCAAACACTAAAACAAAACGAATATCAAGTAAGTGGATTTAGTAGCGAAACTCCAGGTAAATGCACTGTTAGAGTTTCTTATACTAAAGATGAAATTACTAAAAGTGATACATTTGAAGTTACTATTTTAGAAGAAGAATATCGTCCTATCTCTTTATTCCAAAGTGATTCAAGAATGTATTTAGGTTCTACTGATGAAAAAACAACTTTCCAATTAAATACTTATCACCATAAAGATTTTGGTGACGCTCCATACGTGGAAATGGGACAATTAATGGCGCCATTCTATGCTTTTGGAGAATACACACGTTGCTTCCAACAAGTTTCAGAAAACGTTTACAAATTCTCTCGTCCATCTGGCGATAAAAATGGTTTTATTATTTTTGATGCTAAGGAACAACAAATTACCATTAATAATGCGGCAGGAATTTATGTTGACTTATTTGGATTAAATAACGGCCTTGGTGACTATGGATCCGGAGCAAAACTAGTTAGAGGATCCTCAAAAACAAAGATTATTAAAGAAGGCACTCCTCGCGTTATTAAGTTGACTTCATATGGTTATCGTATTGAAAGCCAAGACAATAGATTATATGTTCCGGCCTCTTTATTAGATGGCTTACTATTTGCACCTGCAGTCTCTGGTTTTACATATAATGGACACGATTATTTTGTTAGACAATCTTTAGAGAAAATTGAAGTTGCTCCATTAGCGTTCTCTAGTAGCCGTGGTTTTGCTATGACAACTACTGGAGGAACAGCTAAACAAGCTTATAAACCAGTTGCGCTTCAAAGCGAAAAAGAAGCGTATCGTTATAAAGCTAAACTTAACACCAGTAGTAAGAATTCAAACATTGACTTAGTACTTAATAAAGATGGCACTGGTAGTGCTTGTTCCGATGAGACAGGTCTAAAAGATATTGAGCTTGATATTAAATGGTCTGAAGATGGAGATATTATCACCATGGATTTAGACCAATTATTGATGGGTGAACCACTTGGAAATGTACGTCGAGTCAGAATTAGAAAAGACAACTCTTCATATTATGGATTAACTACACGTAGTGAATCCCTTGCATTAGATAATTATCGTGGATTGTGCTTCGATTTAGATTTGAACTTTGGATTAAAAGGATTTAAAGAAATTACTACTTTTGATGAATATTTCACATTAAAAGGTAGAAAAAACGATTTGTTATCTACCGATCCAGAAAAATATCAAGATGCGATTGCACGTTTTATCTATACAGATTTTGATGAGATGCATTCCTCTGCGATTGATCAATCCTATTATGGTGATTTTGATAATAATACATATTTCTCTGGTAAGGCTAATGACTCAGAAGGCCATGTTGGATATATGGGTGAAAGAAATAGAGCGTTTATTGCCTCCTTACAAAGATTAGCAGGATTATCCACTAAAGCTGAAAACAAAAGAGAAAGCTATGAAGTAAAAGATGACATGGCAGTTCTTAAATTTGATACCTTCTATTTTAGAAACGCTTTAGCGTATAACGACAAATCTTATAAGACTGATAGTTATGAAAAAGCACAAGAAGAGTATTTCAAAGGTTGGTCTAATCAAGATACATATAAATCATTCGCGATTGCATTTAATGATATCGAAAAGAATTCAAATATTAAAAATATCGTCTTTGATGTCAGCATGAACACTGGTGGAGAAGTTAGAGTAATGCCATTACTCTCGGCTTTCTATAATAGGGATCCAAACTTGATTGTCAAAAACAATATTGATGGTTCAATCATTGATTTACATTACGAAGTTGACCTTAATGGTGATGGCGAATACGCGACAGAAAGCGACACTTTTGAAGGAAAATACAATTTCTACTTCTTAACTGGTCCAGTTTCATTCTCTTGTGGAAACGCTTTCCCAACAATGGCTAAAAACTCAAAGAAAGCCAAGATTGTTGGTGAACTCTCTGCTGGCGGAAGTTGTATGGTTGACGCTTTCGTGACACTTGATGGAGTTACATTTAATACTTCATCTCCATATCAATTTATGTTAGATAATGGTGATGGTAATTATGTTTATAACGAAAATGGTGTCCCATTAGATAATCCTTACACACTTGATGATGCTTACAATATGAGCAAGCTTCAAGCGTTCCTTAGTGGCTTAACACCAAATAATTAATTTGGACTTAATTATTAAAAAAAGAGCGATACCTACAAGTCTCGTTTATTCGGGACTTGTTTTTTTATGATTGATTTTAAATCAATCATTTTTCTTTTACTGTAATACAACAATGTAAAAAAGTGTAAAAAAATATTGACTATCAATTGTAAAAAACATTAAGATAATGGTGAGAAAAATGAGGGAATTTCGATGGAACTTACATTTTCAATCACAGAATTATCAAACTTAACTGGTAAAACTAGGCCTAGTATTTACAAGTACTTAAAAGCGTATGAGGATGGTCACTTTGATGATTTGCCTTATAGCTTTATTCAACTATTTAATTTGATGTCTAAAGAAAATGTTAATAGAAAAGAAATCATTGAGTATTGTGAAAACAATTTCAAAAAGGTTGATGAAGATATCAAAGTTAATGAAATTGTAAATCTTATTAAAAACAACAAAGAGAAAATTGATCTAGACAATTTAAAAAAGAGAATTGAGGAGGAAATAGCAAAATGAATGATGTAGTAGTGAACTATAGCGAAAAAGATTTGTTCATTTATTTTCAATCAATAAGATTATTAAAAGCTAAGGAATTAAATGACGGCAATGTCTCAAGAACAAATAAGGTTGAAGAAGAAAAAGCAACATTAAAAGAGACATTTAATAACTTTGGTAGATTCTTTGAAAGAAATGTTAAAAACTACAAAGCAACTGGTGAACAAGTTGATAAAGATTTGGGCTTATTTAACGCAAGAAACCCCGTAACTTTATCAAAAGAGACTGCGGTTGAACTTGCTAATTCATTATTCAAAGATGATAAATTTGGCTTAGCAAAACTAGTGTTTGCGACATCTATTATTCTCGATCTTGAATATGACTACAAATACGTTAACGAGGGATTACAAGAAGTATCTGAGATCCTTTATGGAGACGCTGATACATTAGTTAAAATCAAAAAATCGTTTGAAGACAATTTCGCCTCAATCTATTCAAAGCCTTTAACTAAAGAGCAAACAAAAACTCTATTAGTTACTGGAACAGTATTAGGAGTAATGATTGCAATCGCTCCATTCATCGCGATTGTTCCTGCTATAGCAGCTTCTGTTACTGCAGCGTGCTTCATTGATGAAAATAGCAAAGCTATCAAACAAGAGTTTAAAGAATCCTCTCCAGAAAAAACAGCGTCATATCTCGCTCTTCAATGTACTTATATTCAAAGAATAAGAGAAACGTTATCTAGCGACGATTATAAAGAAGAGCTAGATGCCATTTTAAAGAACATCAGTTCAATTAAATCTGATCTTGATTACTACTTATTCGTTGAAAACGAAATGGTGAAAGAAAACAAAGAGAAGATTAAAGTGTTCCATCGATTTGACGACAGAATGTTAAAGATACTTGAAATCGAAAAATAGGAGAAAAGACTATGCAAAGTATTGCAGAAAAATATTGGTTAACAATATTCCTTACATTTTTAAGATACTTATCAGTTTTGATGATTATTAGTGGAGCGGCCTTCATTATTGCAGGTTGGTTAGCAAATCCATGGTTCTATATGGGACTACTTGGTTGGCCATTACTCATAATGCTTGGTGCAGTGAACCTTAAATATATTCACGTCTTAACTAAAGTCAACAAATTAGAACTTAACAAAATCTTAGGATAATTAAAACGAGAACTCGCATAAAAGGCGAGTTTTCTTTTATAATATTGTAGGTATGAAAAAAGACAAGAAGCCATCTAAAATAAAACAGTTTCTTGATAATGTAGATGATAAAGCTGAGAAAAACGGGAAGAAAACTATTTGGCAAATAGTAAAATTCCTAGTTGTTTCTACGCTTGTCACACTTATTCAATTAGGATTAGTTAATCTTTTATATTTTTTGATGAAAGATTGGACTGAACCTCTACCAGATTTTTTGGCGTCTATTTTTTTTGAAAATACGGTTGGAGTTAATCATTCAAATTGGGGATATATTCTTCCATTCTTTATTTCTAATTTTGTAGCTAACACAGTTGGATATTTTCTTAACAAGAAAAAGACTTTCAAAAGTGATGCACCGGTGTGGCACTATGTTATTTATATTGTCATCTTATTCTTATTAATTCTATTTACTACTTGGTTACAAGGAGTGGTGGTGAATTGGCTAACATCTCTAGGAGCAGAAGTTATTGCTCCAACAATCGCTGGCATGGTTGCTGGAACAGTTCAAATGATAATTATATTCCCTTTGCAGAAATTTGTTTTGCTTAGAGAAAAAAAGAAACAGGAAAATGGTGAGTAATAATTCTTGTTCTCTTTTTATTCAACAAGAGATTATATAAATATATAATAATAATATGAGAAAAGATGGAACTAGACTAATTAATTCACGAAAATATTTACTTTTAAGCGGAAACTATTATTTCGGTATTTTAAAGAATAATAAAGTTAATAGAACACTTATTTTTGAACTTCAACACGATAAGGGAGAATTATCGGTTGAAGTAATAGATTTAAATAATAAAAATGTTCAATACATTAAAGAACCTACGAGTAATTGCTATAGATTCAATATTGATAAAGGCGCTAATTATCGCGTTCATATTTCTACTAAAAACGCTAGTGGATCGTATTCAATAAGATTATCTAAAAAAGACATTAGAGTTATTATTCCTAATGCCTCTCTGCTTGATGATATGACTGTTTTTCATGTTTCTAAAACCGATTTAATCATTAATGATAGAAAAAAAGGATATGACATCCAAATGTTTAGAAAATATGAAGAGAAATACCAAAAGCTTTTTAAAAACTTGAAAGCAAACAACATTATTGTTCTTCAAGAGAATTTGAGTCAAAACGAGATGTCTTATTTATGTGAAAAAATATATAAGAAACCGCTTAAAAACATTATTTTTGGTGTTTATGATAATTCATTCTTAAAAGAATACGCTGAGATTATTGACAAGTATCATTTAGACATTAGAGAAATACCTAAGATGGATGAATTAAAACCAAGAAGGCCATACGTGATTCATTAATTATGAATAGCGAATTTGAAAAAATGATTAATGGTGAACTATATAATAGTATTGATCCAGATTTAGTTAACAAGAGATTAAAGGTTCGTGATTTAGCGATGCGTTTTAACGCTTTATCTCCTTTTGATTTAGACAAAAAGAGAGAATTAATGAAACAAATCTTCATAAACTCAAAGAATATTGACACCGCGTATTTTGAGCCAAACATTAGAGTGGAATATGGAGAAAATATTACCTTTGGTAAAGATTTCTATATGAACTTTGATTGCATGCTTTTAGATGTTGCTCCTATAGAAATAGGTGATAGTGTGATGTTTGGACCAAGAGTGATTGTCGCTACTCCAATGCACCCGCTTCTAGCAGAAGAAAGAATTATTCAACAATATCCAAATGGATATTACAATATTGAATACGCTAAAAAGATTGTGATTGGAAATAATGTCTGGGTGGCTAGTAATGTCACAATATGTGGTGGAGTAACGATTGGTGATAACGCGATTATTGCTTCTGGAGCGGTAGTCACTAAAGATGTTCCACCAAACGTTTTAGTGGGTGGAGTTCCTGCTAAAGTAATTAGAGAATTAAATAAATCAGATAGAATGAATGTTTGGGAAGTATATAGCAATGAAAAGGGATGGATTTAGCATTTTCCAATTATTAACACCAAAGAGTAATGTTCATTTCTTTGTGGAAGGATTGTCTTTGACAGAAGCTTTAGAGAAATTTGAATATCATAAATATTCTGTTGTTCCTGTTTTAAGCAAAGATGGAGAATATATTGACACCATATCAGAAGGCGATTTACTTAGATTTATCAAATCACAACAAAGATATGATGAAGATCTTTTTAGTGAGATTAATATTGAAGATATCAATAGATATCGTTCATATAAATCGATTGATATAAATGCATCATTTAATGATGTATTTGAGCTTGTCTTGTCTCAAAACTTCGTTCCTGTTGTTGATGATAGGAATATGTTTATTGGAATTATTAGAAGAAAAGACATATTATATTATGTTGATGACAAAGAAGATTAAAGGCTTATATTAAATGAAAAATAAAAATATCGTCATATTATTAACATCATTATTAATGCTTACTGGTTGTGTCCAAGCTCAACCAACTAGTGGTGGTTCTCAAGAAGATAATCCACCTTCTAATCCAGGTGGCGATCCAGTTAATCCAGTTAATCCAGAACAAGAAGATGATTATGTTGATGATTATCGTGTCAAATCAATTTCAATTGGTGACTCATCTATAAAGCTTGAACTTAATAAGTATAAATACTTATTTATAAATTATAACGCAACTGTGGATGTTGATTCTTTAACTGATGAAGAAAAAGAAATCACATGGACTAGTTTAGATACTTCTATTGCTTCGGTTAACCAATACGGCAAAGTCACTGGTTTAAAGGACGGTTATACATATATAACCGCTACAACAAAAAGAGGCAATAGACACGCTAGATGTTTAGTGATGGTTGGAAATGCTAATGTTTCATATCAATACACTTTGGTGGATGATTTATCAACATTGCACAACAAAGACACAGTTGTTATTGCGTGTCCAGAAGAAAATAAAGTAGCTACTGAGTATTCTCAAGGCAGTTATTTACACGCTACATCATCTACGTTTTCTAAAGATAAAAAGACAATCGAGTCTTTAGGTGCAGGAGCAGCTGAGTTCTACTTAGGAGAAAGCGAAAAAGGGTGGACTCTTGAGCTTGGTGAACAAGGCGTAGAAGTGTATTTTGCAGGCTTTAACACTACAAGAGTGGGCTTTGTTAATAATAAGGGCAATATTGATTGGAGGTTTTCTTTCTATAATGGAAATCTCTATACTGAAACATATAATGACGTTGTTGGTTGGATTATGTTCAACCGAGATTTAGATTCCCATAATGGTGGTTTCACATTATATGATTTTGATGAAGAAGTGGAAGCTAAACCAGTTAGTTTAGTTTATCCATCGATTTATAAATTAGTTGAAGTTGTGGAGCAATGATATATGAAAAGACTTGTATATTTAGTTATTAAATCTACACCTGACGCAGTTCATGCATTGGATGCAATTAAAAGAGATGGCTATAACGCGACAGTTATGACCACTGAATCTCTTAGACACGCTTTTGAAGATTTGCCAGAAGAAAGACATTTCTTTACTTTAAGACATGCTGAAAAAGCAAAAGCAAACGAAAGTGTTCTTTGCTTATTCATTGTTGATGAAGATAAGTTTGAACATTTAAAAGATGTCATTAGAGAAAAAACTGATAACTTTAAAAAAGTTAAAGGATTCATGTTCTCTAAAGTTATAGAAGATTACGAAGGTTCAATCTAATTAGATATGGAAAATTTAATTTTTGTTTATATAGCAGTTCTTTTGCTTGCGGCGTTATTATCAACTAGGTTGATGAAGATATTTAAACTTCCTAATGTTACTGGTTACATAGTAACCGGAATCATTATGGGTCCTTTTGTCTTAGGTTTATTCTTCAATAACTTTACTTACGAAGGAATTAAAGAAGACTATATTTATCAATTCGTTAGTAAGATTGGTTGGGTCTCAACGGTGGCGTTAGGCTTTATTGCTTTTTCTATCGGTACTTCTTTTAAAACGTCAGTTCTTAAGACCGTTGGTAAAAGAGTGATTATCATTACTATTTTCGAAGCAATAGGAGCGTCTTTATTGGTTATCATTGCTTTATTAATTGGACATTTTATCGCTCCAGAACATATTTCTTTAGAACTTGTTTTAACTTTATCAGCGATTGCAAGTGCGACCGCTCCGGCAGCGACATTAATGGTCATAAAACAATATAAGGCCCACGGTGAATTAGTAAATACATTACTTCCTGTTGTGGCTTTAGATGACGCGGTAGCCTTAATCCTTTTTGCAGTTTTATTCCAAATTGCAAGTGGTATTGCTAGTGGTGGTGAGTTGTCTTTCTATAAGATGATTGGCAAACCTCTTATTGAAATCGCTATTTCATTAGGAATTGGTGCAGTTGTTGGATTATTTATTAGTTTCATCAACCGATTCTTTAAATCAAGAAACAACAAACTTGTCTTATGTATTTTCTCAGTCTTTGTTTCGGTTGGTTTATATTTCCTCTTTAAACAACCATTCATGGGTGGATTTGAACTTAGTTCACTTCTTATGTGCATGGTAGCAGGAGCGCTATTCACTAATATCTGTAAGGATTCTGACCGTACCTTAGATGTATTAGATCGTTTTACTTCTCCAATATATATGATGTTCTTTGTTATTTCTGGAGCGTCTTTAGATTTAACGATATTCTTTAACGGTAATGGTGGTATCGTTGTTCTTATTGCCTTTATCTATATTATCTTCCGTGTTATTGGCAAATATCTTGGTGCATTTACTGGGGCAAGCATCACTAAAAGCGAACCTAAGGTTAAAAAGTATTTAGGCTTAACGTTAGTGCCACAAGCTGGTGTTGCAATTGGCCTAGCAACTACTACAAATAAATTATTTAACGAAGTAGGTGCATTTGAAGCAGCCTCATTAGTGCTCGCTATAATTTTAACAAGCACACTTGTTTATGAATTAATTGGACCACTTGCCTCTAAATACGCTTTAACTAAGGCCGGAGAAATAGAAGCTGAAGAGCCTTTGAAACCTAAAGAAAGCAATAAATAATATACAAATTTCATTATTTATAATAGAATTTCCAATTGAAAATGTTTATTAACATTAGATTGGATTTTTTAAATTTATGATAGTTACATTATTTGGTGTTCCAGGAAATATGGGGACTAGAGTTGCAAATACACTCGCAAAAGAAGATTACATCTCACAAATCAATTTGCTTGTCCACGATAAAAAAGGATTAGGCAAAATCATTAAAGTATTTAAGAAAAATAACAAAAAATACAAGATTGTTTATGGTTCTATAAATGATTCAGAAAAAGTAAAAGAGGCGGTTTCTTGCGCGTCTTATGTTATTAATATGGCCGCAGTGATACCTCCAGAGAGTGATAGGAATCCTCACGCTGCAATCGAAGCAAATGAAAAAGGAGTAGAGACTCTTCTAAGTGTTTTAGAATCGATCAAAGAGAATCAACCAAAGCTCATTCATATTTCTACAATTGGAGTGTATGGAGATAGAACATATAAACATCCGTTTGCAGAAGTTGGCGATCCTTTATTAATTTCACCATTTGATATTTATTCTCTTACAAAGATGAGAGGTGAGTACAAAGTTCTTGAAAGTAATTTGAATTCTTGGGTTGTTATTAGACAATTAGCGATGCTATATGATGAACTTCTTATGAAGAATGTTAGTGATGGACTTATGTTCCACACCTGCTTTAATACTCCTTTAGAATGGGTAACCGCTAACGATAGTGCAACTCTCATTAGAAATATCCTTAGAAAAGATATAAAGAACGAACTAGATGAGTCCAATTTCTGGAAGCAATGTTTTAATCTAGCAGGCGGTCCTAAGAATCGTGTCACTGGATATGACACAATGGCGCTTGGTTTTAAAATGATTGGATGTGGAGTTGAAGACTTCTTTGACACCAACTATAACTCATTAAGAAACTTCCATGGAGAGTGGTATTCTGACGGTGATAGATTAAATAATCTATTTGATTATCAAAGTGAAGATATCAGAGGATTCTGGAAACATGTAGAAGACACTCATAAGTATTTTAAACTTGCAAGGATCGTTCCTAAGAAGTTAATGAAGGCAATGGTTATTAAAAGATTATTAAAGAGCCCTAATGCCCCATATTATTGGTTGAAACATAATGATGAAGCCAGAATGCTTGCTTATTTTGGTGGGGTTGAGAGATTCAATTCAATTCCAAAAGATTGGAAAGACTTTATTTTAGTCTTAAAAGGCAAGACTCCAGATGGCGGAACTCTAGATTATGAAAAACTAGTGAGCACACCAACCCATTTAGAACATTATTTCGATATTAACAAATATAGAAAACTTATTTCTATAGATGATTTAAGAAATGTTGCTAAAGCAAGAGGCGGAAAACTTTTAACAGAAGATTTTAAAGATGGAGATATCTATCGCAAAGTTAGATGGGTTAATAGTGATGGAGAAGAATTTGAAGCTAGACCACACACAGTTTTATATTGCGGGCACTGGATGAATGTTTCTTATAAAGAATATGCCTGGGATTTTGATCGATTAGCCAAAACCGATAAAATGGTGGCACAAATCTGGTATGACGCCCACGATAAAGATGAAGATAGATATTATTGGTATGATGAAAACTTTAATTCCTGCTATAGGAAGATAGGAGTTTAATATGAAAATCGTTTTATTTTATTTTTCAGGAACAGGCAACACTGAAATAGTAGCAAAAACCTGGAAAGAAGAATCAGAAAAACAAAACATTGAGTTTGATTTGGTTAAGATTGAAGAAGATAATTTTGATTTTTCAAGACTTAAAGAGTACGACAAAATTGGTTTTGCTTATCCAATCCATGCATTTAATGCGCCTGAAAATGTTTGGAGATACGCACTTAAATTTCCTAAGCTTGATGAAACTAAAAAAGTGTTCTTGGTAATGGTGAGTGGTGAGTATATGACCATCAATCATTCATCAGGGGAAAAGCTCCTCAGAATACTTAAAAAAAGAACCATTTTCTTAGAGTCAGATTACCATTACATTATGCCCTACAATTTGGTTTTTAGACACACTGAATTAAGGGCGTTTGAAATGTATGATACGATGAAAAAACTTGTTCCAATTGATGTGAAAAAATATCTTGTTGAAGGAGTCCCCAATTTCACCAAAAAGCATCATCTTGTTGGCTGGTTTATCTTCCTTTTGAGAATCGAACAATGGTTCTCTGGAGCCAATGGAAAATCATTCAAAATCGATACTAAAAAATGTATCAAATGTATGAAGTGTGTGAACAATTGCCCGACTAAAAACATTGAGTTTGTAGATGGGAAATTTAAGTTCAATAATCGTTGTTTATGTTGCACTCGTTGCTCGTTTAATTGTCCTGTTGATGCCTTCAATATTGGCCTATTAAATGGGTGGAGAGTTAACAAACCATACATGTTTAAAAAGCCTGATTTTGAAGAGGTTGATAAGCACCCACTTTACTGCAAAAATAGTTACAAGAGATACTATAAAGAAGCAGCGGAAAAAATTCAAAATTCTGAAAAAATATAGGACTTTAAAAATTAAAAATTCAACAAAAATGCGGTTTTTTTAGCGAAAAAGCCGTTTTTTTCATTTTTTTGTTGATTTTACGCGCATATGTATATAAATTATGATTAGTTATAGGAGATTTGTTATGAATAAACACATGAAATTAAAACGTGCATTACTCGTCTGTTTTATTGTTAGTTTAGTACTTATCGCTGCCTTTGCGGCAGTCTATGTTTTAAGTCCAATGATCTTAGGTGAAGGTAACGCTGAATTAATCGGACCACAATTAGAACTTGATGCCAAAATGATTGGCCAAGCATTCGTCTTCCCATTCGATTCTACTCAAGCAGCTGAGTTTGTTGCCTTGTATTCTCAAGTAGGCGATAACGTTGCTTTGATCATCAGCGTTTGCTCTTATGTTTTAAGCGGCTTGATGCTCATTTTTCTAGTTCTTGGTATTGTCTATGTTTGCAATAAAAAGAAACCTTTATTTTGCATCTACTCATTAGCGATTTTAGCTGTCGTTTATATTAGCTATATTGAGATTGTTTTGGGTGTTCGTTATCTTGCAATGATGCAAAAATATTTTAACCCAGAAGTTAATCGTATCGACTTCGGTATTTTAGCGTCTGCTATCTTTGTTTTAGCCATCCTTGCTTTTATCGCTGTTATGGGCACATCTATTGTTGGACTTATCTATGCGAAAAAAGCTCTTGAAGATGTTGCTGAGGAAGAACCAGAACCAGCTACTGTTGCTGAACTTGCTGGTGATCCTGAAGCCGTTCAAGAATCTGAAGAACTCGCACCTGTTCCTGAAGATGCTCTAATTGAAAAAGAACCAGAGCCAACTCCAGAAGAAGCTGAAGCTGTCGCAGTCGAAGAGGAAGAAATTCCTATTGAAGAAGAAGCTGCTGCTCCTGCTGTTGAACCAGAACCAAAAGAAGACAAACAACATGTTGAAGTAAATGTTAATAATACAAATCCTTCTGCTGCCGGCGTTGATCAAGCATCATTGGCCAGTTTATTAAGAGAAGTCGTGCGCGATATAGTTAGAGATGAAATCGCGCGTAGCACATTAAATCAACCACAACAACCACAACAAGCACCTAATGGTAATCAAACAATTACTGGTGCAACATTCGGTGGACCACTCGTTGTTCAATATTTCAATGGTGGTATCAATGGTGTTGCTGCACCAACCCCAGCGGTTGTTGAAAATAAATCAGTAGAAAAGGTTGTGGAAATTCATAAAGAAGAACCAAAACCACAACCTGCACCAGCTCCTGAAGTTAAAGAAGAAGCTAAACCTGCTCAACGTTCAACTCTTTTCCAAAAGAAAGCGGAGCAACCAAAACCTGCAGAACCAGCCCCATCCGCTCCAGAAGCTCAAGTAGTGGAACAACAACCAGCTCCAGAAAAGAAAGAATATGAAAGACTTTCTTTCGCTGAAAGATTATTGCAATCTGAACAAGATGTACTAGATTTATATAACGAACTTAAGAATGAAATTCTTAGTTATGGCGTTAAATCCAGAATCTCCGCAGTCGGCGATACATTCCGCTTACATAAGAAAATGTATGTCCGTATCACTGTTGCGGGTAAATCACTCAAATTATACTTTGCTCTTAATCCAGCAGATTACGCGAATAGCACTCTTCCAATTCAAGATGCTAGCGGTAAAGACATGTATCAAGAGATTCCTCTTGTCTTCAAAGTTAAATCACCATTATCTGTTAGAAGATGTAAAGAACTTATTCAAGATGTCATGGAAAAAGACGGCCTTGAACAAGGTGAAATTGGTAAGGTCAATTGGGTGAAAGAACTCAAAGCTGAACTTGCTAAAGAAAAGAAATAATATTTCTTTAAAGAATTTTACAGGGATGTTTATTGCAAAATCGGTCCTTTCAAATTAAACGGGGAGTAACGGGGACCTGACAAAAATCTCTCCACATCTATCAAAATAAACGGGGATGTCCTATTTGGACTCCCTGTTTTG
>CADCGC010000027.1 GCA_902800905.1 uncultured Erysipelotrichaceae bacterium
TCACGGTTGTCAGTCCACCTATGACTCTTAAGAGTCGGTGGAGTAATAGCCCTTATAGGGTTGAGTCAGTACAACGTATTTTATGCGTTGGTACTATTTTTAAAAGCACAAGCATTAACAAAGTTAATAAAAAAATATGTAAATCAAACATCGTAACAAAAATCTTTTTGCCTTGCATATTTATATAACTAAATATACAATGAGACCATGTTGAGTTAGTTCTTCTAAAAAGAAGACTTTGCTGGTCACCTAGTCTTCTTGATAAAGAGTAGACTCAATTGGTCATAAAGAAAGAAAAATAAAAGAATAACGATGCATATTATTCTCATAAAACCTTTCTTTATGAAAAAGTGTCTTTGATATTACTTGAAGACACTGCTACAACATTCGTTTTTCTCTTTTGTTGTTAGTAACTAAGAAGATATAGGAATCTTAGTGAACACTCTTAAGAAATAAACGATATTAGTTCATAAACTCCCACGGTTTAGAGAACCGGGGATAAGGAAAGAAAGGATTTAAAATTTATGAACAAATTATTTACAAAGATCGCTGCGCTTAGCGTCGGGCTAGCGATGGCGGTCGGAGTGGGTGTTGCTGTTGCTAGTAATGGTAGAGAAGCTACCCCAGTTCATGCTGCTGAAGAAGTTTATGCAGAAGCTGTGTTTACATCTGCGAACCAACCAAATAACTCTAGCTATACTGGATCATTCACAAATACCACAAATAGTTTTAGTTGGACAGTTGCCGCTTTTAATAATAATAACAATGGCTGGTCTGGTGTTGTTAAATGTGGAAGAAAAAATAACGCATCTGTTGCCTCAATTACTACAGCAGCATCAGTTCCTGTAAAAATCACAAAAGCTTCCATTAACTTTACTGCAATCACTACATCGAATGTTAATTCAGTTAAGTTATATGGTGGTGCATCGGGAACAACTGAATTAGGTAGTTTTACATTAGGAACTGGAACAAAAGAAGTAACAATTGCTGCTGCAAGCCAATCAACCGGGCAAATTTACAAGTTTGAATTTGACTGCAAAAGTGCATCAGGCAACGGCTTTGTTGCAATTGATTCGGTTAAACTCTATTATAACGCTTCAACTCCGTTAACTGGTATTACTCTTGGTGGTGCAGCATCTCAAAACTCAATGTCAATTGGTTCGAGCGACCTTACAGCCAAAACAGTTTCTGTAACATTAAATCCATCTGGTGCAACTGATCAAAAAGTCAATATTGCTCACCAAAGTGGTACATCTGGCCTCTTTACAGTAAGTAGTTCTGCTACATGTACAAGTGGTTCGGGTTCATTCACTGTTACAGGAAAAGGCAACACTTCCGGATCAGAAACATTTAGAATTTCTGGAAATACCGAAACTTCAGTTTATGTTGATTTAGTGGTGACCGCACTAGATGACAGTGTTACATATTGGACCGTATCCTTCGACACTGATGGTGGCTCTGCTACAATCAACGATATGACTGTTGAAAATGGTGATACATTTGAATTCCCATCTCCAGGTACAAAAGAGCATTACACTTTTGACGGTTGGAGTGCCGATGCTGAACACTTCTATGATGAAGGCGATACATCTCCAGTGGTGGATGATGATATCGAATACCTTGCATTCTGGACCGAGGATGCAAAATACACTGTCACTTATGTTGCCGGAGATCATGGAGATGGCGACAATTATGTTGTTAACAATGTTTATGGTGGTTCATACACATTAGCAACATTTGCTACTGCAGGATTTAGTGCTGATAGCGGATACGCATTTAAGAAATGGAGTGTTGGAGGCGTTGAATACGCTGAAGGTGCTACAGTTACAATTAGCGGAACAACAACAGTTACCGCTGTTTATAAGACCGTTGAAGAATATGCGCTATTTAGTGGCTCTTTGGTAGAAGGTGATTACGTTATTTGCTCTGGCACAAAAGCCATGAAAAATGAAACAACATCTGCTCCAAGAATTGATGTTGCTGATGTTACAGTGACAAACAACAAGATTGTCGATCCTGACGCATCTATTATTTGGCATATTGCTCAAGATGGAGATTATTGGACGATTTACAATGCTGCTGTTGAAAAATATGCTGCATTTACAGGTACAAATGGTAGAGGAACCTTAATCGACTCTATTACAGATTATGCTCGTTTCTCAACCGACGATGCTTATGAATTTATTAATGTTGGCAATTCAGGAAAATATCTGCGTTATAATGCAACTTATGGTTTTGCATCATATGCAGCTAGTACAGGTGTGACATTAACTCTTTATAAAGCGCCTTCAAATGAATTGAGTTCAATTGCTCTTTCTGGCGAATACAAAACATCATTCGCTAGTGGAGATACATTCTCATTTGGTGGTACTGTAACTGCTAATTACACAATTGCAGCCGCTGCAAACGTTACAAGTAGTACTACATTCCACTTAGATTCTGCTAATGGAACAAATATGTCTGGTGTTACCATGACACATGCTGCTCATGACGGACATACAATTTATGCTAAATATACCGAAAACGACATTACAAAAACTGCTACATATTCAATTAGCGTAGCTAATGCACCAGTCAGCAGTGTTTCCATTGGAACACACGCTGCTGAAATTGGCTTAAAAGAAGATTATGTTGTCTCAGGCATAGCATCAACTGTTTTACCAGCCGATGCAGTTCAAACAACTGAATGGGTTACTGCTTCTAATACTGTTAGCAACGACTTCACATTCAATGGAACAAAATTAACTGCTGGTCAAACTGAAGGTACAGTTACCTTAAGATGTAGATCAACTGCTGATAATAGCAAATATGATGAATTAGTGGTTACTATTTCTGGTGATCCAACTGCAGCATTTGCCAAGGATTCCACAACTGGTTTTGCTGGTAAATCTGAAACTGTATCATTTACCTATGGTAATTTTGATGCAGGAGATATCGCAATTGAATCAGGAAATAATTCATATGTAACAATTGGTACAATTTCTGCAAGCGAAGGTAACGGAACAGTTGTTATCAACTTTGTTGCTGCAGGTTCAACTTCAGTCACAATCGGTGATGGCAATTCAGTTCTTGATACATTAACTGTTACAGTTTCTGCTGACAGTGTTACATCAGTTACTTGGTCTGCATCTGATATTGATGTCTTCAGTGGTGCAACATTAAGCACAGCTGGATGGAACGTCCAATATGAAATGGCTAGTGGTGATACCGGTTCCGCTGAATCCTATACAATCAAATTAGGTAGCGCAACTGTTACAGCTGGCTATGAATTCCAAGGTGCTGATAATGGAAAGACATTACACGTTGAATACGGTGGAGTTTCTTCTTCATCTGTAAACGTTGTTGTTACACAAACAATTAATAATGTTAATGCAGAGACATTTAGTAGCGATGTATCAACCTTAACATTTGCGGCACAATGTAGTGGCTCAGGAACCGCTGATGATGGCAAAGGCTGGACTGTAGAATCTGATGGTAGTGAATCTAATTTTGACAATACAAAAGGCATTCACTATGGCACAGGTAAAGCTGCTGTTCAATATATCAGATTAAGTTCTTCTGATTTTACTAGCGGAACAATTACTAAAGTTGTTGTTAATGCTTCGACTGCAAGTGGAGTTTCTGCTACGCTTGCTGTTAGAGTGGGTGGCAATGCTTTTGGTGGCAATGCAAAAACCATTTCATCTTCTGCAACTCCATATACATTTAATGGAAGTGCTAGTGCTGATGATATCGAAGTTGAAATAACAAAAGCTGAATCTGCAACAGGAGCTTTGTATTGTTTGTCTATTGAAGTTACTTATGAAACTTCTGATGGCACACAACAAATCGCTAACGTTGCAGCCCACAAAGCTGCTCAAAGAGTGGCTGTTAAGTTTGCTAATGCATTCAACACTGCTATGGGAACAACAGCAAATTGTACAGAAAACATGGAATCTGCATGGGCAACTTGTTCTTCAGCGTATAACACATTCAAATCTGAAGCTGCTGCTTTAGGTGAAGCTGAAGAAGCATACGCAAAGAACTTAATCAAATATGCAACTCTTAAAGAAGAGTGGCAACAAGATTATGCTCTAGAAGATTGCATTGAAAAGATGGTTAGAGTCTATAAGGTTTGTGTTGAATCTCATGGACAAACTGCATTCATGAACGATCTCAGACCATTACAATCAAGAGCCAATATTGGATTTGGCGTTGCAATGGATAGCTCATCCACTTCAACAATTGTTATTATCTCAGCCTTAACAGGATTAGCCGCTATCGGTGGTTACTTCTTCTTAAGAAAGAGAAAAGTTCAATAGTTGAACAATTAACTGAATAATTTATATTCAAATAAAAAAAGCAAAGACCTTGGTGAAATTGACCAATCACCTTGGTCTTTTGCTTTTTTAATATGGCTTGTTAAAGGTCACTTGAGCATTACAAAATGTTGTCAGTTTTGTGGTAGAAAGCAATTAAATTGTTGTCAGTTTTGTGGGAATGATATATATTTTAATTGTCAGTTTTGTGGGAGAATATATCTATGGATGAACTAGATGAGTATGAAATTGCTTTGCAATATGGTGAATATATTGAAAGAGATGTGTACCTCTCTATGCTGAAATGGAAAGAAGAGGATGCCAGAGAACACAAATGTCTTTTTTTAAGAGGCGCTAGACGTGTAGGCAAATCATGCCTTGCTTTAGAGTTTGCCCATAAGGAATATAAATCATTTATCAAAATTTCTTTTGATAAAGCATCTGAGGAGATTAAAAATCTATTTATTAATTCACTTGAGAATCTCGATAGCTTTTATGATCAATTATCAATAGCGTATAACAAAAAACTATATGTTGGAGAAACCTTAATTATTTTGGACGAGATTCAATTGTTTAAACCAGCTAGACAAGCTATCAAAACACTTTTACTCGATGGGAGGTTTGATATTTTAGAAACTGGTTCATTAGCGTCGATTATTAAAAGAGGTGATAATCAGGATGAATATCTTCTTCCAAGTGAAGAAATCAAAATAGATATATACCCAATTACTTTTAAAGAGTATTTAAGGGCAGCCAAAAAAGATGAAATGCTAAGTTTTATTGAAAAAACTTGTGATAATAAAAAACCGTTCTTAGCAGCATATCGTAATATATACAAAGAGTTCCGTGAATATCTCTTTGTTGGCGGAATGCCTAAGTGTGTATCAACGTTTTTAAAAACAAAGAATCTAGTCAAAGTCGAAAAAGAAAAAAGGAGCATTATTGAATTATATCGTGATGATTTTGCTAAACAAAAGAATGTCAACTCGCTACATTTGGAATCAATATTTAATCTAATTCCCAGCGAATTATCCAATCACGATAAACGTTTCAAACTATCTCATGTAAGTTCAAACGCTCGAATTAGAGAATATGGATCTGCGTTTCGTTGGCTTAAAGATGCATATATTGTTAATACGTGTTTCAATTCCACAGACCCATCTGTTGTTCCTGTGCTAAATGCTAATGGAGATGATGTCAAAGCTTATTTTATAGATACAGGGCTATTATATTCTTTGTCATTTATGAAAATAGATGAGGATGAATTATTCTTAAAATCTTTAATTTATGACAAGCTTCATATAAATGAAGGGATGTATATGGAAAACTATGTTGCTCAAGTTCTAAAAACAAAAGGATATAAAGAATTGTTCTTTTATGAAAAAAGAGATGAAAAAACATTCAAAACAATTATGGAAATCGACTTCTTATACATTAATAATAGGAAGATTTCTCCTATCGAAGTAAAATCATCAGACAATTATTCGCTGGCATCAATTAAAAAATTCAAAACTAAGTTTGATAGCAAAATTGCGCCAGGAATAGTTGTTCACGATGGAGATTATAAGATTGAAGACAATATAGTCTTTGTGCCTATTTTTGCTCTAGATTGGTATTTGTGATTTGAAAAAATAAATAAAAACATATAATGATAATGTAAGGAGTTTTAAACAATTATGGAATTAAAAGGCAGTAAAACTGAAAAAAATCTCATGGAAGCTTTCGCTGGTGAAAGTGAAGCAAGAAACAAATATACTTATTTTGCTTCAAAAGCCAAGAAAGAAGGATACCAACAAATCGCAGCAATATTTGAAGAAACAGCGGCTAATGAAAAAGAACACGCTGAATTATGGTTCAAATATCTTCATGGCGGTAAAGTTCCTTCAACCGAAGAAAATTTAATTGCCGCAGCAGCGGGTGAACATTTTGAGCATACGGAAATGTATAAACGTATGGCAAAGGAAGCTAGAGAAGAAGGATTTGAAGAAATCGCTCTTAAATTTGAATTAGTGGCAGCGATCGAAGCTGAGCACGAAAAAAGATATCTTAAACTCTTAGAAAATCTAAGAACCAATCATGTCTTCGTTGCAGATGATGTAGTCGTGTGGAAATGTCGTAACTGTGGACATATTCATATCGGAAAAGAAGCCCCAGAGATTTGTCCGACATGTAATCACGAAAGAAGCTATTTTGAATTAAAAGCAGAGAATTACTAATAACACTAGTAAGCGTATAAATTGAGGTCAGTTGATTCTGACTTCTTTTTATAAACTCTATAAACAAGCAAAGAAAGTAATAAACAAAACTATTAATCAGAGAAGCAACAATTGAAAATGTTTAGAATGAATCATAAGAATTTTGTTTATTATTGTTTATTTGATATTCTTACTACTTTTCTTTACATCTCATTTTTAAAGTTATATCATATTCGCATATTTTTATTGCACGCCTACTCGTATGTAGAGGCGTAGAAAGGAAATTAAAATGGATAAAAGAAAAAGAAACTTCATAGCGGTATCTAGTGTTACTGTCTTTGCTAGCTTAGGCATTTGCTTTGGTGCATTGTTTGCTAATTCTCAATCAAACTTCTTCCAAGCAAAAGTTTTACCAGGAACAAGAACATTTACATTAGATTTAAGCACCGAACACGAATTCACTGATGGTGTTGCTATGGAAAATGCGAGTAATGAAAACGCTGGTAATTACCAAGTTCAATTCAAGCTCACACAAGTCTCTGAAGCTGCTGACTCAATGTCAATCCAAAATAACAAGACAAGAGTGAGGCAAGGAGATTCAATCGAAAACGTCAATAAGTTAAGTGGTGTTACAACAATTAGAGTCAATGGTGGTTCTGGAAACTACAAACTCTTTGCTGGTTATAGTAAAGATAATATGTTTGAATTCCTTCAAGCTGAAAGTAGCAGTGGAGATCGTATCTTTAACGATATTCCAAATATGAACTACTTCAAGTTAGTTGGAAAATATGACAACTACACATGTGACATTTCAAGTATTGAATTCACATATACAGTTGCTGACGCTGGTGTATGTGAATATGGCGAAAGCGCTAATATCGGTGATGCAACAGTATATGATGGAGAATATGTCAAAAACACAAATACTGTAGTTGTTAATGGCAGCGCTGCCACAATCAACGAAGTTGAATATAACTTTGCTGGTATTCTTTATGATGACGGTGCACTCTATTCAAGAGGAACTAGCGATAATGTCTTGTTAAAATTTGCTGATGCCAATCATTTAACAGTTGTTGACTATGTCGACAAATATTCCTCAAGAAATGGTGAATATGTAAAAGCTACCCCAGCAACCGCAATTGCTATGAGCGTTAACGGATCACCAGTATCCGCCAACACATCTTCGACAAGATATGAAATGAATGTTGGAGATACATTCAACTTTGCAGCAACAAGTGATGCAATCCCAGCAGAAGATGTCAATATCTCCTTAGTGGATGAAACAGGTGTTGAAACCGATGCATTAGTTGGAACATATTCACCAAAATCCACAATTACAGTTGAAGACATTTATGGAACCTGGAATGACGGAGATTCTTTCGAATTAACAGTCAACCCAATCGTTGTCACAAAAGACAGTAATGGATACCATATCGCTTATAGCGATGTTGCAACAAGTGACTACGAAGGAACAAATGGTACATTTGATGGAACACGTAATGGAGACAGCCTATCTTTCGAAGAAGGATGCCTCACAATCACAATTGACACTGATGAAAAAGAAATCTCATTTATGTATGTAGATGATGACAACGGTGTTTATGCGATGGGTGATGTTGCTTACAATTTCGCAGCAGCTTCATTAGCCACCGCAACATTCAATAACGGTGTCGTTAGAGCGTATAACGCTGGTAACTTCTACTTAGAATGTACAACCTCAAATAGCATTACTGCTAAATTCTATGTTTCTGTCGTTGCCTATGTCCCAGCAACTGTTAGCGTTACACCAAATTCAGTTGAACTTGAAGAAGGCGATACATATCAAATCGTCGCAACAGTTAATGATGATGCAACAAATAAGTCTTTGACTTATACTTCAGATAGCACAAGTGTTGCTACAGTTAGTGCAACTGGTTCAGTAACTGCTAAAAAAGAAGGAACTGCTCATATCACAGTTGAAACAGTTGATGGTAATATCGCAACATTGACAGTGACAGTCACTGCACCTGCAAGTGTTGAATATACTTTTGAAGATGATTATACCGTTTCATACACAGTAACATTTGTTAGCGGTACTTCAATCACAATTAGTGACGGATCAACTGACTATGTTTTCGAATATGATTCAAGTGAGGGTAAATATATCTATACCGAAGATAGCTCTGTCTCAGTCTATATTAGAAATGGTGGAGGAGCGATGTTCCTCGAATATGAAGATGATGGATCTGTTTTATTTGATTATGGAGTTATCGCTGTGTTTGGTGGTTCAATCGAATTAACTGAAATTTAGTTTATTTATTGGAATAGGTGGGAAGGCTTTGCCTTCCTGCCTAATTCAATTAACGTCAAAGGAAGAAATATATGAGAAGAATAAAAAAACTATTATTACTATTGATTCCTCTTTTTGCTATATCTTGTTCACCAAGTCAAACTTCTCCTCAAGAAGAAGAGATTGTAGTGACTGTTGGAGAAACATATAAAACCAATTACTGGGATAAGAAAATCCAAAAGATGATTGAATACACCTGTAAAGAGAAAAGCAATACCATTCCTGCTTTTGTCTCTAATGGTGGATATGAAGCTGTGGTGGGATATATCACCGTGGAAGAAGAATCTTTATTATGTACCCAAGTAAAATGTTTTGGTGTTTCTTCTTCTAGTAGCAACAAGTTATATGGAGAAAAGATGGTGGAGAATGGATTCATTCTCTCTAGCCAAGGTAACTATGGTTACCTCATGGTGGATTATTCTTCTGATTTATTTCTTTCTTACTCTTTAGTGAGTGATGAAACTAATCCATATTTCATCATTCAAGCATTCGTTAGAGAAACTAGAGAAAAAGAATGGAATGAAAGACTCGTCTATCTATTTAGCGAGATTGAAATTCCTGTTTGTCCTGCTGAATCATATAACACTAGTTATGATCAATATTACAATCGCTTAATTATCTACGCGAACTTTGTTAGTGCTACTTCAGCGAACGATTATGTATCGACATTAAGAACAAAACAGTTCACTGCTTCCGCTACAGATAGTAGTGGCGCAGTTCAACTAGTGGATTCAACGGGTTATGTCGATATCGTCGTATATCAAACCTATGGTGATTATGACTGTCACGCGGTATACATTGCTATAAGCAATGCTTGGCCAAGCATTCAAATCATGTCATTCACAGATTTAGTCCTTTTCCCAAGATTAACTGATAGTGATACTGCCGTATATGATGATTGGGACTATTTCGATCCAGTTGGACTTAATCGAGATAGTGATTATACGATTAGAATCTTCTATAAGAACGCTTCTAGTACCGATTACTCTAACTACTTAGATAAACTCGTTAGGTATGGTTTAACTAAAGGAGAAACAACAACTTCTGAAAGTGGTATTGTTTCTACTTACTTAGCCGTTATTAGACCAAGTGATAGATACACAGTTGAAGTGGGTCTACTATATCAAATCTCATCAAGCACAATATGTGTTGTTATATATCAAGCTTATAAAGCTTAGGAGAATAACTTCTATGAAGAAAAACAAATTATTATTCTTACCAATTCTTGCAGTACTTGCTTTAGCAGGATGTAATCCATCTAGTGAATCTAGCGGTGGAGAAGGTGGAGGAGGAGAAGTCCCACCTCCAATCATTCACGGAGATTCTTTTGAAGAAGCTCTTAAAAAAGATTACTCCAATATGCAAGTCGCATACGCTCTTAGTTCCATGATGGTGGGAGAAGAGTTCGGATATGAATATTATTTAGGACAAAATAATGATGGCTTAGTCGCTGTATATGATGGTACGACTGCCGAAATGTATGGAAACGATTATGCGTGGGCATTCTATTCGTATTACGAAGGCAAAAGCTATGCTTATTGGGATGCTTCCTATTATGTCACTAAAGGATGGATCTCTAATGGCTCTAAAGGAATCGGTGTTGGAATTGATTACGCTTATTTCTATATGCCATTCTTCCTCTCTTCAATTACTAAAGATGATGTTGAATCAGTTTTAGGTACATATGTAGTTAAAGAATCCGCAATTGATAAAGTCGTCAGTGGACTCAAGTTCACCTATATGACTAACGATATTACTTATGTTGATATTCAAGTGAACTCTGACGGCTATATTAGCCGTATTAGAGGGTTTGATGATCCAAATAACGAAGACTATGGTTTTATCGTCCAATTAAGCGGTTTTGGTACTACTGCGTATCCTTCTAGTAGTTCTAATCCTCTTCCAGAAAGAATTAATGCTTCTAATATCAAAACTTATGAAGAGATGATTGGCCATCCAGAAGAACCAGATATTTATATCTCTTCTTTAGATATCGTTATTAATGACGCTGTTACAAGTGATGAAACACATCAAATCGTCATGTATCCAGATGACTCAATTGATGTCTCTTTCTCATATTTACCTACTAACGCAAATAAAAGAGACGTGGAATGGCATTCCTCTAATCCTGATGTCGTTGAAATCTTATATTCCTATTCCGGACATCGTTACCTTAGAGGTATCAAAGAAGGAGAAAGCGAAATCTACGTTTCTCATATTAATGGAGACAAACAAGTAGTCTCTTCAAGCGTCATTAAAGTCAAAGTCAACGCTCCTAAGGGAGTAGAAGAAAGTGATCAAGACGTTTATCGCTTTGCCTTTAATAGCCACTCTGGTTCAGATGGTAACTATGTTATCAATGCTTCCAATACCTTATTAGGTTCAGAAGCTCCATATTCAATCAGCACTTGGAGAATGACAACTACAGACTGCAAATATTCTGATAACTTTGAAGAAGATGATGTCGTCTTACTCTCTAATCCAAATAGTAGTGATTACTTCAATACTAGATTTGAAGACGAAGTCTTATTTGACTTCGGTAATCAACAAGTCAGTAAGATTTCCTTTGCCTATGCATTATTTAGAAATAACGCAAAGAACGCTTTAAATTACTTACAATCAGTTATCATCTCCGTTTCTAACGATGGAAATGAATGGACAACAATCGATGTCAGTGAAGAGATGATTGCCGAATTCAATAAATGTTCACTTTCTACTGGTATGTCACCAAAAGTGTTAACTAGAGAATTCGCTCCAAGCTCAATGGTCAAAGTCGTTCTTAAATCCTCAATGGTTGGTGGAACATACGCTTTATCAATCGGTATGAAAGACTTTACCTTCGCTAAAAACGATGATTGCCATAACTATAATGATCCAGAAGCAGTCCCAGTGACTTCTATCGTTATTAGTGTTCCTAGAGATAGACTCAAAGTCAATTACTCAATGAGATTTACCGCTTTAGTTAATCCAGATAACGCGACAAATAAGAATGTTAAGTGGGAATCAAGTGATCCAACAGTCATCTCTATTGATTCTCGTACAGGTTTAGCAACCGCCTTAAAAGAAGGTACTGCGACAATTAAAGCCGTAAGTGTTACTAATAAGAACATGGTCTCTAATGAGATTACTGTTACTGCTTACTTACAAGAATCTATCGTTGATGAAGATGGATTACTTATCGGTAAAACATTCTTTGGTAGCGACATTGCTAGTGGTGTTAATAAATTCGACGTTACCTTTAAGGTGAAAAACGCTACTCAAGCTGAATTAACATTATCATTAATGATTGCCGGTCAAAAGTTTGACAGTGTTGTCGCTTTATCATTTGATTCATTTGAAAATAACGCTTATGAATTCTATTCAAGCGATAATGATTTCGCGAGAATTGTTTTAGCAAGTGATGGCGGCTATATTGAACTACAATATAAGACCGCTGATAGTGATGTCTATACTCTCGGTAATGCATCAAGTGGAGTGAGACTCGATAAACAAAACTAATTTTATGAAAAAACTATTACTCTTTTTAACGTCACTCCTATTAGTTACAGGCTGTAATAATAGTAACCTCAATCCTCAAGTTGCTAATTCCAAATGGGGAGTGGAGGCTGCTCAAGCTTGTCTAGACACAGTGGGCACTGTCATTCCATATTTGGAATGTGATGCTTTTGAATATGATACAGTTATCGACGATTATGGAGATCCTGCTATCTGGTTTTACTTATATTATGAAACCCAAGAAATTGCGGAACAAAAAGTTATCGATTACGCTTATGTTGCTTATGAACAAGGGAAATATACTTGTGAAGTAAAACTACAAAGATTCGTCGATTACGATACATATTCATATTGGGAACAAAATGTCCTTTTTGCAGATAAGAACCTCAGTAAAACTAACGCGATTGAAATACAAGGTTTAGCCTCTATTAAAGAATATGATGGCAAATCCATGGGTTGTTTGGGCTTATTTTGCTTTAATTTCATCCCGAATATTGATCCAACTAGCTTCCCAACATATCCAGTTTCAACTATCGCTGGAGAAAATGTTGTTCCAGCTTTAACGGGTGAAAATCTTGAATTTGATTTTTCTTTCTACATGTATAATGACTCCAAATGTCTTGAAATTGTTGTTGATGGTGATGGAAGTAGCTATTTGTTAGAAGAAGATTATTTCTATTGCCTTCTTGAAAATGGATATTTCATTATGCAATATGATGATTTATTAGAAGACTATACTGAAGAAGTGTTTTATTTAACCGATGAATACCCAGATTTTCAAGATGAACTCTGTTATTATGCTTTAGATCCTGAAGGAAAAGTTATCGTATATTTTGATTACGATTTATACGCTGGATATTTTTACATAGATATTTTCCCATTCGCATTGATTAATAGTTAAAATATAGACTATTTTGATGTACTAATTGGTCTTTTGTTACACATATTGTATGTGTTAAAATATTAGTAATTATTTTCTTATGGAAGAAGAAAAGAAACCAAAATATACCATTGAAGGATTATATGATGGCGTCGATGAAAATAAGTCATCTTCTTTTTCTTCATCCGCTGATATTGATGAAGCATTATTAGAAGCCGCTAATAACGGAGATTTGAATTCAATTATCCTCTTAGCGAAGAATTGCGAAAAGAATAATGATTTTGTTGAGGCTCTTAAATGGTTTAAAGTCGCTTCTAAGATGGGTGATTACGATTCAACGTATTTAGTTATTGATTATTTATATCGAGGAAGACCAGGCGTTTCTAAAAACATAAAGGAAACGATTGAATATTATCTTGTTGCTATTGAAATAGCAAAAAAAGAGAACAATCAATCAAAACTTCGTGTCTCTTATGATAATATCGCAAATCGCTATCGTAGTGATGAAGAAATTAAAGATCCTAAAAAAGCTGAAGAATATTATCTTGAGGCTATTAAATATGGTAGCGCAAATTCGATGTTGCACCTTTCTACGATGTACGCTTTTGGTGAAATAGATGGTGAACCAGATTATAAAAAAGCATTTTCACTTGTTAAAATGGCTGCGGAATCTGGTTATGCTGTTGCTCAAGTAAGTCTAGGATATTATATCGATAATGGAATAGGCACTAAGCCAAATTTACAAGACGCATTATTTTGGTATCAAAAAGCGGCTGAACAAGGTTCGGCTACGGCCTTTAATAATCTTGGAGATATGTATTTCGCTGGAAGAGGAGTGGAACAAAATTTTAATGTAGCTCTTGATTATGTTAAACGCGCTATTGAGAAGGGTTCTGCCATTGCCTATGCCATTTTAGCGAAATTTTATCGACAGGGGAGAATATATAAACAAGATATTAATAAAGCTATAGAAACACTGATAACAGGTTCAAACAAAGGCTCTTCAAATTGTAGTACTGGATTAGGCGATATTTATTATCTAGAAAAAGGCTATATTGATATAGAAAAAGCCAATTTTTATCACGAATTGGGATGTAAACAAGCTGAAGAAGAAAAAGATATAGGGCACATAAGAAATTCATATAGGAAATACGCTCAATTCTTAATGAAAGAAAAAGAAGACTATCAAAAAGCATTAGCTCTCTTTTTAAGAGCGGCTAAACTTGGAGATATTTCTTCGATGTTTGAAGTTGGATGTATCTATGATTTAAGGCTCAATGACATTCCTAATGCATATAAATGGTATAAAATCGCTGCCTCTTGTGGAGTAGATAGAGCGAAAACTGAATTAAGACAATTTAGATTCATTGAATATGCAGCAACAATTGGTATTGCTAGTGCTCAGCTCGATTTAGCAATGATGTATCTTCATGGAGATGGCGCTCCTTTAAGTAAAGAATTATCGTTAAGGTGGATGAAAGAAGCCGCTAATAACGGTTCTCCTGAAGCTCAATATAATCTTGCTTTAATGCTTGAAGAACAGGCTATTAAGAATGAACAGAAAAGAGAAAAAGAACAAGAAACCGAACAAAAAACCGAACAAAGAACAACCTTAACTCTTTCTGATGTTACAGCAAAACCAAAAACGCAAATAGAAGAAGTAATTGATGTTGAACCATTCATCGAAGCAAAACGATTATTAAAAGAATCGTATCGTGGTGGACTTAGTGAAAGCAAAGAGCAATTAAAACAAGTTGAATTAGAAATTCAAATTAGAGAAAACAAGAAGCATTCAATCGACACTCCATTTGATTACTTTATTTCTTGGAATCATCACGATAAAGCAATTAAAGAAAAGATAAAAAAGAAGTTAAAAGAAATAGGTGTCAACCATTGGGAAAGCGATGAAGACGGAAGTGGCATATTAAATCCATCTATCGCTTATGCAATTAATAAAGCTATTGGAATGATTGTTATTCTTTCAAGTAACGCCATGGAATCAAAATATATGGCCCTTGAAGTTAAACAATATTTAGAAAGAATTGCTAGAGGTGAAGTGAGTCAAAATTCACTAATTATATACGCGATTGAAAAAGAAAAATTTGTTCTTTCTAAAGCCCTTGATCAATTACCTGATAATCATCCATTTAAGGCATTAAAAGAATATAACAATATTTTTTCTTCTAAAGCCGATCCCGCTATTAAAAGGGTGAGACAAGAAGTCATTAATTATCTCTTTATTGATTCACAAAAACAATTAAAAGAATCGTTTGAGAATTACAATGTTCTTTTAAGCGAAGACTTACTAAGAGTTGATGATATGGCGTTATCAACAATGCTCTCTTTTGATGAAGGATATATTGAAAGAACACTCCTAGATGATGAAGGGAATAAATATAATTTAAGCGACCTCCTACAAGTTAAAGCCTCTTTAATATATGGTGATGGTGGTACAGGAAAATCTCTTTATGTTAAGAATCTCATCCATTCAACCTTAGATGATGACCACTTCATCATTTACCTTTCTTGTAGCGAAATATCTAATTTGTTAGAGAATAAACGTGGACTTGATTTAGTAAATATCATCAAATCAGTTCATTTTGAAGGACGTAAATATAATCGCATTAACGAAAAAGAAATATATAACTGCTTTGATAACAAATATCGAGGCGATTTCTATATTATCGTTGATGCTTTAGATGAAGCATCTGATAAAGAAAAACTCTTGTCATTATTAAATAATTTCTTGAAGAATATCGAATTTAGAAGAAAAGACTTTATTCATCTCATTTTTACAAGTAGAAAGAAATCAGATATTAGCGAAATTGAAAAAGCGATTAAAATAAATGTTACTTCCTTATCTTTGAGTCCTATTAATGAAGATGACATCTCAAAAATGTTTGACTATATCTATCACAAAAACGAAAAGAGAATTGAAAGAAAAGAATTAATCAGCAAAAAGATTTTTATGTCTCGAATTGATGAACTAAGAGATGATGTGAGATATAACCCGTTATTAATGTCAAATTTGATTTACGTCTATCTCATTAATCGAACATTTGAAACTCAACCATATGGAATCTTAAAACGAATATCAGACATATTGTTCATATCTTTAGAAAGAAGAAAGAATCTTTCTGTTAGTGAAAATGTTTTTAATGGTCTTCCAATCACTTTAGAAAGCACCTTACAAGTCGTGTGTTTTGAAAGAAATGCAAGTGGTGATGCGAGATCAATATTAAATATCATCACCAATTATTTAATTGAATTAAGAGACAAAAGACAAATCAATGAAGAAACTAAAGATTTTGAACTCGAAAAAAGAAGCGAAGATATTTATAACTACTTAATCAATCGTAAGATTGTTTCTGGAAATATCATTAGAGATATGTACTCTTCATATTTCGCTGCAACATATATCTATAACGATGTTTATGGAGCGTCAATGACTGAAAGGTTCTTAATGATTAGAGAACAAGCGCATCTAGAAGAATATGTGACATATCAATTCTCTAAGTCTAAAGGCTTATGGCCATATATCGCTCTTGATTTTATTAGCAAGATTGACTATGAAATTGCCTCTTTCTCTTCAATGCCTTTAGTGGAATCAAATAAATCATACAAAGCCTTTGATATGACATTTAATTTACTATTTGATTATGATGGTTTATCTATAAAAGCTTGCGACAAACTTCAAACATTATTAGATAAACAAAACGGACTTAATTACGCGAAAGAAATTAAAGCAAGATTAATGAAGAAGAAGAGATAGATTTTCAAAATCTATTTGCCTATTCATTATTAATAATATTTAACGCCCTTAAGCAAGAAGTCTCCCACATCGATATTGTGATTAACAATGCTTTTATTCATCGATGGCTACCTCTATAGCTAGGTGGGGGATGAATTGCAACAAAATCATTCAGTCGTATTTGGCTACAAAATAATCAACTACATTCTTTTATATTATTATAAATAATGATATAATTTAGATGGGAATTATAAGGGAGAGAAAAGTACCGTAAAGGTGCAATTTTCTTCCTTTTATATTTACTG
>CADCGC010000028.1 GCA_902800905.1 uncultured Erysipelotrichaceae bacterium
AACGGTGACATCTAAAAGAATAGCGTCTGTTCCACTAGCAAGTTTTTTACTCATAACACTAGCAGCAATAAGTGGAATTGATTCAACTGTTCCGGTGACATCTCTAAGAGCGTAAAGTTTCTTATCGGCAGGAACAAGTGTACTTGTTTGTCCAATAATTGCTAAACCAATACGATTGACTTGGTCAATCATTTCTTCCTTTGTCTTAGCAATTGACATTCCTGGGATTGATTCTAATTTATCAAGAGTTCCACCAGTGTGGCCTAAGCCACGTCCACTCATTTTCGCAAGTTTACCACCAGCAGCGGCAACCATTGGTCCAAGGACCAAAGAAGTTTTATCACCAACTCCACCTGTGGAGTGTTTGTCAACTTTAATGCCTTTAATCGCGCTTAAATCAATAACTTCGCCACTATGTTCCATATAGTCAGTTAAAGTTGCGATTTCTCTTTTGGTCATACCGCGGAAAAAGATTGCCATGGTCATTGCACTTGATTGATAGTCAGTCACTTCACCTTTGACATATCCATCAATCCAAAATTTGATTTCTTCATCAGTCAATTCATGACCATCACGTTTTTTGATTATTAAATCTACCATTCTCATATGTAAAAAACCTCACCTATATGTTACCACAAAGTAATGTATTTTATACATTTATTTTGTAAATCGTATATAATAACTCCATGGATTTCATTGAACATCTTAAGAATTCACTTCTTCTTGAAGAAGCAAATAAACTCATATCTTCGTTAGAAGGGGAAGATTTTCATGCGGTCTTATTGAACACTAAAAAAATTAGTGATGAAGAATTCATTAAAGAATTTCCAAACATTAAGAAACATCCTTTAGTGGAACATGCTTACCTTTATGATAAAAATGAATATCAACTAGGAAAGCACCTCTATCACGAACTTGGATATTATTATCTTCAAGAGCCAAGTGCTATGGTTGTTTCTTCTTTGATTGATTTTAAAGGAGACGACTATGTTTTAGACCTATGCGCTGCCCCTGGAGGAAAGAGCGTTCAGGCATCATTAAAAATGAACGGAAATGGGTTAATTATTTCTAACGACTTATCAACCCAAAGAGCGTTCCTTATTTCAAATAACGCGGAGCGACTTGGCTTAAGAAATCTCTTAATCACCAATAATGATTTTAGTGAAATCTATCATCACTATTTGAACACTTTCGACAAGATTGTTTTAGACGCTCCATGTTCAGGAAGTGGGATGTTTAGAAAAAGCGATGGTGTTAAAAACGATTGGTCAATTAATAAGGTATATAAATTCGCTGAAATACAAAAAGAGCTGATTTCTTACGCTTATAAAATGTTAAAACCAGGTGGACTATTATCTTATTCAACATGCAGTTATTCTATCGAAGAAAATGAAGAAGTAATTGAATATCTTTTAAACAATACAGACGCGATTATTGATCCACTCAATTTTGAAGGTGGATATGTAAACGAATTAAAGCCAATCGGCGTTAGGCTCATGCCGTCTCATTTTAATGGAGAGGGGCAATATATTTGTCACATCCGTAAACCAGGAGTCTCTAACAAAACAAATTATAAAAACAACAATAAATGTCGAATCCCTTTAGCAGATTCTTATAAAGAATATGATATCAAGACTTTTGGCGATACCTCTTTCGCATTACCTTGTTCTATAGAAACAAAGTGGCTTAAAGTCATTAGATATGGAGTAAAAATTGGAAGCGAAGCAAAAGGTATATTTAGATATGACCTTCATTACGCTAGAACTTTGTCAGAAAACGAAATGCCAAGTGTTGAATTAAGTAACGAACAATTAAAAGAATATCTTGTAGGAAGTCAATTAAATTTACCAAATAAAAATAAAGGGTGTGTCTTACTAACATACCACTCAAACCCTGTTGATATTGCTAAAACTAATGGGGAAGTAATTAAGAACTATTATCCAAAGGGATTAAGACGAAAATACTAATTATTTGATTTTGTTGAATCGATAGTATTTATCGTGAAGTTCACTCATTCTCTTATGATCTAGAGGTTTAGCCACAAAGCTGACCTCTTTTTGAATTCTGCTTTGCACAATAGCAGCGATTTCATCTGTAGTTTTACCTTGATATTCTTCAGGATAAATTGGAGGTAAAAACTTCACATATGTAGGATATTTTTTGTAGTTGTGTTTCATATTCAAAATTCTAAACGAACCATAGGAAACAACTGGAACAATTGGGACTCCTGCTTTGACCGCTGGTCTAAATGTTCCTTTATGGAATTCTAGTAAGCGATTCATTGGATCTTTATTTCTTGTTCCTTCTGGATAAATGACCCAGTTACATTCTTTATTCTTTAAAGACGCTTCAACTTTCATCATGACTTTAAGTTGTTGTTTTAAATCTGAACGGTCTAGGAATAAGCCATTAATTCCAGTGAAGATTCTTCCAACAAATGGAGTTTTCATTAATTCAATTTTAGCAACATATGTCGTTGGTCTCTCCATCGCTTCGAAAAGTAAAAGAGGGTCAACCGCTCCTAAATGATTAACAAAGAAACATGCGATTCCATCAGGAATATTTTCTTTTCCTTCAATCACTGGATCCATTCTAAGTTTTCTATTAACGCTTCTAATAAGTTTCCTAGTTCTAAAATATCTCTTTTCAATTGGATATTTTTCTGGATGCTTAGAATATTTTAAAATCCACGCGAAATAATCCCAAATTAGGGAAGGACAAAGTAATAAAGCCGCTCTAATAATGTGCCACATTATTTAACTAACACCACCAAATTTAATCCAGAAACAATAATGTTTCTGACAAGTTGTTCTTTTGGACTTCTAAACGTACCAGCGCTACTCGTGAAATAGACAGCGTAATCATCGTTCAAATCAAGTGAAATATTGGTTTCAAGAGGATTAATGATGATCGTTGTTTCGTTTTTACAAACACAGATGTTTGGGTTTGTAGTCTTAAAAACCAAAAGTCCACTTTCTAAATGTTCTATGGAAGTATTTCCATCTAAGTCTTCGATTGAAGAGATATTTTCAAATTTAAGTCCTTTTCTTAATTCAATCGCGTCAGAAATGACTTTAACCATGTCTTCTCTTTCTTCCACTAGCTTCCAATCCATATTGTTAATCTTAGGAACATTATATGTATTATCGAGAAGTTGTTTTGACTGACCAATTTCTTGCCCCATATGAATAAATGGAACACCTAAAGAGAAGATAGTAATTAAATTACCCAATTTTACTCTCTTGAGGTTTGTTTCAAGAGATTCATCAAAATATGAGACTTTATCAAACAGAGTTTGATTATCATGACATTCAATATAATTTATTGACTGATTAAAGGATGCGTATCTTCTTGATAACATTGATCCAAAAATCACATCATCAATTTCAAAATAGTTATTTTTGTTACCTAAAATATATCCAGGTGATCCATGGTCAAACGTTGAACCTTTAATAATGTCTCTAAATCGATCGTTGAAGAATCCCATCTCTGGAATGAAATGAGAATTATCACTAGATGTCTTTTGTTCAGCTTTGAGTTCAACACCCATATTCCAACCTTCTCCATATAGGAGAGCGTCTTTTTTGACTTCGTTACGAATATTAACGATTTCTTTGCTAGTGTCGATATCAATTAAGCCTAATAAATCAAATCTAAATCCATCAACGTCAAAGACCTCTAGGAAATATCTGATTGAATCACAAATGATTCTTCTAACCATCTTTCTTTCACTAGCAACATCGTTACCACATCCGGAAGCATTCGCCATTTTTTTGCCACTTCTGCGGAAGTAATAATATGGGACATTCTTTTGGAAATCTGTGGTTAAATAATCATATAAATGATTATAAACAACATCCATGACCACTCTAATGTTGTTTTTGTGGAATTCATTAATTAGTGTTTTAAATTCAACTAATCTCGCTAAAGCGTCTTCAGGATATTGCGAATAACTTCCTTCTAAAGCAAAGAAAGAAATTGGATTATACCCCCAATTATATGTTGACTTGTCGTAATCATCAACCGCGTCAAAGTCAATGACTGGTAAAAGTTGAACATGTGTCACACCGAGTCGTTTTAAATAATCAATCTTTTCAAGTAACGCTAAATAAGTGCCACGATTTGAAATATATTTGTCTCCTTCAGTGAAATCACGAATGTGTAATTCATATATCACCGCGTTTGTTGGAGATAAGATTTCATTTGCTGGTTTAACAGTTCCTAAATTAATAATATCTTTGATATCGATAACCACTGAATAAACAGAATTGTCATTAACAGCTTTTCCATATGGGTCATTGATTTCTTTAGGAATGTTATTTATATAAATAACAAATTTATATTTCTTGTTGAAAAGGTCACCTTTAACATTAATATAGAAGACACCTTTTTCTTTTCTTTTCATCGGCAAAAGAACAAAGTTGTTTTCACCTTTTTCAAGTTTTAAAAATACTTTCTCACTTAGCGGAGACCAAAGTTTAAAAGATGTTTCTTCTTTAGAATATTTAATTCCAAGTTCTCCATCATATGAATATAACTCATCAAATTCTTCACTTGAAACATATCTATCAGTTCTTAAAAGAGCGTCTTCTTCTTCGCTGGTCTTAATCTTATAGATATGACCAAGTTCTAAAGGATGGTCTACTTCATAAAAAATTACATGAATTTGATTGGTGCTTGTAATCTTTTCCTTTTTGAGTTTGATTTCAATATCGTCACAAAATAAGCGAAAAACAACATCATCAATTTGTTCACTAACATAATTGATTTCAATTTTGTTGGATGAGACTAAAAAGGCACTAATAAGTTGATTTTCCATAATTATCCGATTAATTCACCGCTTCCAACATCGTCATCTCCATCACCAGAATAGAATTTGTCATGAACAAGTACTTTACATCCTTTGGATGAGCCATCTTGTGTTGTGGCGACAATTCCTTCTTTTTGGAGTCTTGTGAAGAATCTACCCGCTCTATTAAAGCCAACAGAGCATTCTCTTTGAATTTTGCTCATAGAAACAAATTCTTGAGTCATAACCCATTCTTTAATTGATTGATATTTGTTTTCTTCTTCAGCTGAACTTTCTTTTTCAACTTCTCCAAGCGCTAAAGCAGGTACTGCTGGCTCTTTAGAATGGTCAACTAAATCTAAGTAATTCTCATCATAATGAGTTTCATAATGTTCTTTTAAATAGTTCACTATGTGAACAATTTCTTTATTTTGAACAAAGCAACCTTGCAAACGTGTTACACCAGTTCTTGAAATAAGAGGAGATTGAACAAGCATATCGCCTTTACCTAAAAGGGCTTCTGAACCACCTTCACCAATAATGGTCATAGAATCAGTGTAGCTCGATGTTAATAACGCAACACGAGTTGGTAAGTTACCTTTAATAACACCAGTAATAACGTTTGTAGATGGTCTTTGTGTAGAAATAAGCAAGTGAATACCACAGCTTCTCGCTTTTTGAGCAATGGACACGACTGGCATAGAAATTTCTTTGCAGTTATCCACCAAATCAGCATATTCATCTAAAACAACAAGGATATATGGAATTGGGTCAGCGTTATTTTCTTTAGCCCAAGCATTATATTGCTTGATGTCACTGATTTCTGGATCAACAGAGAACATTTCGTATCTCTTTTCCATCTCATCCACTAATTTGTCTAAACACACCTTAGCTTTTTCGGCTTCAGTAATAATTGGGCATAACAAGTGAGGCATATCACGATATTTAGTCATTTCAACTTTCTTAGGGTCAACCAAAACAACTTTTAAGTCATCTGGTGACACTCTCATAATTAAAGTTGAAATAACAGAGTGAACATAAATCGATTTACCACTTCCAGTGGTACCAGCAACAAGTAAGTGTGGGAAGTCGTTATAATCAGCATAGACGACATTGCCCGCAATATCTTTACCGAAAGCAACAGCAAGAGGATGCTTTTTAACATCAGGAAGAGCAGTAAAGACTTCCTTAAATCCAACAGTTGTTACTGTTGCGTTAGGAATCTCAAGTCCTGAATATGGTTCGTTAGGAATAATTGGAACAAAACGGCAAATTAAACCGCCAAGTTTACGGGAAATATCTTTATCTAATTTTTCAACAGTTCTAACTGTGACGTTAGTGTCATAGTCAATACTGAAACGGGTAACACTTGAACCAATTGTGTAGCCAACACATCTTGCTCCAGTCTTAAAGTCTTCAAGAATCTTATTGAGTTGGAGCATTCTTTCATTTGCCACCATTTCATTTCTTTCTCTAGCTTCTTGAGTTTCATAAGTCATCAAAAGTTCTGGAGAAGGGGCAATCCATACGACTCTTTCACGTTTTTTAGGTTTTGGTTGTTCGACAACAACTTGTTGTTGAACTGGTTGAACAGGCTCTTCTTTTTTCTCAACAATTTCAGCAAAAACTGTCTGAGCCATAACAAGTTCTTCATTGATAGGACGTTCCTCTTGCTTGGTCTCAGTGACAGGGCGAGAATCAATTAAATTAATCTCTTCTTCCTCTTCTTGGATTTCGTCTAAAGGAGTTTCTTCAACTTGTTGTTGAACTGGTTGAACAGGGGTCACTTGTTTTGGAGTGCTATAGTAATTAAATGGATTATCATCCGCACTAAAGACTAAAGGTGTGAATTCATTATATTCACTATGTGTTTCTTGTTTAACTGGTTGTTTGCCATATATTTCATCAAGTGATTGTCCGCCGACATAATCAAAACCAGAATTTTCGTTAACAACTGGCTCTTCTTCTCTTTCAAAACCAGGTTCAATTTTAGCTGGTTCTAATTCGTGATTGTATGAAACATCCTGACTAATGTCGTGAGTAATTGGCTCTTCATCATAGATTGATGATCTTCTTGAAATTACAGGATTGTTTTCTTCTTCCAACCTTTGCTGTTCAATAATTTGTTTACGAGCCGCTTCTTTTTCTTGTCTTTTTTGTTCTCTTGTACGTTTATCCTTATGGATAAAAATCAAGTTCCAAACAAAGCATAAAGCCGCCATAATTAATATAATTATTCCTAAGAACAAAATAATTGCGTCATTAGCCACCAAACCACAAATAAGAGTACCGATTAGTCCTAATGAATATAAATTATCGCTGCTAAAGACATTAATAATTTTGTCAGAATAATATGTTTCAAGTTGACCGTTGAATCTAGTAATTAAATCAATAAAATCAATGTTGGTGAATGTTTGACCATTTGCCTTAAATGAAATATAAGAAATGATGATTACAAAACCAAGTAGTGCAAGGATTATGCCAATAACAATTTTAAAGTCAGTTATTTTTAATTTTTGTTTTTTAACAAGGCGATATCCACCAGCAAAAATTGCAAAGGCAATAAGCAAATAATACGCCGCACCTAAAAAATATAAGAGAGGGAAAGAAAGAGTTCTTCCAATTTTTCCAACATTAATCGAAACAACAACAGAAAGAAGGATTGTAAATAATCCTTTAATGATGTTTTCAGTTCTTGATGAAACTGGTCTAAACTCTTTTTCTGCCATATTAATAATTATACGCATACGTATATAATATTTGAAGAAAAAAAGCACTTTTTTCAGTGCTTTTTATTTGATAACTAAGATAATCGGTTCAATGAGTGGTTCTCGACCATTTTCACGTCGTATAAACCATCTAATTCTGTCTTTGATTGTGTTTTTTGTTTGTTCGATATCAAGACCACGATTTAACATAGTATTAACTTCTTCTAAATAGATTTGAGTAATTGATTTAAGAAGTGGCTCCGCTTCTTTTACAAAGACAAAGCCTCTCATTTGACAATCAGGTCCAGCGATGATTTTCTTTTGCTCTAATGAGACAGTCGATGCGATGACCACAGATCCATCGATACCCATCTTTTGACGAGTTTCAATGATTTCATCATTAATTTTGGTGACTCCTCTTCCATCAACTAAAATAGGAGAAACATCAATTCCTGTTACTTCATTAGGAAGAATGACTGGTCTTCTATTTTCTTCAAAAATAATTTGCATTCCGTTATCTAAGACAAAGACATTCATGTGGTTAAGTCCGATGCCTAAGGAAATTGCTAATTTAGCATTTTCCATAATCTTTGTGTAATGTCCACGAACTGGGAAATAATATTTTGGTTTAAAAAGGTTAAGAACGAATCGAATGTCATCTTCTTTAGCGTGCATCGCTGAAACATCTTTATTCTTAAGCCATACAACATCGCATCCAGTACGATACACTAAATCCATTGATCTGGTGGCGATGGTTTCAAAGCTTGGTCTTGGTAAAGCGACATCTATAAAGATGTCATCTTCTCCTAATATTATTCTCTTATCAGAGTTATTGCCTCTAGCAAGAGATGTGATTTCTTTGAAAAGGTCATCGTTTTGTCCAACCATCAAAATCACTAAATCGCTCTTTCTGACTCTTAAGAAATTTTCTTTTGAGACAAAGTCATCCTTAGTTAAAGAGCCAGTTCCAGTCGCTGCAACGATTTGTTGCATGATGATTTCGGTATAGTTGTCGTAACAATAAATCTTTTTATTATACTTTTTAACTAAACGAACAATCTCTCTTACTCGATACATATTTTGCCAATAGCAAGCAACAAAAATGCGTCGATTAAGTTTGAAATATTTTTCAATCAAATCGCTTGAACGATGTTTTGGAGAACAATACCCATTTTTATCAGCGTTCTTTGATTCCGCCATAAGGAGAAGGGTTGGTTCTTTAGCAAGTTCACTTGCCATAGCAAGATCAAATTGATAGTTTGTTTCTTCAGTTGCGAAGTTAATGATAAAGTCTCCAGTAAAGATGATATTCCCTTGAGATGTTGAAATCGCAACACCTGAGGAATTAGCAGCGTTATGACATGTTTGGAAGAATCTCACACGAGTTCCACTAATAGTCACATCATCACTTGGCTTAATAATCCTAAAGTCATATTTAAGCTTTTGTTGTTCACTAATCGCTAATTGTCCTTCCATAATAGTCATTGTCGTTCTTGAACAATAAACTGGAGCTGGAGCGTATTTATAGAAATGTCTAATTGCTCCCATGCTCTCATCATGGCCATGCGTAATAATATAAGCTCTAATACGTTCCTTATTTTTAATAAGGTAGTCAAAGTTTGGTAGTAGACAATCTACTCCTGGAATAGTTTTGTCAGGTAAAGAAATTCCGGCGTCAATGACAAAAATATCATTATTTATTTCAATAATGTAGCAATCACGGCCATCTTCATCGAGGCCAGCCAAAGCAAATACCTTTATTTTTTCTGACATAAAACTCCTTAAGAAAATCAAAACATTGACTATGCGATTTCTGTAGTTTTATTTTAACAAAATACAATTGTGTTAAAAATAATTATTTAATATTTTTTGTGATAACGATATCAGCACCTGTACCAAGTACATCTTTAATAGCAATATCGCCAATACGAGTAGGAGCATCAACACCAACATGATTGATTTCTTCCATCACTTGGAAAATCATTCCTTTTGGAATTGCGACACTAGTCTTAACAGAGACAACACAGTTCTCTCTATTTTTAACCCTCATAAATGATGTAATCATTCTTTTTGGATTAGTTAATTCGTTTTTAGCGTACTCTGCTCCACGGGGGCAGAAATTGCCAGTCACATTTAAATTATCATCGATAGTTAATCGACATCCTCTAGGACAGACGATACATGTTAATTCTTTCATTTATCTTTCCTCCAAAGAGACTTCGATCTCATCAATTGGTAAATTAGTTAACTTGTCTTTATTAAGTTTAATCATCACCATTTCACTAGGAATAAGAACTGGCTTAACCACTTTATTTACTAGTTGGTCTCCACTCTTGAAGTTAACAAAGACGTTCTTAACTGGTTTTCTAACTCTAAATTTAAATGTTATATCGTTATTTAAATCAGTCTCAATAAATTGAGGAATAACATAAGAAACCCCATTTCCTGGTTTAATAGCGATATGTTTTTTCTTCTCACTTAAACCTTTGATGTAGTTAGCGGCGCCTCTACCAGCGTCTCTTCCTTCATCAGTAACAAAGTCGACGACATCGTGAACATGTAAGCAGTTACCACAAGCAAAGACACCTGGAATAGAAGTCATCAATTGATCATTAACTTTCGCTCCTCTAGTTGAACTCATCTCCGCATGAAGCTTATCAAGAAGACTAACATAAGGAACGAGACCGACAGATAATAGAAGCGTATCACATTCAAATTCCATTTCGGTTCCTGGGATGAATTTCATCTTATCATCGACCGCTGCTAAGACGACTTTTTCTACCCTACCACTCTTGCCTTCTACTCGTAGAACACTTCTAGAAAGATATAGAGGAATATTGTAATCATTTAAGCATTGAGCAATGTTTCTATTTAAACCATTTGAATATGGCATTAACTCTGAAACACATAAAACTTTAGCACCTTCAAGAGTCATTCTTCTCGCCATGATAAGTCCGATATCACCACTGCCTAAAATGACGATACGTTTTCCAACAAGGAAACCATGGATATTCAAATATTTTTGAGCGGTGCCTGCAGTAATGATGCCAGAACAGCGATCTCCTGAGAGTTGAATCGCTCCTGCGCTTCTTTCATAACATCCAGTTGCAAAGACGATGGCTTTAGCTTCTACTAAGACTACTCCGTCTTCAGCGTTACTATAAGTAACGATTCTATTTTCGGTTACATCAAGAACTAAAGAATTGAGTTTATATTCAATTCCCATTTCTTCGACTTGTTCCGCAAATCTAGAAAGATATTCTGGTCCGGTTAATTCTTCTTTGAATTCAGTTAAGCCAAAACCATTATGAATACATTGATTAAGAATTCCGCCTAACACTCCATCTTTTTCTAAGATGAGAATATCATCGATTCCGTTTTTCTTTGCTTCGATAGCGGCCGCCATACCAGCGGAACCACCACCAATAATCACTAAATCACGTTTAATCATAATTTCTTCACCTCTTCCTTGAGGATATTAGAAGATTCTTTATCCCATTTGATATCTAAAGGAGAAACATTATAATGTTTCGCTAAAATAAGAGCGACCATTGGAGAACAGAATCCACCTTGGCATTTACCAAAGCCTGCTCTACATCTTCTTTTAACACCCTTAACTGTTTGAGGTGGAACACTTCTTTCAAGCAGTTCCTTAATTTCGCCTAAAGAAACTTTTTCACAGCTACAAATGATTTTTCCAAATTCTGGATTTTTCTTAATCATTTCATTTCTTTCTTCAAGGCTCATATCATTTAATCTTGTGTATTTCTTAACACGAGGATTGAAGTTTGCTTTTAATTTTAAACTAAACAGTTTAGAGACGTAATTTTCAAAGACATATTCGGCGATTGCAGGAGAAGAAACAAGTCCAGGAGACTCGATTCCTGCAACGTTAATAAATCTGTTATTTGATTTTGCTGGTTCAATGATGAAATCATGTCTCGTTGAAGTTGGTCTAACTCCAGAGAAGACTCTAATAACTTGATTAAATGGAATATCTGGAACAAGCTCTGTTGCTTGACGGCGAATCTCGCCTAATGTGTAACTATCAGTGGAGAAGTCTTCAACATCATCGATTGGTTCGCTACTTGGTCCAACAATATAATTGTTGCTACTTGTCATAGAAACAAGAACACCTTTTCCTTTTGCACTTGGAAGAGGGAAGATTGTGTGATTGACAAGACCGACATCATAATGGTCTAAAACGAAATATTCACCTTTTCTTGGAATTAATTTCCAGTCGATATCTTCAATCATTGCCGCAATCTTATCACTATATAATCCTGCGGCGTTGATAACGACTTTGGCTTGATATTCACCTTTACTAGTTTTAACAAGGAAATAATCACCATTATCTTTGATATCAATAACTGGTTCTGCTAAATGAAGTTTAACTCCATTATCAACCGCGTTTTCCACACAGTGGACAACTAAATTGAATGGATCAATAACTCCGGCTGTTGGAGCTAATAACGCTCCTTTCACTTCTTTATTAATGTGTGGTTCCATTTCTTTAACTTCTTCAGCTGTTAATATACGAACTGGAACACCATTTTCTTGGCTGCGCTTTTCTAAATCATAAAGCATCACCATTTGTTCATCACTAACCGCGACAGTTAAAGAACCGCAACGATTAAAATGAACATCTAGTTCATCACTAATCTCATCAAACATTTGATTACCACGAACATTTAAAAGTGCTTTTAGAGTATGTGGGACAGGGTCATAACCGCTATGTACGATAGCACTATTTGCGTTACTTGTTACGTTGCCAACATCGTTTTCCCTTTCAAAAAGAGCAACAGATAATTCGTAGCGCGCTAACTTACGGGCGATAAAAGCACCGGTGACACCTGCACCAATAATGATTACGTCTAACATATCTGTATTTATTATATAAATAAAACTCTCGAATTTTCGAGAGTTATTTTAATTATTTTTGTTTAGTCCTTATTTTTTGAATTTACGTGGACCTTTAACGGATTTGTCTGGACGAGAACTATGTTCGAGTTTTCTTCCTAGTTCTTCCGCTGGTTTTTCCATAAATTCTTTAGCAGAGACCTTAACTTTTCCGTGATCATCGATTTCGATGACACGAACTTTTAATGTGTCTCCAACATGGACAACGTCACTTGCTTTAGCGACATATCCCCAACCTAAGCGTGAAACATGGCATAAGCCTTCAACGTTACCGAATAAGTGGACAAAGGCACCATATTCTTCAACTCTAGTGACTTCACCGACGAATTCTTCACCAACTTTGGCTTCTCTAACGATATCAAGGATGATTTGTTTTGCCTTGTTGATGACTTCTCTATCCATATGGTAGAGAGTAACTTGTCCGTTGTCTTCGATGTCAATCTTGACATTGTCACATTTGGCAATGATTTCATTGATGACTTTACCACCAGTACCGATGACTTCTCTAATCTTGTCAACATCGATGAAGAATGTATCCATTTTTGGAGCATACTTACCGACATCTGGTCTTGGTTCAGCAATGGCTTGTTTCATGACTTCACGAATCTTCGCTCTTGCTTCATGAGCTTGGGCTAAAGCTTCGCGTAGAACTTCTTTAGTGACACCTTTAATTTTGATATCCATTTGAAGAGCAGTAATACCTTTTTCGGTACCTGCAACTTTAAAGTCCATATCACCAAAGTGATCTTCTAAGCCTTGAATATCAGTAAGGATGGTATATGGATGTTTGCCATCTAATGGTCCAGAGCTGATTAAGCCCATAGCGATACCACTGACGATGCCTTTAATTGGGACACCAGCTGCCATTAAGGACATACAGGATGCACAGATTGAAGCTTGAGAAGAGGAACCATTTGATTCAACAACTTCTGCAACAGTTCTAATTGTGTATGGGAATTCTTCGGCGCTTGGGATGACGTATGATAACGCTCTTTCACCTAATGCACCATGTCCGATTTCTCTTCTTCCTGGAGAGCCCATTCTACCAACTTCACCAACAGAGTATGGTGGGAAGTTATAATGATGCATCCAGTGACGTGTTTCTTCATCGGTTAAGTTGTCGATGATTTGTTCATCACTCTTAGCACCTAAAGTCGTCACAGAGATGACTTGGGTTTGTCCACGAGTGAACATGGCAGAGCCATGAGTTCTTGGTAATAAGTCAACTTGAGCGTCTAAAGGACGGATTTCGTCAACTTTACGACCATCTGGTCTAATCTTCTCATCGGTAATTAATCTTCTAACTTCTTTAGCGACTAATTTTTCAAGAGTTTCTTTGACCATCGATAAGGTCTTTTGATGAGTTTTCTCATCTTCGTATTTTCTTGTATCGTAATCATCGATAATTTCGTTTTCAATCGCATCAATCGCGTCTTGTCTTTCGAGTTTATCAAAGATTGAGATAGCTTTTACTAAGCGAGCTTCTGCTCTTTCGGTAACATCTTTTTCAATGACTGGATCACAGACATATAAGTCGATGTGACGTTTTGGTTTACCGATTTCTTTAATGATTTTTTCTTGCCAGACACATAACTTTTTGATGGCTTCATGGCCAAACATTAAGGCGTCTAACATATCTTCTTCGCTAACTTGATCAGCACCAGCTTCAACCATGTTGATAGCTTCTTTGGTACCAGCAACTGCTAAGTTGATATCAGAATTGGCTTTTTCTTCAACGGTTGGGTTGATGATGAATTTGCCGTTAACTCTACCAACATAAACACCAGCGATTGGACCATCAAATGGAATATCACTAATTCCAAGGGCTAAGCTTGAACCAAGCATAGCGGTCATTTCTGGTGTGCAGTCTTGGTCAACTGACATGACTGTGTTAACGATTTGGACTTCATTTCTGAATCCTTCGGAGAACATTGGTCTGATAGGACGATCGATTAATCTTGCGGTTAAGGTAGCGTGTTCTCCTGCTCTACCTTCTCTTCTTAGGAACGATCCTGGAATTTTACCAACGGCGTATTGTTTTTCTTCATAACCAACTGTTAGAGGGAAGAAATCGCCTTCTTTTGGTAAATCGGATGCGCATGCGGTGGAAAGAACGACTGTTTCATTTAATCTCACTAAGACAGCGCCATCAGCTTGCTTTGCGATTTCGCCGGCTTCAACAACGAATTTCTTTCCTTCGAATACTAATTCGAATACTTTTTTCATTTCTTTTTTCTTCTTTCTAAATAACATAACGGTTGTATCTTATCATAAAAAAAGAAAAATCACACTATTATTTTATAAAAATAAAATAGATATCATTTATTAGGCTGGATTCTATTGATTATTTTTATTAGTTGTGGTTTACTTTAAATAGGAGTTAGGCCCTAACCCATGCGGGTTGGGGTTTTAATTATGTACACTAATAAGCACAGAACTATTAGTATTTGTAATGCATCACTCATTACTTTATCCTCCTTCCTTTTCTTGGAGCACCCCGTTATCGGGATGCACTAAAGAAGGAAGAAACCACGAAGACCTTATTAGATAACATCCCTTTTGAGATGTCTCCAAGAGAGGGGGCTCCTTGATTTGAGCCGAGACTATCTATAATGTAAGCGTTGGTTTGTTCCCTTGCGTTATCCGCAAAGGAACTTTTTTAACGCTTGAAGATGATCACTATCACTACAAGAGCGATAACGAACAGGATTAGGCACGCAAGTGCGCTGCCAGTTTCCATTTTGCCATCCTTTCTATAGCAGATTCGTTCAACGTCAAGGAGCCGTTTAAGGAGTTTTCCATAAACGCCCCCTCACTATACTAAGAGGGGATTTTTTTGATTTTTTCGTAAAAAATTTTTAAAAAGTATAAAGCAAAAAGCAGTTATCAATTTATTGATAAAAAATAATAAAAAAGAAGCGATCTGATTCGCTTCTAATTTAATCGATTGTGCTCTAACTTATTTTCTTAAACCGAGAGAGACAATGAGTTTTAAATAAGCATCACGGTCTGTTCTAGCAAGATAATCAAGTAAGCTTCTACGTTGACCAACAAGAATCATTAAGCCTCTCTTACTAGCTGCGTCTTTGTGATTCTTCTTTAAGTGTTCGGTTAACGCTTTGATTTGTTCGGTAAGTAAGGCAACTTGGACTTCGACTGAACCAGTGTCTTTTTCGTTCTTACCATATTGCTTGACGATTTCTGCTTTTCTTTCTTTGGAAAGTGCCATCTTCAAGTTCCTCCTTATTTTTTTCTTAACTTAAGCCCGGAGTGTTCGTTGAGGATTCGAAGACTCTAGAGATAAGTCGCTTGTATTAATATATATGAAAAATATATTATTTCAAAGTATTTTTTGCGTATTCTTTATCTTTTTGTAATTGATAGCTCAAATCATCCATGGAATCGAACTTTTCAATGTCCCTAATGTAGTCGATGAATTGAACTTCAATTTCCGTTCCATAAAGATTACCTTCATAGCCAATTAAGTGAACTTCAATTATTGGCTCATTGAGTTCCATGATTGTTGGGTGAGTGCTCATCGATATAATTGCTTTAAATTTTTTATCAAGCAATATAGCATAGCCAATATAGACTCCAAGTTTAGGCAAAACATACGGATAATTTAATTCCAAATTAGCGGTAGGAAAACCCATCTTTTCTCCGTTGTGTCTTCCTTCTACGACAATTCCAGTCACCTGATATGGACGACCTAAATCATCTTTAGCTTCTTTCATTTTTCCTTGTTCAATTAATTCTCTAATATATCGAGAAGAAACCTTGTGATTGTTTAAATATAAAAGCTTTTGAACAAATAAATTAAAGTGCTTATCGAGGTCATTTATATCCCCTTCAGCGTTCTTTCCAAAGCGATAATCTTCACCAGCGTAAATCCTTTTAGGATTTATTTTCTCTAAAATATCACTAATAAATTCATCTTTTGAAAGATTTAATAGCTCATTATTTGCCTTTAAAACATAAAGATATTTGACTCCTAAATCTTCTAAAATAGTCGCCTTATCAAATAGAGAAGTAATGTT
>CADCGC010000029.1 GCA_902800905.1 uncultured Erysipelotrichaceae bacterium
TCCGTCCCAACAGCAAAAATAGTTCGTTTTCCCCGCTCGCGACAGCCTTCAAACACGACATAATATGGATGGGCGACTTCAGACAAAACTGAATGGATCAGCTTAGACAACGACAAATATTTGTGTTAGGACAGTCGCGATTTGCCTCAGTTGGCTAAAAATGACTTTCCTCACAAAGCATTAGTCGAAACATATGAAGAAGTCCTAAATCTAGGGCTAAAATCAATGTAAATTAAGTCGTCCATAGTGGCGGCTTTTTTGATATAATTCGTATGAGGCGTAATTATATGAAAATCAAATTTCTTATTTTACCAATAGCACTTTCATTGTTATCTTGCTCGAATTCTAATCCTGGACACGTTGAAAATTTTCATGTTGTAACATTTGATTCAAATGGAGGATCACATGTTGAACCACAAAAAGTTAAACATGGGGAAAAAGCTACAAGACCTGCTAATCCAACAAGAGAAGGATATTCTTTTATTAATTGGACCTATAATGATGAGGAATGGTCGTTTGTTGGTTATTCGGTCACTAGCGATATGACATTAATTGCTGGATGGGATGCGAATTTATATACTCTAACTCTTAAAAACCCTAACTATAATTGCGGTTCCATTACAGGGGCAGGAAGCTATTATTATGATTCCTCTGTAACAATTACTGCATCGCCATTAAGCGGTTATTCATTCGTGGGATGGTATGATAATAATGGATTATTGTTTTCGGAACAGGAAAATTATACTTTTAAAATGGGCTTAGATTTAGAATTGACTGCTACCTGGTCATCTAAATTATATAATCTAATTGCTAAAAGCAATGATACGTCTAAGGGGTCTGCTGAGATTGTTTCTGGCGAAGGTTATACAGGAGAGGAAATTGTTGTTTCTGCTACCCCTGCTTCAGGATGTGTTTTTAAAGGTTGGTATCAAGGTTCTAGAAAAGTTAGTGGCGATTTAACATATACGTTTAAAATGCCAAGTAGCGACCGCTCATTAAGAGCACTATTTTTAACCGAAGAAGAAAATGTTGGGGACATTCCTGTTTTATTAGATGAAAAGACAATTGTCTATGGTCTTTATCCTCAAACAAATGTTGATGATTCAGATTTACTTGCAACCTTAGATTCATTGGATTATACGTATTATGACAACACGAATGGATGGTGTTTGTATGAAGGCGAGTATTATGCAAAACGAACCGCAGATCCATATAGTAAAAAGTATGTTTTTGATAATGGAACAGCCATTGAAGAAGGAAAAAACTATTGGTTCAAATACGAACCAATAGTTTGGTGTGTCTTAAGTGATGAATCTGGTGTGTATTATATTGCATCCAGCATAATTTTAGACGCATATATTTGGGAAGATAATTATGCTTGTAATTATAAAAATTCAAAAATTAGGGATTGGCTAAATTCAACTTTTTATAGTAAAGCATTTTCTTTAAATAAGAGCTATGTACTAGAATCAACAGTGAATAATGGTGCTGAAACCACTGACACTGCCGATAATAAAAATGCGTGTGAGAACACAACAGATAAAGTGTTTCTACCTAGTTATCAAGACTATTTGAATGATGATTACGGGTTTGAAAATTCGCCAAATCAAATCGAAGCAAGACATTGTTTAACGTCTGATTACGCTAGAGCAGGCGGTGTTTATTATAGTTTTAATTATATGTTTTGTGGCCGTTATTGGACACGCTCTCCATATAGCCAAAAATCTTGGCTTGTTTGGGTAATCGATACAGATGGAAATCTTAAAGAAACTGGTGTCTATTCTGGAAGCGGAGGCAATAAAGGAATAATTCAGGGAGTTCGTCCAGCTTTAAATATAAAACTCTCATAAAATGTAAATTAAGTCGTCCATAGTGGCGGCTTTTTTACTGTTTGAGTTTATGTGAATAATTTCAAAGCGCAAAAATATTTAAATTGCGTTTTGGAGTTGCGCTTTGGAGATGATTGTGATAATATTTTCCTATGGAAAATAAGTATTCGAACAAATATTTAATTGAAACTGGAATTGGCCTTCAAGATGTTGACGGACTTAAGAATTCAACATATTTTTTATTGCAAGCTGATAAATATATCAAAGGAGAAATATCTTTAGATGAGCTAGATAAAATAATTAGTTCTTATTATGAGAATAAACCTAGCGAAGATGAAAGAACAGAAGAGGCAGATATTGTGTCAAATAGAATTGCACAAATTATTTCTGACGATTCTTTTACATTTACAGTTGGGCAATTGGTTAGCATTCATAAACAACTATTTGAAGGCGTATTCAACCATGCTGGAAAATTAAGAGATTATAACTTCATAAAAAAAGAGTGGGTTCTTGATGGTAGATCTGTCATTTATGGCGATTATCATGAACTCAAAAACACTCTAGAGTATGATTTCGAGACCGAAAGAAATTTTAAATATGCTGATTTGTCCGAGGATAGAGTCATTGAACATTTAGCGACTTTTGTTTCTAATCTCTGGCAGATTCACGCGTTTCAGGAAGGAAATACTCGTACCACTGCGGTATTTTTCATCAAATATTTAAGATCGCTAGGATATGATGTAACAAATGATGTTTTTGCTAAAAATGCCTGGTATTTTAGAAACGCCTTGGTGAGGGCTAATTTCAAGTTCATTCGTAAAGGCATATATGATGATAAAAAATACATTATTATGTTTCTAAGAAATTTGCTTCTTAATGAACACAACACATTAAGAAATAGAGACTTACTTATTAATATTGACTCTAATGATAATGAAACTACACCAAGGGAAACACGCGTTTTAGAGTTAATCAAAGCTAATCCGAGAATCAGTATTGATGAATTGGCAAGTAGAATTGGTGTTTCGCCACGAACTATTGATAGCGTCATAGCTCTTTTGAGTAAAGAAAACAAGATTAAAAGAATTAACGGTAAAAGATTCGGGCATTGGGAGATCTTATAATTATGCTTGTTTTCATTATTTGGGATATTTTCGGGGAAAGCGAAATTTAGACGAATCAGGAAAAACGGATTTGGACGATTACATATTTGTAGCAGGTCAGTCGCGATTTGCCTCAGTTGGCTAAAAATGACTTTCCTCGCAAGGCAGTTAGTCGAAGCATATGAAGAAGTCCTAATCCTAGGGCTAAATCAATGTAAATTAAGTCGTCCATGAAGGGCGGCTTTTTTTGTGCTGTCTGGGCGGTCTGTCTAGCGTCGTCAAAGTGTGCACGTTTCGTACGACTGCGTGTGAAACAATTGGAGGCCTGCGTGTCGAAACTTATAAAAATGACTAAACAAACGGGGAGGGTTATCATTTTATTAAGTTTAGAATTAACGGAGTAAATCTGATTATGAGGATTTTCGACGAAAAATTCGTCAAAAAATTGTATTTAACTATACGTCAGGTAAGTTATTTACAAACCTCTAGGAAAATCTAATCCTAGGGTTAGCCATTAAACTTAATTTTAATTAGAAAGGGAATTTAAAGTTATAAAGTGTGGCTATTTATAACTAGAAAAACAAAATAAGATGAAAAAAAGAAATTTATTTCTCACTCTTGGTTTATCCTTAACCTTAGGCGCAGTTGTCGCTGGTGGTTTAAGTCTTAATAGGGGTGAAGCGAAGAAAGTCGAGGCTGCTACAACAGCAAGTGGAAGAATTTCGGTTGATTTAACCGGTGCTGGCTGGGCTTCGAATAGCGATGGCCAAAATATCTCAGTATATTTCTGGGATGATAATAATCATAATGGATGGGGTTCATATAGGTTTGCTGAAAAAAACCGATTTGTTACTTTCATTGAATATAGCTTAGATTTTATTCCTACTCATATGAAAGCAGTAAGATATGATAACTGGTTCGAGAAATCCGATTGGAGACAAGACCCATGGGCGTTAGAAGAGGACAACGCCGAGTATAAATGGAACGAAAGCGACGACCTTGCTTTTACTGCAAATGGAAACATTGTAATTGCTGACCCTGGATATTGCTTTGTTGGCACTGCATATATGCATGGCACTACCGGCGGTGCTTGGGGCAATACTGGCAATTTATCACATGTAAAATTAAACGGAAGTAATCATGTTGAGTATTACAACTCAAAAGCATTTGTTGCCGAAGAAAAATTTGGTGTAAAACTTTGGGAAAGTGACTGGGTAACATCTTTTACTCTTTCAGACTTTATCAAAGGTAAAGATTTAGATGATTCTTCTGATGATGCATTTTTCTTAAACGGAAGTAATCAAATTGAATGTCGTACACCAGGAACATACTCTGTTTATTTTGACCGTAATGGAGGGTCGCTATTTATTACCGATCCTGCTGCAGCTGCAGCTGATGAATTTGCCCAAAATGGCTATTGCACAGGTTCTATTTCTGAAGAAGATCAAACTACTTTAAAAAGTTATTATAATTCACTGGCTTCAATCCCTGGAGCACAAGCAGATTTTTATACTGCTGAAGTTAAACGTGGAAAGGGCTTATCATACGCTTCTTATTCTTCTGAAGCTTTATCTCGTTATGTAAATATGCAAGAAGAAAAAGGATATAATGACTTCTTAGGATTAAGCACTCACAATCCAACCGCTTCCGCATATGTTCCAACATTTGGAAATAATTCTAATAATAATCTCTCATTAGTGATTATCATTGCTTCTAGCATTGCTTTAATCGCTGCAGGTTCATTCTTCGTCATCTGTAGAAGAAAAAACAAGAATAATTAATTTAATATAAATCAATGTAAATTAAGTCGTCCATTATGGGCGGCTTTTTATATATTGTTATTATTTTCTATAACTATTTAATATAAGGTATAATTAAAAAGTTAAAGGACCTTATTATGAACAAAACAAAGAAAATCGCCACATCTATTACTGTTTTTTCGCTATTTTTTGTAGTCGCTATGTCTTTGAGTTTGACTATATCTTCATCTATATCTAATAATAATGATAAATTCACGACCAATTCTATTGGAACCGGCCCGATTCAGCAATTAAACGTTAATGAGAATATTTACTATTCGGCAAGCGTTAATGGTGGCAACAATACTATTAACACCACTATTCAAAATGCATCTCTGACTAATGATATAGTAAAAGCTTCTGCAAATAGCTATATTGTTTGGTCTAATAATAATGAATCTCCTATTAGAGGAATATCTTCTATTTCGCTTTCTTACACTAATAGCGAAACTGCTCCTTCTGGAACCTACTATTTTTATTTCTCTTACAACCATTTAACTTTGGATGATATTTTGGATGGCTGTTACTACGACTTAGAAGTATTAAGGTTTAATCACGTAGAAGAAAATAACAAAGTTATTACGTTTGATGTAAACAAATTAAATCATCGATATTTTTTGCTTGTTTATGGTGCTTCTAATTCTGATGCTTATTATAACGGTTTGTCAGTGACTACTCCGTGCGCTGATGAGCCATATCGCGATAATAAATCAGTTGGTTTATTTTCTGATTATGATTCTAATTTAAGAAGTCAGTTACCAAATCACGTTCCATTTATTGGTAATGGTTCATATTTTAATTTTGATATTGGAGGTTCACCAACTTCTATCGGCATTTTATGTCTTCAAAGAGAGAGCGTTTTTGATCATTTTGTTAATCAACTTATTTCCAATGGTTACATTATGGCAAACGCAGTGTCAAGTAAAAAATATTACCAAAAAGATGTAGGTAACGGCCTATTTTATACCATTTCAGTTCAACCAAATATGATAGTCTTGGATGATTTATATGTTGGTTTAATTGTGTTTTTGGGTGAACAATCTTGGATGGGATCTGAATTAGCAAATGGATATTTTGACTACTCTAGTGATTACGACAAAAAAATAGAGATAATGGGAAAATTAGAAAAGAACGCAATGGAGAATTTCTTAACTGGCATTCCTTTAGCACAAAACGATGGATATATGCGCTTTTCATCACGTATTAGTCTCGCTACTAACGAATACATATATGGATATGGATTTGGTGTTTTATCAGAAGGAAATATTAATGGTACTTTACCAAACGTTTCTAACAACAATTATCCAACTTATCTTCAAACTGCTACATCGTCTGATCCGCTTTCAATTAATGCGTGGGACGCATCGGGTTCACAAATTGCTGATTTGAACAATTACATTTCTGCTCCTTATTGGGGAAAGAGAATGAACAATAACCATAATGGTTATGAGTATTACCCAGTCTTAGCAAAAGATCAAATTGGCGGTGTTGATTATAGATACCCAATTCATAATGAACCAGACAATCAATCTAATTTATACAAAAAGTGGAAGGTCTATGTTAAAACTGGTGAAGAAGAAGGAATTAAATACCGCATTAATTCTTCTTTAAGAAGCAACTTTAATAATCGACTTGTTCAACTCGAAGATTATGAATTTGTTTTTGAAATGCTTTTAACTGGAAACACTTTACGTGGTTCTGAGTTAGCAAATTCGCTTGTTTTTAAAGGGTTTAAAGAATTTAATAATCGCTCAAAGAATATTGATGATATTAACGCATTAGATAGCTTATGGAATGAGATGAAATCATCAGGAGATTTAGGAATTAGGACAGGTTTTGATTCTAATGGCTCATTTATTGAATTTGAATTCATAACCGCCGTTGATGAATTTAATGCAATGTACACATTATCAAAAAACTTGTATTCTCCAATTCCTAAAGAGTTTTTATTAGAAATTGGTAATGGAGATATTATTAACGGAATTAATTGTTATGGTAGTTTCCAATCATATTCTATTGCTGCACTTGATAACACTCTTTGCCTTGGGCCTTATTACCTTGAAAGATGGAACAAAAATCAAGATATAGTTTTCTCTTTAAATAATGATTGGTATGAAGTTGATAACCCAAATAGATTTAACATTCCTGGAATTAGAATAGTTGTTTTACAAGATGCTTCATATAATTCAGATTCTTATTGGAACCATTTCCAAAACGGTGAGTTAGATCAAATTGGTATTCCAATGAGTAAACTTCAATATTTGAATGAAAATGACAAACGCACGATTGGTGATTCTGTAATCAGATTAAATGTAAACTCTTGCACGCAGGATAGATGGAATTCATTGTTTGGTTATAACGGTTCAGTTAGACAAGGATATGATAATGAATATCATGTTAAACCTTGGATGAGTAACAAGAATTTCTTATATGGAATTTTCTGGTCAATCAATAGAGAGAACTTTGCTAGATCTAGAGGAATGACACCTTCTATCAATTGCTTCTCAGACACATATTTATCTAATCCGCTTACTGGGGTTTCATATAATTCGACGGACGCTCATCAAACTGCTATTAAAGGATTCCATAATTATGATGGACATATCGACGATTACGGATATAACAAAGAAATTGCATCTAATTATTTTAGAAAGGCGGTTGAAGAACTAAAAGCATCTGGACAAATATCTATTCCTTCAAATGGAACGACCACAATTAATATCGATATTTGGTGGATGTATCAAACGGATATAAATGAGTATGGAAATGAAATTGCCGGATACATTAAGAGCGCTTTTGAAGATGAATCGGTTTCAAATGGAAAAGTCAAAATAGTGTTTAATCAAAACGCGCCAACTCAATGGGAAAAGATATATACTGATCACTTAATGGTGGGAAAATTTGATCTTGCTTTTGGAAATATTTCTGGTGACACATTAAATCCGTTAGCGTTTTTTGAAACATTAAAGAGTGATAATTCGTCTGGATTTACTATCAACTGGGGTGCCGACACAAGCGCTATTGATCCATATAATCCAATTGTTTATAACAATAAAATGTGGTCTTTTGATTCGCTGTGGTCATCTGCTTATCAAGGTGAAATAGTCCAAAACGGAACTATTATTGAGCCAGCCAATTATGGAAATATTCAAAATATGTCGACAAATAGATTATATGAAGGTGGGTCCTTTGACATTCCTTTATCTTTTGTTGATTTTAGCGACACAGATGTTGAATTTGAATTATCAACAGTTGAGCTATATTTGGCTGGTGGTGGAGTGCAGGCATTATCTGCCTCCTTAACTAATGGTCTTATCCATATTGACATTTCTTATAGTCAAGGGCAAGAAATCAACGAATTACTTGTTTACTATAATAATTTAGAAAAAGCAGCCGAAAAGGCACATTCAGAAGAACAAAGATATGAATTGTTACATCCGTTTACTTATCAAAATTATTCATACTATTGGTCGATTGAAATCAAATACACAATCACCAGTGGCGTTCATATAATAGAAAGAACATTGTATATTTAAAAAAGAGGTTTTAACTATGTGTTGGGCACTTAAAAAATGTTGGTATCGCATCTGCCAAAAAGTTCTTAAATTCGGAATGTGTTTTATGGATTGGTCCGAACCTACGCTTCTTGAAGGAGAAGGAGCAGTATTAAAATTACCAGAATTTATCAAAAACAAAGGAATAGATAGAGTTCTTATTGTTACCGATAAAGGACTAATGAATCTTCATTTGTTAGATTCGCTTTTTGAAGCCTTAAAAGCGCAAGAAATCGCTTATTTTGTCTTTGACGGTGTTCAACCAAACCCAACAATTCCTAACATTGAAGAATGTAAAGATATGTATATAAATAACAACTGCCAGGGGATTATTGCTTTTGGTGGTGGTTCTCCGATGGATTGCGCAAAGGCCGCTGGCGCTAGAGTGGTCAAACCTCATCAATCTGTGAGAAAGATGAGAGGATATCTCAAAGTTGGAAAGAAGATTCCACCTTTCTTTGCGGTTCCAACTACAGCGGGTACTGGTTCTGAAACCACACTTGCTGCGGTAGTGACTGACCCAACAACCCATGAAAAGAATGCGATATGTGATCCATGCTTAAGACCAAAATACGCAGTCCTTGACCCGTTATTAACAATCGGATTACCTCCTCATATTACTTCTACAACTGGGATGGACGCTTTAACTCATGCAGTGGAATCATATATTGGTAAGAGCAATGTTAAATCCACAATTAAGTTTGCTGAAGATGCTACGAAGTTGATTCATGAAAATTTAGAAAAAGCATATATTAACGGAAAAGATATAGAAGCAAGAAGCAATATGCTTAAGGCATCATATTATGCTGGTGCAGCGTTTACTAGAGCGTTTGTTGGCTATGTGCATGCTATTGCACATAATTTAGGTGGATTATATGGAACTCCGCACGGATTAGCTAATGCAGTAATTCTCCCATATGTTCTTGACTGGTATGGAAGTTCTATTTATAAACAATTAGCCAAGCTCGCTGACTTAATTGAAATCACAAAACCTGAAATTAAAGAAGAAGAAAAAGCTAAATCATTTATTAGCGAAATCAGAAGAATGAATAAGGCTATGAATATTCCTGAAAAATTTGATTTCATTAAGGAAGAAGATATAGATACATTGGTTTCTAGAGCGCTAAAAGAAGGGAATCCAGGCTACCCTGTTCCAAAGATTATGAACAAAAAAGACTGTGAAAAAGTTATTCGCTCATTTATGGCATAGTAAGTCGTCCATTTGGACGGTTTTTTTGATATAATAGATGTAGGTATGAACTTAAACATAAGAGTCGCTGTTTTGTTTTTAACTATTGTCCTTTCTACTAGTGGGTGCACTTTTAATGTTCATAAACATATGGGTGGTTTACCAGTAGAAGAAAATAGAATCGAACCAACTTGTACTGAAGATGGCTCATATGATTCTGTTGTTTATTGTGTTGATGATGGCGTTGAAATTAGTAGGGAACACATTATTTTGCCTTCTTTGGGCCATGATTTGGTTGATCATCAAGGAAAAGAAGCGACTTATGAAGAGGATGGCTATCTTCCTTATGCTACTTGTTCGAGATGTGACTATACGACATATCAAACTATCCCTAAAAAACAGTAGATTTAGACCCTAGAGATTATTCTTTAGACATTCCGACAATTTCAATTACTGTTAATGGCGAGCATATTCCAGATCGAAGTGATGAAACATATCATGATTATTGTCCTGCTATTTTGAAATATGAAGACAAGGGCACAGAGTTCACTGATGATTTAGGTAAAGTGAGAATTAGAGGAACATCTTCAAGGTGGTTTAAGAAAAAAGGATACAAAATTAAGTTTTCAACGAAAGTGAGTATTGGCGACCTTCCAAAAAGCAAAAAGTTTAATCTTCTTGCGTCATATATGGATCCAATTATGCTTAGAGACTATTTAGCGATGCAAATATCTTATGATATGAATGTCTTGTCGAATAGATATTCTCCAACAATTAAACCTGTGAAAGTTTATTTAGATGATACATATCTAGGCATATATTACTTGATTGATGATATTGGGACTGGTAAAGAAAAAATCAATCTCGTTGAAAGTGAAGATGAAAGTAAAACCTCCTTCTTGCTTGAAATGGATACTTTAGCCCATAAAGAAGGCGTTGAAGGAATCAATTATTTTGTTTTAGGAACAACTGATGTTTTTGATTATGATGGAGATGGTTACACAGACCTAGAATATAAGCTTGATACACCCGAAGAAGTGAGTGAAACTCAATTCCAATTTATTGAGAATTATATTGGCAGTTGTAGAGACGCTCTTATTAAAAAAGATGCCGCTTCTTTCGCTTCTTTGGTGGATATTAACGCCTTTATAGATTTCTTTTTACTTGCTGAATTCTTTAGAAATACTGACTTAGCCGGGCGCTCAACTTACCTATATCTTCCTGATGTGAATGGCAAGTTAATATTTGGGCCATCATGGGATTTTGATTATTCTTGTTCCAGACCATATCAATTAGGTCCAAACCAAGACTATTCTCTAGATAACGCGACAGATAGATTTACTCATTATGATTTTTGGGAACTATTCTTAGCCATTGATGGTGTTGATGAACTTATATCAAGGAGATACACAAATTACTTAAAGCCAATCATTGAATATGAACTTCAAGAAGGACAAAAATACTATAACTTTTATAGCGATTTAATTAGAGAAAACGCTGGAATATGGTATGAAGAAATTGATGATATCGATGATTTGCTCGACAAGAATTTTCAATGGACATTTGACTATTTCTCTTTAAGAAGTGAGTTTTACGACACACTTTATTGCAAAGAGTAATGTTGCTATAATTTTTAACTGAATGAAAAAGAAAAATAAGAAAAAAATAATAATTATTATTGTCAGTTCGGTTGTAGCCGCAATTGTTTTGGCGTTAGCGATTCCTATTACTATCTTTGGAATTAGAAGCGCTAGCCTTAATGTTGCTTATTCATATTTAAGAACTGACCCATTATATTCTCATAAAGTTGAAGTCACAGGAATGAATCTTGTTAATCAACACATTTCCTGTGGATATGCATCTATTGAAATGATGTCCGATTATTATGGGAGTAAAGTGACGGAAGATGAATTAGAAGCAAAAAATGGTGGTAGAATTTCTACCTCAACATCTAGAGGATTTCTTAGAGAAATCAATAACTCAATTCCTTCTAAGAGTTTCATAATGCACACTTACTTGCATCACGATATTTTGCTCAAAGAAGTATGCCTTTCTTTGAAAAATAATAATCCTGTGGCCATTGAATGGGCAGCAATGTATGAAGGGGCTTGGACTCTACACTTTTCAGTTGTTAGCGCTTTAGATCTCGCTAACGATAGTGTTACCGTTTATAATCCATATGGATATATTGAAAATATTACTGTTGATGAGTTTATTTCTAGAACCTCATTTTCTCCTAGTGGAAGTATTTCTTTTTTCATGAGTTTTGGATTTGCTTACGGAGCGTTCCATAAGAACACTTTGTTCTTCGCTAACTGAGGTTAAAATAACAATAAAAGTAAAACAGGTTTTCCTGTTTTTTTCTTTTCTTCTTACGCGTGTACCTATATAATAGATTTACTATGAAAAAGAAAATTAACCACGCTAGAACAATTGCTTTTATAACTATTTTAGTAGAAATAGTTGGACTCGCTGCTTTTGTTGTTTTTTATTTTAATGATTTCTTTAATACTAAAACGGTTTGTAAACCTGAATATATTGCAATCGGAGCATCTGCTCTAGTTGCGTTTAATGTTATTATGCTTTGGGCTTCATCAATTAGAATTTCTGCTTATAGACATAAGACAGACTTAAAGGCTGCTGAAGTCATCGGCAGCGATGTCCAAGAAGCGTATAACTTTGCAATGATTGGCCTTGTTGTCACTGATGAAAACGACATCATCATTTGGCACAATGACTTATTTAAAGAAAGACATATCGATGTTATTGATTTAAACATTTTCGATTGGCAAAAAGATTTGAGGGCGTTAAAAGAAAAGAATTCAAATGAAATTGCTAAACTCGTTATTAATAACCGTAACTATGAAGTCAAATATTTAAGCGACGCTGGTCTATGGATATTTAAAGATACAACTGATTATGAATCTATTTATTCATATTCTAAATTACAAGCTCCAGTCGTCGGTATTCTCGCCATGGATAACTATGACGAAGTCATTAAAGGTGATGACGACTATAACGATACCATTACAAAGGCAAAAGATATTATCTTTGACTACGCTAAAGAATATGGAATTCTTCTCCGTAAATTCAAAGATAGTAACTATTTAATGCTCTGCAACTTTGAAGCATATAACAAGATGCAAGAAGACAACTTCTCTATCGTTGATAAAGTTAGATCTGTTTCTTTTGGTGAAGATATTCCTCTTACTCTTTCAATTGGTATTGCTAGAGACTTCCCAGATGTCGTTAAACTTAACGAACTTGCAAGCGCTGCTCTTGATATCGCTATGTCTCGTGGTGGTGACCAAGTTGTTGTTTCCGTCTACGGAAAAGAAATGGAATTCTACGGTGGTAAAACCGAAGCTCAAGAGAAGAGAAGTAGAGTTAAAATCCGTGTTTTGGCCGACTCTCTTATTAACTTAATTAAAAACGCTAGTAATGTTCTTATTATGGGACATACAAATATGGACATGGATGCTTTAGGAAGTTGCTTAGGTGTTAAAGCAATCTGTGAAAGAGTAAAAATACCAGCTAAATTAGTTGTTGATTTAAAAGCAACTGAAGTTAAAACCAGAGCAGCCTTAACAAGTAGCTTTAACCGTGATGAATTAGAACAATTGGTAGTTAGTGGCAAAGACGCAGTCGGCTTAGTTAAGAGCAATACTCTTGTCGTCGTTTGTGATGTTCATATTCCAAATATGGTTATGGCCCCAGCTCTATTAGACCACACTAATAAAGTTGTTGTTATTGACCATCATAGAAGAGCAGAAGAATATATTGAATCTCCTGTTTTTAACTATATTGATCCTGCCGCTAGTAGTGCTTCCGAATTAATTACCGAATTCATTAGGTTTGCATCTATTTCGCCTCGTATTGAACTTAGTTCAACATATGCGACAATTATGCTTTCTGGTATCTTCCTTGATAGCTCATTCTATAAGAGCAAGAATACTGGTATTAGAACGTTTGAAGCCTCTACAATTCTTAAGGAATATGGTGCGGATAACTCAGTCGCTGATGATTTACTCAAAGATGACTTTGAAGAATATATTGAAACAACAAATATCGTTAGTAACCTCAAAACTGCTGACTATGGTGTTGTTTACGCTATTGCTAATGTCAATCAATTCTATGATGCTGCTTCAATTGCAAAAGCCGCCAATGCATGTTTATCAATGAAAGGCATCCACGCTGCTTTCGTTATTGGCAAAACAAGCGGTAAGGAAATTAAGATTTCTGCTCGTAGTGATGGTTTAATTAATGTTAGCAAATTATGTGAAAAACTTGGTGGTGGAGGACACTTTACTTCTGCCGCTGTGACCTTCTTAAAGAGCAACGTTTCTGAAGTTGAAGAAATGTTACTTAATGTGATTAGAAAATACTTGCCAGAAGCGAAAGCTGATGTGAACAAGAGACAAGGAACTGAAGAGAACTAGTATGGAAGTTATACTTTTACAAGACGTTAAAAATGTTGGAAAAAAGAACCAAACTGTCAAAGTTAGTGATGGCTATGCGAACAACTTTTTGCTTAAAAACAAGTTAGCAGTTCCTGTCAGCAAAAAAAGTGTCGAAATCCTTGAAAATCAGAAGGAAAATGCCAGAATTGCCGAAGAAAACGCTAAGAAAGAGGCTCAACAATTAGCGGAAACTTTAAAGGGAATTACCCTTGAATTCACTGCAAAAGTTGGCAAGGACAGCAAGCTCTTTGGATCAATTTCTCTTAAACAAGTTGAAGAGGAATTAAAAGCCAAACACAATATCACAATCGATAAAAGAAAATTCATTGATAAAGGACCACTTGATATGCTTGGAATCTATGCCTTGAAGATTGAATTACATAAAGGTGTGGTAGGTGTTATCAAGATTCACATCTCAGAAAGGAATTAATATGGCGGCAAATAAAACAGTCACTAAAAAAGTTACAACTGAATTACCATATAACGAAGACGCTGAACGTGTTGTTTTGGGATGTGCAATGCTCTCAAAGGACTATTGCCTTGATATTTTAACTTCGCTTGAGGAAGATGATTTTTTCTTTGGAAAGCATAAATTTATTTTTAGAGCAATATCTGCTCTTGCAAATAGAAATGTCGATGTCGATGTTCTTACAGTTGCTGAAGAATTAGATAACTTAAAAGAACTAGAAAATATTGGTGGCGCTAAATATTTAGCTGAATGTACTAATACATTCGTTGCTGCTAGTACACTCACTTTCTATATTAGAATCGTCCAAGACAACTCTGTCTTAAGAAAGATGCTTACTACCATTAGAGGTATCGATACTGAATATCGCACTCAAGAAATTGAAAACATTAATGATTTTATTCTTGATAGCGAGAATAGATTCAAAGAAAGTATCTCTAAGAGACACATTTCTTCATTCGTTACCGCGCAAGAAATCGCTCCAATCATTGAAGAATCTTTAGAAAAACTTCAAGACGCTGATAATGATAGTGATGTTATTGGGGTTTCTACTGGATATGAGAAACTTAATCAAATTACCCAAGGCTTTAAACCTGGTGAATTGATTATTGTTGCAGCACGTCCTGCTGTTGGCAAAACTGCTTTATGTTTGAACTTTGCTCATAAGATTGCAACTCACTCCAAGAAAGCGGTTGCTATTTTCTCTCTAGAAATGTCTAAAGAACAATTATTCAACCGTTTAGTGGCGATGGATAGCTGTGTTGAAGCCAAGAAGATTAACTCAGGTAGATTAGGATCTGCGACTGAAAGAGTTAAGGTCCTTAATTCTATTAAGACACTTGCAAACACTAAGATTTATATTGACGACACTCCATCAATTAAACTCAATGACATTATCAATAAATCTACTAAGCTACAAGCACATGAGCCAGATTTATCTTTGATTATTGTTGACTATCTTGGACTTGTCCAAGTTGCAAATAAAAACGGACGTTCTCCTGACAGTCGTCAAGAAGAAGTTCGTCAGATTTCTTTAGCATTAAAAGCGTTAGCGAGAGACTTAAAAGTCCCTGTTATCGCTGTTAGCCAACTTTCTCGTGCTGTTGAGAAACGTGATTCACAAAGACCAGTTATGTCCGACTTACGTGATAGTGGTAATATCGAACAAGATGCGGATATCGTTATCCTCCTTTATCGTGAAGACTACTACGCTGATAAGAAAACTGGTAGTGCCGCTAATAAGAAGGGTGGACAGCTCACTGATAGTGAGAAATTTGAACTCGCTAAGGCACAAAAGGAAAAAGAACTTGGCGCCCAAATTCCAGGCAACGCTTCGTATACCGAAGTTATTGTTGCCAAAAATAGAGCGGGTCAAACTGGTGTTTGTCGTTTATTCTTCCATAAGGACTATGTGAGATTTGACGCTCCAAGTAGAGAATGGGAAGAAGCGATTAACGCTATCGCAGAAGATAACAATTAATAACAATGTTTTTTGATATTATTGGAAGTGGTTCAAAAGGAAATGCAACATTGATTTTTTCCTCAAAGACCACTCTTTTAATTGATATGGGTCTTGCTCTTGAAAGAGTAAAAAGCGAATTAGCGAGATTTAATAAGACCATCAAAGATGTTGATGCAATTTTGATTACCCATAACCACGCTGACCATCTTAGAGAGATTAAATCTTTCTCTCCAAAGAAGATGTATTCGTTAGAAGGAACTATACCTGGATCTCTTAGTAATGTTGTTGAACTTTTCAAACCTTTTGAGATTGGAGATTTCAAAATTACTGCGTTCCCTACAAGTCATGACGCAACTAATCCGTGCGGTTTCCTACTTGAAAACGAAGGAGAAAAGCTAGTTTATATGACCGATACTGGATGTTATTTATCTAGCAATACTCCTTATCTATATAACCCAGATTATTTGATTATTGAAAGTAATCACGATATTCAAAAATTGTTGCACACCAACAGACCAATGATACTTATTCAAAGAATTATGTCTGAATATGGTCACTTATGTAATGAAGATAGTGCGTTTGCTACTTTAGAGATTATTGGAGATAAGATTAAAGAAATCGTTTTAGCCCATCTATCAGAAGAGGCTAATACTCCTGAACTCGCGTTAGAAGCATATAGGAAGATATTCCAATATAAAGGTTTAGATATATCTAAATATAAAGTTAGATGTGCAAATCAATGGGAACCACTTATAGGAGGAGATTATGACAATTAAGATATATGCGATTGGCAAAATCAAAGATTTCTATAAAAGTGGTGTTGATGAATATGTCAAAAGACTAAGCGGATATGCGAAAGTACAAATTATTGAAGTCAAAGACGAATCCATTAGTGATAAACCATCTAATAGCGAGATCACTAAAGCCAAAGATAATGAATGTAAGAGAGTTATTTCTTTATTAAAACCAAACGAATATCTGATTGGTTTAGACTTAAACAAAAAGGAATACACGAGTGAAGAATTTGCCGCATTTTTAAATGAAAAACTTGTAGGTAACGGCTCAAATATCTCTTTTGTTATCGGTGGCAGTTATGGACTAAGTGATGAATTAAAGGCTAGATTAAATGCCTCAATTACCTTATCTAAAATGACATTCCCACATCAACTTGCTAGACTAGTTCTTCTTGAACAAATTTATCGAGCCTTTAAAATATTAAATAACGAGACCTACCACAAATGAATTACGAAGAATTTAAACAATTTAAATTAGAGATGGATCCTGCTAATCCATTTACTCCTCATTTTGTTATTGATGAGAGACATGATTTTTATGTTGAACCAGTTGTCTTTACTCAACTTCAAGGCTTTAAAGAAAGACACGCGGATAAATATGATTTAATCATTCAATCTATGATTGATCGAGTAATGAGCAACTGCAAAGTTATCTATGTTGCGGATTTTGAAAATTATTTCACAGAAAAAGAGGGCTATATCTATCTAGAGTTATTAGATATTACAGACCCTCTACAAATCTTTGTTGAAGACAAATCACGCGGCTCCGATTATGGAGACTAATGAGGTCAGATGATTCTGACTTTTTTTGTGTCGTATTTGTCTTTTACTTTGCTCTTGTCATCATCGCTAGGATAACCGACATAAATTGCGGAATACGGTGTTAAACCAACAGGCATATTAATTGATTTCTTTACGGCTTTCATAAATGCTTTAGTTGGATATATCGCACACCATACAGCGCCTAAACCTAATTCGTGTGCCATTAAGAGAATATTTTCACTTGCCGCTCCTAAATCACAGTTAACTAAATCGTGAGCAACAGGGACTGCATTAGCTTCTTTGATACAAGCAATGATAACGATTGGAGATTTATATTTTCCAAATGGAATAGCTTTATTTACCGCCGCTTTCATCTCTTCGCTTTTGATGACATAGAATTCCCAAGGTTGTTTATTCATAGCGCTTGGTCCTGCCATCGCTGCTCTCATAAGAAGTTCAATCTTCCCATCTTCTATAGGCGTATCTTTAAAACTCCTGACGGATTTTCTTGTTAAGATTAGTTCTTTTCCTTCCATACTATTCTCCTATAAAAAAGAAGTCATAATGACTTCTTATTGAATTGGTCTGAGCTGTCTCATACTTGCCCACATCGCTCTGAGGGACATAAGCATAATGAAGCCCATTTGGCCAAAGATATTTCCTGCAAAGATGAATCCTAAGATTAACGCAAGAACTGCTGGTGTGAAGCTTAAGAAATAAGCAATCTTTTGAGTGTGCCAGAAGTTGAGCGTTGAACTAAATGGATTGGTTTTTCCTCTAGTGAGTAAGAATAACATTAATCCGAGGAAGAAGATGAGACCGCCATAAACGCCTAAATAGATAAGAGTGGTGTTCCACTTGGTGGTTTCTTTTTGCATTAAGTATGCTTCGTTGATAATGCCTTTCCAACTATTGAAACATTTTTCCCAATCTGCTCTATTGTTGGAGACATCAGCTTCGGTAGTGGATGTTAATCCTTCAGTTACTCTAACAAGGAGATCACCATTTGCGGTGCTTTGCCAGTTTAATCCACCAGGAGTGTTACCTGCTCTAGTTGTTGTTCTGCTCTTATAAACAGCAACAACCATTGTGTCATCAGTTAAGACAACAAATGATGGAATATATCTTTTAACAGTTCCTTCTGGATCTGCTTCTTTAGCAGCTGCGTCATAGACGTCTTTGCTTTCAAGAATGTATTCGGTTTGAGTTAACTTATTAATAAAGTTGCTTAAATCATCACCTTTATATGTTACATAGTACATTGCGAAATTGTATTCGCCATATCTTGTGTCGGTACTTCTATAAATTGGTTCTGCTTGATTATGAGCTGTGTCGGAATAACTTAATAAGCCATCATTAATATTTAATGATTTTCCATCCGCTTTTAACGCGACAGATGCTTTTGTGATGTTAGAGTCTAATCCGAATGTTCCACTTGATAAAAAGCTTGCACCGTAAGCGTTGTTTAATGAAACAAAGTTAGGAATTAAAGGAATAATCATACCAAATAACAAGAAGAGGATGGCGAGCCACCATGGGGCTTCCTTGCCATTATCAATACATGCTTGGTTAGAGATAATACCTTTAAAAGTATTAATTAATATGTTTTTTGTCTTTGGAGACATTCTACTTTTGTCTTTTTTAAGTTTTTTTGCCATATGATATCTTTCCGTTCTACTATGTAGCAACATAAAGTTTATATGGTATTTACTTTATTGTAAAGATAATTAGAGAAAATGAATTACCTTAGATATATGCTTAATTGAAATTTATTTTCAAAATTCAATATATGTCTACTAATGGGTTTATCGTAATGTCAGAGAAGACCCCCACATCGACTTTGTTAATGGATACCTCTATAGGTGGGGGATGAATTTGACAAAAATTGATTAAAAAAAGTAAAGATTGTTGTGTAAAAACATATAGAGATTTGATATAATAAATATGTAAGAAAGATATCAATAAATTGATATCTGACTTAAATATTGAATATTATGAAGTTAGTAAAAAGAGCCTATCGTTTTCGTCTATACCCTGATGAATCTCAAAAGCAATTAATTGAGAAAACTTTAGGGTGTTCTCGCCAGGTCTATAACGAACTACTTTCTTTATGTAAAAAAGAGTATGAGAAAGATCATAACTTTAAAATTAATAAATATGAACTCATAAAGCTTCTCCCAAAATATAAAGAAAAGTATCCATATCTTAAAGAAGTTGATTCCATTGCGTTACAGCAGACTGTTATTCATTTATATACTGCCTATATCAACTTCTTTAGGCATAACTCTGATTTCCCAGTATTTAAAAAGAAAAAGAATGATTGTGGTTATATTACCATGAGTATCAATAACTCAATCCGAATTGAAGGAGATGAAATCCAAATCCCTAAAATCGGTAGAGTAAAATTTGTTTATCATCGTAAGCTACCAGAATCATTTGTCTACTCAACCGTGAGTGTTTCTAGAATCGGAAAATATTATTATGTTTCTCTTCTTGGTGAAGAAGAATATCAAGAATATCAGGAATGTAGTAAAGATAACTAAGTCTAATATGCCTAAGTATTATGAGAAGTCGCTTTCAAAATTAGCAAAAGAACAGAGAAAACTATCGCATATGGAAAAAGGTAGTAACAACTATATGGAACAGTGTCTTAGAATTACTAATCTCCATGAGAAGATTGCTAACCAAAGAAAAGACTTTCTACATAAAACTAGTCGATATATTGCTAATAAATATGATTATGTTTTTGTGGAAGATCTTGATTTAAAGTCCATTAGCGGAAGAAAAGAAGAATTGAAATTAGGTATCTTTGTTAA
>CADCGC010000030.1:0-12292 GCA_902800905.1 uncultured Erysipelotrichaceae bacterium
TTATCGATAACGCCTTTTCCGTCTTTAACAGGGAAAGCAACATAAATTGAATGAGAAAGGACATCTGCGTATTCAATTTCCGCTTCTGCTAGAGCAGATTCAGAACTTGGTGACCAGTAAACTGGTTTTAATCCTTTATAGATAAGTCCAGAAAGAGCCATCTTGGCAAAAGCTTCGATTTGTCTAGCTTCATATTCTTTTTTAAGAGTGAGATAAGGATTATCAAAATCACCAACTAAACCAAGTCTTCTAATTTGTTCTTTTTGATTAGCAACTTGTTTTAATGCGTATTCTTCACATTTCTTTCTAAATTCAACGATTGGAGTGGTTTTACGATTGACTCCATTTTTTGTTACTTGATTTTCAATTGGAAGACCGTGTGTGTCCCAACCAAAAACAAATGGAGTTTTAAAACCGCACATATTTTTATATCTCACAACAAAATCCTTTAGGATTCTATTTAACATATGTCCACAATGCATATTTCCATTAGCGTATGGTGGGCCATCATGAAGAACGAATTCTTTCGCTTCTTTACGATTATTGTTCATCGCTTCGTAAAGATGATCATTTTTCCATTTTTCTACTAAAACAGGTTCTTTTTGGTTGAGATTACCTCTCATTTCAAATCCTGCTTTATACATTAACAAAGTGTCTTTATAATCCATATTTGCATACCTCTAACTTTATTAGTTCGCAAAGTATCTTATCACACGCATAAAAATAATAAAAGGGCAGTTTTAATTTACTGCCCTTGTTTAAGCTTTAAGAATCGATTATTTGTTTTCTTTAAGGAAGTTTGGAATGATGTTATCTTCTTCAAGATATCTTTCTTGCTCTCTACGAGCGGATTCTTGAAGTTCATCAATCTGTTGTTCACTTTGACTATCTGGTTTGATTGGTTCTCCAATTGTTTGAGCGGTGAAGTCAACATCATTATCAAAGTCACTAGCGATAACAGAGACTAAGATTTCATCAGTTAATTGGTCATTAATTGTGATGCCAAATTTGATGTCAATATTGTTACCTGCTGCATCAATAAGAAGGTTAACACATTCCTGTGCTTCAAATAAATTAACTTGGGTTCCACAAGTAATAGCGACAATCGCTCTTTTGGCCCCAATCATGCTCGCTTCAAGTAATGGTGAATTAACTGCGTTACTTGCTGCTTCTTTTGCTCTATTTGGACCGCTACCAGTACCAAATCCAATAAGACCAACACCACTATCTTTAAGGGTGTTTCTCACATCAGCAAAGTCGAGATTGATGATGGCAGGTAATAAAATTAAGTCAACAACAGTCTTCACGGATTGGGCTAAGACTTTGTCACTTTCTTTGAATGCTTGACTTATTGGAGTGTTGCCATTTGTAATTAAAAGTTTATCGTTGCTTACAACGATAAGAGAATCAACAGCGGCTTTAAGTTTGTTTAAACCATCAATAGAATTGACAGTTCTTTTCTTTCCTTCAAAAGAGAATGGACGAGTTACGATAGCGACGACTAACGCGCCTGCTTCTTTTGCAATTCGAGCAACAACAGGAGCAGCACCGGTTCCTGTTCCTCCTCCCATACCAGCAGCAATGAAAACCATATTAGCGCCTTTAACAATTTCTCTAATATCATCTGCACTAGCTTCAGCAGCTTGTTCACCCATTTCTGGTTCTCCGCCTGCACCTAAACCACCAGTTAAATCTTCGCCTAAGATAATTCGATTAATGGATTTGCTTGTCGCAAGAGCTTGCTTGTCAGTATTGACAACATAAAAATCGACATTTTGAATGTCTTCATCAATCATACGATTGACAGCGTTGTTTCCTGCTCCACCAACCCCAATAACAACAATTCTTGCGGCTGGTTCAAAATTGTCTAAATCATAATTTTGCATAGCTCTATTCTCCTTTAATCTTCTTCTCTACTAACATTAACATTCGGTTTTTTATCTCCAACAGATGTATTTGGATACTTTTGATTGACATATATAGCGCCTAATACGGCAAATAAGCTTGGATCTCTTGCTCCAATGGTTGATGGAGAGATTGCTTCAATATTAGTGAAAGTATTCTTACTAACAATAAATGGAACAATGCCTCTAAGTTTTGATCCACCACCCACTAAAAGGATTGGCATTTGTTGATAATCAACAACTTTATATGTCTCCGCTAATTGTTCAATCGCAACAACAAGCATCTTATAAAATGCTTCAAGTTCAATTTCTATCAATCCATTTAATTCTTGAACTGGATGACGATATTGTCCTTCTTCGGTGTCAACTGTACAAACTGAGTAATCAAATTTTAATTCTCGTTTATCTAATCCATATAGGATTTTAATCTTTTCGGCTTCAGCTTCGCTGATATTGAATTTTGAAATGATTCTATCTGTAATATTATCTCCACCCCACGAGAATGATCTAGTGGCAAAAAGTTGTTTCTTTCCTACTAAAGATACAGAAGTTGAGGCTGCTCCTATATCTACCAAAAAATATGCATCAGGAACATTTGGATATGTCGATAGAAGTTCTACTTCTAAGAACGATGAAACCGCTCTTCTGGAAACAAGTATATTAGCGTTCTTTAGCACCTCTGAATAGTCCTGATTAATTCTTTTTGGAATAGTATGAACTTTTGCAAACGCATTAATGGCACTACTAGTTTTGCCAATAGGTGCTTGAGCGTAAACATTGCCATTATCAATAACAAAAGCTTCAGGAACGATATCAATTAATTCATTATCAACCGGCAACCTTTTGTTACGAATAATGCTATAGATATTTTTAATATCAAGTTCACCAATTATCTTCTCAGGAGAGATGACAGATGTGATTTGTTTTGTACGGTATACTTCTAGTCCATATGGAGGAAGGACTAAAGAAACATTGTTAATTAATTCATTAAAATGGTACTCATCATCGGTTACTGGATTAATCTTTTGTAGCTCCTTTATGAGAGCAGGCTTCTCTTTGATGAATCCATTTTCAAGAAGATGATTAATCGGATATTTCTTAGCAAAATTGATAAAAACCTTGCCATCAGCAAAATAACCAAACACTACTTTGATGTATCGATGTGAGATTTCTAAAGCGATAGTATAATTTTTCATAATCAAAATTATTATAACTCTAACAAAAATTTATTAACAATATATTTGTTAATTATTCAAACAAAAAAGTCTAGGTTTAACCCTAGACCCAATTATAACAAGAGGGGGATCTTGTTTAATTTTCGTTGTAAGTTTCTAATTCAGTTTCGTCAGTTCCACTATTCGTTTTTTCTTCTGTCACTTCATTAGATTTTTCCGCTTCAGCTTTTGCTATATTTCTTTCACTGATGTAGGTTGGAATTGCCACGAAAGCGAATATCGCCGCTAAACCTGTCACAGTGATGGACAAATTACGCACAACTAAAACGAACTTACTTCTGTGGTGTTTGTAAAGTTTGTTCTTCACTTGCATAATTTGTCTCCTTTCATTTAAATCTTTTCAATAATTCTTAGGACGCTACTAACTGAACGATGATTTCTTTCGATTTCTTCTTCAGTTGGTTTAATTCCTTTTTTACTTACTAGTCGATATTCTTTCTTATCTACCGAGATTGGTAAATCATATCGATTTCCTTCAACGACAGTTAAGTCTTTGAACAAATGTTTGACAATCTTATCTTCTCCAGAATGGAAAGTAATGACTGCAAGTCTTCCTCCTTTATTAAGATGGTTGAGTGCTTTGTCTAATGTTCTTCTAAGAACATTGATTTCGTCATTCACTTCAATTCTTAAGGCTTGGAAGATTTGTTTTGCCGGATGTCCGACTTTCGCTAATTCTTTAGCAGGTTTACTTTTTTTGATAATCTCCACTAACTCAAATGTTGTGTTAATTGGATGACTTTCTCTTTCTTTGACGATATTTTTGGCGATTGAGTATGAATATTTCTCTTCGCCATATTCATTAAATATTCTTGTTAGATCTTCTAATGAATATTCGTTAACAATTCTTTTCGCGGTTAATGGATTTCTTTTATCCATCCTCATGTCAAGTTCAGAATCGAATCGATATGAGAATCCACGACTTTGATCATCGAATTGGGGAGAACTTACTCCTAAATCCATTAATATTCCATCAACTTTATCGATATTTAATTCTTGTAGAATTTCATCGATATTAACGAAATTATTTCTGACGAGAATGAAGTTATCACTTATCTTTGATAAGCGTTCCCTAGAAGCTTCAATTGCTTCATCATCTTGATCAACTCCAATTAGTAGGCCATCTTTATCAAGTTTAGAGAGAATAACACTACTATGACCTGCTCTACCGAGGGTCAAATCAAGATATTTGCCGTTTTTCTTAATGTCGAGCCCTTCAATCACTTCATTAAGAAGGACAGGAATATGGGTCTCATTCATCGTCTTTGTCTAATGATTCTGCGATTTCCTCGAAGTTTGCATTAGCCTCGGATTCGTATTGGTTATATTTTGTAAGATCCCAGATTTCGAAGTGATCTCCCACTCCGATAATCATGACTTGTCTACCAATTTGATACTTGGTAAGTGTTTGAATTGGAAGTTGAATTCTTCCAACTTTATCGACTACGAGTTCGATAACACTGGAGAGCATTAACCTGAGATATGTTCTAGCATTTTTCTTTTTAAAAGAAAGAGCGGAACATTCTTCAACTAATTTAGTAAATTCGTTTTTGTTATAGACAGCGATACATCCTTCAAAGCCTTTCATGATATATAAAAGACTTCCTTCGCTTAGTCCTTCCTTTAATTTTTTAGGAATGAGTAAGCGGCCTTTTTCATCGAGGGTGTGTTCGTAGTTACCAAAATACATTTACCACTTTCTCCCACTTTTTACCACTTGTAAGGATATTGTATAGGAGAATTGACTCTATTGCAATAATAAATAAAGAAAAAATTTTGTAAAAGAAAAGAGCCTTTTGATTCGGCTCAGTTCTAAGTTTTTATTTGTTCTTTTCTTTGCTTCGTTTGTCTCTGATTTCTTGCATTTCTTTAACATCAATTAAGGTCCAACCTTTTTCTCTAGCGTAGTCCACCATTTGAGTTAAAGCAGCTTTTAAAAATACTCTTGGTATTTTTGTAATCATTTGACAAGCTTCTTTTGTGAATTTGATTTTGTCATCAATACGATTTGCAGCGTACATCACACTATCAACAGAAGCTTCTTTTCCTGCAGGAATTGGTTCTTTTCTTGGTCTACGGAATTTTGTGTACCAGAAATAGGTGCTATCACGATATCCATAATCGACAGGAACGCGTGGGAAGTTATTGGCTTTCACACCATTGATGATTGCGTTATAGAATTTTTCTTTCATCAAAATCTTGTCGATTTTTAAGATGAAGTGACAGCCGAATTTAGAAGTCACACCATTGAAGTTACGATATGGTCCTTCAATTCCTTCAAGTTGACCGACTTTAGATTTATCTAAATAGGCATCTTCAAGTTGATCGTCCCATGTACATTCAAATACTTGATAAGCCTTTTGAATGACGAGTGGTCTAACTCCTTCTGCTTGTCCTTTTTCTAAGACAAAGTTTGATTTTGCCATCTTTTCTTTTGGAGTTTCTCCTGGAAAACCAAGTTTGACTGTGGTTTGGAAATCTTTTGGATCATCCTCTAAAAAGTTAAGTGCGCATTTTCCAGTTCTTAAAATGTTTTGAGCGGTGTTACTGCTATTACGACATTCAAGAATCATCGCGTAATAATTTTTGCCAGCGATGTAATAAGGGAAACATAATGAATAGGCACCTAATGTGGTATTACCTTCTTCATCTAATGTTGAAATTAGAATGGTTGGCATTGGGAAAAATGCGCTCGTTTGATAAAAATTATCAACGATACGTAAATCTTTAAATGAACTCATTTTATTCTCCTTCATCAATGTCGATATCGTCTAAAGCCGCCCATCTTGGATCAACTTTGTTAGCTTGTTCTTGGTTATATTCTTCTTCTGTTAAGACGCGATATCCATTTCCGCTTGTTGGAAGTTTAGCGCCTTTTTTAACCAAAGTTAATGGTACGTCAGCGACTATTAAATCCAAAATGAAAGGATCTAAGTCAAAGATTGGAGTATCAATATGAATCGTGTCTTCTTCATCTTCGTTATAGGTGAATGTTAAGGAAGTTGAGATATCGACTTTATAATCAACATCTTCTAAAGTGTAAGAACACACTCCAATAACATCGCTCTTTATTTTTATATTTAAAATAAGATAGTCATCATAGTCGGCACCTGTCACTACTACATGGGTGTTTTTAATTCCACGAATATGAGTAGGATCAAATGTCTCTTTTGAAAAATCCAAATCTTCTTCTAGTTTAAAATCTTTCTTTTGAAAATCAAATCGAGATATTTTCATTTTACATTCTTAATTCAGCACCATAGGTGTTGGATAATTCGTATTTAATTTTGTCTAAAGTATCAGTGATTTCTTTATCGGTTAAAGTACCTTCTTTACCTAAGGTAATAGAAATAGCGACACTTCTAGCCCAATTCATAATCTTTTCGCCTTCATAAACGTCAAAGACTCTCGCATCTTTCACTAAACCATTACCGCATTTCTTGATGGTTTTGATTAAATCACCAGTAGCGATTTCTTTTTTAACAATTAACGCTAAGTCGCGATTAACAGTTGGGAAACGAGAAATTGGTTTCATCTTACTGATAGAAACTTTGGCTTCTAAAAGTGATTCAAGATTCATTTCTAAAACCACTACATTTGTTTTATTTAAACCAACATCTTTTTTGGCGTTTGGATGTAATTCACCAAAAACACCGATGACTTGGTTTTGGAAAATGATTCGAGCAGATTTTCCTGGATGGAGTTCTTCTTTGTTAGAAGAGAATCTATCAAATTTATATCTTGAATTTTCAATTCCTAGTAAGGCAAAGATGTTCTCCACGATTCCTTTCATATGGAAGAAATCATATGGCTCTTTTTTCATTAAATCTTGATTGAGGGCGTTTCCTACAAGTACAATCGCTAAATGTTCGCTTCTACTTGAGAGTGAAATCATATTTGATGTTTCAAATAAAGCGAGATCTTTATTTTGACGATTAACGTTATAAGCCGCTGATTCAAGAAGTGAATATAGAATGTGGGTTCTAAAATATTCTCTTTCATCAGTCAATGGGTTGAGCAACTTATAGTGCTCTTCATCATGTAAGAGATTGAATTTGTCCTTATTTTCGTTAGAAAGTAAGGAATATGTAAGACACTCATCTAAGCCTTTAGCAAGTAGGGAGTCTCTTATTTTTCTTAATCTTGATTGTCTAAGTGATAACCCACCAACATTGACTGCTAAGGTTGGTAGAACACTCTTCACGTTAGAGAATCCTAAGATTCTAATCACTTCTTCAGAGATATCAGCTTCACAAGTGACATCAAGTCTAAAGGTTGGAACAGTGACAACAAATTCATCATCGCTAACTTCTTTGATTTCGAAATGAAGTCTAGATAAAACTTCTTTCATTTGTTTTTCTGTGAACTCTGTTCCTAAGCGATTATTAATTCTTTTAACTGAACAATTAAGTTTTTGTTCTACTTTTTCTTCACTTTGATAAGTGACAATATTAGAGAATTCTTTTCCTTCACAGCATTCTTTAATTAAGAATGAAGCAAAGTTAATCACATCTTCTGCTTGGAAGTGATTTGTGCCTTTAACAAATCTTTGGCTTGATTCACTAACTAAACCAAGACGATTTGAGGTATGACGAATGCTTGCTCCATCAAAAGAAGCAGCTTCGATATAAATATTCTTTGTTTTTGTATCAACTGCACAGGCTACAGAACCCATGACACCACCTAAACACATTGCCTTACCATCACTTGTAATGACAATGTCTTCAGGAATGACTTTATATGTCTTTTCATCTAAAGCGACAAAGTCGACATTTAAATCATCTCTTGCGATTAATTCGTGCTTTGAGAGCTTATCACTATCATACATGTGGAGTGGTTGACCAGTGAGTAACATAACATAGTTACCAATATCAACGATATTGTTAATTGAACGAACACCCATTGATCTTAAAGCTTCCACCATATATTTTGGCGATTCTTTAATGACGATATTTTTAATTTCCCTACCTGAGAATTGAGTGCATCTCTTGGTAGCGGATCCCACTACTAAGTCAGTTTTAAATGTTTCTTTAACTTCGTGAGTTGGAATATTGACTTCACGATTAAAAATTGCACCGATTTCTTTAGCGACATTATATAAAGATAATAAGTCTGGTCTATTAGCTAAGACTTTGATATTTAAGATTTCATCATCTAAGCCTAAATAGCCTAAAACATCTTCTTCTCCGACAGGAGCGTCACTTGGAAGTTCTTCAATTCCTTTAGTTTGTTCTTCATTTAAATATTTGGAATCAACACCAAGTTCAAGAAGTGAGCAGCACATTCCTTCAGAAGCAACGCCTCTAATTGTGGAAGGCCTGATTTCTCCTCCGGGGAGTTTGGCACCGATTTGAGCAACAATGACTTTAAGTCCTTTTCTAGCGTTAGGTGCACCACAAACGATTTGTTTAACTTCTTTTCCTAAATCAACTTTAAGAATGTGGAGGTGATCACTATCTGGGTGTGGTTCACATTCAAGAATGTGACCAATAACTAAGTGAGTGCCGCTAGCTAAAGAAGTGACTTCTTCAACTTCAATACCCGCAAAAGTTAAACCATCTGCGATTTGAGCGGCGGTGAGGCCATCTAAATTGACATATTTTTTGACATTTTTAATACTTACTAACATGTTTGTGACCTCCTATTATGCTTTTTTACGATATTGACGTAAGAAACGAATATCGTTTTGATAGAATTTACGGATATCATCGATTCCGTATCTAAGAATAGCAACTCTTTCAATGCCAATGCCGAAGGCAAAACCACTATAAACATCTGGATCATAGCCGTTCATCTTCAAAACATTTGGATGGACCATTCCACCACCTAAAATTTCAATATAGCCGGTTCCTTTACACATTGAGCATCCTTTTCCATCACAGTTTGCACAAGTGATATCAACTTCAACACTTGGTTCAGTGAATGGGAAATATGATGGTCTAAGTCTAATTTCTCTCTTTTCACCAAACATCTTTTTAGCGAATAATTCAAGAGTAGCCTTTAGGTGACCAATATTAATGTCTTTATCAATAACCAAGCCTTCGATTTGAGCGAATTGATGTGAGTGAGTCGCATCATCGTCATCTCGACGATATGTCTTACCTGGACAAATGATTCTAATTGGTTTTCCTTCTCTAGCTTGCATAGTGTGAGCCTGAACTGGAGAAGTATGTGTTCTTAAAAGAACAGAATCAGAAATATAGAAGGTATCTTGCATATCTCTAGCAGGATGATCTTTTGGAATATTGAGAAGTTCAAAGTTATATAAATCGGTCTCCACTTCTGGACCGTCAGCGACTTCAAATCCCATGTTTAAGAAGATGTCAGTAATTTCATCTTTAACAACATAGAAAGGATTTTGACCACCGAGTTCCACTCTTTTTGAAGGGAGAGAAATATCGATTTGTTCACTTTCTAATTTCTTTTCGAGTTCAGCCTTTCTAAGTTCGGCTTCTTTTTCTTCGATTGCTTTAGCAATCTTTGCTTTTGTTTCATTGAGTTTTTGTCCCATTTCTTTTCTTTCTTCAGGTGGTAATGAACCTAAAGCGGAAAGAAGAGACATCAACACACTTTTTTTAGCGAGGAATTTAATCTTAAGCTCTTGAAGTTTTTCACTTGTAGAGGACTTTCCAATCTCATCCATCGCACTTGAATAAATTTCATTGATGTTTTGATTTTCCATTGTGCTATTCCTTATAAATACCGCTAAAAAGTATAACACAAAAAAAGCGATTTGAAATATAATTTCATTTCGCCTTTTATTAATATACTGATTTGAACACTTTAGTGTTCTTTATTAATGAATTTTATTCATTAAGATACCACCAGCAACTGAAACATTAAGTGAATCGATGTTACTAATTGGGATGATGACTTCTAAGTCTGCTAGCTTTCTAACTTCTTGAGAGATTCCTCTTGATTCATTGCCAAGGACTAAAACAAAGTTTTCTTTATATTCAATCTCGTCTAAAGGTGTGGATTTTTTTGAAAGATTACTAACAATGATTTGGTGTGTGCCTTTATAGTCGCTTAATTTACCAATTTTTACTGGAATTGCAAAGATTGCGCCTTTAGAAGAATTGACCACTTTTTCATTATAGAAGGAGACTGATTTTTCACTAGCGACAACGAGGTCATAACTAAACGCAAGAGCGGTTCTAATTAATGTTCCCATATTGCCTGGATCAGTGATCTCATCTAGATAGAGAATCTTATGTGGCCCATTAACCTCTTTCGACTGCATTTTAGCGATGAACACCACTCCATCAGGATTAACATTTGAAGATAATTTTGCGAGTAACTTTTCATCAACTAAAAATTGAGGAATATCATCTGGAATATCTAAATATTCGGTGGTGAAAACTTCATAAACTGCATTAGAAAGGATTGCCATTTCAAGGGTTTTCTTAGTTTCTGCAAGGAACATCTTGCTAGTTTCACGATATTTCTTTTCTTTTAAAGAGGCTGCAAATTTGATGTGCTTGTTATCTTTACTAGTTAAGACTTGAATCATTTGAATTCTCCTTTCACAATTTTCTTTCTAAGTTCAGGATAATTAGGACAATATTTATACACTACATCGTAGAACTTTTTGGAATGATTATAGACTTTGATATGGGCGAGTTCATGGACGATTACACTATCAAGAATTTCAGTTGAATAATGAATCATTTGATAGGCGATTGTGATATGTTTTTGGCTCTTTGAATTGCTTCCTAGTCTTGTTTTCATATCTCTAACAGTGACTCGATAGGAAGGAACTTTCATGAGTTTTTCGTAATATCTAACTCTATCAGTTACTATTTTAGTAAAAATTGGTTTGAGTTTTCTATTTAACTCTTCTATATCTTTATATTTAATCTCATCATATCCAGTAACTCTAATTGTCCCTGGAATAGGGAGATCTAATTTTTCTCCAAAAAGATAAATGAAATTATCTCCTTGAGCTTGTTTATTTTCTCCTCTTTCTACGAGTTTTTTTGCAAAGCGATTTAATCCATCTAATACTTGTCTTTTTAGAGTTAAGCGATTACAGGAAACATAAAGTTTTCCATCTTTAAAACGATAATGAATGTTCTTAATCTTTTTATAGACGATCACCACTTCATAATCTTTATCGTTTACTTTGTAAAAGAAATTTTCCATAACGCCACTATTATATATTGAATTAGACTTCTAACAAATATAAAATATCATCGATTATGGAAAAAATTCTAATAAGTGCGTGTTTAGTAGGAGACAAGGTGAGATATGACGGAAAAAGTCAGTATCATCCTTTAATTAAAGAGTTACTAGAAAAATTTGAATTAGTTCCTTTCTGTCCAGAAGTTGAAGGAGGTTTACCAACCCCTAGAACTCCTTCTGAAATTGTCAAAGACAAAGTCATGACAAAAGATGGAAAAGATGTCACTAGACAATTTAGAAGTGGCGCGGAACTCGCACTTAATATTTGTAAATATCTCGATATCAAGGTTGCAATCTTAAAAGATGGTTCCCCAAGCTGTGGAAGTACTGAAATTCATAACGGCAAATTCGATAATCGTATAATTAAAGGAAGAGGAATCACCACTGCATTATTAGAACAACACGGAATCAGAGTTCTTAATGAAAATGAAATAGAGGAGTTACTTAAGTAACCCCTCATTTTTCTTCTATTTCGTTAATTGTTAAGCTTCCATTCGTGGAATCGAAGTTGATTTTGTATCTATTATTTTCACTTTCTGGTTGAGTGAAGTTGTTATTGAGCCTTCCATTAACTGCTTTGAAGTTAACATCAAACCCGCGAGACTTATCAAGATTAAGAGTTATCGAACCATTAACTGTATCGAAATCATAGATTTCAGCAACACTTGTGCTTTTAATTGTGTACTCTCCTGAGCCATTTACAGCATCCAGCAAGATGTTTTTAACAGAATTAAGTTCAACCTCGCCACTTCCGTTAACGACATCAACATCTAATCGATTAAGGTTATTTAGATTGATTTGATGATTTCCGTTAACAATGTCGATAGTGAGACTTTCTAAATCATAAGGAACAGTAACAAATAATTGTTTATTGAAATTATTAAATTCCTTACTTGAAGTGCCATTTTTCGCAAAGCGAATATCAAGTTTATTTTCTCTATACCAGTAATAAAGTGGTTTGCCTTTACT
>CADCGC010000030.1:12301-27778 GCA_902800905.1 uncultured Erysipelotrichaceae bacterium
ACGAGAATGATTCTCCTTTTGTCACCGTAACCGTTCCGTTTACCCAATCAATAGATAGTTCTTTAACTTGAGATTCAATCTCAGTTTCAGTAGCGTATTCACTATACTTGTCTGAATTTTGGTATTCGTAGGTACCATAATTATGAATTACGCAGCTAGATAGTAATGGTAGTAAAAATAATGATGCAATCTTTTTCATTCTAGGTAATACTCCCTTAATTTATCGATATCGACTTCAAGAACTTTAATCATATATTCAATGAGAGAGCCATAACGATTTTCAACTTCTTTTATAACAGTATTTAAATAATCTAAATTAGCAGAGAAAACTTCTTCTAAAGACTTCTCATATTGAGCGTCATAAAATGGACGATTTTTCATTTGATTCTTAAGAACCACAATCTTGTCTTTCATCGCTTCATTACTCAAAAGATAATCTTCAATCGCATCTTTAGTGGAAACACCTAAGGCAATCTCTAATAGGTATGCCGCTACACCGGTGCGATCTTTTCCTTGAGAACAATGGAAATAGACCACTCGATTTGGATCTTTAGTTAATATCCTAAAGAATTCTTTATAAGCATTAATTCCCATTGGAGAAAGCAACATCATTAAATATGTTTTTACCATATGAGCGTAGCCATCAATGTTATCGCCTAAAAACCACAATAGGTTACTGTCATCACTATCATTTTTGTCCTTCAATGCTTCCTGATTTTCTGGTTCAAAAGTAGGAAGATTATGAAAAGTTACTCCCATAAATGGGTAACTTGGTCTTTTTTCAAATTCAAGAGCGCTACGAAAATCGATGAGGTCTGTGAGTTTTAAGGAGTTAATTGTCTTAATATCAGAGTCACTCACTTTAGCGAGACTTCCTCCTCTAAACAGTTTTCCGTATTTAACCTTCTTACCCTTAAATCCAGTAAGACCACCAATATCTCTTATGTTGTGTTGATGGGATAAATCAATTTTTCTCATAAGACAAATATAGCAAGAAAAATAGAAAATATCTTTTCTTTTTTGTTTTCAATATTATTGAACATGTGAGATAATTAACTCGGTAAATTAAGGAGATAGAATAATGGCAAAAGTATTAACAATCAACTCCGGAAGTTCTAGTTTAAAGTTCAAATTATATGAAATGCCAGAAGAGAAAGTTCTCTGTTCTGGAAACTGTGAAAAAATCGGATTAGACAAAGGTATTTTTACAATTAAATGGGAAGACAAAAAAGAAGTCAGCGAACCTGTTTTCCCAAATCATAAAGTTGCTGCTCAAAAAGTTGTTGATGAATTATTAGCAAAACACATCATTTCTAGCTATGACGAAATCAAAGCAGCAGGACACAGAATCGTTCAAGGTGGTAAATACTTCTCACATAGTGAGATGTTTGATGAAGATACTGAAGCAAAGATTGAATCATTAATTCCACTTGCCCCACTTCATAACGCCGCTCACTTAACATGCTTTAGAGCGTTTAAAGCGGTTCTTCCAAATTGTCCAATGGTCGCTGTATTTGATACTGCATATCATCAAACCATGGAACCAGAAGATTATGTCTTCCCAATTCCACATGAATTAACAGAAAAATATGATATCCGTCGTTATGGTGCGCACGGCACATCACATAACTACTTAGCCCTCGAAGGTGAAAAATATCTTAAAGACACCAAAGGTAAGAGAATTATCTCTTGTCACATCGGTTCAGGTGCCTCCATCACCGCGATTAAAGACGGCAAATGTGTTGCGACCTCAATGGGCCTCACACCTTTAGGTGGAATCATGATGGGAACTAGAACTGGCGATATGGATCCAAGTGTTTTCAACTATGTTGTTAAAGTCACAGGAAAATCCGCCGAAGAAGTCTATCAAATGTTCAACAAAGAAAGTGGATTTAAAGGTATGTCCACTGTCGGTCCAGATAGCCGCGATGTATTAAAGGCTGTTGAAGAAGGAAATGAACACGCTATCTTAGCAAATAAAGTCTTTAATAGAAGAATTGCAGATTTCATCGGACAATATTATGTCCGTTTAGGTGGAGCAGACCTCATCATCTTCTCTGCTGGTATCGGTGAAAATGAGCCAAGAACCAGAAGAGATGTTTGTAAACTCATCAAAGATGCTTTGGGTGTTGAGATTGATGAAAAACTCAATAACACTATTCACGGCAAAGAATGCTTAATCTCCACTCCAAATAGCAAGATTAAAGTTGCTGTTATTCCAACAGATGAAGAAGTCATGATTGCTAGAGATGCATATTTCATGACCGTAGGAAAATAATCATGAAGTTAGGAAAAGAAATTAAAGCTGTTGGAAAACAGTTCAAAAAAGAAAATACTGAGTTTGAAAAACTCGTACGTGAGTATGACCGTATCGCAATCTTTAGACACATCATGCCTGATTATGATGCCCTTGGTACTCAACTCGGTTTATACCATTTCTTAAAAGATAATTTCCCAAAGAAGGAAATCATTGTTTTGGGTGATAACCACGTAACATTCACTCCACGACTCTTCCAGGAAATGGATAGAGTCAATGATTCATGGTTTGAAAAACCATTCTTAGCCATTATTTGTGATGTTGGCGCTACTCCAAGAATCGCTGATCCACGTTTCCAAAAAGCGAAAAATATCATTGTTGTTGACCACCATCCAAAAGTGGAAGATTTAACTCCTACCTATATGGTTGATACTTCTAAATCTGCTGCAGCAGAATTTATGGTCTCTCTCTTACTCAACTGGAAACATAGATATGTTTGGAGCAAAGAGGCTGCCACCAATTTCTACATTGGCATGGTTGGAGATAATGGAAGATTCCAATATAGCTCCACTAACGCACACACATTTGAAGTTGCTTCCTTCTTAATTGGATGTAACATCTCATTAAATGAGATTTATGGAGCAATGTATCTCAAACAAATCGATGACTTAAATGTCACCGCTTATATCCTTAACAATTACAAAATCTCACCAAAAGGTGTTGCCTATTATGTTCTTGATGACAAGATTCAAAAAGATCTTAAAATCACCACCGAAAGAGGCAAGGAGAACGTTAACCTATTCTCTAACGTCAAAGGAATCAATATCTGGTGCTCAATCACTCAAGACACTGATCCAAAAGAACCATGCTGGAGAATCTCAATTCGTTCAAGAGACTATGTCATTAATGGAGTCGCTACTCAATTTGGTGGAGGTGGACATAAACAAGCCAGTGGCGCTAAAATTACCACACTTGATGAACTCCCGGCCTTCATTGCTGCTCTTGATGCATTAATTGATTAACATATGAGCCGTTATCTAGCGGCTCTTTTTTTATGTCAAAATATTTTTTTGTATTGCTCTTTTTTATTTATAAATTTTCGCAATACTATATTTTATTTCTAACGCGTATTTAATATAATAAATACATGTTCACCCCGTTAAGAATTATTAGTGGTTATTCTTTCTTAAAAAGCGGTTTAACTGTCGAAAGAATTTCAGAATCAATCGTTAAAGGAGATTTTCCTGGTGGAGGAATTTCTGATTTCGGTGTCCTTTATGGTGCACCTTCTTTTGTTAGTGAACTGGAAAGAATAAATAAAAAATATCTCATTGGAATGACATTAGAAATCGAAGGAGATTTTTATGTCGCCTATGCGCTTAACGAGGAAGGATATCGAAGTCTACTCAAATTAACTATGTTAATTAGTAGAGACGAATTAGATTATGATTCATTAAACGAAAATAGTCATGGACTTCTTGGCGTATTAGAGACTAATTACGGTAAGTTCAAAGAAGAATTCTCCACTACTCCAAATCACGAATTTACAAAGAAATATGCGAATATCTCAACATATTTTGATAAGTTCTATCTTGGTTTAGAAGTCACTTCTAGAGCGGAATTCAAATACGCTCAAGAGATTAGGGAATTTGCTAAAGAGCACATGTATGACACCATCGCTTTCCCGAGAATTCGCTATCAGAAGAAAGAAGACGCTCTCATTTTGACAATTCTTAACGCGGTTGAAAATAACGAAAAGATTGAAACCAAGGAAGAAAATGGAGAACAATACTTCCACGATTTGAATTATTATTCAAAACTATACACTAAGAAAGAGATGGATTTAACTGAGGAGTTACTTAATTTCTCGAGATTTAACTTCCATCAAAAAAGAGGAGAAATCGCTCACTTCCCTGCTAATGATTCTAAGAAAACTCTAGAAGAAAAAGTCTTTATTTCTTTAAAAGAAAAAGGATTAGAAGATGACGCTCATATAGCTAGAGCAAAAACCGAATTAGAAACCATTAACGAAATGGGCTACGCTGATTATTTCTTAATTGTCAGTGATTATGTGAACTACGCAAAAACACATGACATTTTAGTGGGCCCAGGTAGAGGAAGCGCGGCAGGTTCTTTAGTGTCCTTTGCTTTAGAAATCACTGAAGTCGATCCGCTCAAATTCGATTTACAATTTGAAAGATTCTTAAACAAAGCTCGTAAGAGCATGCCTGATATTGATATTGACTTTATGGATGTCTCTAGAGACCAAGTAGTTCAATATATGAGAGATACTTATGGTTATGACAAAGTCGCTAATATCGCTACTTTTCAAACCATTCAAGCTAAACAAGCTCTTAGAGATATCGGTAGAGTCTATGATATTCCTACTAGAAGAATTGATTTACTATGTAAGTCCATCACCGATAAAGACATCACATCTTGCCGAGAAGCATATAAGAAACAGCCTGCTTTTAGAGAACTCGTCGATAGCGATAAGTATTTCTTAGAGATTGTTGCCTTAGCCAGTAAGATTGAAGGACTTCCTCGTCAAGCCGGTCAACATGCAGCAGGTATTATTCTAAATAACACTTCTTTAGAGAATTCCATCCCAATCACAGTGGACTATGAAGGAAGATACATTTCTCAATATGAAAAAGATTATCTAGAAGAGCAAGGATTCTTGAAGATGGACTTTTTGTCTTTGACAAATCTCACTGCGATTGCTTATTGTCTAGATTTAATTAAAGAGCATACTGGTGACAAATTGATATTCAACGAGATTCCTTATGATGATCCAAAATCTTTCGAACTAATAAGAAGCGGAAAAACAATCGGATTATTCCAAATCGAATCTTCTGGTATGAGAAATGCGATTAAGATTATTCAGCCAAAAGAATTTAATGATTTAGTGACACTTCTTGCTATTTTTAGACCTGGTCCAATGGATAACATTAAGGACTATGCGAATAGAAAAAACGGAAAAACAAAGGTCACTTATCTTAATGATAAATTAAAAGAAATATTAGCCCCAACTTATGGAGTCTTGATTTATCAAGAACAAATCAATAAGATTGCTCAAGTTATGGCGGGATTCACTCCTGAAAACGCTGACTTGTTTAGAAGAGCAATCTCTCATAAAGACAAAGAAGTTTTAGTTAGTAGCAAAGCTAGCTTTATAAGTGGATCCATTAAAAATGGATATACTGAAAAGCAAGCAAGCGAAATGTTTGCTACTATCTTAAAATTTGCTGATTATGGCTTTAACAAATCTCATGCGGTGGCGTACGCAATTATTGCTAGCCGTATGGCGTTCCTTAAAGCCCACTATCCACTTGAATTCTATTCCGCAATTTTAAAATATTCAGGCGGAACAAGTGACGCAAAATTCTCTGATTATGCTTCTGAAATCAAATCAAGAGGATACCAAATTGGCTTACCTAATATCAATAGAAGCACGAAAGAATTTATCGTCGACGATAATAAACTAATTTTCCCTCTTAATATGATTAAAGGAATTAACGAAAATGTCGTTAATAAAATCATTGATGAGAGAATGGAAAATGATGAATATAAAGATTTTTATGATTTTGTAACTAGGTGTTTCAAAATTGGATTAAAAGAAGACATCATTTTAAAACTAATCAACGCTGGCGCGTTAGATTCTTTATACAGTTCTCGAGCAACAATGAGAAGCACTCTTAATTATGCTTATCGTTTGTCTCAACTATTAATGGACGATGACGGACAAATGATTTTAGATGTGACATTAGAGAATCAAAAGCAATATCTTAAAGACAAAGATATTCCACTTGATAATCTCAATTTAGAATATGAATCTTTAGGAATCATGCTTTCTGATAATCCACTTAAATATAAACATGACCTTCTTAAGAAGAAAAACGTCATTTCAATTAATGACACGAAACAATTAGAAGGCAAGAAAACCGTTATTTGTGGAATTGTCGCTAGTGTTAAAACAATTAAAGTTAAAAAGAATAACACCACTATGGCGTTCGTTAAAATCTTTGACGAAGACGACGAAGTTGAAGTTACAGTCTTCCCTAGAGTGTTTGATCTCTCATTCAAATTACTTAGCAAGAACAACATCCTAATCATTAATGGAAGATATGAATGCAAAAATGACAAAGAAAGTTTTGTGGCTGATGAAATCAGTCAACTTGAGGAATAGATGATATGAACAAATTAACAATCATTGATGGGAACTCGCTCCTCTTTAGAGCGTATTTCGCAACTGCCTATCCAGGTGTCGAAATCATGCGTAATCAAGAAGGAATTCCTACTAACGCAATTTTTGCTTTCTCAAACATGATTAATAAAATCATCTCTGGTTTAAAAGAAGGTGAAGGAATCATCGTCGCCTTTGACGCTGCCAAACATAATTTTAGACATGATGCTCTTGAAACATATAAAGCAAACCGTAAACCTGCTCCAGAAGATTTGGTCACTCAATTCCCAATTGCAAGGGACTTCTTACGTTCTTTCGGCATTTTCCAATTCGAAGAAGAAGGCTTTGAAGGTGATGATATTGCTGGCACGATTGCTAAAAAAGCTGAGAGTTTAGGAATTGATGTTGAAATCTATACTTCAGATAGAGACTTCCTCCAATTAGTGAGTGACAAAGTCACAGTTCAAATCATTAGAAAAGGACTTTCTGATGTTGTAAGAATGACTCCAGAAGTCGTTAAAGAAACCTTTGGTTTCTCTCCAATTCAAATCATTGACTATAAAGGTCTTAGAGGAGATAGTTCTGATAATCTTCCTGGCATTCCAGGAATTGGAGAAAAAACTGCGGTTAAGTTATTAGAAGAATATGGTTCTTTCGATGAAATCATTGCACACGCTTCGGAAATTAAAGGCAAAGTTGGTGAGGCCATTACCGCGAATGCGGAAATTGGTAGAATTTCACGTGATTTAGCGATCATCAAAACTGATATCGAACTTCCTTTCACTGTTGATGACACTGTTTATAACGGATATTCATTTAAAGTAATTAATGAATTCTGTCAAAAATATGGCTTAAAACAATTCTTAAACAAAGTTTCTCCTAAATGGAAATTATCTGGAGAAGCTTCTCAAATCATTGAACCAGAAATCGTTTCTTCTTTTAAAGATATCGATTTAGGAAATGAAATTGGAATTGCTTTAGACTACGAAGATGAAGACGATTATTTCAATTCAGTAATTTTTGGTATTGCTATTTCCACTAAAGAAAAACACTACTACATCAATATTGATGATGCGAAAAACGATAAATATTTATTAGATTTATTATCTAATAAGGATATAAAGAAATATTGCTATGATTATAAAGCCATTAAAGTCAATTTAGCAAAACAAGGAATTAAGATTGACGGCTTAGAATTTGATATGTTAATCGCGACATATTTAATTGATACATCAGTTAAAAACAAAGTTGAACCAGTATTAAATGTCTATGGCGTTGATATCTCTGATAACAAAGATGATGTCTCTTTGTTTACTAATGAAAATCCAACTAGAACCGCTCAAATAAGTTTCTACACAATTCAACTTTCAGGAAGAATTAAAGCGGAACTAGTTAAAATCAGCGCTTTAGATTTATATAACAACTTAGAGCTTCCACTCGTTAACGTTTTAGCGGATATGGAAATTGAAGGATTCCCACTTGATGTTAAAGAACTCGACAAGATGGGTGATGAATGGAAAGAAAAACTAAAAGTTTTAGAAAAAGAAGTCTTTGAACTCGCTGGAGAAGAATTTAACGTTGCTTCTCCAAAACAATTAGGAGAAATCTTATTCACTAAATTAGGGTTACCTGCTAAAAAGAAAGGTTCTACTTCTTTTGATAACCTAAAAGAACTCGTTGATTTACATCCAATCGTTCCAAAAATTATTGAATATAGGAAATATGCGAAATTAATCTCAACTTATGTTGAAGGATTAAAGACACATATCTATAAAGACAAGAAGATTCATGCGACCTTTAATCAAGCCTTAACTCAAACTGGCAGATTAAGTTCTTCTAATCCAAATCTACAAAACATTTCTATCAGAGATGAAGATGGAAAGATGATTAGAAAAGCGTTCTACTATGAAGATGAGAATTATGAGATTTTATCTTTAGATTATTCTCAAATTGAATTAAGAATTCTCGCTCATTTATCTAACTGTGAGAATCTTAAGAATATCTTCATGGATCCAAATAACGATATTCACACCGCAACCGCTAAAAAGATTTTTCATATTGAAGGAGAACCAAACGCTCTTCAAAGAAGAAAAGCTAAAGCTGTCAACTTTGGAATCATATACGGCATCTCCGACTGGGGTTTAGCAGATCAACTCGATATTTCTGTTAAAGAAAGCAAAGAAATCATCACTTCATTTTATGAAACATTCCCTGAAGTTAATGACTTCTTTAGAGGGGTTGTTGATAATGCGATGAAGGACGGCTATGTTTCAACAATGCTTGGTAGAAGAAGATATCTAAGAGAATTACACGATTCTAACTATCAAGTTAGAGAATTTGCCAAAAGAGCAGCGATGAACGCTCCAATTCAAGGAAGTGCTGCTGATTTAATTAAAGTCGCAATGATTAATGTCGATAAAAAGCTAAAAGAAGGCCATTATCAAACAAAGATGGTTCTTCAAATTCACGATGAATTAATTTTCAAAGTTCCAAAAGAAGAAAAGGAGAAAGTCTACGAGCTTATCCAACATGAGATGACTCATGCGATGAATTTAAGCGTTCCTCTTGAAGTTGATGGAGGATTTGGAAAGAGCTGGTACGACTGTAAATAATTATGCCTGAATTACCAGAAGTAGAAACAATTAAAAATGTCCTTACTCCAATTGTGGTTGGTAATAAAATTACCAAAATAGATGTATATCGCGCTAAAACAATTGAAGGAGACGCGAATGAATTCGTTGAAGAATTAGTTAACGAAAGATTTTTAAGTGTTTCTCGAATTGGAAAATATCTTATCTTCCACTTAACAAATGATAAAGTCATTCTTTCTCATTTAAGAATGGAAGGAAAATACTACGAATTCTTTGAAAATGAAAGTGATAGCAAATACGCGAAAGTTGTCTTCCATTTTGATAACGGCAAAAAACTTTGCTATGACGATTCAAGATGCTTCGGAATTTTAAAACTCTCTTGTGAAAAAGAATACAAAAAAGAAGAGATGATCTCTAAGCTCGGACCAGAACCATTTGATGTTAAAGATATTAATGAGATTTATCGCAAACTTCAAAGAGTGAAAAAGCCGATTAAAACTACACTACTAGACCAAACAATTATGACTGGTTTAGGAAACATTTATGTTGATGAAACTTTATATGCAAGTCATATTCATCCATTAACTCCTGCTAACTTAGTAAATAAGGAAGAAGTTGAATTAATCATAAAGAGCTCAAAAGAAATCCTCAAGATTGCCATTGAAATGGGCGGATCCACTATTAAGAGTTATCATCCTGGAAAAGATATTGATGGTAATTTCCAAACTAGAATTAAGATATACGGCAAGGAAGGAGAAATTTGTCCTACTTGTAAACATGCATACCGCTTCATAAAAGTCGGTGGAAGAGGCACTACTTTCTGTCCAGTTTGTCAAAGAAAAAAAGGTGCTCCACACAATATTGGATTAACAGGAAAAATAGCTTCAGGAAAATCTACTATTTTAGAAATTTATAAGAAATTAGGCGCTGCCACTCTTAGTAGTGACGCTATCGTTAGCGACTTATATCAAAAAGAAGAAGTTGTTTCTTTAATTGAAAAGACACTAAAGATTAAATTCCCTACAATTATTGTTGATAAAGATGTTTTAAGAAATCACCTCATCATCAATCCGAAAGACAAGAAAAAACTTGAAAGAGTTGTTCATCCACTAGTGGAAAAAGAAATTGTTAATTTCTTAGAAACTGAAAAGAATCCAATTAGAGTAGTTGAAGTTCCTTTACTATTCGAAGCGAAATTAGACCACTACTTCGATTCAATTGTAGTCGTTGATATCGATAAAGATGTTCAAAGAAAACGACTAGAAGAAAGAAACGGGAACAAAGCGATTCTTTTAGAAGAAATCAACAAAACAAATAAGATTGATGAAAATAAAAATAAGGCTACTTACCTTATTAAAAATAACGACAATCTAAATCAATTAGAAAAAGAGATTAAAAAGACCCTTATTGAAGTGAAGGGTCTACTAAAATAATTTCATTACCACACATTAATTTGAGCATTTGACGAATTTGTTCAATTTTTGGTTTGCTCGCATTGTTTGTTTGATACATATTTGCACAGTCATCTATTGAATAGTTACTAGTAATAACTGTAAATAGTTTGTTTTTTACGCGATGTGAGAGAATTGGGTAGAGAATGTTATCTCTAACAAAGTCACTCTTGAATTCATTTCCAAAGTCATCAAGAACTAAGAATTCAACATTCTTATATTTTTCAATGTCTTCCGCAAATTTTGGATTCTTGCTAAAAGCAAGATCAGATAATTCTTTGAATCTTTCTGGAATATTCAAGAAAGCAATTGAATTGAAAAAATTTTGTCTAGCTCCAACAGCCGCTAGAGTGGCTGCATAGTATGTTTTTCCAGTAGCAATTCCACTTTTAATGAAGATCCATTTATTAGATGCTTTTACACATACTCCTTTAAATGTTCCAAGAATATCTTGTTTTGGTTTACTTCCTAAATTATTGACACTAGTGATTGGATTATTGAGCCATTCTTCATCAAAATCATAGACAAGGAATTTTCTTTTGAAATTTGTGTACTCAAGGTATTTCTTACAAGGAATGATGTTACGATCCACTATTCCTCTTTTATATGTTACTGAAGTAACTAAATATTTTGGCTCTTTGTTACAGTATTTGATTCCTTTGCAGCCTTTACAGTTATTCATATCAACTGCAAAATCATAGATTTTTGTGATGTTGCTTTTTATTGCATCATCATTTAATCCAAGCTGATGAAGATATTTGACGGCTTTTGGATTATTAAAAACTTCCTCTTCCATTTTTCTAAGAGTAGTTTCGTCTATTTGATCAATTTGTCCAATTTTAAATCTTTCCATTAGTCTTCTTTATCTTCAAAAAAATTAATAAGTGAATTAAGTTCTTCTTCACTTAGATTACCACGTTCTTCTTCTTTTTTCTCTTCTATTGTTGGTTTTTGTGTAGGTTTCACCCTCTTTTTGGATTCTTCACCTTTTCTTCCTCCACCAGTGTAGTATTTATTTAAATACTCCATAGCGTCGACTGCGGTTTCGATATTTTCTCTACTAATTGAAGAGGCAATCTTCTCAACAGAGTATTTTGAAAGAACGTTATTATTCATTTGTAAGACGAAATCAATAACAACATTAATAACTCCGTTAGTAAGTTTATAATCCTCTGCAAGAGAATAAATGATATTTAAATCTGCTTGAGCAGGTTTAGTCCCATTTTGTAAAATTGAGAGCACTTCTTTCGGGCTCTTTGTTTCAAAGAGTTTAACTTTAGCCGCTAAGCCTTCTTCACCAATAGCGATATTTTTCTTTCTTGTGCGTTTCGCGCGAGAGACAACACCAAAGCTAACTTCATTCTTTAAATCTTCATTTAAGACTTTGAAGTCGACTCTTGAACCTTTGGCTTTATTTGGGTCATATGAATTAGCAACTCTTTCTGCTGCTACTTCTTCACTAACGCCATATAAAGAAGATAATCTTTCGATTTCTTTAAGTTCAGTTTTAGTGAATGCCTTTTCATTAATTTGACTGATTTGTTTTAAGGTATTGAAGAATTTCTCATAAGAGAATTCAGTATCAATCTTGCTCCTTTGCCTTCCTAAAGTGCTATCAACTCCAGTTGCCGCTACCATAAAGGCAGAATCTGAGAAATCTGGATGGAAAACATCATTAAAGGAAGCAGATATATCTTCTCCCATAGGGATAGAAGATTGAATTTGATAAACTCTTTTAATTCTATTAGCGTCAGCTTCTCCTAAGTTTTGGATTAATAAACCATATAAAAGAGTGTCGTTAAAGAACTTCATTGGAGTTTTAGGGGCAAAGATTTCATAGTGATAGATTGAAAATCCTTGAACCTTTTCTAGTCTAGTTTTAATTAAGCCAACAGCTTCAAGTTGTTTTCTCGCTTCAATAAAGTCACCAGTGGCAATCTTCATTCTTAAAAGAAGTTGCTCATGGCTACTTAAAGAAGTGATTTTTTGATTGTTTGATTCACTCCAAAATGTGAAATAAACCGCTAAAGCAGCATAGCCCACGATTGGTTGATATAGATTAGTGATTGTGTCACGATCGTAATCTGCTAAAAGGGTAGAAACTCTGATGTCAAACATGTCGCTTGTTGATAAAACTACCATTAGTCATTTCCCCCTTACTTGCAAAAATTATGCGCTTAAAAATATAAGGTTTCAACGAGAAAAAAATATATATTTTTGCTTGACAAATTGTTTCCACATTTCCACAACAAATGATTTATACTTATGTATAAATCTTTTATACTACATTTTTGTTGTCCACTTTCTATCCACATTTAAAATTGTGGAAAACCCTTCAAAAGAGATTAGGAAATCAATAGCCATTTTTATTCTTATATTTATATAAAAAATATTTATATTGAGTTTTTTGAGTGCTATTATAATAGCAAAGGATTTTTTGAGTATGATTAAAAGAATTGCTGTACTTACAAGCGGAGGAGACGCTCCCGGAATGAATGCCGCTGTCAGAGCGGTTATTAGAGCTGGTTTATATCAAGGAAGAGAAATGTTTGTCATCTTTGATGGATATCGCGGATTACTAAACGGCGATATTCACCAAGTCACAAAGGAATTCACACAAGACATTATTAATAGAGGTGGAACAATCCTTAGAAGTTCTCGTGTCCCAGAATTCAAAGAATTAGAAGTCCAAGAAAAGGCCGTTGAAAGATTAAGAGACCTTGATATCGATGCCTTAGTTGGTATCGGTGGAGACGGAACATATCGTGGATTACTTTCCTTAAGTAGATTAGGCTTCCCAGTTATTGGTATTCCTGGAAGTATTGATAACGACGTTTCAAGTACCGACTACACTATCGGATTTATGACAGCGTTAAACACAATCTGTGATTGTGTCGATAAAATTAAGGATACTTCTACATCTCATCAACGTTGTAGCGTTATCGAAGTTATGGGTCGTCACTGTGGTGACTTAGCGGTTTACTCATCTATTGCTGAAGCTGCTGAATTAACTATCACTTACGATCACCCATACGACGAAGAACATATCTTTAAAAAACTCAGAAAATTAAAAGCTCAAAAGAAGAGTCACGCAATTGTTATCGTCAGTGAGAACCTTCTCGATGTCAGAGAATTAGCAAAGAAAATCCAAGAAAAGACTGGATTTGACACTAACGTAGAAATCCTTGGCCACCTTCAAAGAGGTGGAGCTCCATGTGCTTTCGACAGAATCTTAGCGAGTAGAATGGGTGCTAAAGCCATCGATTGCTTACTTAATGACCAATACGGCAAAGTTATTGGAAGCGTTAAAGAAGAAATCATTGCTATGGACATTGAAGAAGCTCTTGCAAAAGAACGCGATAAACACGAGCAATTATTATCATTGATTAATATGTTACAATAGTAACAATTAATATAAACAAATAGTAGCCCACTATTGTATTGTGGAGGAGACAATTATGAAAATTCAACAACATGACGGTTCAATCATCGAAATCGAAAAGAGTTCAAAAGAAGCATTTGAAGTGTTAAACCACTCCACTTCTCACCTTTTAGCGGAAGCCATTCAAGAATTATATCCAGAAGCCAAATTCGGATATGGTCCGGCAATTGATGAAGGTTTCTACTATGACATCGATTTTCCAGAGCCAATAGTCGAAGAAGACTTAGCAAAAATTGAAAAGAAAATGCACGAACTTTCAAGTAAAGATGAAAGAATCGTAAGAGAAGTCTTAACAAAAGAAGAAGCTTTAAAGAGATTTGAAAAGAATCCGTATAAAGTCGAATTAATTATAGATATCAACGAAGATATCACTATCTTTACACAAGGTAATTTCACCGATTTATGTCGTGGCCCACACTTACTCGCTACCGGCCAAATCAAACACTTTAAGTTATTAAACTTAGCGGGTGCTTATTGGAGAGGCGATTCTAAGAATAAAATGCTTGTGAGAATTTATGGAACAAGCTGGTGGACCGCAGACGATTTAAATAATCACTTAAAAGATTTGGAAGAAAGAAAGAAGAGAGACCACCGTGTCTTAGGAAGACAACTTGGTTTATTCATGCTTTCTGAATATGGTCCAGGATTCCCATTCTGGCTTCCAAACGGAATGATTATGCTTGAAGAGCTCAAGAAATATTGGAGAGAAGTCCATATGAGATATGGATATAAATTCATTAACACTCCAATCATTCTTTCTAGAGAACTTTGGGAAACTTCAGGTCACTGGGATCACTATCAAGAAAATATGTACACCACTAAAATCGATGATCGTGATTTCGCTATTAAACCAATGAACTGCCCAGGTAGTATTCTTGTTTACAAGAATGAATTACATTCATATAAAGACTTACCAATTAGATTAGCAGAATTAGGTTTAGTTCATCGTCATGAAGCTAGTGGCGCTCTTAATGGTTTATTCCGTGTCCGTTCATTCACACAAGATGACGCTCATACATACGTAAGAGAAGACCAAATTGAAGACGAAATTGTCTCAATCTTAAAGCTCTATGATGAGATCTATACTGTCTTTGGATTAGACTACCGTATTGAATTATCAACAAGACCAGAAGAAGGTTATATTGGTGATATCAATGTTTGGAACAAATCTGAAGCGATCTTAGAAGATGTCTGCCGTAAAACCGGAAAAGAATTTAAGATCAATCCAGGTGATGGAGCCTTCTATGGTCCTAAACTCGATTTTAAGCTTAAAGATTCAATGGGTAGAACCTGGCAATGTGGCACAGTTCAATTAGATATGAATCTTCCAGGAAGATTCGAATGCTTCTATATTGATAAAGATGGAGAAAAGAAAACTCCAATTATGATCCATAGAGCGTGCTTAGGAAGTATTGAAAGATTCACTGGCATGATTATTGAAAATTACGCAGGTGCTTTCCCAACTTGGTTAGCCCCAGTTCAAGTCATGTTATTACCAGTTAATAATGAATTCCACTTAGAGTACACTGATGAACTTTATAGGTTATTAC
>CADCGC010000031.1:0-18415 GCA_902800905.1 uncultured Erysipelotrichaceae bacterium
ATTTAGGGTAAAAAAAGCCCCTATTAGGGACTAATTACCTCGACATTAAATCGTTTATTTCACCGTTAATGTCATAGATAGAGATGTCAATCCACTTACTCAATTGCTCGAGTTTGGTTGGGTTCATCTCTTTTAATTTGACCGGAGAGAGTAGTGTGAATTTTTGGATCGCTTCTCCAATGATGGAGTGGACATACTCACTGATGCGGTTAGCCTCAAACATTTCATCAGCGTACTTTTTCACAGCTTCTGCTCTGTAGCCTTTTTCTTCTTTAAAGAACGATAGATTATAAAGCATTCTAACGCTATCAAAGAAGGTTCCAAATTGATGTCTCACTGATGAGACGGTCACTGGAAGTTCATAATCGGACATAAGTGTTTCTCCTTTAATAAAACTATTATTGGTAACTCTCGTGCTACCTATATTGAACTAATAAGCTAACCATTAGTCCTTATGCCCGATGTAAATAGTATACAAAACTGTATTAGATTTGAGCAATTACAAAACTCTCAAATTATGGAGTTGCAAATACAAAATTGCCTTGATAGGTTTTAATTAGAAAAGTTGTTGAATAAACTTATAACTTTATTTTGTAAAAACTCTCAAATTTCTAAGTCGATTTAACAATTTCTCTCATATAGAATTAAAGTATGAAGAAGATTTCTTACAAAGCTAGGTTAGGGATAGGCGTTGGTTTGATGCTTTGGTCTATTGCTGCTGCAATCGCAATAATTGTTTATGCTTCGTATGGTGCTCCGATATGGCTTATTATATTGGTTTCAATACTAGCCATAATCGCTTTTGCGATTGGAGTTGTATTTGTTCCAAGAACTAATGAAGATGGTACACCAATAGTTGTTGAAAAGAAAAGTAAACCAAAAAAGCCTAAAAATAGAAAATCTAAAAAGCAAAAGAAACCTTTTATTTCTGATGAAGAATGGAAAGAATTAGAAGAAGAAGACGATGAGATGATGTTTATTGAAGAAGTTGTTGAGGATGATTAATATGGGAAACACGTTTATTGTTGATGGTATCGAATACAAAATAGTTAGAAACCCACATACTGCTGGTCCAATGATTGCCAGAGTGGATAATTTTCCTATTGAAAACAGAAAAGAAATCTGTCGTAGATTTTTAAGAATGCATGGTTGGTCAGAAGATATGTTTGGTAATAAAATTACCAATGATTTAGAAAGACAAATTAACAAGATTGTAAACGGCTCGTACATTCCTAATGAAGTAGGTAATCCAGGAACTAAAGAAAAGAAAATTGATCCATCCAGAATCCGTCCTGAAATGACACAAACAGAAGAAATTCTTTTTCATTTAAAAAGTAAAGGCACAATGACTCATGGTGAATTGTCTGTCGCGATGTATGGTGATAATTTTCATATGCCAAACATTAACGAGTCTTTACAATCATTAGTTAGAAAAGGAATTGTTATTAGAAGTGGTGCTAGACCAGCATATTATTCTCTTTCCGGAACTGAAACGAATATACCAGCTCAACATAAAGAAAGAAGCACTCATGCTATTAGGAGTTCGAGAAGAAGAGAAGATATTCCAGAACCATCTGTAGAACAAGTTGAGTTATGGCTACATCAATGGGATGAATTAGAAGATTATACTGCTCAAGAAGCCGCAATTGATAGACTCTTTCATGGAGAATTCTCAAGTAATGACAATCTTCAAAACATACTTATTAAATGTAGCGTTTTAAACGACTTTTATAGCACTAACATCTTTAAGATATATCCTGTCGCAAAGCATATTTTAAGTTTGAATATTGATGAAAGACTTAAGAAGGGCGATCCATCATTGGTCGATGATATCGCAAAGGTAAGCATCAATAATAAAGATAAATATTTTTATTCATTTGCATCTAAATACTGTTCCCATCATAATCAACTAGATTTCCCAATCTATGATTCATATGTTCACAAAGTCCTAAAATACTATCGCAATGTAGATAGATTCTTTGAATTTAATGAGAGTGACTTAAAAATATATTCAAAGTTCAAAGATATACTTATCCAGTTCAGAAACTTTTATAAATTAGATAAATATAATCTTAAAGAACTTGATAAATACTTATGGCAGTTTGGCAAGGAATATTTCCCAAACAATTATTAATTATATAAAATATAAAAGGTATGGAAACCCTACAAGAATTCATTAAAAAGCACAGTGAAAATAAAGAAAAGACTTCATCATTTGTGGAATATCTTTACTCATTGATGAACAAATACGGCTTTGAAAATCCAGCTGATGTTTATAACAAAGCTAATATCTCTAGGCAGTTATGGTCATCAATTGTTTCTGAAAAGTCGCATCCGTCTCTCAATGTTTGCTTGAAGATAGCTTTAGTGATGCATGTCACAAATCATGAATGTAAATATCTACTAAAGAAAGCCGGTTACACATTAGCCTCATCTAATAAGTTCGCTCTGATTATCCGATACGCTATTGAAAACAAGATCTATGATATCGATAAAGTTAATGATTTATTAGAAAAGAACGGATACGCAGATTCTCTAATTATTTAATAATTAAAAGTGGTCGAATCAATTGTCAAATAGGGTTTGACCTTTTTTATTGTCTTCTTTCCTATAATAAAGCCGCAATGATGGAGGAAGACAAAATGAATAAAAACTTAGAAAAGATTCGTGATTATTTGATTGAAAGAGGTGTTGATGAGAAATCGGTGAATGGTGGAATGACCAGTTCTGTTTATCTCGCAATGGAAATAATGGAATATGCACACAGGAATCAAAAAAGAGAAAATGGTGAGGATTATGCAAATCATCCAGCAAGGTGTCTAACTACTTATAGAGAATTAATTGGTATTGGGCCTGATGGTGATCGTGTTTTGGATAAAGACCTGTTATATCACAACAGTGTTCCGTTTGACGGTGTGCAAGAAGTCTGTTTGCTTCATGATGTAGTGGAGGATACAGAGTTAACGTTAAACGATGTGAGGGATATTTACGTGGAATGTGGCTTTGAGAAATATTTTGATATGTATATCAAAGATGCCTTAGAGCGAATAACTCATGATAAAGCAGTAGATTATGGGGAATACATCAAAATCTGTCTTAAAAACCCGATTTCAGCATTAGTGAAGATGATTGATATGGAAGATAATCTCCGCATCTTAGATTTAATTAAATATGACGAAGAAAGATATCATAGAGCGCAAGGATATCTATTCTGGACGTTCATAATCAATGATGCTTATCATTTTGTTGAGAATATTGAAAACTATAAGAAGCAATTGAAGGAGGATGCAGAATGAAGTACTTATTATTAGGCGATGATTATAAAAAGTTATTCATAGAAGATGATAAACAATTCAAATCATTCCGCTACGATATTAATAAAGAACAGTGGGTTCCTGGTGGAACAGAACTCTTTGATAATAGAGTTGGTTTCGACGTTTCTGAACCAGAAGATTCTCCTTATCGCTACGGAAGTCTCTCTTGTATGAAAGAGATAGTAGAAGTAACAAAAGAAGAAGCTGAATTATTTATTGGGAAACCAATTAACGAAGAAGAAATAATTAAGCTATTCAACAACAAAAGTTAATCAGTGTCAAAAAGAGATGTATTAAATCTTTGTCCTCATTTATTTGGGGATTTTTTTATTATTTCCGTCTTTTTTCTTCTCACTTGTCCCTAGTGCACTAGGTGACCAACGGTGAAAGCTCCATCTAATGCGAACTTTCATCTCATTGGTCCCATATGGATTAGCGAAAGGAGAAGTTATGACACCAGAGAAGAAATTAGAGATTATAACTCTTAGGAATAGTGGCTTATCTGCTACTAGCATAGCTACTAAACTTGGGATTGGTGTTTCTGGAGTTAAAAAGATTATCAGTAGTGTTTCTTTGAAAGAAACCATCTGCTTAAACTGTGGCAAAGTCATATCAAAGGGTAGACGTAAACCTAGAAAGTTCTGCTCAGATAAATGCCGATATTCTTATTACAATTCCCACCAAGAGTTACGTCATAAAAAGGCGACTATAACTTTAATTTGTCCATGCTGTCATAACGTGTTTACTAGTTATGGGAAACCAAAAAGAAAATACTGTTCTAGGACATGTGCATCAAGAAGCCGTTTTATCTAAAGAAGTGCAGCTTTATTTAGTTTCCATTTCTTTGTTTTTTGAGTCTTTCAAACGCGGTGAAATATCGCAAAAAGACATGGCCAAAATCGAAGAAAAAATCATGAAGAAATCTGGTATCAACCCCCTTTCAATTTATCGTATCAATGACTTGATAGTAACCCCCACTAGAGCGAATATAGTGGTGAGAGAAAAGGAGGTAATTTCTAATGAAATTAACAAGGTTAGAAAAATTGCCAGAACTGGCGACTCCTAAGCGTGTATGTGCTTATGCTAGAGTTTCAACAATTAAAGAAGAAGCCTTATCCTCTTTAGCTAATCAAATAGCCCACTATAAAGCTAAGTTCGCTAATGACCCTAACATCATCTTTGTTGGGGTATTTTCTGACAACGGAATTAGTGGTGTGAAAAACAATAGACCTGAATTTAAAAAGATGATTGAAATGGCTAAAAACGGTCAAATTGACATCATTTACACTAAGACAATATCCAGGTTTTCTCGAAACCTAATCACAACCTTAAAAATCATTAAAGAATTAAAGGCTATTGATGTCGCTGTTTACTTTGAAGAGCAAAACATGAATACGCTTGATGCAAAAAGCGAATTAACTCTTCATCTTTTATCTATATTTGCTGAAAACGAACTTAAATCAATGTCTGGAAATATGAGATGGAGAATCTCGAAGGATTTTGAAGAAGGCAAATTATGGGGTGGTGGTGACCTTCTTGGATATAAGATGATTAACCGTCATTATTATTTAGATCCAGAAACTGCTCCAATAGTTAAAAGAATCTTTGATATGTATCTTTCTGGAATGGGCGATTATTTGATTGCTAAAACCCTCCAATTAGAAGGAGTACCAACTTTAAAAGGTGGAGAATGGGGACATGCAACTATTCAACAGCTTTTAATGAATAGAAATTACACTGGCGATTTAATCCTTCAAAGAACCTATACAAAAGACTATAAAAGCCATAGCAAATTAAATAGGGGACAACAAGATTCTTTTCTTATAGAAAACGACCACGAACCTATCATTGATAAAGAGACTTTTTTGAACGCTCAAATTTTAAGGATGCAAAAGGCTAAGAAATATCACAACGAAAAGCCTAGAGCAAAAATAATCCATGAATTTAGTGATTTGATGGTCTGCGATAAGTGTGGACACTTTTACCGTTATAAGAAAGGGCCATATCAGAATCATTACATTTGCCACACTTTTTCTAACTTTGGTAAGGAAAAATGCGATGCTAAACAAATACCTGAAAGGGTTCTTATTCCTTTAACTAAAGAGGTGCTTGGATTAGAAGAAATAACTAACGACATTCTAAAGAAAAAACTCCAAAGAATAGTGGTAAAGGATAATAACGAACTAATTTATATCCTTAAAAATGGAAAAGAGATAAAAGCCCACTGGGATGACCCTAAAAGGAGTGACAGCTGGACTGATGAAATGAAAGAACAAGTAAGACAACGCTCGTTAAAGTTAGCAAAAGAAAGGAGAAAACTATGCCAACAGTAACAAGAATCAAGGCAACTTTAGATGCTAATACCTCGGCACCTATTAATGAATTTAGAAAGAAACGCGTAGCAGCATATGCACGTGTATCAACTGACCAGGATGAACAATTCACATCTTTTGAAAGCCAAATTCAATACTATGAAAACCTAATCAAAAGCAATCCTGACTATGAATTCGTCAAAGTTTATTCTGATGAAGGATTAAGCGGTACAAGCGTTAAGAAAAGAAAAGGCTTTAATCAAATGATTAATGATGCCAAAGATGGGAAGATTGATTTAATCTTAGTGAAATCCATTTCTCGATTTGGAAGAAACACTTTGGACCTTATTTCTTATATCCAAACACTAAAGAGCTATGGGGTAGAAGTGCATTTTGATAAAGAAGGAATTAAAACCTTTGATAAAAACATCGATATGTCGCTTGCTATTATGTCCGCGGTAGCCCAAGAAGAAAGCCACTCAATTTCTGGTAATGTTACAGCTGGAATTAGGTATAAGTACGCTAGAGGAGAATACTCCATGTGCTATGGTTCGTTCTTAGGATATAAAAAAGGAGCAAATGGTAAACCAGAAATTGTCAAAGAAGAAGCTGAAATTGTACGCGACATCTATAGATGGTTCTTAAGAGATAAGCTATCTACCTATCAAATTGCTGAAAGGCTAAACAAAATGGGAATTAAAACAAAAAGGAATGGGAAGTGGGGTCACACTCGAATCAAAGCCATTCTTAAGAATGAGAAATATAAAGGTGATGCTTTGCTCCAAAAAGGATATGTTAAGAATTATCTAGACCACGTTGTTGTAAAGAACAATGGTGAATTGGACCAATATTATGTCGAAAAAGGGCACGAACCAATTATTAGTGATGAAAATTGGGCGATGGCTCAAATTGAACTAAAAAACAGAGAAGTTTTAAGCCATCAATATTCATCAACCGAAGATATCTTTTCTGGAATGATTCGTTGTGGTGATTGTGGTAGTTTCTATGGTAGAAAGCTATGGCATAGTACCGACAAATATAAGAGATTCATTTATCAGTGCAATCACAAGTTTTCCAAAGGAAAGGAAAAGTGCCAAACTCCTAATTTGACGGAAGAACAACTCAAAAAAGCGTTTGTTAAGGTGTTTAATGAATTATTAAAAATAAAACATGATGTTATCGCAATTTCTGAAGAAACAATAAAAGAGGTGTTCGATACATCTAATCTTGAACTTAAGAAAAAAGAACTAACTGAAGAATTAGCTGATCAGAAGGCGTTGATTGATAGCCTTGTTAAAAATAATAATGAACATCCTATGGAACAAGAAGCTTTCTTAAGAAAGTACACACGTTATACTGAAAAATTCACTCAAATCAAAAAGGAGATAGAAGACACCAGAAAAGAAATAGAACTTAAATACGGAAACAGTCTCCTGGCAAAACGAAACTTTGAAGAGTTAAAGAAAACTGATGAAATAAGCGAGTTTAGCGATATAATATTTACAACCTTTGTTAAAGAAGTGGTTGTCCATAGAAACAGCTCTTTGGAATTCCATTTCATTACAAATGTGACTTTATATACCAAAATCGATTAAAAAAGGGGAGCGGTTCCGTCGATTCAAAAACGGTTCCACCAAAGCCAAAACGGTTCCTTGTATCAAAATAGGTATATAAAGACATCTAAGTACACAATCCTTGATACAATTCGTATTGAGGATTTTTTCTTTGATTACATCGAACTATTTTGAAATATTGGGCTTGTATCAGAACCTATATTTAGCCTATTTTGAAGGTAAAAATAGTGGTGAATTTGATAAAGAGTTATCGTATCTACACGTTATTCATCATATCTACACAATATTCATCGTGTCTACACGATAAGGTATAAGACCATAATGAAATACACCATTTAAGTGGATAAAAAAACAAGATCATGATAACCTTATCTTTAAGATCAATAGTTCTTAAAAGGAGTCGTTTATGAGTTTACAACCTTTCGTTAAATGGGCTGGTGGCAAACGCCAGATTATGGATAAACTATTAGAGTTTAAGCCAAAGAAATATAAGCATTATTACGAACCATTTGTTGGTGGTGGTGCTTTACTTTTAGAACTCGCTCCAATTCATGCAACCATTAATGATTCCAACAAAGAACTAATCTATGTGTATAAATGTTTAAGAAACAAGAGACTTTTTAAGAAGTTTTACGAACTTTGTAAGCAACATGAAGAGAATCATTCTGAAGAGTATTATTACCAAATTCGCGATTTAGACAGAAAGAAAACCGTGTATACCAAAATGACTATGCCAGAAAAAGCCGCAAGATGTGTTTACTTAAATAAAGCATGCTTTAATGGTTTATATCGCGTTTCTGGTAAAGGGTACTTCAATGTTCCTAGTGGAAAGAAAGAAAAAGTAAAATGCTTTGATGAAGAAAATATTCAAGCATTACATAAGTATTTCAATAAGCGTAAGCCAGTTTTGTTAAATAAAGATTTTGCTGAAGCAGTAAAAACCGCTAAAGCTGGTGATTTTGTTTATTTCGATCCTCCATATGATGTCGTTGGAGAGCAATCTTTCACATCTTATACCGCTGGTGGGTTTGGTAGAGATGAGCAAACAAGATTAAGAGACGTCATAAAGGAATTGACTAATAAGGGTGTACTCGTAATGGCTAGCAACGCCAACACCCCATTTATCCAAGAAATATACAAAGACTTTAACATCCATGTTATTAACGCCAAGAGAATGATTAACTCAAAAGGCGATGGTCGTGGCGATGTTGAAGAAGTAATTATTACCAATTATTAATATGTACACAAAAAGAGATATCTACTTTCAGGAAGATAACTTCACACTCCTTAAAGGAGACTCTTTTAAATTGCTTAAAAAAATAGAACCAAAATCTGTAGATATGATTTTTGCAGATCCGCCGTATTTCCTTTCTAGCGGTGGGATTAGTTGTCAAAATGGAAAACAGGTATCCGTCAATAAAGGTGAATGGGACTATTCAAAGACGATCGAAGATAGAATCAAATATCACCGTAAATGGATAGCGTTGTGTAGAGATGTCCTTAAGGACAACGGAACAATTATGATTTCATCTACTCTCCACAGTGTTTATGCAATAGGCGTTGCTTTAGAACTAGAAGGCTATTCAATTATAAATAACATTATTTGGAGAAAAACCAATCCTGCTCCAAACTTAGCCTGTAGATGTTTTACTCATTCTACTGAAACAATAATTTGGGCCAGAAAACAACTTACCCTTAAGAAAAAAGGAACGCATTATTTCAACTATGAAGCCATGAAAGAAGAAAACGGTGGTAAACAGATGAAAGATGTGTGGGACATAGAAGATGTCGAGCCGGAGTTTTTCGAGTCTGGAACAGCCCCAAAAAGTGAAAAGAGATATGGGAAGCACCCTACTCAAAAGCCTATAGCCTTGCTTACTAGATTAATTACCGCAGCTTCTAAGGAGGGAGACCTCATATTGGACCCATTTAACGGAAGTGGTACAACTGGAATTGTTGCGGTTAGCATGAATAGAAAATACATAGGCATAGAATTAGATGAAGACTTCTTGGAATTAACCAAGAAAAGATATCTTAATAAATAAACTATCTTAACTAATAGGCTGTAATAACGGTCTATTTTTTGTTATATCCGCGTGATATAATTTTTTTATGGTCGTCAATAGAGGAAGAAAAACGGTTACAAATAGGAAGACTCATGAACCCATGACTTCCATTGTTGATGTTTTTTGTAACGGATATATTCTCCATGTTTTTCAGGGAACTCTTTCTCCATATGACATTTTATTAAAATACAGTAGTTCTAAGAGCAAACAGCCTAGAACACCAAAACACATTCATTGGTCGGTTGATTTACTACTTAAAAAAGAAAATGACCCTGTCTTAACTAGTGAATATCTGAAGTTGATTAAAGAAGTGTGGATTGACAGCGATGTAATCAATGACAATTCCTTTGAAACTATAGATTCTCTTCTTAATAAATTAATCAAAAAGTATTCATTAGCAAAATACGAATCATTAGATGATTACGGCGAATATCCAGTTGAGTTTTTGTTTGTTTTGATGAGCTTGCTCGCAATTCAAGAAAAGACAAATGCAACACATAACGGCACAACTGCAGTTATGTTCGGAAAAATTATCGATGAACTATTAAAAAGCGAAATCGACATATTTAAATTGATGTCAACAGCTGGCTTTGGAGGAAGGAAATAGTATGCCTAGAGATTTTAACTTATGGCTTTCCACCTTTAGAGAAAGCATCGCTGATTACAAATACTACATTGATTTTTCTACCGTTTACAAAAACATAGAAGAATATCGTAAAGAACTAGAATATTTAAATACTCTTATCGGTAGTGACAATATTGAAGAAGATTTCTGCAATCTTTATTCTGCTCATCCTAGTATTTTAAGAGCAATACCACTGTTGATTGCTAAAAGAGAAAAACAAATATACTGTCTCGATGAAAAAGGTGGCATTACCTACGATTTTGAATGCGAGAACGACGAGGATGCTGCTTTTAAATTTGGCAACTCATATGCTTTGAAAGATAGACTTTGTTATTTCATGAGAGAAACTGGTCTATTTGAATTATTAGAGAAGAAACTAACAAATAATCTAATTGATTATGCAATTGGTGTAGAAGTTGGCTTAAATTCCAACGGAAGAAAGAACCGTGGTGGCCACTTGATGGAAGACCTGGTCGAGTCGTTTATCATCAAAGCTGGCTTTATAAAAAATAAAACCTATTTCAAAGAAATGTATTTGTCCGATTTAGAGAAAATATCAGGACTAGATTTGTCTGCGTTATCCAACGAAGGTAGTACGGCAAAAAGATTTGATTTTGTTTTGTTAACCAACAATCACGCTTATGCGTGTGAATGCAATTTTTATGCATCTGGTGGTTCAAAGCTCAATGAAACTGCTCGTAGTTATAAAACATTAGCACTCGAATCGAGAGGCATTAATGGTTTTGATTTTGTTTGGTTTACCGACGGAATTGGATGGAATTCAGCTAGAAATAATTTAAAAGAAACTTTCGATGTTTTAGAGCATCTGTACAATCTAAAAGATTTAGAAGATGGATGTTTGCTTAGTTTGAAAAATAAATAATTGGAGGAAAGAAACATGCCAGCACCTACATTCGGACGCATTTCAATTGATGCAGAGCGTTTAGACAGAACTTGTAACGCTTATTTTAAGTGGAAAGACCTAAACACCTACATTTCTGACAACAGTCATCGTGGTATTAATATGCCTGATGCCATCAGTGAACCTTTAGGTTGCTTTTGTTTAGGTTTGGAATGGAATAGAGGTAGTGAAGCTGGCGATGCTACCGATCCAAAGACTGGTAAAAAGGTAGAGTTTAAAGCGACATCTCGTTTTGAAGGTGATTTATCATCCTTTGGCCCAGATTGCTGGTTTGATAATTTAGTCTTTTTGAGATTCAACTTAGAACAAGACCTACTTTATGTTTATGACCTTAAGATTAACTCGGTTGATTTTGGTAGTTATCCTGCTAATAAAACTGAAACGATAGATGACCAAAAACGTCAGGGAAGAAGACCTCATGTAAGTCTTCAAGCATTATTTGTTGATGCGAAACATTTAGACCCAACAGTGGTATTTGATATAAGAAGACAAAGAATCACAGTCGACAATAGGAAGTAGGAGAAATCCTATTTTTTTATTTCCTTTAATATTTATATTATGATATTGCGGCACGCCGCTATTTTTGTTATCATTTCAGTATCAATAAAGGAGCGTTATTATATGGAAAAATTGAAGGTGTTATCATTCTTTGCTGGAGTAGGAGGAATTGATCTGGGATTTGAAGAGACTAAAGCTTTTGAAACAGTATACGCTAATGAGTTCGATAAAAACGCTTCTATAACATATGAATCCAATTTTAATGTCAAAGTTGACTTAAGAGATATTAAAACGGTGACTCCTGATGAAGTCCCTGATTGTGACGTTATCATGGGTGGATTCCCATGCCAGGCATTTAGTATTGCTGGTTATCGTGAAGGCTTTAATGATAAAAAGGGTAGAGGAAACTTATTCTTTGAAATGTGTAGATTCATCGAGGCCAAGCAACCTAGAATTGTTTTCTTAGAAAATGTTAAAAATCTAGTCGGCCATGATAATGGGAAGACTTTCCGCATAATTCTCGAAACATTAGAGAAGCTAGGATACCACGTAAAATATCAAGTTTTAAACGCAAAAGACTATGGCAATATTCCTCATGGGCGTGAAAGAATCTATATCGTTGGATTTAAAAACGTTGATGAATATAGAAAATTTGAATTCCCTAAACCAATCAAGCTTACTAAGAAACTAACAGAGGTAATTGACTTTGCTGGAGAAGTGGATGAGAAATTTTACTACACACCAGAAAGATGCAAATTCTACAATAAATTAGAAAAGGATATGGTGAATACCAATACCATTTATCAATGGAGAAGAATCTACGTAAGAGAAAATAAGTCTAATGTATGCCCAACACTAACCGCTAACATGGGCACAGGTGGACACAATGTTCCTCTTATTAGAACAGCTGATGGAAGAATTAGAAAACTAACTCCAAGAGAATGCTTTAATCTCCAGGGTTTTCCAAAGAACTATGTTCTTCCAAACATTAGCAACGTTCACCTATATAAACAAGCCGGCAATAGCGTAGTTGTAACAGTAATTAAAAGAATAGCTGATGAAATAGTGAACGCTATTAATTAGCGATTGGGGGAAGTATGTCACAAAAGAACGATACATTTTTCGTAGAAAAGAAAGAATGGTCAAAAACAAAAGACGAGCTTTTTGGCTGTTATTTTAAACCATACTTTTCTAAGATAATTCACGCAAAATATCCAATAGTGTATGTAGATTGTTTTGCCGGTAAAGGAAAGTTTGATGATGGAGAAGACGGCTCCCCATTAATCGCTCTAAAAATAATCGATGAAGCTCTAGAATCCGCCAACATTATGCCTGGGTTGATATCAACTTATTTTATTGATATTAACTACGCATCTGATTTAGCTTCTAATCTTCCAACATCAACAAGCAAAAGAGCAATTCACATAATTGATGGCGCCTTTGAAGATGAAATAGATAAAATCTTATCAAAAGTTCACAAGGCAAATGTCTTTTTATACATCGATCCATACGGAATTAAAGCATTAGATGTACCAAAATTGAGAACTATTTTGAGAGCATTTAATTTAGCTGGTATTGAAATATTAATTAACTTCAATTCTTTTGGCTTTTACAGGCAAGCATGTAATGTTTTAAGAGTCAAAATCGATAAATCAATTAATGATTACTCCGAATTTCTTGTTGAATACGATGAATCTTTGGTAGATAGTGAAGAAGAAATGAATAGAATCTTCGGTAGTTCTTCTTGGAAAGATATTGTGTATAAATGCAAACGAAAAGAAATAACTGCCTTTGAGGCTGAAATAGAGCTGTCAAATGAATTCTGTAAGAATCTTCAAGTTGGTCATTCTGGTTTCAAATATGTACTAAATATGCCACTTAGAAAAGGCGATGAAGTAAATCCAAAATACAGAATGATTCATGCTACAAATCATGCAGATGGATGTCTTCTCATGGCTAATAATATGTACGCAAGAAGTCAAACCCATAGATTAAATAGGCTCAATGGCGGGATGTCTTTATTCGAATTAGATGTAAATGATAATATGACATCTCCAGAGTTACGTACCCAAGAATTGCTATCATTGATTGGAGATGACGAAATCGAAATTCGCGATCTTCTTTGTAGGTATTTTCTTAAATTTGGAATTAAATCAGATAGTAAAGGTCTTATTGAATTGTTGAAAGAAAATGAAGATAAATTGATTATTAGAAGAATACCCGAAACAACATCTGCTAATAAACCTACCAGTTTCTGGAGTCCTTCTACTGGCAAGTATTTATATTTAAGGAGAAAACCATGAAAACAATAACTAGAAAATCGCTTCTTTATAAAACCGAAGTTGAATATGGCGACTACACAATTAACCATGTATTAGGATGCGCTCATGGGTGCCTTTTTCCTTGTTATGCATTCAACATGTCTAAGCGATTCGGAAATGTTAAAACTTATAAAGAATGGCTTGAACCAAAATTAGTATCAAACACAATGGAACTTTTAGAAGTAGAGATTCCTAAGTATAAAAAAGATATTAAATCAGTACAGCTTTGTTTTATGACTGACCCTTTTATGATTGATTACCCAGAAGTAGGGGAAATGAGCATTAGAATTATCAATCGTTTAAATAAAGATAATATTAAGGCTGTTATTCTCACTAAGAGTGCTCTCCCAGAAGAATTGTTAAAAACAAAAAAGATTAACGAATATGGCATCACTTTAGTTTCTCTGGATGAAAAATTCAGAAAGAAATATGAGCCTTTCACATCAACCTACGAAGATAGAATTGCGGCTCTAAAAAGGTTGCATGATAATGGATTCTATACATGGGTTAGTTTGGAACCATATCCGACACCTAATATTTGCGAACAAAGCTTAGAAGAAATTCTGAATAAAATCTCGTTTGTTGATTATATTGTTTTTGGTCGACTTCACTACAATAAAGAAGTCAGCAAGTATAAAGATTATAAGAAATTCTATAATGAATCTGCTGATTTTGTAGAGAATTTCTGCAAAAAGAACAAAATTAAATGTCACATCAAGAAAGGAACTAAAACCGAATGAATGCCTTCTTAAAATACATTGAAGATGGTAAGATTGGCGAGCACATTTATGGTGCTGTTTTAGACTATTGTAATAAGCATAGGACACTGGTTTTAGAACATGTTAGTGACTATGGTTTTTCATATATTAATGAAGTAAATGATATTTATCCTATTTTTAAGACTGTATGGATAAATGAAAAAGGTGACACTTCTATTGATTTCGATATCGTATTAGAAGTTGATATGGATTGCACTGGCGTATGCGGAAAAAGGCATGACCATGAGGATTGCTCTGCAAACATGTGGATTCTTGTCTCTTGCACTGGAGATTTAAAGAAGAAACTAGAAGATTTCAAAATAAAAAGCATTGAAGAATACAATGATAAAACTCTAATGGACAGTCCTTTAACTGGTGATTTTTTACCACCAATGAAGAAGGAAAATTACGATGATTACGCGAGAATTATTTTAGAGAAGTTTTATCCTGAAGCTTTAACAAAGCCTATGGAAATCGATGCTGATTTATTAGCTGAAAAAATGGGATTAAAACTCGTTAGAACAAATATTACTAACGACCATAGTGTGTTCGGCCAGATATTCTTTGACTCAGCTGATGTAGAAGTATTTGATGGAGCTGGGAATTGTGTCAGTGCTCATGTGGATCCGTTTACTGTTTTGATTGATGATGACACAAACTTCCTTTATTCTTACGGTTCTAGAAATATGACTGTAGTTCATGAGTGCGTTCATAGATTCTTTCATTATCGTGCATTTTTGTTTGCTCAAATGTTAGATGAACACCTAAAAAATATAAGATGTCAAACATTAGGTGGTATTGATGGTGGTAGAAGCCAGACTGTAGTCAAACGCATTAACTCCATACATCTTGATGCCTAAAGACACATTCAAGAAGTATGCTCTCGATTTAATTGAGGACTATGGACGTATTTATGGTGGTGATAGATTAGATCATCTTCCATTTATCATCGAAGAATTAGCTGATAAGTTTAATGTTACAAAGTATGCCGCCAGAAAAAGATTGATTGAAGTTGGCGTTTTTGATGCAATTGGTGTACTAAACTGGGTAGACAATAACTATGTCAGGCCTTATCGCTTTAAGAAAGACGCTCTTAAATCTAATGAAACATTCACGGTCAGCATTAACGATTTATCTTCAGCTTTGGTTATTAATACTAATCTTCTAAACATTATCAACGATGTTGGGTTTGAATTTGTTGAGAACCATTTAGTAATCGACGATGAAAAATATATAAAAAAAGCTAAAGATGGTAGACCAATTTTAACTGAATATGCTAGATACCATTTAGATGAATGTGCTGTTAAATTTAAAGTTTCTTATAGAAATGACTATCTTTCATATGGATTTGGCATGGTTTGTTATTTATGCAGAGATACTACAAAGCAAGTTGAATATGATTTATCTATTCTTGCCAACAGTAGTCTTGTTTTCACCAAAGAAGGAGAGATGAGACAACGAATCCATAATAAGAGCGTTAATGAGATTCTCTCGAATATTTCTGGCATGCAATTTGGTGATGCGGTTTCATATTTGCTCGACTTTTTAAGTATGACAGAAGATGAATTAGCTGATGATTCTGATTTAAGCGTTAAAACTATTAGTAGATACATTTCTCAACCTGATAAGAAAAAAGAAAAGAGAACAGTTGTTGCGATGATTAGAGGACTAAATGTTCCTATTCGAGTAGCTGAAAAGTTGCTAGAAAAAGCTGGCATTATTTTGGTTCCTGGAAATGGCGAGGATGACGCATTAAGAGACGTCCTTCTTTATCTTAGAACTTCATCGAGTTCAGATGTGAACGACTATGTAGAAAGAAGAACAGGGAAACCATTAACTGAATATAAATATTAATTTACTGGACAACACTTGTCCTTTTTTACGAGTAAATTTAGGGGAATAAGCGATTATTCCTCTTTTTTTATACAAAAAACATCGATTAAATCATGTCTTTTCTCGTGGACAGGTGTTGTTTTTACATACTTTTTATTTGCTGGTAGGCTGTCTTCAAGAAGTGGTTAATGACGTCAATATAGGAACTGCTTCTACTTAGCAAAACAGCCTACCTATAGGGCTGTCTGCAATTCAAAAATAGCGAGATTTCGTTATTGAGAATCAGACAACTTAAATTGAGTAGCTGTTTTCAACATGACCTTATCTCGCAAGAAAACCGAGGTAAAGTTATGTCTAAACAAGTCAAAGTCGATGATGGTAGCGACTATAAACCATCAAAAAACAGAACAGTAGCTATTTGTGACAAAAACACTGGCTGGAAAACAATCTATGTCACGCCTGCATTTGCTAGGCTCTATGAAAGAGAAAAGCAAAAAGACTGGTCTTCATATCGTAGAGAGCATCGTTGCATTATCCGTTCTGAAAGATATGGATTCAAACGTTGCCAAGGCAAATGTGAAGAATGTGAGTATTATCGCACTGGCACACCTGCAAGTTTATCTTCATTCGTAGATGAAAACGGTGATGAATTCGAACCAAACCAAGGCGAATGGAAAGAAGAACATGAATCTGAAGATCCACGCGTAAAGTTTAATAAAGATGAACGCTCACGCGAGATTGAAACTAGAATAGTGGAATTAATCGGTGAAATTGGTTATTCCATTCTAAAAAGCGTTTATGGTGAAGGATATACGATTCTAGATATGTCCAAAAAACACAACATCAGTTATTCCACGCTTAAAGAACGTATCCAAAAGTGGGTAGGAATAATTAAGAAGAACAAAGCAAAATTCTTCTAAAACATTATCGGCACTTAGTAATAGGTGCCTTTTTTAATTATTTTCAAAAAAATCCGTCTTTTTTCTTCTCACTTGTCCCTAGTGCACTAGGTGAAAACGAAACACCTAGAAAGGATGAGTAAATATGAATACTCAAAAAATTCAAAACAGACTCGATGCCTCATTAGCTTTACTCGCTGTTATCGGTGCGTTATGCGAAATGGCTATCGATGAAGTGACATCTCTTTCTAAAGAAGTTCATGGAGGTAAAGATAATGGAACACATCAGAGAAGTCCTAAAAAGGGTCATTAATGATTTAAACGAAGTTCTCGAATCTCTACCAAAAGAAAAGGTCAAGAAAGAGAAAAAAGTCGAAGAGGTAAAGCAACCTACCTTAGAAGAAGTAAGAACCGTTCTTGCTGAATTATCTAGAAAAGGTTATACGACCAATGTACGTATGATTCTCATTGGCTTTGGGGTCTCTAAATTAAGCGAAGTTGATCCTAAAGATTATCCTGAACTCTTAGCGAAAGCGAAGGAACTCGAAGATGCCACCAAAGACTAACGGTCACTCGTTAATTGGTGGAAGCACACTAAAGCGAGCTATGGAGTGTCCGCCTAGTGTCAGACTCACTGAGGACTATGAAGATGAAGGTTCGATTTATGCAAAAGAAGGGAGTTTTGCGCACTTAATCCTCGAAAAGAAGGTAAAAGAACGCTATGAAATTCCGTTTGATGAAGAAATCGAAGAAACCGAATTTGATCTAGAAGAAATCAATGAATGCACTGACATTGCCATTAATTGCGTAAGTGAAATTTACGAAAGATTAAAGGCAGAAGGCAAGAACCCATTTATCGCAAGTGAAGTATTGGTTGACTTCTCAGACGTAGTGCCTGAAGGCTTCGGCAGTAGCGACATAGTAATCGTTTATGACGGTGGAATCTATGTCATCGACTACAAGCACGGTAAAGGCGTAGAAGTATCATGTGAACACAACCCACAATTGATGATTTACTCCTATGGAAGTTTGCTCATGTTTGATTCGCTATATGACATTAAAGAAATCAACATGGTAATCATCCAACCAAGAGTGAATAACATCTCAACGTGGTCATGCTCTAGAGATGAATTAATCGCCTGGGCAAACGATGAAGTTAAGCCAAAAGCCACCCTAGCCTATGAAGGTAAAGGTGAATTCAAATGTGGTTCATGGTGCCAATTCTGTAAGGCACGTCATGAATGCAAGCACCGCGCCAACGAGATGCTTAAGCTCGAAGGCTATAAAGAGCAA
>CADCGC010000031.1:18423-26886 GCA_902800905.1 uncultured Erysipelotrichaceae bacterium
CTGTAAGGCACGTCATGAATGCAAGCACCGCGCCAACGAGATGCTTAAGCTCGAAGGCTATAAAGAGCAAAATAAGGATTTATTATCCATCGAAGAAATCGCTGAAATCTTAACGAAAATTGATGATTTGATTTCTTGGGGCAATGACATCAAGGAATTTGCTCTCAGTGAAAGCCTAAAAGGTGTTCACTATCCAGGCTTCAAATTGATAGAAGGACGTTCGAACCGTAAATATACCGATGAAAACGAAGTCATTAAAACGCTTAAAGATAATGGTTTAGATCCTTTTGATGAACCAAAACTTCTATCAATAACAGAACTAACCAAACGAATCGGAAAAGCAAAATTTGTCGAATTAGTAGAAAAATTCGTTTACAAACCTGCTGGTAAACCAACCCTAGTCGAAGACTCGGATAAAAGACCAGCACTTAACTTAGCCAAATTAGATTTTATGGAGGAATAGCAAACTTATGGCAAAGAACACTAACCCATGTAAGGTTATTACATCAGTAGTCAGATTCAGCTACTTAAATGCAAATGAACCTAAAGCCAATACAGAAGGCGCGACACCTAAATATTCTGTTTCACTTATTATCCCAAAAACCGATACCGAATGTATCGCTAAGATTCAAGCTGCAATCGAATCCGCTTATAAAGAGGGCGAATTCAAGCTTCGTGGCAATGGCAAAACACTCCCACCTTTAACTGCTATCAAGACACCTCTTCGCGATGGTGACTTAGAAAGACCAGATGATCCAGCTTATAAAAACAGCTACTTCATCAACGCCAACTCAACTAGCAAACCAGAAGTGGTGGATGCCGCTTTAAATCCAATTATGGAAACAAGCGAACTCTATTCTGGAATCTACGGAAGAGCAAGTATCACGCTTTACGCTTTCAACAATAACGGTAATAAAGGTATCGCTTGTGGACTCAACAATTTACAAAAAATCCGCGATGGAGAACCTTTAGGTTCTAAAGCATCTGCTGAAGATGACTTCGCTGATGATGAAGGTTTCCTTGATTAAGGTCTCTCATACTCCTTTCTTGGGAGAGTGGTACTAACTGCTCTCCCTCTTTCTTAAATAGAGAAGTTATGAAAAAGATATCAATCGATATTGAAACTTATAGTGAAACCCCAATATCAGCTGGAGTTTATAAATATGTTGAAGATCCACATTTTGAAATATTGCTCTTTGGGTACTCAGTCGATGATGGCGATGTCATAGTGGTGGATTTAGCAAGTGGTGAAACTATCTAGAAGATAACGATATTACCAAGTGGGCGTTTAATGCTCAATTTGAAAGAATCTGCTTATCTAAATATCTTGGCTTAAAAAGTAATACTTATTTATCTCCTCATGGTTGGAAATGCTCGATGACTTGGGCTGCGATATTAGGACTACCTTTCTCTTTAGCAAAGGTTGGTGAGGTACTTAATATCGATAAGCAAAAGCTAACCGAAGGTAAGGAATTAATTAAATATTTCTGTGTTCCGTGTAAGCCAACCAAGAAAAATGGTTATAGGTTAAGGAACTATTACTATCACGATAAGGAAAAGTGGAACCAATTCATCTACTACAATAAACGCGATGTTGAAGCTGAAATGTCGATTCAGAAACGATTAAGCAATCACCCTGTTAGCGACTCCTTATGGGAAGAATACTGGATGTGTGAAGAGATTAATGATAGAGGCGTATTAATCGATGAATCATTAGTCTTAAGCGCAATCAAAATAAATGAGAATTGTAGAGAAAACTATCTAAAAACCCTACAAAATCTCACAAATTTAGAAAATCCAAATTCAGTCGCCCAACTTAAAGAGTGGTTATTTGACAAAGACGTCGATGCTCCTTCACTTGGCAAAAAAGAAGTAAAAGAACTCCTTAATAATGCCAATGATGAAACAGTACAAGAAGTATTAACGCTCCGTCAGCTCATCTCTAAATCATCAATTAAAAAGTATGAAGCGATGATTAACTCAAAGTGCGTAGATGGTAGGGTAAGGGGAATGTTTCTCTTTTATGGGGCCAATCGCACAGGGCGTTTTTCTTCTAAGATAGTACAGCTTCAAAACTTACCACAGAACCATTTAGTTGATTTATCACTCGCTAGAACCCTAGTAAAAGAAGGAAATCTAGATGCTGTTGACATGCTTTATGGGGATGTACCAGATACATTATCTCAGCTTATTAGAACCGCTTTTATTCCATCTTCTGGTCATAAGTTCATCGTTAGCGATTTCTCCGCAATTGAAGCGAGAGTCATTGCCTGGTTAGCTCATGAAGATTGGCGACAAGAAGCGTTTAAAAATAACGAAGATATCTACTGTGCTTCAGCTAGTCAAATGTTCCATGTACCAGTAGAAAAGCACGGTGTTAATTCCGAACTCAGACCAAAAGGCAAGATCGCAGAATTGGCACTTGGTTATGGTGGTAGTGTTGGCGCTTTAACAGCTATGGGTGCGCTCGAATATGGATTAAAGGAAGAAGAACTTCAACCTTTAGTTAATTCGTGGCGAGACGCTAATCCCAATATTGTCGACTTCTGGTGGAAAGTAGATAAAGCCATTAAAAAAGCAATTAACGAAGCAAATATTGTCAAAATCGGTCAACTATTATTTGAATACAAATCCAGGATGCTTTTTATCCACTTACCAAGCGGTAGAAAACTCTCCTACGTCAAACCAGAAATAAGAGAAGGTCAAATCACTTATCTAGGAACTGGAGAAAACAAAAACTACATCCGTCTTGAGTCATATGGCCCTAAATTTGTGCCTACTTGTATTCGCAATGAAAAATATAAATTTACCAATCGTTATGCATATCCACGATGAAGTAGTGATTGATGCTCCTAAAGAACTAAGCGTGGAAGAGATAGTTAAGAAAATGACTATTGTTCCGTCTTGGGGCAAAGGACTCATCCTTAACGCTGATGGGTATGGGTGCGATTTCTATAGAAAGGATTAAAAAACATGATAATTACATTTTATGGGTCTGATGTTAGGGACGACCCAACAAACAATAAATATCCCCATGAATATAATATCGACACTAAAACTGGAAAGTTTGATCCTTCTATGTTTACTCACGACTATGTTGGTCCCACTTTTAAAGACACTCGCTCTGGTGAAAACTTTATTAAAAGTAACTGCTTATTGATAGATATTGATAATGACCATAGCGACAATCCTAGTGAATGGTTTGATAAAGATGATGTTGAAAACGTCATAAAAGGCGTGCCACACATTATCCATTATTCAAGAAACCACATGCTTGATAAGCCAAAGAAGAATCCGAAAACTGGTGTCGTTACCATTAAACAAAAGCGTCCAAAGATGCACATCATCATCGCCGCGGACATCAAATCTAAAGCTGAATACGATAACTTAATCAATAGATTAATGAAGTATCTTCCTATCATTGATCCAAGAGCCAAAGATGCAGCCCATTTCTTTTTTGGAAGTGAAAACCCAAAAGTAGAAGTTATTGATGGCTATATGACTCTTAATGAATTACTCGATGAACTTGATTTTGAAAGTCTCGATAGTGGTGATGATGACATTCCTGAAGGCCAAAGAAACGCTACGATGCATCGCTATGCTGTTAAGGTTCTTAAAAGATATGGCGATACAGAAGAAGCTTCGACTTTATTTGATGAAAAGGCTAGTCACTGTAATCCACCTTTGGAAGACTTCGAATTAAAGACTATTTGGAAGAGCGCGTTAAGTTTTTATAACAAAGTTATATTAGCTGACCCAAACTACAAAAAGCCTGATGATTATGATGATGATAATGATTATCGTCCAACCGACCAAAGTGATGTCGGTCAAGCACGTTTACTTCAGAAATATTTCTCTAATGATTTGAAATATAGTGCCGCGACATTAAATATCGTTTATCGAAACAACAAATGGGTGGAAAGTGAAGCTGGTGCTCAAGCTATCGCCCAGGAGTTAACTGAACGACAACTACGTCAAGCAGAACACTTAATTATCACTAACTATAAAAAGTTAAATGATTTAGATGCTTTCTCGCTTATTGCCACTTGTAAAAAGAGCGAAATTGAAAAGACTCTCACTAAAGACCAACTAGAGGCCTATCGTGGTTATTTAGATGCGATTAAGTTTAAAGAATATGTTGTTAAGCGTAGATTCTCTCACTACATCACAGCTACTTTAAAAGAAGTTAGGCCAATGGTGGAGATTGACTCCATGATGCTTGATGCTAATCCATATTTGTTAAATACCCCTAATGGCGTTTATGACTTAAGAGAAGGCATTAAAGGAGTACGCGAACATAAAGCAGAAGATTTAATGACTAAGATAACAAGTGTCTCTCCTTCCCTAAAAGGGAAAGATAAGTGGCTTAAGTCAGTAAATACCATATTTGGTGGCAATACTAAACTTATTGAGTATGTCCAAGAGATGTGTGGATTGGCACTCTTCGGAAAAGTCTATGTTGAAGCGTGCATTATTGCCTACGGAGAAGGCGGTAACGGTAAGTCTACCTTCTTTAACTCAATAAGCAGTGTGCTAGGTGACTACTATGGTTCTATCGCTTCTGATGTATTAACAACTTCTATTAAACGTGATAAACAAGCTGATTTAGCTGAACTACGTGGTAGAAGACTAGTTATTGCCGCTGAAACTAAAGCTGGCGATAGATTGGATGAATCCACAATTAAGCGCATGTGTTCTACTGACAAAATTAACGCATGTAAGAAATATAAGGATCCATTTGATTTCACCCCAAGTCACACCCTAGTCATTTATACAAACAATCTACCAAAGGTAGCAACTGTCGATGATGGCACTTGGAGAAGAATTATTGTTATTCCTTTTAAACACAAATTTGCTGGTAAAGAGGACATCAAGAATTATTCTGAAGTGCTAGTTGAAGAAGCTGGAGAATACATTCTCTATTGGCTTATCGAAGGGGCTAAAAAGGCTATCGACCACGGATTCCATATTGAACCACCAGAAGAGGTGTCGGAAGCCATCAAAGGTTACAAAGAAAAAAGCGATACTATTGCACTCTTCCTAGATGAAAAATGTGATGATAGTGATCCAAAGGCAGAATGCCCTAGTGGTGAGCTTTACACCAAATATAGAAACTTCTGCTACGACAATGGCGAGAATGCTAGAAGTACCACGGATTTCTATGATGTGTTAGCAAGAAATGGCTTCAAGAAGATAAAAAGGAACCATCGATTCTTCATCAAAGGGCTAAGCCTACTTCCAATCGACCTCTCCTCTGCAAGCGAAGATTTCGATGACTTACTAAAGTAAAATTTCAAACTGTGTAGGGTCGGAGATGTCAAAAAGTAACTTATTCACATATGGAAAAAAATAAATAAAAGTCTATATAGAAAAAGTTCAGAAATGACATCTCTGACCACTCTAGTACTAAAGTACTAATGGAGAGGTCGCATGAATTCTGAAGCTGAAATTGAGCGAAAACTCATAAAAGAGGTCAAAAAGATTGGTGGTAAAGCCCTAAAACTAGTAAGTCCAGGATATGCTGGCGTGCCTGATAGATTAATCCTTATCGCAATTGGCCATATAGGATTTGTCGAAGTAAAGGCTCCTGGAAAGAAACCACGTAAGTTACAAATGAAACGCCACAAAGAACTAAGGGAACTAGGATTTAAAACCTATGTTCTTGACGATATTAATCAGATTGGAGGAATAATCGATGCAATACGAACCACATGAATATCAAAGTTTCGCGACTGACTATATTGAAAATCATCCAATTAGTGCGTTGCTTATCGATATGGGTTTAGGAAAAACAGTTATTACCATGACAGCTTTACTCAATTTGTTATTTGATTCATTTGAGATTCATAAGGTATTAGTGGTGGCACCGTTACGTGTTGGACTTATATCATGGCCAGACGAACTTAAAAAGTGGGATCATCTACATTTCCTAAAGTCTAGTGTTGTTATCGGAACTGAGATGGAACGATTAAAAGCCCTTAAAACGGAAGCTGATATCTATATCATCAACCGTGAAAACCTAGAATGGCTAGTAATGAAAAGTGGATATAAGTTCGATTTCGATACCGTGGTTATTGATGAATTATCCAGTTTCAAAAACGGTAAAAGCAAACGTCATAAAGCTTTAATGCAAGTACGTCCATACGTAAAAAGAATAATCGGATTAACTGGTACACCCGCTGGTAATGGTCTTATGGACTTATGGGCTGAATTTAAGTGCTTAGATTATGGAGCAAGACTCGGTAGGTTCATCACTAGATACCGTGAAGAATACTTTCTTCCAGATAAGCGAAATGGAATGGTGGTGTTCTCTTATAAGCCACAAGTCGGTGCTGAAGCAAGAATCTATTCCAAAATTAGCGATATCACAATCTCCATGAAAGCCATAGACCATCTAAAGATGCCTGCTTTAATTGAGATAGAGCATCCAGTCCAATTAAGTGATGATGAATTTCAAGTTTATAAAGAATTTGAAGAAGAGATGGTTTTAGAACTTAAAGATGAAGAAATCTCTAGTGCAAACGCAGCTGTTCTTACCAATAAATTACTCCAAATGTCTAATGGTGCTATTTATAGCGATAATGGTGAAGTTCTTCATTTCCATGATAGAAAACTTGATGCTTTAGAAGATGTGATTGAAGAAGCTAATGGCAAACCTCTACTAGTAGCATATTGGTTCAAACACGATTTAGAGCGAATTATCAAGCGACTAGATAAACTTGGAGTTAATTATGCAACTTTAGATAAACCAGAAGCAATTCGTAAATGGAATGCTAAAGAACTAGAAGTTGGTTTGATTCATCCTGCTTCAGCTGGCCATGGACTAAATCTACAAAGTGGTGGTAACGCCATAGTGTGGTTCGGATTAACTTGGAGCTTGGAACTTTATCAACAAACCGTCGCTAGACTCTATCGCCAGGGTCAAAAAGAAAAATCCGTAGTGGTTATTCATTTAGTTTCCAAAGGCACTATGGATGAAACAGTGCTAAAAGCACTAAAAGGCAAAGATGCGACTCAATCCAAATTGATTGATGCCGTAAAAGCAAAAATTAAGTCAATTAAGTAAAACAAAGTCAAAATCAGTCAAACTACGTCAAATATGAATTCTTTTTTAAGGAGGAATATCTGATGAATAGTGCATTCACTGATAATGTTAATTACAAAATTCTCAATAACCCATATTGGCACGAAGGTGTCGAAGATTTATCCGCTTATGATTTCTTAAATTCAGGAAATGTCATTATTAGCAAGATTAATCATCTTCTAAAAACCAAAGCGCGATATGAGGAAATAGCAGATTCTACGAACGGATCAAATTATGAAAATATCGGTTCTTTTGATAAATGTCGCGAAAGAAAAGCAGGCTTTATTAAGTGGATTGATAAAATCATGGAAGTGGAGAAGAAAATAGAACGCTATAAAACCTTATTAGCCGATTGGGTGAAACTAGCCAATTCTCAAATCGAGTTAGTAGATAACGTTGACTATTCCATCGTTCTTAAATGCCGTTTTATCGAGCAAATGTCATATGAGGATATTGGTGATAAGATTTATGTTTCATTAGCAACAGTCAAAAGATGGCTAAGATACGCAATTAACGATTTTGGAAGAATTAACAACTACAAAATTGAAAGTTGAGCCACACGTGAGCCAAGCGAATTTTACGTGAGCCACACGTGAGCTGTACGTGAGCCATACATGACCTTGTCATGAACCGTACAAAAACTGTCCTTGAATTTGCAGTAATAGGTGTTAGACTATAATCAGCAAAAGCTGTAAAGAACAGATGAACACAAGCCCATTAGGAGAAATCTTAGTGGGTTTTTGCTTGTCTGTTTTTGACATTATTACCTCCTTTCTAGCCCATCTAGGTTTTCCTTTCTTCTTAGGTGGGCTGCTTTCTGGGGGAAAAAGGAGAAAGAATGCCACGCAAACCACTTAAACCATGTCGTTATCCAGGATGTAATAAATTAACTGAAGGCACCTATTGTGAAGTGCACGCTAAAGAAGTTGCTAAAGACTACAACAAATACACACGTCATGGTGATCACAATAAAAAATACGGACGTGGGTGGAGAAGAATAAGGAACGCATATGCAACCGCACATCCTTTGTGTGAGAGATGTTTAAAAGAAGGTAAGTTGACTCCTATGGAAGAAGTTCATCATATCCTTCCTGTTAATCGTGGTGGTAGTAATGACTGGAGCAATCTTATGTCGCTTTGTCATTCATGCCACGAGAAGATTCATAAAGCTTTAGGCGACCGATAGGGGTAGGGGGATTCAAATCTCTACAGCTTTTTTATCGGACATCGGCCTGGGGTTTCACGCACAAAAACGTCAAAAGCAAAAGGGGAATAGGGCAAAAAGCAAACAATGGTGCTCATTACCTTTGGTAAAGGAGAAATAATTAATGGCAAAAGATGGTTCAAATAGAGGCGGAAAACGCATAAATCAGAAGGGA
>CADCGC010000032.1 GCA_902800905.1 uncultured Erysipelotrichaceae bacterium
ACTAAGGATGGGACACATCCGGATAGCTTGTTTATGCTTGGCTCATTAGAGTCATCGAGCAAGAAGCCCCCACTTCTTTAAGCGGTGGGAGTATGTCACTGTATCCACATCGTTCATAAAATGGTAACGCTCTTTTTTGTGATGAGAGTCCGACTTTTGTATGCCCGTATTTGCTTAAAATGTATTCTTCAATGAACTCCATTAGTTCTCTACCAACTCCATGTTTACGATATTCTTTTAAAACCGCAAATCTACCAATAGAGAGACAATCGTGTTCCTTGGAAAAATATAATCGTGAGGTCGCAATTGCTTTATTATTTAAATAATAAATGAAATGAGTACACTCACTATCGACTGTGTCGAACTCTTCTTTAAAACCTTGTTCATTAACAAAAACAATGGTTCTAATTGAGATAGAATCATCTTGAAGTGAATTAAATACTTTTATTTCTTTCATTGGTCAGTTGTGTTTATAAAATACAATGACGTAAATATTATCCAAGAGCGATATCAAGAATCATCATTATGACGAATCCGACAGCGAGTCCAATTGTCGCTAAGTTGGAGTGAGGTCCTTCGTTAGCTTCAGGAATTAATTCTTCAACAACGACATAAATCATGACACCTGCTGCAAAAGCGAGAGTGTAAGGTAAGATAGCGGCAACCACGGTGGTCAATAAAATAGCAATTAATCCAGCGATTGGTTCAACAACACCAGAAAGGCATCCTAATATGAATGCTTTTATTTTTGATTGTCCTTCTTCTTTTAAAGGTATTGAAACAATAACGCCTTCTGGGAAGTTTTGAATAGCGATGCCAATCGAAAGAGCAAGCATAGCTTGTTCATTAATTGTTCCAGTCATCATTCCTGCAATAACAACTCCGACAGCAAGTCCTTCAGGAACATTATGGAGAGTGACCGCTAGCATCATTTTGAAGGTCTTGGATAATTTATTTTGCTTAACACCTTCTTCTTGTTTGTTCATATGAATATGAGGGACGATATAGTCGAGCAAAAGCATAAAGCCCATACCAACAATAAAGCCAGCAGCAGGAACTAACCACCTTCTAAAGTCGCCAGGTTCAGTAAACGAGTTAATCGCAGGTTGTAACAAGCTCCAAATGGAGGCTGCAATCATCACGCCAGAAGCAAAGCCCATTAAGATTTTCTTTAATCTTGGATGGATTTCCTTTTTCAAAAAGAAAACCATCGCACTACCAAGCACTGTACCAGCAAGTGGGATTAATAAACTAAGAGCGATGATTCCGTAATTCATACCTGAAAGAGTATATCACAATTATATATATTTAATATAAGGATTTGATTAAAGAGGCAACTTCCTGCAAGAATATAAGTTCTTCTTGATGAAAACGATCATATATTGGTGAATCAATATCGATTACCATTTTGACTTCGTTATCCACGATAACAGGAACCACTATTTCACTTTTAGATAATGATGAACAAGCGATATGTCCTTTGAATTGATTTACATCAGGAACAATGATGCTTTCTCTTCTTTCAAAAGCAGTTCCACATACACCTTTTCCTATTTTAATAACTGTACACGCCGGATCACCTTGGAAAGGCCCAAGATATAAAGTGTCTCCTTGAGCAAGATAAAAACCAGCCCAGTTAATATCTTTCAATTTAAAAAGAAGAGAAGATATATTTGAAAGATTGCTTATTAGAGGGATGTCTTTATCGATGATTGATTTTATTTGTGTTAATAATTGTTTCATCCTAGTTGCGAATAAAAATAAACTCCGAGATCAGTTAATTTGATGATAACTATTTCAACCACTCCAGACCATTGCTGAGTTGTACTATCGTTTAAATACATATATATTTCATACATTGGGAAAACATCACTGCTTGAATCGTATTTAAAGTAGGCAGCACTGTTCCCTGATGTTTCATCAATTGATTTTGTATCATCAATTAGTTCAGAGGATATATAGTTAGCGTCTCTAATTGTTTGACGATAATTATCTAAATATGTAACTACTTCGGTTTTCTTATCAATTGAAAGCAAGATAGAACGATATTCTTCATATAGAGGCCCTGGTTCTATTCCTAACTCATTAAACGCTTCGATAAATTCATCTTCATAAATCGACGAATTCATTAAACCGGCATAGTCAATGGTTTCAACTTTTTTGATTGATTCGCTTGTAGGTAGTCCGGTTAATTGCATCTTTTCCATATCTGAATTTAATGCCTCTAATGTTGTTTCGTTCTTTGCTACAACATAAGAATACATTACTTGCATATATCCATAAGGGAATGCTTGTTTGTTTGCTTCACCTTCTATTTCTTCCACTGGCACAAATCTAAATTCTATAACAAGTTTATAACCAGTGATTAAACTTGGCTTTGAATATTTTTTAATGTCACTCGCTGGGTTTGTTTCATTAGTAAACCCTAATATAACTAATTCATTAACGATATCTGTCTCTTTGGATTTATTACTTAAGTAATCATACACTATTAAAGCATATTCTCCGGCGTAGACTTGTTGGAAATATAACTTTAATCCAAGTGTATAGCTGTTTAAAAATGGTGCTTCAATAAGGCCAAATTCCTCTAGAGCAGATAGTTGATAACTATTCCACTCTGTCTGAGCGGATAATGTCGTATTTTTAATGTAGTTTTCTAATTCTCTGTCGCTATTCTTTCCGATGTTTGTGATTGCAATAGTGTAGGATTCTATTTTGGATGACTCTATAAAATTAACATTAAAATCATAGCCATGCGTTTCTATATTTCTTTTTAATGTAACGTTACTAATGTATTGATATTCGCCACTAGCAATAAAGCCAGTATCTAATAAAGCGTCACGATGAACAATATTTGTTTTAATAGAAAAAGTATCAGATGACTTATTATAGGACCAATAAATTTGACGAAGATAAACAATACGATAGAAATTATAAAGCGAATCTGTAATGTCCATTTCTTTATTTGGAGTAACCATTCCGTGGCTATTGTAACCGTTATCGGTTTTATATATTTCAAAGATTCCTTGTTTCATTCTTACAACCGCAGTGTCAATTTGACCTGTTGATTGAATCTTAAGGATGTCGTTGCCAATATAAATATGACTTAATTCTCCATCACTAGCGGTGAAGTTTCTGCTTTCAATTGCGTTATAAAATTCTTGAATCGTAAATGGCTTGTCAAACGGATCTTGTTCGGCTTCTGGTTGTTGGTTACAAGAAAATAGTAACGCCACTAAAAACGGCAAAATAAGGAGTTTCTTACACATTATTCATTTCCTCCGTAGCAATAGGTAATTAAGAGCAGATCATTAGATTTAATCATAATTTTTCTTTATCTTTCCTGTTGATTATTCAATAATTTATCATATTTTGAATAGTCTTACCATATATAGATATATGAAAAGGAGCCGCTTTAAGCGACTCCTCATTTGTGTTTTTTTACAATGCTATATTCGACTTAGATTTCGTAATATGTCCAAACGTAGATTTCAATTTCGTTGCCTTCTACGCTAACATCGATACAGATTGTTCTATCGTCGTTAATGTATGAATTGTAACCGGTACCGGATGCATCTTCATCATAGTGATAACCAGCTGCATCTAATAATGTAGCATAAGATTCTGCAGCGGCTTCAGCAGCGTCAGCGTCTTCAAATGTTGCACTGATAACGAATTCAGCATAATCAGCTTCAGCAACAACTTGGCCCTCAAATTCATATGAGGTTGCGCCTTCTAATGCTGGGATACCAGATTCTGGGAAGTAAGCTGCGAGTTCTTCGCTTGGGAAGTTTTCGGATTCTCCACCACCTGGTAATTCGCTACCAGTTTCTTCAACACTGATGTCGATAATTGTGTAGCCAAAAACATAATAAACAAGAACACTAATTGAGCCGTCTGCGTTTGTGTAGACATCATCTCCATCATCATCAAGGCTATGTGCCCAACCAGCAAACATTGCATCAATTTCTTCTTCAAAATCATCAGTAAGAGCTAATCTAAAGAAACCATAGCTGGATAACTTGCTGAATTTTCGGAATCAAAATACTCATCATAAGCAGCAAAGCTTGGGAATTCTGGATCCATATCTAGTGCAGCAAAGAACGCAGCGAGTTGGTCATCGATTGGTTCTGCTTGAACAACAGCGCTGAACGCAACGTTTGTTTGTTCCCAATAACTTGAATAATAGATTTTAACAACAACAAGTCCGTCTGCACTTGTGTAGTAGTCATATGTATCGTCTGATGTGTGTTCCCAACCTTCTGCAAAGAGAGCGCTGACTTCTTCGGTAATATCTCCACCAAAGTAGAGGCTTAATCCGGAAGAAGTATAAACTTCTTCAAGCAAATCATCAAAGTCAGAGAAATCTGGAATTTCTGTTTCAAGATTGTTTGCTTCTAAGAATGCAGCGATTCTTTCATTAACGGACATTGGAATTTCAGCAGCAATACTAACAACTGTTGCTTCAGAATAGGATGAATAGTAAACGTTAACTTTAACGCAACCATCGTCACTAATATAGAGATCGTCTCCGTATGAATCTACTGTCTTTGTCCAGCCTTCTCCAAAGAGAGCACCAACTGCTTCGACAACATCATTAGCAAGATAAATCACGAATGATGAATAGCCAACTGATGCGCTTAAAACTGAATCATCGAAGCTAGAGAAGTCTGGCATTTTGGTATCAACACCAGCACTTGCTAAGTAAGCAGCGATTTGATCGTTAAGTGGTTCAACAACAAGATCAGCACTGGCGTAAACATATAAGAATGTTCCCCATGTTGGACTATATCCAACCCAAATTGTGAGTAAACCATCTTTACTAACACATTCATAGGCGTCAGATCTATTAGGTTCTTCTGAAACTGAGTAACCAAAGTCTTCTTTTAATGTAGTTAAGAGACTATCAACGACATCTCCTAAGAACCATAAGTTAAAGTTTGGATTGCCATCTTCGCCATCAAAATCTTCATACCAGTCAACAACAAGAGCTTCAAGAGCTGAAACATCTTGTGCATTGTGGTCGAGTTCTTTTACTTCTAAGAACGCAGCAAGGAGTCCGTTTAAGGATTCATATTCTCCCCAATCGAGTGGCTCTGGTTCTACATAAGCAGCAACCAATAAACCAGTGTAATAGCCATAATAGCTAACAACTGTGATAGAAACTGCTTTTGTTGGATCAGCGAACGCTCTACCTTGAGAAGAAGCAAATTCTGTCCAACCAGCTTTTAAGAAGAAATCTGCGAGATCGCCAACAAAGTCGCCTTCGTACCATATAAGAGCGTATGAGAGGTCAGATTGAACTGTTTCTTCGTCTAATAATTCTTCGAATTCAGATAAATCTGGGATTTCAGCAACAAGTTCCGCTTCTGCAAGATAAGCGGCGATGAATTCGTTTACTGTTGGTAATGGTGCTAATGGACCGGTAATAGAAATTGTACCAACTAAATAGTTGTTATAAACGTAAGAAATAACTTGAGCTGATACTTGTGAGTCTGGTGACACGAATATCATTGCATAATAGTAACTATTATCGTTATAAATATCAATGTAGCCTTCAGCTTCTGGATCACCATAAACTTCATAATATAACGCCATATATTCTGGTAAGAACGAAGCCAATGTATAAGCAGCAGTTTTTAAGTTTGCTTCGCTTTCATCTGTAGAAGCTCCGAATCTATAGCCTAAATAAAATTCGTTGTAATCAGAATCCCATTCAGCAGCAAGATCATAACCTTCGGCTGCTAAATTAGCGTTAAAGTCATCTGCAACTTGATCAGCATAATATGGATTACCTTCATATGAGTAAACATAGAATGAAATAAGGTTATATGGATCTTCGCCTTCACCTACAAACGAGGTGTAGTCTAATAAAGAAACATAAGCGTCTGTTTCGCCATATTGAAGAATGAAGTCATCTGCTTCGTCTTCATCTGGACTAATAACTGCCCAACCGGCTGTTTTTAATGCGTTTTTATACGCAACTAATTCTGCACTTGTTGTGTTTGTTGGATAAATATCGAAATATTCTGGATCAGAATCATCGATATCGAAATATCCATTTTCATTGCCAAGCGCATATGATGGAAGATTGCCAATATCAATGTTGGCTGCAGCAAAGAAAGCTTTTACTTCATCTGCTGGGAATGTCGTTAATTTGTCGTCTCCACCTTGGCCGCCGCCTTCGCCGCTATCGCCGCCTTCGCCGCCGCCACCGCCAGGATTACCACCTGAACCTTTAGGAGCACATGAAACCGCTAAGCCAATTGTGAGAAAGGCAAATAGCATTGTTTTCACAAATTTTGATTTCATAGTTAAACCTTCCTTTCTTTTTAACTAAATTTGTTTCCTATGGTATAGAATTTTTGTTATGCAGGCAACATTTTTTGCCATTGCTAACTTTGACTTTTAGTTAATTAATTAAAAAATAATTGTTGTTTTTTATATTAAAAAAATATGCACACACGTGTTTTTAATTGTTTATAAGATTTTATTGTTGTTTACAAAGTATACTTAAATTGGATTGGCTAATTTTCTTTTATTTGTGACAATAATGTCCATTTTAATATCATGGGAACGATGGGGTATTTCTTCAAATAACAGTTCATCGAAACAGACACCTATTTTCAATGAATTAGTGTTAATTAAATATCTATCGTAAAAGCCTTTGCCTCTGCCTAGTCTATTCATCAACCTATCAAACGCTACACCAGGTATAACAAAAACATCGGTTTTATTCTTATCAACAAATATGTTAGAGTTAGGCTCTCTTATATGGTATTTATTGAAAACAGTTTCAGGGTGATTAATATTTGTGATTTCAACAAATCGCATTTCTTCTTTATCAGTTTTTGGTATAAGAACATGCTTGTTGATATTTAATAGTTTCAAGATTAGTGGATCAAGATTTACTTCGTTTTCCATTGCCATATATAACGCAATGTTTTCATAATTAGAACATAACGAAAACAAATCATCACATATCGTTTGTGATTTAACCTCTTTATTATCGATTTTGTTTAACAATTCTATTGCTGCTTTTCGAAATGATTTTTTGTCCATTTTTATTTCTAAAAGATTTAAAGGAGACTATTTGTCTCCTTCACCTTTTGACTCTTCAAGAAGTTTTTTCATTGTTGGGTTATTATGAGTCAATTTTTTAATTGATAATTCTTGAGCTTTATCGTTAGCTAATCTTAAGTTTCTATCTGCGCCCAACAATCCTTCTTTAACTTTGTTAAGATGCTCAATGGTTTTGTCAATTTCTTCAATTGCTTTATTAAACCTCTCATTAGCGAGAGCGTAGTTCTTTCCAAACTTTTCTTGGAATTCTAATAATTTGCCTTCAAAGTTAGTGACATCAATGTTTTGTGTTCTAACAATTTCAAGTTCTTGTTTGTATTTAAGAGAATTAAGTGCGGCGTTTCTTAATAATGTAATAATTGGGATGAAACATTGTGGTCTCACAACATACATTTTTGGATATTTCCAGGAAACATCAACAATGCCTGCATTATATAACTCACTATCAGCTTCAAGCATTGACACCAAAACAGCGTATTCGCAGTTCTTTTCTTTTCTGTCTTTATCTAATTCCTTTAGGAAGTCTTCGTTTTTGTGTTTTGTCGCTGTGGTGTCGTTCTCGTTTTTCATTTCAAACATGATAGAAATGATTTCGACATTGTTTTCATCAAATTCACGATAGATAAAATCACCCTTAGAACCACTACTGGCGTCGTTATCTTTTTCAAAATATGCATTTGGGAACGCTGTCATTCTGAGTCTGTTAAATTCGATTTGGCAATGTTGCTCTAGTGTTTCACCAACAAGTTTAGTAGACATTCTTGTCTTTAAATCTTTATAATATGCAACCTCTTCTTCCTTTCCTTTAAGTTTTTCCTCATATTGAGTTCTTAAAGATTGGAGTTGGAGTTGCCCCTCACTTTGCTGAAGTTGAATCTTGTTGCGTAATTCTAAAAGTTCTTTCTCTTTTTGTGAAAGAGCCTTATTTATTTCAACTACAGTGTTTGCCTTTTCTAATTCTAGTTCGTTATTGAGTTTAACGATTTCTTTCTCTTTTTCAGAAAGGATTCTATTAATTTCTGACTCAGCTTTAGCTTTAGCTAATTCAATTTCATTATTTAAACGGGCGAGTTCTTTTTCTTTCTCGGCAATCGCTCTATCAATTTCCACTCTTGTGTTATTTTTTGTGAGTTCAATTTCACCAGTAAGTCTAGTAATCTCTTGATCCTTTTTGCCTAATGCTTCTTTAACTGCAATTTCTTTTTCAAGTTTTGAGTTTTCTAATTCCTTTTTAAGAAGATTAATTGTTTCTTGTAACTTCGCTAAAGCCTCTTTGTTAGATGACTCTAGTTGAACTTGGAGAAGTTGTTGTTCTTTGTTTTTGCTTTCTTCAAGTTGTTTAATTCTTTCTTGTAGCTCTTTTTCAAAGCTTTGATTTCTGACTTGGGATAATAATTCTGCGTATTCTCCTTCATCAACTTCAAATAATCGTCCACAGTGTGGGCATTTTAATTCAGGCATAAGACACCTCCAATATAAAGTCACTATTAATTGTATCACTGATAATTTTTCGTTTTTACAAAAATGAAAAATATTCTTATAATCAAAGCATGAACTACTTATTTGATAACCGCACCGGAGTCATCGCGTGCCCAAAAACACTATTTGAATATAAAAAAGAAAACAATCTTTTGATATTTAATTTTGTCGCTATGGATTCATCTTTAGAAAGTTATTCAGATATTGATAATGATGATTTATGGAGACTTAATGTTGTAGAAGTGTTTTTAGATTTAGGTGATGACTTCTATTATGAATTTGAAGTCGCCCCTAATGGAGCGGTGTTCATCGCTATTATTAAAGATAGAAGAATAATGTTCGTTGATGATGATTTCTTTAAGTCTAAAGTAGAAATAAAGGACGATACCTACAAGGTAACAATGGAAATTGACTTATCCAAACTATCAGTAAAAGGACCAATTAAGTTCAATGCATTTAGAGTTGAAGAAGTTGATGGTTTTCAAATATTAGAAGCTATTAATCCAACTTATTCAAATACATTTCATGTAAAAGAAAAGTTCATAGAACTTAAATAAAAATCTCCAGTTTAGTTACCAGAGATTCTTTTTTTATTTTTCTACGTCTTCACGATAGGTGTCGTGAGTGTCTGGATTATATATTTCACTAATCCACATAATTGTGTGACTATCACAGTCACCAATATTTTTAATTTGATGAGTGTAGCCCACTCTTATGTCTACTGGATGAGGATGTTCTCCATCCACTACATCAGTAATCATTTCATTAGTCTTTACATCTCTTTGTTTGATTTCAGACTTTCCAATCACTGTGTAGAAGATTTCTTTCTTGTATGTGTGATAGTGGCCACCTTTTATGATTCCAGGAAAAGCAACGTTATCACTAATTTGTCCCCACTTCTTAGATTTATATAACTCTTCAAAACTTCCTCTACTATCTTCAGCGAAATTATAGGTGTATCCTTCATCACTTAAATAGTCACAGAAAGTCTTAAATAATTTTAATTCAAACTCATCATGAATTAGAGGTAAGTGTCTATCACTTTCAATTTCATTTTTGAAGTAATAAAGAAGGTCAGCAAGTCTTCCTAATGAGCAATCATAAACAGGTTTAACACTTTGGATTTCTTTGCTTCCTTTATGGTCCTTAAGTTCCACTACTCTGAGGAATTCTTCTACGATATCAGTCACATAATTGTAGTGAACAACATAGTCTCGATCTCTAATCTGAATTGGGAGGTCATGAGCGATGTTGTAGCAGAATGTTGCGGCAGCGGAATTGTAGTTTGGACGGCACCATTTTCCGAACACATTTGCGAGTCGATAGACATAGACTGGAAGCCCAGAGTTGAAGAGGAAATCTTCGCCCATTTTTTTGCTCTTGCCATAGTCATTATCAAGCGCTGCTTGGATTGAACTAGACATGATAATTGGGGTAAATTTTCCTGATTTTTCTATCAAATTGACTATTTTTGCAGTAAAATTCGTGTTTCCGTCGTAAAACTCTTCAACAGTCAAAGGACGATTGATTCCCGCTAGATGAATGACAAAATCCGCATCCAAAATATATTGGTTTAATTCGTCTTCAGCTGATGAAATATCGTACTCAAAAACTATGTGTCCTTTACGTTTCAAAAGTAAGCACATATGCTTCCCAATGAAGCCTTGAGCGCCGGTTACCAATACCTTCATTTTTAGTATTTTCTCCACACCATTTTGTTGACCACACCAGTGTAGGATTGGATGAGTTTAATGACCTTGTCACTGACGTTAGTGTCGGTATAATTTTGTACTGGTTGACAGCCTTCTTTATTCATCACTGCAACCTCAACTGCTTGGAGTAAATTCTTCTCATCAATACCCGCTAAAACGAAGCATGCTTCATCAAGGGCTTCTGGTCTTTCAGTTGATGTTCTAATGCACACCGCAGCAATTGGTTTTTTAATTGAAGCATAGAAGCTACTTTCTTCTGGAAGAGTGCCACTATCACTAACAACACAGTAGGCATTCATTTGAAGGTTGTTGTAGTCATGGAAGCCTAATGGTTCATGCATAACCACTCTTGGATCAAGTTTAAATCCAGTTGCTTCAAGTTTCTTTTTGCTTCTTGGATGGCAACTATAAAGAATTGGCATATCATATTTCTTTACTAATTCGTTGATTGCGTTAAATAGGCTATAGAAATTCTTATCGGTATCGATATTTTCTTCTCTATGAGCGCTTAATAAGATGTATTTGCCTTTTTGGAGATTTAATCTCTTTAAGACATCGCTATTTTCGATTGATTTTAAATTGTTAGTAAGAACTTCCGCCATTGGGGAGCCAGTGACATATGTTCTTTCTTTTGGAAGTCCACAATCAGCGAGGTATCTTCTAGCGTGTTCGCTATAAGCAAGATTGACATCAGAAATGATATCAACGATTCTTCTATTTGTTTCTTCTGGTAAGCATTCATCTTTACATCTATTACCAGCTTCCATATGGAAAATTGGGATGTGCAGACGTTTAGCACCGATAACACTTAAACAACTATTTGTGTCTCCTAAGACAAGGACAGCGTCTGGTTCGTTTTCTACCATCACTTGATAACTCTTAGCGATGATATTGCCCATTGTTTCACCAAGGTCTTTACCGACTGCATCTAAATAGATGTCTGGATCTTTGATTCCTAGATCTTTGAAGAACACTCCATTAAGAGTGTAATCATAGTTTTGACCAGTATGAACAAGAAGAGTGTCAAAATATTCTCTTGCTTTGTTGATAACTGCCGCTAAGCGAATGATTTCTGGACGTGTGCCCACGATAATCATTAATTTTAGTTTTCCGTTGTTTTGAAAAGGCATATTATTGCTCCTTTACATAATATCTTTTAACAATAGTCTGTTGTCTCTTCTAAAATCTATAAATAGATTAACCCATATTTTTTCTTCATTAATTGAATAGATAATCGCGTATCTACCATTTGATAGTATTGCTTTTCTGTATTCAATACCTCTAATAACCGGATCCGTCAACAAAGGATATGAATGAGGGGAAATTCTGATCAAATTTAATTTCGTTTTTATCTCTTCTAACAAATTATTGGCTGCATCTGTTGAAACGTTTGCTAAAAATTTCAAAGATTCTGATATTTGGCTTGTAGCGTCTGTGGATATTTCTAGAACAAAATAATTATCCATTTATGGCTTTTTCCCAAATAGAAATTGCTTCTTCTAGCGAATATCCTCTGTCACCACTAATTTTTGCAATTTCAGATTCTAATAGTTTTTTTGCCAAATAGTTTAATCGTTTTTCTTTTTCAAAGGTCTCGATGGACATAACAACTAAATCACCCTCACCATTTTTTGTTAAATAGATAGGTTCTCCGCTTGTTTTGCATAAATCAGATATTTCATTATATTGATTTCTTAAAGAAGTTGATGGTTTGATAATCATATATTTTCCTCCATTTATTCTATCAATATTCTATCATTATTATATACATTAGTAAATGTTTATTCGTGTTGTTTAACAGGTCCACCAAAGAGTTCTAACTTCTTTAGAAGTTTCTTCATACCTTCAACATCAAGTCTACCAGTATTGTGTGATGTATAACTCTCTCCTAAGTTTAACTTTTTATTTCCTTTAGAGAAATATTTATCGTAGTTAAGGTCTCTGTTATCGGCTTTGACACAGAAGAAGTTTCCTAAATCAATGGCCTTAAGCATTTCTTCTTGAGTAACTAATGTTTCATATAGTTTCTCACCATGTCTAGTACCAATATATGAGATACCGCTCTTACTGCCAGTTAAATCGATAACTGCTTTTGCAAGAGTTTCAATTGTAGCAGCTGGTGCTTTTTGAACAAATAAGTCACCTTGTTCACCATGTTCAAAGGCGTATAAGACTAAATCAACCGCATCATCTAATGTCATCATGAATCTAGTCATATCTGGATTAGTGATGGTGATTGGTTTTCCTTCATGGATTTGATTTAAGAATAGAGGGATGACACTACCACGGCTTGCCATGACGTTTCCATATCTTGTTAAGCAAAGGATTGTGTCGCCCGGAAGTAATTGTCTACTTCTAGCAATAACATTCTTTTCCATTAAAGCCTTTGAGATACCCATCGCATTAATTGGATAAGCCGCTTTATCAGTTGATAAGAAGATGGCTTTTTTAACTCCGTTTCTCACACAGGCAGTAATAACATTATCACTACCAATAACGTTAGTTCTTACAGCTTCCATTGGGTAAAACTCGCAAGAAGGCACTTGTTTTAATGCTGCAGCGGAGAAAACATAGTCAACTCCCTTAAAAGCATCAACGATGGATTCAAGGTTTCTAACATCACCAATATAGAATTTAAGCTTGCTATTGTTATAAGCCTTTCTCATATCATCTTGTTTCTTTTCATCACGAGACAAGATTCTAATTTCTTTAATGTCGGTGTCTAAAAATCTATCAACCACTGCGTGACCAAAAGAACCAGTACCACCAGTAATTAATAAGACTTTGTCTTTAAGAATGGACGTATCTTTTGCAGCATACTCCATAAGTCTGTCTTTGATTCCTTCTAATTTAATTTGATCTGCTCCTGCTTCATCACTTTCGTAACTAATGAAAGTTCTAAGTGGCATACCCACTACTTCAGCAGCTTCTTTTTGTGTTAACTTGCAATTTTTGCGTAATTCTTTAAGTGTCATAATTGCACCTCTTTCACATATATTATATATATTTATAGGATATATAAAAGAAAAAAGTGCAATTTTTGCATTTTTGCACTTATTTTCACTATTTTACTGTTATGAATTATGGTTTAGGAAGTTCACCGAAAACCTCACCAACTGGTCTATTGATTTCAAGCGTCACATCTTGATTCATATATAGATGTTCTTTGTTGATAACAACAATGTATCTTCCGTTAAAGAATCTAATGAGCCCACTAGCGGGGTACACAGACAAGGAAGTGCCCGCAACAATAATTAAATCTGCACTAGCGATAGCTTCAACCGCACTATTAAGGACTTCTTGATCAAGTGGTTCTTCATAAAGAACGACTTCTGGTTTAATAACTCCTCCACAATGTGGACATCTAGGAATATCGTTCGTGTTTAAAACAATATTCAAGTCGTATTTAGAATAACAATCCATGCAATAATTTCTATGAATTGAACCATGTAATTCTAGTACGTTTTTAGAACCCGCCATTTGATGTAATCCATCAATGTTTTGAGTAATTACAGTGAGGTTCTTGCGCTTTTCGAGCTCTGCTAAGTATAAATGTGCCTTGTTTGGTTTGGCGGTTGTGCTGATCATGAATTCACGATAAAACTCATAGAATGTTTTGGTGTGATTCATGAAGTAAGTATGAGACAACATTTCTTCATATGGTCTACCATATTTTGACCTGAGATTATATAGTCCATCTTTGCTTCTAAAATCCTTGATTCCACTTTCAGTGGACACTCCAGCGCCACCAAAAAACACGATTCTATCTGATGTTTCAATTAAGTGGGCTAAACGTTCAGTATCGATATTCATAATAACATTATAGAATATTGTTTTTGTTCATGATAATATTACTTTTGACTTTGTAAATTTAATATGGAACTCAGTTATAACATTTCATACTCTGTCGCGGCAGTAATTATTACTCTCGCTTTGCTTTTAATTGTTTCTCTTCAATATTCAACAACAAATATTTTGAACAAGAGATATCGTTTTTTTGTTATTGCCGCTCTTGTGATGTCTTTGTTAAACATTGCCACCGTTATAACCAATGATTACGCTAAATATATTCCTGATTGGGCTAACTTCATTTTTAATGGACTATATTTCTTCTCCTCGGCAGTAGTCGCAATCTTATTCTTCTATTACATTGTTTCTGTTGCTTTAAAAGAAAAAACTCCTAAAACCAGGCAACTATTTTATATTGTTAACATTTCAATTCTTGCTCTTTTTGGAATAAGCTTGATTGTTAACAATTTCACAGGTATCTATTTCACTTTCGTAGATGGGAAATATACTCATGGGCCTGCTTATTTAGCAGTCAATATAACCTCACTCTTATATGTTTTTGAAGCAATTGCGGTCATTATCGTTAAGAGAAAATCTTTTAAGACAAACTTATTAATCGCCACAATTACATTCATTTCTTTGTTCTTTCTTTCATATGTTCTACAAGTGTTCTTTTTCCCAGACACTTTGTTATCTGATTTCACTAGCGCTATCGGTGCTCTTATCATTTTCTTTACCATCGAAACACCTGACTACGCTAAATTGATGAAAACTCTTAATGAGTTAAATGAACTTAAAGGCACTCTTGAGATTCAAGTTGAAAACCGCACTCATGAACTAGATGAAGAAAAAGAAGCATATGAAGAGTTAACGCTTGAAACATTATCTTCTCTTGCTTTGATGATTGACGCTAAAGACCACTACACAAATGGTCACTCATTTAGAGTAGCGGCCTATGCTAAAGGGATG
>CADCGC010000033.1 GCA_902800905.1 uncultured Erysipelotrichaceae bacterium
ACACACTGCAAGTAAGATGATTGTTGATTATTCTATTAATAACGATGTTTCTAAAGTTATTATTGGAGATCTTTCTGGTTTACTCAACACCAAAAAAGAGTTCAATAACAATAAAGAGAAACACCGTTATAACCAAAACGTTAGAAGTATTTGCTTTCAAAAGATTTATGAATTCCTTGATTACAAATTAAAGCTTGAAGGAATTGAACTAATTAAAGTTAATGAAGCTTATACATCTTCATGCCTTCCAAACAGCAAAAACGTTTCAGAAGGATGCTCAAATAAGAAGTACCGAGTTAAAAGAGGATTGATTAAATGCGATAACGATATCTTTAATTCTGACTCAGTTGGAGCTTATAACATAATGAGAGTATATCAGCAATCAAGCGGAAAGAAATTTGAAACTCCATTAAAAGGATTATCGAATCCAAGAAGAGAATATATTCCTGTAACAGACCAGTTTTTAAATGAAGATTACATTAATTGGAATGGCAAAGCTGGGAATGTAGGGATATCAGGCAAGAACTGCCTAACAGGATATGAATTGGTTGATTTAATTAACCAAAACATAACCCAGATGCTTGGTAATTCAATTGCCGAGTAAGTTCACAGAATGTCATATAAAACCAGATTGGCTTCTTGTTTATCTAGTCGACGAAGGGGCAAACACAATCACTTTAGTTAGTACAGGATCACATTCTGATTTATTCTAGTTATAGCGAAAAAGGGCGAAGAAACGCTCTTTTTTCGTTTTGCTCACTGTTTTCTTTGATTATAATAAATTTGTCACAAAATTATATAAATATAAAATATTTATATAACATTTTTTTGTCACAAAATTTACAATTATTCTTTTTTGTTGTACAATATAACCATGAACACGATTAGTTATCTCAAAGAAGTTTATGGATACGCCACCCCAATCTTTCTAAAAGACATTCGAATTGGCCGAAAGAGCAAAACTGCGATTAGAAAGGACCTTTCGCGTGCTGTTGAAAGAGGGGAAATAGTAAGAAAAGCACAAGGCGTTTATTGTTTTAAACATGAAAACGATTTTTCCGATGGTGTTACTTTTGAAGAAATTGTTAGACAAAAATATATAAGAAATAATTATGGAATTCCTAGACTTGATTTAGATATTTATGGTTATGTAACAGGGATATCGTTTCTAAACCAAATTGGTTTAACACAGCAGGTTCCGGCAGTTCTTGAGGTTGCAACAAATAATACAAGTTGTAAAAGAGAGTATAGAATCAAAAACCGTGTAGTTGTTATTAGCAAAGGGCGAACAGAAATCAATAGAACAAATTGGAAAGCTTTGCAGTTTTTTGATGCAATAAGCAATATTTCTGATGAAGCAATTCAAGACAATAAGCAATTACTAATTGATTATATAAAAAATAATTTAACTAAAATGGATTTTGAAAAATGCATATCTTTTTATTCGACAAAAGTAATTAAGCGAATTGTCGGCGAGGGTTTGATTTATGCTTTTAAGTGATTATAGACAATTGTTTAGACAATATGTTACTCAAACGGCATCGTTTTATGATATTCATGAAGAGTATGTAGAAAAGGACTACTGGCTGGTTCTTTTGCTTAAGCATATTTTGTTTCGTGATTGTGGATATATCTTCAAAGGTGGAACATCTCTTTCTAAATGCTATCATTTGATTAATCGCTTTTCTGAAGATATTGATATTTCTTATAAGGATGATTATCACAGTCTTGGGCCAAGTCCTTTGGATAAAAAGTTTAAAGGAATAACTAGGTCAATTAAAGAAGTGGGCCTTGAACTACAGAACACAAACAAATTAAGAAGAAATTCTTATTTCAATAGATTTATTTGTAAGTACGATTCTCTTTTTGATGACAACCAAATAAAAAAAGATGTTGTTATTGAACTAGCTGGTCAAACACCATCTTTCCCATCTATTAAAAAGCCAATCCAATCTTTCATAGGCGAATACTTGGATGAAATTGGTAGGCACGATTTAACCGAACAATTTGGATTAGAACAATTTGAAGTAGAGGTGCAGTCTCTAGAAAGAACATTAGTGGACAAGACCTTCGCTATTTGTGATTATTATTTAAGTAACAAAAGTAATGAACGTTCTAGACACATTTATGATATTCATAAAATTCTTCCATTAGTGAAACTTGATAAATCGATAATTGAACTTTTTGAACGTGTCAGAAAATATAGAGTTAATAATCCAATTTGCTACTCTTCTTCGGCGAATAATAAGCTAGGAAAAATTCTTGAATCAATCATCGATGAAGATTTTTATAAATCTGATTATGAGACAAACACTAAATATCTTTTATATAAAACCTTCAAATATAACGAATGTATTGAAACACTAAAAATATTAAGAGACTTTTTAATCGCTAACAATTATTGACAGAAAAAAACACTACAGAAGTTCGCTATTATTTGATATCGTTTGAAAACTATTTTTTTTAAGTTGCTTATATTTATATAAAGTGGTAAAGTTGTATCAACTAATATCATTTCAATATTAATCGTCCTGATTTAATTTAGGACAAGGGAGGAAAGAAATGAATAAATTATTTACAAAGATTGCCACACTTAGCGTTGGTCTAGCGATGGCAGTCGGAGTGGGATTAGTTGTTGATAAATCTGACGCAAAAGAAGTTCTTGCTACAGGAGATGGTTCTCAAGCAAATCCATACACAGTTGCTGAAGCAAGAGCAGCCATTGATGCCGGAACTGGTGTTACAGGGGTTTATGCAACCGGAATCGTCACCGGAATCGTTACATCATATAATGGTACATACCACAATATTTCTTTCAACATTTCGGAAGACGGTGACGCCAACAGTGATCTACTCCAAGCTTATCGTTGTAAAGGAAATCAATCAGGCGCCTATCAAATTACCAAAGATGCCGATATTGAAGTTGGTGCAACAGTTGTTATTTATGGAAATTTAAAAAGCTATAAAGGCACATATGAATTTGATGCTAACTGCTATGTTACAAGCTACACAGCACCATCAGGAACAATGTATTCAGTTACAAGCAATATTACAAACGGCTCTTTAAGTGTTGATGAAGTTTTGGAAGGCAGCAATTTAGTAGTATCAATCGTTCCAAATGTTGGATACTGGTATCCAAGTACATTGGCGTATGTTCGCGTTAATGGAGTTGACGTTGATTACACTTATGGCAACGGAATTGTCAGAATTGAAAACGTCCAAGGAAATGTTGTCATTGCTGCAACCTGCGCTGCATGTAATCCAGTTCAATCTTTATACGCAATGCCATCAGGAACAGATGTCGAATTTGATGCCTATTACGCAGGAGATTTCGCCGATGGCGTTATTGTTATGGATGGACAATACGGCATGCTCCTTTATCAGTTTAGTGTCGATAATGGTTGGACCGTTGATGAAACAGTGCTCCATGTTACAGCCAGAACAAAGATTTATAACAATTTATACGAATTAGAAAATGTGTCTGCTGATGTACAAGATGATGATGCAATAATTGCAAATATTGCAAAACCACAAAATTACACATTATCTGGTTCGGAATCTATTAGTGACTTAACTGTCGCAAATAGAAGAACATTTATTACTGGTACAGTTGTTTCAATTACTGCTTCTAGCAATAACTACAACATCGTTATGAATGATGGTGTTCGTGATTTAAATCTCTATCTTAAATCCAAAGATAACAAATCATTTACATGGAAAGATTCAACAGAATCCACAATTAGTGCTTATTTACAAGCATTAGGTGAAAACGACGTAGTCACCATTAAAGGATTCACATCTTTCTATACAAATTTCCAAGCGCGTGTTTATGGAATCATCGAACCTGATGATTCATACACCGTTGAAGGATTTGCAGAAAAGATTCTTAACGACACTGATGCCGTTTGTGCAGGATATGATGGCAGTGCGAACAATTTATCAGCTTTAACACCAGTTTGGGGTGGATTAAATGATTATTGGCAAGAAATGCCAATCGCTGAAAGAAACAAATTCTTGTCCAACACATATGTTCCTAACTATGACAACGATAGTGCTAACCCAATTGAGAATGCTTTAGGAAGATACAATATGATTTGTAAGAAGTATTTCTCTAATGATAACTTCACTGGACGTAGTGATGTTAATGGCGCACCAGTTGTTAGCAATGGACTAGCAAATTTCTCTTTTTCAATCAGCGAAAATACAACAAACATTTCATTAATCATTGTTGTTGCTGCTATTGGATTTATCTCATTAGCAGGAATTGTTGTTTTGAAGAAAAAACATCAATAATTTATAATTATTGAAATATTATAGGACCAGAAAAATGGTCCTTTTTATTTGGCGATAAGCCACTATTATCTTTTTTTGAATTGCGTGCTCTTGTATAATATATACAATAACATCATTATTTAATCCCTTGATAGAAAGGGAAAGAAAGGACGAAAAGGAAATGAATAAAATCTTTTCGAAAATTGCGACACTTAGTGTTGGTTTAGCTATGGCTGCAGGGGTTGGTCTTGCGTTTAACCATGGTTTATTTGAAAGTGCGGAAGCCGCAAAAGGCGATGCCGCAAATGGTCTGTTGCCATTAAATACAGGCGCAGCATCCACAGTTGATGGAAATAATAAGATTTCCTGGCAAATGCTTGGTGGAAAAATTGCTGTTGAACAAATTAGAGGTTGTGCAAGTTCTGCTGCATCCAGTTCTGAAAGAACTTTTACTGCTGTCAATTCAAACTATATTAGCGCCCCAAGATTATATCGAGGAAACTATCTTGCCTTTACGTGTTTTGATGAATATATGATTACAAAGTTAGAAATAACTTGTGAAACAAAGAGTTATTTTGGTGCTGGGCAAATTGTTGGTGATACTCTTAATAATTCAGCATCTTTGACAGTAAAATCTAGTCAAAACTCTTACCCTGTTACAGGTGCAATCGGTGTCGTTTCTGACACAACAAATTACACTGTGAGCACCAATGATAGCACCAAAATGCTTACTGTTGAGTGTTTAAAGCAAGGCGGAACATCCTCCCTTTACATTCAAAATTATGATAATAACGAAGACCTAGGTACCACACAATTAAGACCTACTTCCATCAAAATTTATTATATTGTTGGTAATGAATCTAAAACGCCAGATGAAGTTGTTGTTAGTGGATCTGCTTCTTTAACAGTTGGACAAAAATCTTTATATTCGGCATCAGTAAAGAATCAAGGTTCGGCAACCGATGTTGATCAAACAGTTGCGTGGAGTGTTAGTGATTCAAGAGTTTTATTAGTTGACGCTCTTGGAAATGTTACTGCTTTAGACAACGGAACAGCAAATGTCATCGCCACTACACCAAATAGTATTGTTGGTAGTTTAAGTATTACTGTTTCTGGTGCTTCTACAGACGTTGCTCCAAAAACATTCTCACCAACAACCTTAGGGTTATCTGGAAATTCATATGCACCAAACAATGGTGTTCACGCTTATAAAAACTTTGTTATGGAAACATATCAAGTATCAGTAGCAAATTCTGACTACATTGATAAACAAACAAGCGAAGTAATTGCTTATGAAAAGAACGGCATATTGATGCAAAAGAGTAATGGCTTGATTAGAAACAAAACACTAGGCGCTGCAAAAATTAGTGCAGTTTCTATTTCTGGCGTTTCTGATACTGCTCCTGCACTTACTGTCGCTGGTTCAAACACAGTTGATGGAACAGATGTTGAATCCGGAGAAGTTATTTCATCAGGAAGAATCCATAGATATGAATTTGAGACACCAGTTAATTATGTAACTGTTGCTGCTGGTTCTACCGGTGCTGTTTATCTTAATTCAATTACCTTTGAATTTGTTGGTGGCGTTGAAACCGTTGATAGCTTAGCAGATTATATTCTCGGATTAGTTCCAGATAGAAACGAAGAAACAGGTATGTGTTTGGAACAAACAGGCAACTATAAGATTGCAAAAGCAAGATATGTTGCTGCACCAGAAGGCGTTAGAAGTGCATTTGAAACAAGCGAAGATGAAACAGTCGTTCTTGCTAGAACAAGATATCTTGCTTGGGCAGCTGCTTTTGGAGATTCAACTCCATTCGCACTTCAAACAACACAATCTAGTTTTGTTTTATTCAGTAACCCATCAAATAACAACAATATGACATTGATTATTATTGTCGCTGTTGCTATTACTTTACTTGGCGTTTCTGGAACAATTATCCTTAAGAAAAAACACAACAAATAATTGTTATCATTAACAATGCACATAGGGCCGTTACTAAACGGCTCTTTTTGTGTATTTAAAGTTGCTTATATAAATATAAAGTGTTAGAGTTAAAACATAGTTAACAATGTTTGGCAAACAATCTAAAGATATTAGTAGCTAAAATACCTTTTCTATGTTTGCAAAACGTTTGTTGATTGTAGGTTCATAATGAGTCCTAATTTTCGTTAGGACAGAAAGGAAAGAGAACTATGAACAAACTTTTTTCAAAGATTGCTGCGCTTAGCGTTGGCTTAGCGATGGCAGTCGGAGTGGGAGTTGCTGTTGGACAAAAGAATTATTCTTCTGCTAAAGCCGTGGATGAAGATGTAGTTATTGATCTTAATTTCACGAAAAACACATACGGAATGAATACCACTCAAGGAAATCAAACCCTTACTGGTGATGCTGCAACTTATGGTTTTGAGGTCAATGGTGGCGCTAAGATTAGTGCATCTCCTGCAACATCTTCCTCATATTTTATGCTTGGAAAAACAGGTAAGTATTTAAGAAACACTTCTGCACCTGAGAATTATTATGTTTCTAGCATTTCGCTCACATATTCTAGCGGAGTTTCCACAAATGTTGTTTTAAGCATTAGTTTTGGAGAAGATGCTTTAACGTCCCAAGCGGAAGGCGATGATTTGCATACACTTGCAAAGGCTTCTGCTTCTGCGACCGTTGAAACAACTAACACAAATAAAGATAATGCATATTTTCTTCTTTATGTAACGAATAATTATAATGTTCAAATCAAAGAACTGATTGTTACTTGGAAAGTAAAAGCTCCTTCTAAAACTGTAGCAAATGTTACTGGTGTTCACGAATCACCTTCACAAGTTTATGTTGGCGATATTCTTAGTACATCTAGCGTCACATTAGATGTTGTTTATTCCGATGAAACACCAGGAGTTGTTGCGTCTTCAAGAGTTGAATGTGATACTTCTACACCAGGCAACGTTAAAGCGACAGCTTATTATGATGATGCAACAGGAAATAAATCTGCTCAATTTGATGTCCAAGTTTTAGCGGTTGAGGTTGAAAGCATTGAAAAATCAGGAACATTTAAGACAGAATTTTCGGAAAACCAAGCTTTCTCATTTGGAGGCGGAAAAATCATAGTCAACAAAAACAATGGTAGTTCTGAAACCATAGATCCAACCGCAGAAGGTGTTTCTGTTAAAATTGGCGAGACTGATATCACAGGTATTACATATTACATTCAAAAATCTGATAAAGACAAAGTTGTAACCATTTCTTATCAAGGAAAATCATTTACTTACACAATTACTTCTGTTAGTGATGCAGTGGTTGCTGACGGCTATTATCAAATGATTACCTCTAGTGAAGATTTAGTTGTCGATGCAAAATATGTAATTGGTTACGTTGACTCAAATAAAGATATTAGTGTTTTAATGGGTGCACAAAACACAAATAATCGTGCTTCTTTAGCAGCAACTATTAGTGAAGGAAAGGTGAATGATTTACCAGCAGGTGCGGTTGTATTTACACTTAAAGCAGGTAATAAATCAAATACATATTCATTTTATGATGGAACAGGATATTTATATGCCGCATCTGGATCATCAAATCACCTTAAAACAGAAGTTGAATTATCAGATAACAGTTCTTTCTCAGTTGCGGTTGCAAATACAGGATTGGTTACTGCAGATGCTCAAGGAACAAACAGCCACTGTAGAATTAAATGTAATACAGGGAACAACCCAATCATTTTCTCATGTTATACAACTGGTTCAACAACAGGCACACTTATTAATTTATTCAAATTTGTTGCCTCTGAAAGAACAGACGATCAAAAAGCAGTTGATACATTTATTAACACATATATGCATTTAGATGATGTTGATGTCAACGATCACACTGGTGGAAATGCATGTAAAGGTGAAGCGGGTTATTATGCAGTTGCTAAAGAACATTATGCAAGCCTTACTGCTGATCAAAAAACATTCTTTGCAACTTCTGAAGAATTCAGAGTAGCAAGAGCAAGAGAAAGACTTGCTGCTTGGGCAGTTGCAAATGGTGAAACATTTAACCCAGCTGAAGGTACATTTACAAACATCAGATTAAATCCAGTAAACTTCATTGGTGGAGATACATCTGGTTTCGCAATCATTATTGTTATCTCAACAGTTTCAATCTTAGCGTTTGGCTTAGCCATTATGCTTCGTAAGAAACATAGATAATTATTTATAACCTTATAAGAGGCGTCTATTGAAAATAGGCGCTTCTTTTCTTATAATCTTAATAGTTAGAGGACATATATACATATGATTGCTATTGGTGTTGATATTGGTGGTACCTCAATTAAAGGTGCTTTTATTAATGAACAAGGAACTATCTTAAACCGTTTCTCAATGAAAGTTGATAAAGACGCTGCTCCCGAAGGAGAAGTTGCTAAATTATGTGATCTTATCGTTCATGATCGAGACGAACTTAAAACTAATGAAGAAATCAAAGGTATTGGAATTGGTATTCCAGGCATTTTAGATATGGATGAAGGGATTATTGTGTCTAGTCCAAATCTTCCAACGTGGGATGGCTTTAATATTAAAGCGTTCATGGAAAAGAAGCTTAAATATAAAGTTCTTATCAATAACGACGCGAATGTAGCGGCCTTAGGTGAAGCAAAATTTGGTAGTGGCAAAAACTATAAAGACCTCATCATGATTACTCTTGGCACTGGTGTTGGTGGTGGAGTTATCATTAACGGCAAACTCTTTGATGGAAACAAACATCAAGGCGCAGAACTTGGACACATGGTCATCAGAATGGATGGAAAACCATGTGGTTGTGGAAGAAGAGGATGTTTTGAAGCCTATGCTTCAGCTTCAGCCTTAATTAGAGACACCAAGGCAATGATGAAAAAACACCCAATTAGCATGCTTACTGAGATTGAAAAAGAATTAGTAGGTATCGATGGTAGAAATGCCTTCTTAGCCGCTAAACGTGGTGATAAATATGGACAAAAACTTGTTGATAACTATGTCAAGTATCTTTCTGAAGGATTAATTAACTACTGCAATATCTTTAGACCAGAAGCCATCATTCTTTCTGGTGGTATCGCTAACGAGAAAGAATACTTAATTGATAAGGTTGTTGAGTATTTAGAAAAACATACTTATGGCATGAAAGGAAGCCCAAAAGTTAAAATCTTAAATGGTCAACTCGGATATGACTCTGGCAAAATTGGAGCGGCTTCTTTAGTGTTATTTGAATAAAAATGAGAATTTACAATTACATCAAACTATTTATCTATATTACTTTCTCTATACTCTTATTTGTATTTAGAGAAGAATTAATCGCCAACATTAATTATTTTGTGGGTTCTATAGTTTTAGTGTTTGGATTTGAGAACTTAATTGTCTTATCTATTGTCCAAAAAATAAAATGTATAAAGAGCATTAAATTCTCTTTTTCTATATTTGAGATGGTTCTAGGATTAACCATTATTACTGCGGTTACAGAGTTTTCTCGTGTTTGTGTAATGTGGGCGGTATGGTCACTTCTAAGACAATCAATTGATATTCATGAAGTTCTTAAAGGTGAAGTCATTGGAGTGGTTGCGATTATCTATGTCATTCAATCAATCGTTTCAATTGTCTTCTCGATTATCTTGATTATTAATCCTACTGAACATCATGCGATTACTCATATCTATTTATTAATTGCTGAACTATTAGTTATTGCTCTTCCACCTGTGGTGGACGAACTATTCTTGAATTTAAAAAAGAAAAGACATTAACTATTGATATTTCTTTGAAATAAGTTTTAAATATTCTTCTTGAAAGGAGATTGTTATTTTATGGATAAAAAATTAATAAATGTTATTGAAGCCATTGCAATGATTGCCTTAGGTGTCTGTGTTGCTATTTTTGGTTTTAGAACATTTGATATGTACTTTGGTATCGTGTTCCTTGTTGCTGCGGTCGGATTCTTAGTGGCAGTAATGGTCGGACTCAGTAAATTCAAAGTATTGCACTTTGGTTTATTATTTGCGTTTACCGCTTTAACAACATTTGGTGTCATTATTTTAATGAATCAATTCAGCCTCTATTATATGGTCATCGTCCTTGTGTATTTATTAATCGCACTAGGTGGAGCATTAATTATTTATGGCGCTTACGCTGCTGCGAAAGTCAATGGCTTCTATGGAGCCGGACAAATCGTTCTTGGCGCTGCAGCAGTTACAGTTGGTGTCCTTTACCTCTTAGTTCCTGAATTTAATGTAGCCTTCTGGATTATCGTCGGTGTCCTCATCGCGGTCTATGGAGTTTTATTACTCGTTGCTGCATTAACAAACAAAAAACTAGCAAAATAACTTAAATGATTTACTAAAGATACCGCTTAGTAATCAAATAAGCGGTTTTCTTTTGTTCTCATTGAAATATATTTTATATTCAATTATTATATATCTCGCTGGGTCTGTAGCTCACCTGGGAGAGCGCATCGTTCGCAACGATGAGGTAGCGAGTTCGAGCCTCGTCAGATCCACCATAAATGCCCGCTACCATAAACCCAAGACAACAAGGGTTTAGGTGAAAAATTATCTAGCACAAGCGTGAGAAGCACTAAAAAACTAGTCCTTTCCGCGAAGAGTCCTGAGAAATCAGGGCTTTTTCTTAATGACCTAAAAACATTGAAAAGAATGCTCCGTGTATTAATAAAGCAGCGAAAACGCCTTTGTGTTAACTTGGTCTATGTTGAATTACAGCTTAACAAAATCAATTTAAAAATAGTTAAGTGGTCTGATGTTCTTTTAATTATTTGAAATTGATGACATTATATTTCGCACTCAAGAATGGCCTTGCCAAGTTCCTGCATGATATACTATTTAAAGTGAGGAAAGTATTATGGCTGAAATAGAAGATTATTTAAGATTATATATTAATGATAAAAAAATAGAACGCTCTAACTATTTATTGAAATTGCATCATAGTGAGATTAAACATATTGAAATTGGACCAGACGTTGAGGAAATATCTGATTGGCCAAATGCATTTTGCGATTGCGAAAATTTAGAATCTTTTTCCGTAGATTCTAGGAATAAACATTTTGAAGCATCTTGTTATCAACAACTTAGCATGGGTATTGACTCTCAAAAAATGTATCTCATACAAAAGAATTATTTATGGAGAGGACATGTGTTTGAACGAGCTCTTCATACATTCCCTGCTAAAGTCAAAGCAAATGAATTAGAAAGATTAAGCGTGGATGTAGATATTGTAAAGGAGTCCGCATTTATTGGAAGAGTAGAAGCGGATTTCTTAACGTTAAATAATTGTAAGGCATGGATATGTCCTGAAGTTTATGTTATTGGTCAAAGATGTGTCTTTATAACCGAAACTAATGATATGGCAGAATTCTTAGCTGTAGAGAACAAAATTAAAGCTATCGATGAACAGTCTTTTCTTCAAATAACATCATCTTTAGGGAGCACGAACGGGCGCGCCAAAGTAAAAGAAATAATTGAGAAAGCCTTTAAAGAAAACGGCTGGAAAATTGAACAATAGTTCTATGATTAATGCCTTATGATGGCGTTAAGGAAAGTTTGCTGTCCCGTTTTTGCAAATTATCTTAGTGTCCTAATATAAGATGTAAAATTATCAAATTATGTTAATAAACTAGTATTTAATACTAGTTTTTTACATTTTTAAGGCATTTGCTTGGTTCGATTATAATATCAATGATAGTGGAACTCAAAATAAAAACGGGGCATTGAGTTGTATTGACCCGAAAATATAAGAGGTAGCGGGTTATTATCGCAACGCTTCAGATCCACCAGAAATGTGAAAATTGTCGTTGTCCAAAGTCACTTATTCAAAATTGGACAAAATGACTTATCCAGCATAGATTAGGCCTCTTTGGAGGTTTTTTCTTGCACATCATTTAACTTTCAAATATATTGATAGTTCAATTATATTATTATATAATATATATGAAGGAGAACTATTATGAAAAATAAAATTGCGTTAGTTGAATCACTTATATTTACATATCAATCAAAAGAAAATACGGTGGCATCTGTAATTGAAGATGACAACCTTTGGCTTACACAAAAATCACTCGCTGATTTATTTGAATGTGGTGTTAATACTGTTAATTATCATATTAATGAGATATATGCATCTAACGAATTAGATGAGAAAACAACTTTTCGAAATTTTCGAATAGTTCAAAAAGAAGGAAATAGAGAAGTGGAAAGAAAATTAAAATTCTATTCACTTCAAATGATCATTGCGGTTGGTTTTAGAGTTAATTCCACTAAAGCAACGGAGTTTAGAAACTGGGCAATAAATATTCTTAAAAACTATACTATTAAAGGCTATGCCTTGGATAACATTAGATTAGCCAACGGGGCTTATTTAACAAAGGATTATTATGATGAACTTCTTGAAGAGATTAGACTTATCCGTTTAAGTGAAAGAAGATTATATCAAAAAGTCACTGATTTATTTGTTACTGCAATTGACTATGACAATCAAGACGATAGAACGTTTGAGTTCTTTAAAACAGTACAAAACAAATTGCATTATGCTGTTTCAGGCAATACCGCTCCTGAAATTATAAAGAATCGTGCAGATGCAACAAAAGATCATATGGGATTAAAAACTTGGAATAATGCGCCGCAAGGAAGAATTCATAGAAGCGATGTTGTTGTAGCAAAGAACTATTTAGAAAAAGAAGAATTAACTTCGTTGTCGTTATTGGTAAGCATGTTTTTAGATTTTGGAGAAGATATGGCAAGAAGACATATTCCACTGACGATGGATGATTACATCAAGAGACTCAATATTTTGCTTCAATTAAGTGGTAGGGAAGTGCTAGATAATCCTGGGAAAGTTTCAAGAGAAATAGCAGAAAAATTTGCGTTAAGTGAATTTGAGAAATATCAAATTATTCAAGAAGAAAGACTTGTGTCTGATTACGATTTATTTATTGAACATTCAAAAATTGAAGAAATACCAGTTGTCGATAAAAAGAAATAATATACGCACTCTACTCTTGGTTAGTTTTTGCTTTTCCCAAGTCAACTTAACTAACGGTATGTATGCTTTTTATTTAGTGAACTTACTCAGCAATTGAATTACCAAAGATTCACGTTCAGTGTCCTAAACTACTAAAATCAGGGCTTTTTATTACTCTTGGTTATATAATTACGTTATAGATTTTGGAGTATATAAAAATGAGTAAAGAAAAGAGAAGAAACCCGTTTTATATCGCAGGATTAATTAGCGGCATTTTAGCGGTTATTACTTGTATTGTGGTTATTGCTTTATCTGTCAGTGATAGTTATGTTTCTATTTATTTATTATCTATTGCTTTGATGTTACTTGGATTGAACCGTATTGGATTACATGTTGTTAGTTATAAAAAAATTATGTTTGAGAATATTTTTCTTACCGTCTTTATTTTTGCTCTAGCAATATTATTAGGTTTTACAAAATATAATATCTATTTTTTAATTACGACGATGTTTTTATATTCCTTAACTATTGTAGTTGCTAGATTATTAAATTTAAGAAAAGATAAATCCGTTCAATCAATCGTTTATAACTCCCTATGCGCGGTGTTTTATTTCTTATTTTCTTTTGTATTTTTCTTTCCGGAAATTTACGCGAAGCACGCGACAAGTGTGAGCAATTCTAATTTCATGGTCTTATGCTTTGCCATTGTCATTCTTGTTAGTAGTGGTAAAAACCTCTTATTCCCATATCATAAAGAATTAAAAATTAATGTCGTAAATAAAGTCATCAAGAAATCAATGGTCTATGAAATAATATTAGCCTTATTAATTTTTGTAATTTTATGTTCCATATATTTCACAATTGTAGAACCAAATATGACAAGTTACGTTGATTCATTATGGTATTGTTTTACGGTTATCACTACGATCGGATTTGGTGATGTCTATGTCACCACTACATTAGGAAGAATTCTTTCTATTATATTAGGAATTGGGGGAATTGCAGTAGTGGCCTTATTCACTTCTATTATTGTGAATTTCTATAATGAAATGAATCATAGAAGAGATTATAAAAAAATCGAGAAGATCGAAAAAGAAGTTGAACGAATTGAAGATGAAGAAAAAGAAAAACTCAATAAGTGAGATTTTTAGGATATCGAACGTGAATCCTCGGTTATTCAATTGCCGAGATGAAAGTGAACAATTATCATAACTATACGTTAATAAAATAATTGAAAATAATATGAATATTAAGTGGAGATTTCTCCACTTTTTTGATATACTATATGTAGGGGAAAAATATATGGGAGAATTAAAGCATGGGAGAACATGCGTTTTTAACATTAACTATCACATTGTCTGGTCTACTAAATATCGAAGGAAAGTATTAAACACTGATATTGAGAGAAGATTAAAAGAAATATTGATTGATGTTGGTAAACAAAAAGGGTTTGAAATCGCTGAAATAGAAGTAGGAACCTTAGACCATGTCCATGTATTTGTTTCTGCAATCCCTAAGATATCTATTTCTTATATCGCTAAGATGATGAAAGGAATATCAGGAAGATTGTTATTAAAAGAATTCCCA
>CADCGC010000034.1 GCA_902800905.1 uncultured Erysipelotrichaceae bacterium
ACTAAGGATGGGACACATCCGGATAGCTTGTTTATGCTTGGCTCATTAGAGTCATCGAGCAAGAAGCCCCCACTTCTTTAAGCGGTGGGAGTATGTCACACTTGAGGTATCAAAGTAAACCGTAACTAATGGAACTTTGTTTGTTCATAACTTGATTATTAACTTTACGTAGAATATATTGTATCTTGTTGTTATAACAAAATGAAAAAAGTATTACTTCTCGGCGATTCTATAAGAATGGGCTACGACGACTATGTCAAAGATGAGCTCAATGATTTTGATGTATATTATGATTCGGATGATAACGGAAGATTCATTTCCTATAACATTTGGATGTTCAATCAGTTCAATAATAAATACGGTCCATTTGATATAGTTCATTTTAATAGTGGATATTGGGATATGACTCCAGAGGGACCACATAGAGAACACGAAACACCAATAGATGAATATGTAAAGTCGCTAGAAAGACTAGTGGACTATATTAAAAGTACAGGTGCTACTCCAATATTTGCGACAACTGTGCCAATTTATGACACTCCTAAAAAAGATGGATTATATGAGGCAGTTGATCACCAAAATAAAGTGGTAATTGAATATAATTCAAAAGCAACCGAACTCATGAAAAGAAAAGGCGTTATGATTAATGACTTATATTCATTAATGGAAAAGGAAGAAAGATATGGTAAATGCTATGACTCTCTTCATTTAACTGATGAGAATTATAAGAAGTGTGCTAAACAAGTTGCTAAATGTGTTAGATTAGCAGCTAAATAATATGAAAATCATTCCTATTAAGAAGCTTGAAAAATATACAAAAGAAGAGCAGGTTTTAATTAAAAAAGAAATAATTAAGACCAATGATTTGGAAAGCATTCCTACTCCGTTTTTGCCTAACGCTACCTCAACTGAATACTATTTTATTTCATATTCTCATCTTGATTACAAGAAAGTCTATTGTGATCTTTTTGATTTAGAAGATAAAGATTTGCCTTTATGGTATGACCGAGGAATTCCAGCGGGCACAAACTGGAAAGACATTGCTAGTAAATACATCGCAACAATTAATTGCAAAGGCACAATTTTTTACATTAGTAAAAACTCTCTTAAATCTCAAGCGGTGGTCGATGAAATAAAATACGCTTGTGATTTTAATAAACCATTCCTTGTTATCTATATTCCTTCACGTAAAAACGAGACGCTTTTTGAGTTAATCAAAAGACTTTATGTTTCTAGCGAAATAAACGAAGAGAACTACCTATTTTTCAATCACTATTTTTCTAAAGAAGTCATCTATTTATCTATAGATACTCCAAGTGAAACAAAAGCCGAAAAAATAAAGAACTCTTTCCCAAAACAGTCTCTTTTGCAAATGGGAAAATTTAAAGTTAAAAATGTCCACGTAGTCAAAACCCCAACATTAAAAGCGATCGTGGATGGCTATAACGTTACTATTAATCGCATTAATGATATTTGGGTAACAAAAATAGATTTAGGTCACTTCTTACAATTTTTAGATAACAAAGAGATTATTGATTACTCAAGGAAAGAGATTGAAAAGCACCTCAATAATCCTAATATCAATGTTGTCGTGGAATGTGAAACAAGATTTGATTACATTAAGGAATTAAGGATATCAACTAACACTGCGGTGTTTGCAAATATGCCGTGTCTAGAAAGCGTAGAAATTCCAGTTATTTCTCTGGTGGAGTTAAGCGAAAACGCCTTTGTTAATTGTAGGAGACTAAAACGCATTAGCGTTGTTAGAAAAAAAGATTCAAAAGAAGAACTTGTTTTAAGAAAAAGCGCATTCAAAGGTTGCTCATCATTAGAATCATTTGATTTTGATTACACAGAATTATCAGAGGAATGCTTTAGAGGTTGTGAATCATTAGTGGAAGCTAATTTATCAAATGTTGCGATGAGCAAATCAAGTTTTAAATCCAGCATCCCTGCTAGATGCTTTGATGGTTGCAAATATTTAAAAATAGTTATTTTACCACGTGAAAATTTAAAGAAAATTGAAGAATTTGCGTTTTGTGAATGTGAATCATTAGAAGAAATAACAATTCCTCCTTCTGTTAAAAAGATAGAAGGTGGTGCTTTTTACAATTGTAAAAACTTAAAACATATCAATTATGGTGGACCTGCAATTAGACTATTAAGAACGATTGATTTTAATACTTTTACTTCTTGCAATTTCCTTTTTGGAGTTATACCAACTGGAATTTCAGAAAGCGGAATCACAGTCAGTTGTGAGGATAAGACCTTTCTAATTGCACGTAAAGGTGTGGAATATATAGAAGGAGATGTCGACACAATTTTTATTGGAGAAGAGAATCAAGATATTGTAGAAGAGGAAATGATTAGTCATTTCTTGTTTACCGCGTTTGAAAAAATCTTGGTGGCTTATGATCCTAATAAGAATAGTTATTTTCTCCCTTATATATCCACAAGTGTCGATATATCAAAAGAAGAATTGCTTGAAAAAGCATATCAAGAGTTCGGAGCTGACCCTGTTCCATTTTGCTGTTTCTTAAGAATAGTGGAATATAGTGGAAGCAAAAAGATTATTCACAATTATTACAATTGTTATAATGGCTTTGTCATTGGTGGTTATCAACTTGGAAAATTAAATGAAAAAGGATTAAAAACACTCTTAATGCCTAAGAAAGACTTTAGAGTTGAAGTTTCAACTTATGAAAAAATAAAAGAAACCGACCCAGAAAAATCTTCGCTATATGAAAAAGAATTCGTGCTTATTTGGAATTATTAGTATGAAAGTAAATACATTGTCTTTGTTCTTAATCAAACTATTAGTAATCAAGCAAATCAAGAAGAGAAGAAAACATTATCCTCCTCATTCTTTTAAAGAATGGGTTAATGTCTATTACACCGATAAGAAGAACAAATATCTTTCTTATGATGTCTATTTAGCAAGCGAAGAAAATAGAAAACACCGATGTGTCATTGATATCCATGGTGGAGCGTATATTTTCGGTGAGCATAAAGACAACTATCCTTTTGGATATGAACTATTAAATGCTGGTTATGACGTTATTCTTTTGGATTATATTCCAAATAACGGAAGAAGAGATTTGATTGATATTGTTAAAAACCTTGTTGATTCCTTAAACCATATAAGAAACCGCCTAAATGAATATGATTTGGCTAATGATGATTTTGTATTTGCGGGTGATTCTGCAGGTGGCCATTTAGCGATATTATTATCTGAAATGTACTCTAATAAAGATATTGCAAAGAAGCTTAATTTAGATTTACCAGATTTCAACGTTGTTGGAGTGGTCGCTAACTCACCAGCGTATAGATACGATGATCTTGGAGAAGGAACACTCACTAACGCTGGTTTAAGAAAAATGAAAGGTCCTAGATATAAAGACAAAGAATATCTAAAGACCCTATCGCCTCATACGTATATCCATGATTTAAAATATCCACTTTTCTTAAGCACTTGTAAAAATGATTTCATAAGAAGCGAAACTTTAGCGTTAAAAGAAGATTTAAAAGATAAAAAAGACATAATCTTTGTTGATATTGATAGTGATAACAAAGAAGTTGATCACGTTCATAATATCACTAAACCTCAACTAGAAGAATCAAAAGAAGTCAATAATAAAATTATTGAGTTTATAGAATAATTATGAAAACCATATATTTCGCTGGCGGATGTTTTTGGGGAGTTGAAAAATATTTTTCTCTAGCAAAGGGAGTTATTTCAACTTGTGTTGGCTATGCGAATGGCACGAAAGATAACCCCTCATATCAGGACTTAAAAAGCGGACTGGATGATGCCTCTGAAACAGTCAAAATTGAATACGATGAAAGTATTGTTTCTTTAGAAAAACTCCTTGAGCTATATCTAAGGGTAGTGGATCCATATTCAAAGAATAAGCAAGGAGAAGACGAAGGAGTCCAATATCGCACTGGTATCTATTATCTTTCTAGTGAAGACAAAGAAATGGTGGAATCGTATTTCAACAAAATACGTCTAAAAAATCATATGATTGAAATACTTCCACTTCACAAGTTCTTCCTTGCCGAAGAATATCATCAAGATTATTTAACTAAAAACCCAAACGGATATTGTCATATAAATATGGCGAAGTTGAAACCTGAAGAAAGAAAATAAGCCTTTTCTTATATGATAATCAAAAAAAAGACCAACTCAGTTGTTGGTCCTTTTATACTTGATTTGATTAGAAACTATTTCTTTTCTTCAAGGATTTCTGCACGGCGAGCTTTGCATAATTTTGCGAGTTCTGCTAACGCTTTACGAGCGCGGCCTGCTGCAGCTTTGTTGCCTTTTGAGACGAATTTTTCGTTTTCTTCGACGAATGTTTCGTAAGCAGCTCTAATTTGTTCAACTGTTGACATTATCTTATGTTTATCCGCTTCTAGAATGCGGACCCTTTCTTCATTTATTAAAACAAAAAATGATAAAAAAATAAATTATTTTTTCTAGTTAACTTTGTTAACTAATAATTTTCACTTTTTCACTTCTTTAAGTTTCATTTAAGTTTCGTTCTATAAGATAGAGGCACAAAGGAGGACAAGACGATGGAAAAAGAAAAGCTCATCAGTGTTATGAAAAGATACGAACTTAAATACATCTTAACCAAAGAGCAACTTGAGTATTTCAAAGAAAAAATCGACGAGTACATGAAAGTTGATAAATATGGTCTAACTTCGATTGCCTCCCTTTATTACGACACTCCTGACTTCAATTTGGTAACTAAATCAATCGAAAAACCTAAGTATAAAGAGAAAATCAGATTAAGAAGTTATGGACTCGCCAAAGAAAACACTCCAGTCTTCTTAGAAGTCAAAAGAAAACTCGAAGGAATTGTCTATAAAAGAAGAATTGTTTCAACAGAAAACGAAGTTGATCAATTCATGAATAACGAAGGCGAACTCAAAAATGACCAAATCAGTCGGGAACTTGAAGCCTTCAAAGAAAATTATGGTTTATTAGAACCAAAATACCTCATCATCTATGATAGAGTTGCTTACTATCAAGATGATAGCAATCTGAGAATCACCATTGATATGAATCCAAGATATCGTGTTAATGATTTAAATCTTCATACATCAATGGATGGGATTTCATTATTAGAAGAAGGTTCCGCAATTCTTGAAGTCAAAGTTCAACATTCAATTCCTCTTTGGTTAGTAGATATTCTTACCAAAGGAAAAATCTATCAGTCATCTTTCTCAAAAGTTGGGACCGCTCATATTAGAGAAAGCGAAAAGAAAATAGCAGGAAAATCTGCTACAGCAAAAATACCAGAAATGGTGGTGAAAGGAGAATATCAATATGGATTCACTATTTAATTTATTATCTTTAGACACAGCTATTGTTTGCTTAATTGTCATTGGAATTACATTTGTAATTGGATTAGCGTACACATTAATTGCGTCAATCAAATTAAGAGCGAGCAAAAGCTTCTTCATCACTTCAATACTAATGCCGATGATCGTGGCAAGTGTCATCTCAATGGTCTCACTATTCTTAGATAGCACAACTACAGGTGCAGTGAGAATTGCAACTATCGCAGTCGCATTAGGATTAATTAGATTCAGAAGTGCTAACGGAAGAGCGGAAGAATTGTTACTCCTATTTGGAGGAGTAGCCCTCGGTCTTATCGCTGGATTAGGATATGTTGTTATTGCTCTTATCGTTGCCTTATTAGTTTCAGGCTTATATGTCGCTCTTTCTTATCTAAGAATCTTTGATTTCAAAAGAATCAGCGAAGAGAAGATGCTCAAGATTACGATTCCTGAAGATCTTGATTATAACGAAGCCTTCGATTCCATTTTACAAACATATCTTAAAAGCTATGAATTAATCGGAATCAAAACCACAGGAATGGGAAGTCTATTCAGACTCTCCTACAAAGTAGAACTTCTCACTAAAGATAGTGAAAAAGCTCTCATTGATGAGTTAAGAATTAAAAATTCAAACCTCGAAATCTCGTTACTACCTTATGTTGCAGATAGTAGCTCGCTCTAATAGGAGGAAAAAACAATGAAAAAGAAAACTAAATTATTATTACCGTTATCAATACTTTCTATTCTTGCTTTAGTGGGATGCACACCATCTAATTCAAATAGCAATACAAGTGGTGATAACGAAGATTATGGCTCTCCATATGACTACAACGATCCAATTGTTGTTGAAGATCCAACCGAAGTCGTTGTTGATGAGAACACAGATGAATTCTCTTTAGAAACAAGTGATGGAGAATATTCCAAAAATGGAAATATTTACTCTATCACCAAAGGTGGAACATACACTGCAAGCGGAAAACTTGAAGGTCAAATCTTAGTTGAAGCTGGAGATGAAGACGAAGTAGTTCTTGAACTAAATGATGTTTCTATTAGTTATGATCAAGATTCTCCAATTAAAGCAGTAAGTGGAAGTAAATTTGAAATATCTGCTAAAAACGGAACAGGTAATACAGTTACTGATAATAGAAGCAAGAAAACCACTGACGTTGAATCTCAAGGAGAAGGTGCAATTTCCAGTGATATTGACTTAAAACTTAAAGGAACTGGCACATTAGTAGTGGTTGGAAACTACAATAATGGAGTTCACACCACAAAAGATTTAAAAATTCAAAAATTAACTCTTAAATCAACCGGTTACAATAATGCGATTAAAGGCAAAAACAGTGTCACAATCGAATCTGGCAAAGTTCAAGCTTATGCTTTAACAGGAAATGGAATCAAAACCGAAGATAGTGATCTTTCTAGTAAAGGCAAGCAAAGAGGAACAATCTCTATTACTGGAGGAAGTGTGTATGTCGATTCATTACATGACGGAATTGACGCTGCATATAACGTTGAAATCAGTCAAGCCGACAATGAAGTTCCGACCTCAATTACAGTAAAAACCGGAAAGAAGTCCTCTGTTTATTCTTATTCAACCTTCAAAGCTGATAGTGAAAAAGGCTTAAAAGCCACTAACGAGATTGTTGTTGATGGAGGAACAATTGTCATCTCTTCTAGTGATGATGCAATTCACGCCAATTATGGAACAGCTTTAGATAATGGTTCCAAAGGAACAGGAAATATCACTGTTAATGATGGCTTAATCCAAGTTGCAGCAGGCGATGATGGATTACATGCTGATAATACATTAACAATTAAAGGCGGCAAAGTCGTTGTCACTGGCGCTACAGAAGGATTTGAAGCTAATTACATTAATATTAGTGGTGGATATAGTTATATCTATGGCACTGATGACGGTGTTAACTGCTCTAAGAAATCATTCAACAACTGTAAATTCACAATGACTGGTGGCTATTTAGATGTCGCAGTTAGTAGTGGAGATACAGATGGAATTGATAGCAATGGTGACGTTGAAATCACTGGTGGAGTAATCGTTTCTAGAGGTTCTCCAGGAACTCAGGGAAGTGGAATGTCAACAGGTTTAGATGTTGATGGAACATGCACGATGAGTGGCGGCACTCTCATTGCTTTCAACGGACTAGAGAAAGCACCTTCTACAAGTTCTAATGTCTTATTTGCTGGTACAACTACTGCCGGAACTGGTGGTCCTGGTGGAGGAGGTGGCCCTGGAGGACCTGGAGGATGGCATGCTTATGGTGGATCATATAGTAGTTCATATACCTTCTCAGCGGGTGAATACACTTTGTCTGGAGGAGACTTAGATATTAGTTTCACAAACGATTATGTTTACGGTAGTTTCATGATCTACTCGTCAGGCTTAGTAAGTGGAACATCGTACACTCTTAGTAGAGGAAGTACAACGGTTCTTAGTTGGACACAATCATCTTCTTCACAAACTATTTCTTAAAGAAAAAACGATAATATATTAAGATTAAATGTATGAAAATCTTGTTTGTTGAAGATAATGAGCAGCTTAATAAAGCTTTATCAACCGTCTTAAAGCGGAATTCATATTTAGTGGATTCCGCCTTTGACGGAGAAGAAGCATTGATGTTTTTAAAAGATTATCAATACGATGTCATCATCTTAGACATCATGCTCCCTAAAATTGATGGTTTAGAAGTTTTAAGAAGAGCGAGAAGAGATAATATTCAAACTCCTATTATTCTATTGACCGCGAAAAGCACACTTGAAGATAAGATTACTGGTCTAGATTTAGGAGCGGACGATTATCTTCCTAAACCATTTAACACCGACGAACTTTTAGCGAGAATCCGCGCTTTAGGAAGAAGAAAAGTTCAACAATATGAAGAGAAAAAAGAAATCACCTTTGGTGATCTAACTATTGATGAAAGAACCTCTTCAATTAAATGTAATGATGAAACTATTATTTTGTCTAATAAAGAAATGCAGATATTATTACTTTTAGTAAATAACCAAGGAAAAGTTGTTTCTTTAGAATCAATCACGAGATCAGCGTGGGATATAGAAGCGTATTCAACAAGTGAAAATGTTTGGGTCTTTATTTCTTATTTAAGAAAGAAACTCGAATCAATCAAATCAAAAGTCAAAATTAAATCAATTAGATATCAAGGATATTATTTGGAGATAAACGAATGATTAAGAAACTAAGAAAGAAATTTATATTGTTATCGATGCTTTCGGTCTTTTTCGTTTTAGCGGTCACGATTGGAGCGATTAATATCTCTAACTATGTCGTCATTGAAAACGAATCTTCTTCTGTTTTAACAGAAGTGATTAGACAAGGTACCCAAGATGATATGGGTGGTGGCCCTAGAGAAGGCGGACCAATCAATCTAATGCAAGAACATTATTTCGCTGTCTCATTTAATAATGATGGAACAATTAAAGAATCTAATTACCGTCATATGTTCATCATTTCTGAAACTGAGGGAAACAAATTAGCCACTAAAGTATTTAATGACACTCTTAGTGGTGGAAAATATGGTAATTATCGCTACACAAAGAGCAAGAAAGCCGATGGATTAACTTATGTTGGCTTTGTTGATATCAAAGAAAGGCTAGATAGTTCTAATAGATTTTTACTTCTATCTTCAACAATCTCCGCTGGAGCGTATCTCGTCTTATTTGGTTTAATTCTTGTCGCCTCTAAAATTGCCTTTAAACCAAGTGAAGAGGCATATAAAAAACAAAAGAGATTCATCACTAATGCTTCGCATGAATTAAAAACTCCACTCACAATCATCTCCGCGGATATGGATATCATTGAGATGGATAATGGAAAGTCTGAATGGTCAGAATCTATTAGAGATCAAATCAAGAGATTAACGGAAATGACTAACCAACTTGTGACTTTATCTAAACTAGAAGAGGAAGATAATAAAAACTATCCATTTGAAGACTTCTCGCTTAACGAAGTGGCGAATAAAGCGATTGAAGCATTTTCTCCAAGCTTTAAGAAAGAAGAAATCAAATTCGCTCATAATATCACCGGAAACATCACAATGTTTGGAAACAAATATTTAATTGACGAACTCATTTACATCTTCTTAGATAATTCTCTTAAATATTCAGGTGGAGATAATAAGAGCAGTTACTTTACTATAAGTAAAAATAATAAGAACAAGATTGAATTTAGATTTTCTAACACAATCGATAAGAATGATGAAACTGACCCAACTCAAGTGATGGAAAGATTCTATCGCTCGCCATCAAATAAAAAGGCTGGTTCAGGGGTAGGACTATCAATCGCTCAAGAGATTATTAATCTTCATAAAGGAAGAATTAAGGTTGATAAATCTCATAGCACCTTAACGTTTATCATCACATTCAATTAGGTCACTTAAGTGGCCTTTTTTGATGCTCGATAAAATAAGTATTTAATTCGTTTACTTGTTGCTTTACAATAAAACAACAATATGTTGACCAAAGAAGAAAAAGAAAAACTTGAAAGACTCTATCAGTCTTTAGCGAAAGACGAAAGAATCTTAAGATTAAAAGATATCCAAATGCATCGTGGATCGAACTGTTATATCCATTCTTTTAAGGTCGCAAAAGTCGCTGTCCATCGAGTGATGAATCATAAAGGATATAACCTTGAAAACGTCATTTTAGGCGCTATCTTGCATGATTATTACCTCTACGATTGGAGAGCGGACCATTCTAAAAAGAAGAAACACGGAAGAAGACATCCTCTTATCGCGGAGGCAAACGCGAGAAGAGATTTTAATATCTCTCCAGAAGTCAGTGAGATTATTAAATGCCATATGTGGCCATTAACTCCACATTTATTTCCAAAAAGTAAAGAAGCCAAACTCATTAACTATGTTGATGATGTTGTCGCTACTAGAGAAGCTTTAACAAGCCGAAGATTTAAGAAAAAGCATCTTGAATGTTCATTAAAATTCATTGAACGTTTGTTTGATGAATAGTTTTTGATACAATATAACCAAATAATTACCTCAATTTTTCTTAGAAGGAATCTTTTGTTATGAAAAGATATAGTTACAAAACAATCAAAGTTGACACGGTCGATGAATATGTTAACGCAATTGATCGTGGATGCGCTTCAATTTGCTATCCAAAAGCCATTAAAAAAGATTTGTTTTTGCGTTTTAAAGAAATCAAAGATTTAAATGATGACTATCTTTTTACGTATTCTAGACTTCTTTTTGATTATGATCAGGAAGAATCTTATCGCTTAACTGATAGCTTAATAAAAAAAGGTTATACGAATGCATGTGGAACGATGATGTATTTTGTTACCGAAGAAATCGGAACAAAAATGGATCATAAACGCATTCTATCTCTATACGAAATGGGAAAAGACAACGCTGTTGCTATTCATAATTTTGCTGTCTATGAGGGAAACGGCTTATCTGAACAAGAAGCTGCTAAATTATTAACCAAAGCCGCTGACATGGGTTACGCTGCATCTGAATGGGTTCTTGCTAGAAGATACTTAAATGGTAAAGGTGTTTCACATGACACTAAAAAAGCTGTTGAATTATTAAGTAAAGCTGCTAGACAAGGATATAAAAAAGCTCAATATCAATTAGGCATAGTATTAAGCACTAACGCTCTATATTGTCGAAACGAAGACAATCTTAAACTTGCTGCTCATTATTTTGATTCGGCAGCGAGAGAAGGTCACGCGAATGCTCAATATGAAATTGGAAAATGTTGGTATTATGGAACAGGCGTTGAGAAAAACGAAGAATATGCTGAATATTGGTTTAAGCTTGCTGCTGAACAAGAAGTTGGAAGTGCGTATTTAATGCTTGGTTATATTGAAGAAGATAGAAAGAATTATGGTAACGCTTTTAGAAATTATCTAAAAGGCGCTGACCTTGATAGTTCATACTCTAAATACAACCTTGGCCGATGCTTTTTAAAAGGAATAGGCACTGATGTCAATAAAGAAAAAGGAATAAAGTGGCTTAAAATAGCAGCGAACGAAGGTGTTGAAGACGCGAAAAAGATGCTACAAAAAAACACTAATGAAAAACCAACATTAAATGATTACATTCAACGCGCTAATAATGGTGATATGGATGCAATGTGGTGTTTGGAAAAATATTATTTTGATCGTCGCCAATATAAAGAGTGTGAATATTATTGCCGAAAACTGGCGTTACTTGGTGATTCAATGGCTCAATACAACCTTGGTGTACTATATGATCAAGGATATCTTACTGCTCCTTATGGAGAAAGTGCTGAAGAATGGTATATTAAAGCCGCCCATCAAGGCCATGGAAGTGCCCAATATAATCTAGGTGTTCTTTATGAAGAACGAGGAAATTACACCGATGCTTTATTCTACTACGGCATGGCGTCTCAACAAGGTATTATGGATGCAAAAAACGCAGAAAGAGAATTGCTTGATTGGCTTAATGGTGGTGGTGAAGATTACTAAATTAAATGTTTTTGGAAAAAAATTGTTATAATCAATAAAAAGAAACGAAAGGAATCATTATGAAAAAGTTTTACGAAATCGTTAAACCATTCTTATCCATTATTTTTGGAGCATTATTATTCTTATGCTACTTTAATTTATTAGGAGGACAAGGTGAAGTTTTAGCGATTGGAATTATCGCTGTTATTTTTGCAGCCTTCTATCTATGCATTGGAATTATAGGTATTGTCTTAGGTGAAAAATTTGCTAGTGCAAGAAAAGTTCTTGATCCAATCGGAATGGCGTTATTTCCATTATTCATGTTTGTCTATTGGCTATTAAACGTCATCAATCTTGCTCAAGCAGAAGTACTTGGACCAGCAGGTTGGACCATTGCAATTCTTTCAATGGTGGCTTCTATCGCTGTTGCTATAGTCGTCCTTATTAATGCCTTTGCAGGTAATGCAGTCTTAAGAAGACTTTCAAATTTATTTGCCTCAATCTTTATTCTCTCTTTACTCCTCAATCTTACCTTCGATTTAGCAGGTAATCCAGAAACGTTAGGAAATATTTCTGTTCCAGTCCTTGCAATGTATGTCACATTCTCAGCGATGTTGCTTTCTTCTTTAGCCGCACCTGCTCCTGAAGCTCCAAAAGCCGAAGCAGAACCAGAAGCAAAAGAAGAAGCTCCTGCTGAAGAACCAGCTCAAGTTGAAGAGAAACCAGCCGAATCAGAACCAGAAGCAAAAGAAGAATAAAACTTAACTTACAACAACATTGGAGTGGTAACACTCCTTTTTGTTTGCCTAATTATGTTGTATTCGTCAAATAAATAATCAATACCTTATAGTGTGCTAATAGATATTGACAAAAATAATGTCAAAAAGTATATTTTAGGTGTATGGATAGAATGACAATATACCACGGCAGTCCTAAAAGAATAGAGTCCCCATCTTTTGACTATAAAAATCGTAATAGTGATTATGGAGATGCTTTTTACTGCACTCAAGATATCTATGCTGCAAAAGAGTGGGGGAACAAGAACACAACTGATGGATTTGTTAACGTTTACGAATTTGATGGTCGCGGACTTAATGTATTAGATTTAACTGATAAAAATAAATATAGTGTTCTCCATTGGATTAGCATCTTGATGCATTTTAGAGATTTGGATATAGAATTCAAAGATACATATAAAAAAGAATTAGAATTTCTTGAAAAGAACTATTATGTCGATGTTACCAAATATGATGTCATCATTGGCTTTCGAGCGGATGATTCGTATTTTAAATTCCCATTATATTTTGTTAGAAGTGAGATTAGACTCGAAAAACTTGAAGAAATATATATGCTTGGTTATTTAGGAAGTCAAATCGCTATTAAAAGCGAAAAAGCATTTAAAAGACTCAAATATATCAAAACAATTGAAGTCGAGCCAATTTACAAAGACAAATATCAAAGAAGAATCATCGACGCTGATCGAAGATTTGAAGAAATTAGAAAGAATGAAAGATGGTTAGATGGAACTAGACTCATCGACTTGGTGAAACAAAATGGTTAGCGTGAATGATAAAGGAATCTTAAATAACTATTTAGCGAGAATATTTTTCTATGGCTTTAAAAATGAATATTCATATTCGTTCATAGAATATCAAACCACTAATAGCGAGATGATTTCTTCGTTAGAAAAAAATGATAATCGTTTTCTTTATCGCAAAAATTTTGTTGAACTAATTGAAGATATTTATGGCGAAGAACAAATCAAACAAGAAGATGCTATATCTACTAATTCAATGACTGAATGGTTAGCGGAAGCATATCTTAGACTCTTTTATAAATACAACAAATGTTTTGAATATCTTTTCCTATACGTTCCTCTAGAAGTGATGGTGAATCTCTTTGATATATATCATGAGATGGATTGGAACCAACTATATAGTTACTTTGAATTTAAGGTTAAAGAGAAAAGTCTCCTTAACACTCTCATATTGAAAAACAAAATCTCAAAAACGAAATTGAGTGTTTTAAGTGGAATAAGTTTATCAACAATCAATTACTATTGCTTAAATGACAAAAATATCTATGAAGCCAAATATCAAAACATATATTCTTTAGCAACTGCTCTTGATGTTAATCCATTAGTATTCGCTTCCCAGATTAACAATTTCCTTGATAGTAATGATTATTCTTTTGATAGGAATGATGCTTTATATAGAAACCTTTTAGGATTAAATATTGTTTCATATTACTCAGAAAAGATATTTTCAAGAAAATATAAATACTCTACTAATCAAAATAGATTCATTAGTGACGAAGGATTTCTTAAAGTTTTATGGACCAATCCAAATATTCCTATTGGAGAGGATTCATCAAAAAGAAATAATGAAATAGTCACGCTATTAGAAACATACGATAGGACCAAATCAATAAAGAACGATAACAATAAAACTGTGATGGTGATATTTGAATATAATCAAAACAGTAATAGTGTTACCGAATATAAAGGGTTATTAGCTAAATATAACTTTGAAAGTATCTATATCATCAATAGTCATTATTTACTATGCATTAAGAAATCATCATGGATTACTTATCTTCCAAGTGAAGTTTACAATAAAATTGTAAATGAAACAAAAACCCAACTTCTAAATAATAAATAATTATCCTTCATTTGAATTCAATTCAGTATTTTTTGTAAATTTTTACTTAATTAGTTGAATTAATATTCGTTTTGTTAGACAATATATGCAGAGGGTTTTACATAATGAAAATGTTCGATTTAAAAGGAACTGTTTTGGCGTTGAACAAGCCAAGCGTTGTTTCTTTGCTCAATTCAATTGAGCTCTACAAAGGCAAGACCTTACCTGTAAACGAGGTCAAAAAATTAGATGTTCTTAAAGCAATGGCACGTCGTAGTTCTGTTATATACAGTAGCCAAATTGGTAACGTATATATTTCCGAGGACCGCGAGAGTGCTATTTTTGTTAGGAAACAACGCTCTTGATTTGATCGATGAAGTCTACAAATACCAAACCTTAGATCGTAGTTTTGTATCTACATTACATTACTATATTTATAAGGATTATAACCCAGAGTTCGGTGGCCGTTATAAAGACAGTATCAACTACATCCAAGAATCAATGCCAGATGGTAGTTTCAACACAATCTTTGTTTCTGCAGCACCAGAACAAGTTGTTATCTTATTAGATAACTTAATCTATCAATTCAATCAATTAGCGATGGATGAAGAATGTAACAAACTTCTTCTCATCTCCGCTTTCATGTTTGACTTCATGTGCATCCACCCATATAACCACGGTAATGGAAGAGTATCTAGATTATTACTCCATTTCTTATTAAAGAAATATGGTTATGATGTTGATGATTATTTCGCGATTTCATATTTAATGAAACAACATTTAGGCGAATATATCGATGCCTTCAAACTATCCAGTGCTGGATGGCATGATAATGAAGCAGATTATGAACCATTCGTTTCCTTCATCTTAAAGAGAATCTTAGAAGCATATCGTAAACTCGATTACATCTTAGAAGTCAATAAACTTGACTGCACAAGCGAAGAAAAAGTTCTCAAAGTGGTCGTTGATAGTGCTACTCCAATCTCTAAGACAGTTGTCTTAAGAGTCTTATATCCAATTAGTAAAGTTACTGTTGAAAAAGCATTAGCCAAACTCGTGGATGAAGGAAGAATTCAACTCATCACAAAAGGCAGATACTCTAAATACTTTAGAGTGTAATATTGGAGGAATTAAAACATATATGAATACAGAAAACATTCGTAACGTCGTTATCTTAGGTCACCAAGGTAGTGGTAAAACTTCCTTAGTTGAATCTTTAGCGTTCGTTTCAAAACTCATCCCTCAAAAAGGTGAAGTTGAAAAGAAAACCACATTATCCGACTACACTCCTGATGAACAAAGAAGAGGAACATCAATCCAAACTGCAATTGTCCCACTAAACTATAACGGCTACAAAATCAATGTCATAGACATTCCTGGTAATGATGACTTCATTTCTGAAGCCATCGGAGTTAATGGCGTTGTTAAAGGTGCAGTTCTTGTCATCGACGCTTCTGTCGGTGTTCAGGTTGGAACAGTTAAACACTATAAGATGCTCAGAAGAAAAGGCGTTCCTACCTTCATCTTTGTTAACAAAATGGATAAAGAAGATGTCGACTTCGAAGAAGTCTTAATGGAAATTAGAGACCAATTAGGTAAAGAAGTCGTTTCCTTCTGCTACCCACTCGGACATGAAAAATCCTTTGATGGTTTCGCTAACGCAGTTGACCTAAAGGCTCATATCTTTAACGGAAAAGAATGCGTTGAAGCTGAAATCTATCCAGATAAGAGAGACAAAATCTTAGAATTACATAACACAATCGTTGAAGAAGTTGCCAAAACTGATGATGCATTACTAGAAAAATTCTTCAATGGCGAAGACTTCACTAAAGAAGAAATTCGTTCTTCACTACGTGTTGGTGTTCTCTCAGGAGAAATCACTCCACTTATCGTTGGTAGTGCGCTTAAGAACATTGGTGTACAAACATTACTCAATATGTTCATCTCCTATTTACCAAAACCAAACGATTTGAAACCACTTGAAGCCCATGATGAAAATGGCAAAGAAAAAGTCGTTCCAACAAGTGTTGACGCTCCATTCAGTGCTTATGTCTTTAAGACCATCGTTGATCCATACGCTGGAACAGTGAACTTAGCTAAAGTTTGCTCTGGTGTCCTCCATGTTGGTGATGAAGTCTACGTTAATGGTGGAACTCAAAGAGTTAGTATGCTTTACCAAATGACTGGTAAGAAACTCGACAGTGTTAACGAAGTTATCGCTGGCGATATCTGCGCTTTAACTAGATTAGAGAAAGTTTGTTCTGGTGATACATTATCTTCACCAAAATCAATCACTGTCTTTAAGCCAAACAAATATCCAACCGCAGTTATTTTCAAGGCTATTGTTTTAAATAATAAGAATGATGAAAGTAAACTCGGACCAGCTCTAGCGAAGATGCAACTTGAAGATCCAGCTTTAGAAGTTAAACGTAATAATGAAACCAAACAATTATTATTAGGTGGTCTTTCTGAATCTCATATCGCTTACGCTTTAGAAAAATTAAAGACCTTATATAAAGTTGAATTAACAACCGAAAAGATGAAGATCGTCTATCGTGAATCCATTAAAGGCACCGCTGAAGGGGACGGAAGATACGTCAAACAATCTGGTGGTTCTGGATTCTATGGTGTTGTTAAGATGAGATTTGAACCAGCTGAAGAAAATGTCTTTGCTGAAGAAGTCTTCGGTGGATCAGTTCCAAAGAACTACTTCCCAGCAGTTGAAAAAGGCTTCTTTGAAGCCCTCAATAGTGGACTCCTTGCTGGATTCCCAGTTATCGGAGTTAAAGGTGTTCTTATTGATGGTAAATATCACCCAGTTGATAGTAACGAACAAGCCTTCAAGATGGCGGGTATCTTAGCGTTCAAAGATGCATATCTTAAATGCCGTCCAATCATTCTCGAACCAATCATGAGAGTTAAGATCAATGTTGAATCTAGATTCACTGGTAGCATCCTCTCTGACTTAAATACAAGAAGAGCGAGAATCCAAAACATTGAAGAAAAAGAACATGGTAGTCAAGAAATTGAAGCTCTCGTCCCAGAAGCAGAAATTATTGACTATGTCACTCAATTAAAATCTATCACTCAAGCAAGCGGCTTCTTCAACAGAGAATTTGAAGCATATGAAGAGCTTCCAGAATATCTCAAAGATAAAGTCATCGCTGAGAACAAGATTACTCAATAATTGACAAAACAATTTAAATGAAGGGTTTCCAAAAGGAAGCCCTTTTTCTTTTGCATTCTCAATATTTTTATTAACAAAGTTAATAACTTCAGTAGCAGATTAGAAAAATAATAAAAAAATCGCATTTTACCACTCTTAGTAATATGAGGGGACTTTTTATTTAAGCCCCAATATTGATAAATAGGAGACTTAAAAAATGAACAAGAAAAAACCCAGTTTATTCACTATCAGAAAGAAAAGAAAAGAGAAACATCCTCAAATAATTGTTGGTGCAGATAGGACATCATTTGAATCTGTTGGACTAACCCATTCAAGAAGGAGTGGGAAATCTTACAATAATCCTCTTCCAGATAATCCTAATAAAAAAAATCAAACGCAATCATATTTTAAAAAGAGAATCATTAGGGATTTCAAATTTTTGTTTAGCAAAGCGTTTAAAAACTATCAACTATCTAATGAAGATATTGAAGAAATTAAAAAGTTTTTGGATAAAAAGAAAAAGAAGTAGCGCTAGGCCAGCGCTTTTAACTCCGGCGTCCTACTTCCAATATCAATATAACACATATAAGAACAAAAAAGGAAGCAGCGCTATGCTAGAGTCATTAGCTCCTACGTCCTACTTCCACCTATAATATATCATTAGTCAATTATAATTGAAAGAAAAAGAAGCAGCGCTATGTCAGAGTCATTAGCTCTTCCGTCCTACTTCCGATTATCAATATATCATAGCGAAGAAGAAAAAAGAACAAGCATTCGCTTATTCCTTTTCAATCATGTTTTGTAATACAGAGACAAGCACATCAATTGAGTGAGTGCTTCCTCCATCGTTATTAATAATCAAATCCGCGTAATATTGAGATGGGGCAATGATTTCTTCAAACATTGGGAGAACAGTAGTGAAGTATTGCTCAATAATACTTTCATAGGTCCTTCCTCTTTCTTTCATATCTCTATCAATTCTTCTAACAAGTCTTCTTTCTCTAGAAGCATTGATGAAGACTTTTAAATCTCCGATAGAGCGAAGGTCTTTATTCACTAACGCCATAATACCTTCGATAATGATTAATTCTTTTGGCTCAACAATTTCTGTTTGCTTGCTTCTTGAATGGGTGACAAAGTCATATATTGGTTTTTCAATTGTTTGTCCGTTTTTCAAAGCACTTAATTGTTCGTTCATTAACTTCCAATCAAAGGCTTTTGGGTGGTCAAAGTTAACTTTCGCTCTCTCTTCCATTGGAAGGACTGAAAAGTCTTTGTAATAGTCATCTAAGGAGATTCTTGCGACTTTTTCACTAGGAATCTTTTCTAAGACTTTTCTTAATACGTATGTTTTACCACTCGCGGAACCTCCGCCTATTAATATGACCTTGCTCATATATCTACCCTCTATACTATTACGTATAAGTTTACATATTTCTTTTCATATATGAAACTTAATTCTTATTCTTTTTTATTTTTGATGCATCCATCATATCTAAATCTTGATATTGATCCATCTCCAACAATTACCATTTTGTGGCAACAAGGGAATTCATATATTTCTAGATAATCATCAGTGGCTCCTAGTTGTTTTACTAGTCGAGGTTCTTCTTTATGGTAATTACCATCATAATTGAGTTTTTCTTGAAGTTTGTTCATTTCATTAAAGGCATCAGCCTGTATTTGGATTGCCCCTTTGATCTTCTTTTTAAGTGCGGCTTTTACTAAGTCCACTAAAAGATACATATCTTCATCTTTAGGAATAGTGGGAATCTTATAGACATTCTTTGTGTTTATAAAACGACTAAATTCATCATTTAATCTTTCATTATCAAAATCAAAAACAATGATATTAACACATTGTTCATAGGCTGCTTTGATTTCCGCTAAAACGGAACTAGAGTTACGAGTGTTTTCGGTGTTGATAAATAAAACGAATCCTCTTTTCGCTAAAGCGGTCATTTCATTTTTGATTAAATCCGAAGAATAAATGCTTTGGTTATCCCAAACTGAAAAATCATTCTCTTTAAGCGCATCTTTTAAAGGTTTAACGATATTTTCGTCTCTTCGAGAATAGACAATATATACTTGTAGCAAGCAACATATTTCATATACTTTCTTTTTAATATCATCAATGTTTTGATCTAAATTAATGAGCCAGACGAATTGTTTGTCACATTTTTGGACATATTCTCTTTCCATTTGCACATAACTAGATTCTCTAGCGGATTCACTTTCACAATACACAAACCAATCTCTTGCTTCGATTTCTCTTTCGATTAAATCATAGAGTTCTTTTTTGCCTTTTGTAGTGTTGTCGTTAAGACATTTCAAATGAAACGCGAGAGGATTTTGCCCATATCTCTCAAATTCATTCCTAATGATTCTAACCTTTTCGATGTCTTCACTCGAATGGGATATAAATATCCAGCTTCCATTATTTTCTTTCATAACTATCAAAATTATAGATTGAATGTGAGGAAAGAGGAAATACAATTATCTCTTTTTGCCTTGCATAACTCTATATCCTTTGTTATAGTAACTAAGCCTTTTGGCAAGGCGATCATAGAGACGTTGATTATCTAGTCGGAATTCTTAAAAGAATTTATGTTAGGATCACTATTAATAATGGCTATTGACCTCCCTGATATCAAAATGATATTACCGGTAGCAGAGTAAGGACTTGTATGCGTAATTCCGGCGCCAGACACGAACAAAGAGGGAATTCGTGATTAATGACCACGAGATAACCAGCTGTCAAACAAAACTCAACTATGACAGTGTTGACACCCGCCTAGAACACTAGTGAGGGAAACATTAATGTGTTTACGGAGTCCAAGTTAACAAGGTTAGTCCTTGTTTTTCTTTTTCTTTGGTTCTAAGCTATAAACTCTTGTCAATCTAATATTTGGATAAGAAACATCGACGCCATTTTTAAGTTCTATTTTGAACAAACTAAATCTTGTTTTTTTGTCTCTTTCCTCTTTTTTGACGATGTTCATTGGTCTTTTATCACCCTTGATAGGATTAGGAATAATTTCCCAATTCTTTTTACCTCCTGATGTTTTCGAGTGTGTCACTCTATGAAACACAAAAACATTTCCTTCTTCATCGACAATATATGCTGGGTGATTATTTCTTAGGTATATTCTAAAGTGCCTTCTAAATTGTTTTTTCCTTTTGATCATTTAAGAAACTCCTTTCATATTTACTAGCGGGACATATAAAAAAGCCCCCTCATATTACTAAGAGTGAAAAAAACGCCATTTTTTGTTTTTTATTATCGAAACGTAGTGAGATAAAAACCGGGTGCTATGCACGTGAGAATAGAAGGGTTTCTCCTACGAAAAAACCTCCATGTTATAATTGAA
>CADCGC010000035.1 GCA_902800905.1 uncultured Erysipelotrichaceae bacterium
CGATAATGATTTAAATAAATTATCAAATCACATATAATAATTTTTGTATGGAAGAAATTAAAAACGAAGAACTACTTGAACCCCTTCTTTTGTATAAAAATAGATTAAAAGAAGCGTTTCATAACAATGCGGTTGAATATTTCGATAGATTGACTGAGAAAGGACAAGTCGACGTCGAGCTCAACCAAGACCTTTGTAAGAAATATTACAAAGAACTTGAAATCATCAAAAAACTTAAAAGAACAAGAGGCTGGAGAATCTTCTTCGCCATTATGCTCATTCTTTTAGCAGTCGGTGCGATTGTTGCTGGTGTCTTATTTATTGTTGCTGCTTCTCAAGGAACAATGGAAGCTGGTGCAGGAATTGGTGGTGGAATCGGCGCTATTATTGGAGGCCTAGGACTTGTTGTTGCTATTGTCTTTATCTTTATGGGCATTGCTAAACTATCTGCAGAGATTAAAGAGCACGAAGAAAAAGCCAAAAAACTTAAAGATCAAGCTTATGAGACAATGAAAAAGCTCAATAGCTTATATGAATGGAACATGGCGGCGGAAATCTTTACCAAAACCACACCTCTCATTCAATTAGATCCAGTCTTTGACCCTGCTAAATATGAATATTTACATGAGAAATATGGCTACGCTCATTACACAAAAGGCGATATTTCTACATTATACGTTCAATCTGGTTCAATCCTTGGCAATCCATTCGTCTTTGAAAAGAATTATTGTCAATCAATGAGAGACCACGTTTATACCGGTACATTAACAATTACTTATCAAGTAAGAGTTACTGATAGTAAAGGTAACTCCCACTGGGAAACTCGTACTCAAGTATTGACTGCTCATTATACCGCACCAGAACCATACTATTATTTAGATACATGGATGATATACGGCAATGATGCAGCGCCAAAACTCTCTTTCTCAAGATATCCAACTGATATCAATAATATGTCTGATGCACAAATCGAAAGATATATTAAGAAGTTTGATTCTAAACTTGATAAAGAAGTTAAGAAAGACCTCATGAAGGGTGATGGCTCATTTATGAGACTTGATAATGAAGAATTTGAAGCATTATTCAATGCTTTAGATAGAGATAATGAACTCGAATTCCGTTTACTCTTTACTCCTCTTGGACAAAAGAACATGATTAAACTCTTAAGAGGCAAAGATGTCGGATTTGGTGACGATTTCATCTTCAAGAAGAGAAAGACTCTTAACTATATCAAATCCCGCCATATGCAAGGATCTGATTCTTTAGACAAGAATCCAGATGACTTCATTCACTTTGATCACAAAGTTGCGAAAGAATTGTTCGTTAACTACGCTGATAAATATTTAAAAGATGTCTTCTTTGATTTAGCTCCTGTTATTAGTATCCCAATCTATCAACAACATAAATCATTAGATTATATCTACGAAAGAGGATTTAACCGTTCAACCACCAACGCTGAAGTTGAAAGTGCGGCTAACTCCCATAACATTAACTTATTCAAACATCCTTCAACATATTCCACAGGCGTTATTCTCAAGAGTAAGTTCGACTATGAAAGTGATGAAAGTGATGTTTGTACCATTTCCGCTTACTCATTCTCTGGAACTGATCGAATCGCTTATGTTCCTGTAATGGGAGGAGATGGACACATGCATAATGTTCCTGTTCACTGGATTGAATACAATCCAATCGTGAAAGAAACACCGTTCGTCGTTAGAGATACCAAAGGCGATAAGAGCACATATTTTGCTGATTACGCTGCTGGTAAATATAATGGCGTAATCGACAAATTTGGAAATAGTAGTGCTATACTATTTAAGAAGAGACTATTGTCCTTCGTTGCTAAAACAAAATAGCACAAATCATATATGCTACAAATAAGGAGGTAACATATTTATGGCAAATGAATTAGATGAAGTAACTGGGCCAGTTAACGAAGAAGGTAGAGATGTTAACGTTATTGCTAAGCAGATTCCAGTCACAGTCGGAACCGGAAGTAAAGTATTCGAAGTTTTACTTTGGGTTTTAGGAATTTTCCCAGGATTAATTTTCTTAGTGATGAAAGTTAAAGCTGGTGCTTACTTATCCAAACTTCAACAAAAGATTCAACACGACGCTTCTCAAATTGATAACTACTTAGAACAAAGAGTGGTCATCCTTCAAAACGTCGCAAAAATCTTAGACAAAGCAATCAATTTAGACAAAGAGACATTTGTCGAAGTTGCTAAAGCAAGAGGCCAAGGCAACTTAAACGAACAAGGTCAAGCCGTTGAAAACATCAACAAGGCCATCAATGTCGCAATTGAAGCTTATCCAGATTTAAAAGCTCATCAAGAAATTGCAGACGCTATGCAACAAAACTCTTATTTACAAAAAGAGATTACTGCTGCTAGAGAGCAATATAACGACACAGTCGCTACTTGGAATAGAGAAATCTTCTCCTGGCCAACCAAACAAATCGTTGCTGCTAAGAGAGGCTACACAACTCGTATCCCATTCACAACATCTGCTGAAGTTAAAGCCGCTGCTAGAAGTGTGTTCTTCTAATATATAGGTTTAATATGAAGTATAGATGTAAAGTCTGCGGACAAATAGTTGAAGTCGCCGAAGGCGAACCATGTCCAATTTGTGGTGCTAGTCACGACAAACTCGTTCCAATAGAAGAAGAGAAGGTCGGAGAATTATCTTGGGCTTGTGAACACGTGATCGGTGTTGCTCAAGGTGTCGATGAATTCGTTCTTCAAGGATGTAGAGATCACTTTAAGGGTGAATGCTCCGAAGTTGGAATGTATCTCGCAATGAGCAGACAAGCCTTAAGAGAAGGCTATCCAGAAATCGCATTGCTCTTAGAGCAAATCGCGAAAGAAGAAGCTGAACACGCGGCAAGATTTGCCGAACTCTTAGGAGAAGTCGTCACTGCCGATACCAAAAAGAACATTGAAAAGATGCTTGCTGGAGAAAATGGGGCTTGTGAATCTAAACTCGCTATCGCTAAAAAGGCTAAGGAACTTGGTCTAGACGCAATTCATGATACAGTTCATGAAATGGCAAGAGACGAAGCACGCCACGGCAAAGCTCTTGAAGCAATGCTCAAAAGATATTTCAAATAATATCTCTTAACTATATGAAATTGGCTGTTATTTAACAGCCTTTTCTTTTATAATAATTGCGTATGAGTACTCCACTTGCAGAACTTTTAAGACCAGAATCAATTGAAGAAATGGTGGGACAAGAACACCTTTTTAAGAAAGGATCTGTTTTTCAAAAAGCCATTTCCAAGAATTTGATTCCAAATATGATATTTTATGGACCTCCAGGGGTAGGAAAGACAACGGTCGCTAATATTATTGCAAAGAACACTGAAATGCTTCTATGTAAGCTAAACGGAACGACTGCAACATTAGATGACATCAAAAAAGTAATTGATGATTCAAAAAGTGTCTTTGCCTCTAAAGGAGTCCTTTTATATTTAGATGAAATTCAATACTTCAATAAGAAACAACAACAATCTCTTTTAGAGTTTGTTGAAAAAGGATATATCACTCTAATTGCCTCTACAACCGAGAACCCATATTTCTATATCTATCCTGCTTTACTAAGTAGATGCTCAGTTTTTGAATTTAAATCAATTAATAGTAAGGATATCAAAAAAGGATTAGAGAGAATCATTAATCTTAAAAAGATTAAGATTGATGATGACGCTTTAGAGCTTCTTTCCGTTTCTTCTAACGGAGATATGAGAAAGGCCATCAACAATTTAGAATTCTTACTTAACGCGATTGGAAACAAAAAGATTACATTAAAGGACGTTAATGAAATCGTCGATAAAGCACATATCAATTATGATAAGAGTGAAGACAAACATTTTGATCATCTAAGCGCTTTAATGAAATCGCTAAGAGGAAGCGATCCAGACGCAGCGATTTTCTATTTAGCAAAGATGCTTGAAGCTGGAGATATCATCGCTGTTTGTCGACGTTTATTATGCTCAGTAAATGAAGATGTTGGACTTGCTTATCCTAGCCTTATTCCAATCATAAAATCTTGTGTTGATACTGCCCTACAATTAGGAATGCCAGAAGCCAAACTTCCGTTGTCGAACGCAGTCATTTTAATCGCAACCGCTCCTAAGAGTAATTCTGCTTATATGGCCTACGCAAGAGCGGTCAACGACATCAATATGGGTAAAGGAATCTCTGTTCCTCGTGCTTTACAAAACACACATTTTGATGGAGAAGATGTCTTAACTAAAGGTCAAAATTATAAATATCCTCATGACTACGCAAATCACTGGGTTGAACAGCAATATCTTCCAGATGATATTAAAGATAAACATTATTATATCTACGGAAATAATAAATTAGAGCAGGCCACGAAGGAATATTGGGATAAAATAAAGAAGAAATAATATGGATAGTTTAAAATCATTATTAGACCAAAAGAACTACGAATTAGTGTTAAAACTCACCGAAGGTAGCGAAGCTCCTAATGATCTTTTCTATCGCATTTCGGCTTTTATTTATCTAGGAAAATATGAAGACGCTTTATATGTCATCCAAGACCATCAAAAGATTTTAGAAGGCAATTTAGTTTCTTTAGTGAACGCTCATATTAATCTTCTTTGTGTCTTAGGAAGGTTTGAACAAGCTCGTACAGTGCTCGATTATTATAATAACCTACCTTATCAAAGTCAGGTCGTAGAGGAAACTCTAAGAAAAATGCCTGAAGTTATCGAACTTGAAGAGAAGAAACAGACAACCTTAAAGTTCTACGATAACGAGCAAATTGAAAAGTATCTCAAGAGTGACAAAGATGAAGATGTTCTCATCGGATTAGACACAGTCAGAAATAGAGATATTTTTACATTCTTACCAATAATTCAAGAAGTCATGGTCAAACATCCTCGTCAAATGATTAGAAGCTATTCATTAATGCTACTCGTTCAAAAAGAAGTTGACCGTGAACTTAAGATGAATAGTAACGGAGAAATCATTGATGTTAACCCAAAACATCTTAATCCTCCATTTACTAGTGTCATCTTTAATGACACGATTCGATTAATCGATAGTGAATATAAAGATCCAACACTTTCTCAATCTGCCACTCAATTATTCTCAGAATATGAAATGTATCTATATCCGCGCAGTCTAAAAGACACAGCGAAAAACTACGCTGGAGCGTTCTATATCATCACTAGAAAATATGCGAACTCACCAATTCCAGATGTTAAGCAGTACTGTGATGCGATGGAATTAGATGAAAATCATATCTTAGAGTTAGTAAAAGAAATTGAAGATATACTCGCTAAGGTATAAGAGATAAAATGACCATAGGTCATTTTTTTCTTTCTATAAACAAAATCTTTACATTATAAATGTATTTCATTTGCCTTAAATTATAATTTCATTTATAATTTTTCACGCATGCTCAATTTAAAAGGAGAAAAAAATCGACATGAAATTTACATTTAAAGAATTAGAAGCTTGCCACGTTCAAGTTGATGTCGTTATCGACGAAGAAGCTTGGAAAGCTGCTCAAGAAAAAACTCTTTGCAAAGAAGTTCAAGTTGATGGCTTTAGAAAAGGCAACGTCCCAGAACAAATTGCAAAGAAACACGTTGATCAAGGTAAATTATTAGACGAAGCGATTAATTCATTATTACCAGATGCCTATAGAGGTGCATTAGAAGAAGGTAAATTAGAACCATTCGCTCAACCAAAGGTTGATGTTACAAAACTCACTCCAACCGAACTCGAAGTCAAATTTATCATTACCACCGGACCAAAAGTGGAACTTGGTAAATATAAAGGACACGATTTAGGAAGAAAAGAAGTCAAAGTAACTGCTAAAGAAGTTAGTGATGCTCTTGATGAATTAAGAAAGCAAAACGCTTCCTTAGTCTTAAAAGAAGACGCTGCTGAAAAGGGCGACACAGTCGTTATGGATTTCTTAGGAAAAGTTGACGGAGTAGCCTTTGAAGGCGGCTCTGCTCAAAACTATGAACTCGAACTCGGTAGTGGTTCCTTCATCCCAGGATTTGAAGATCAATTAATCGGTGTCAAAGCTGGTGAACATCGTGATGTTAATGTCACCTTCCCAGAACAATACACTCCAGAACTCGCTGGTAAAGCTGCAGTCTTTGGCTGTGATGTTCACGAAGTGAAGGCCAGAAAATTACCAGAATTAACTGATGAATTCGTTAAAGATTTAGCCTTAGAAGGTGTTGAAACTGTTGAAGCCTTAAAAGAAAGCAAGAAAAAAGAACTTACTGAAAATAAGGCTAACAAAGAAAAGAGAGAATATTTAGAAAAACTCTACGCTGAAATTGCTAAAGCAAGTAAGATTGAAATCCCACAAGAAATGATTGATGAACAAGCTGAATCCATGAAGAAAGATATGGAAAACAGAATGAAACAATCAGGTTTAACTCTCGAACAATATTTACAATTCGTCGGTCAAACCATGGAACAATTTGAAGCTAAACTCAAGGAAGACGCTAAAAAGGATATTACCAATTACTTCATCCTTGAAAAAATTGGTGAAGTTGAAAAACTTACCTTAACTGATGCTGATGTTGAATTCGAATACGCTAAATTAGCAGATCAATATCAAATGAAAATTGAAGATGTTAAGAAAGCTTTAGCGGCTCAAGAGCAACAATTCAGACACAATCTTCGTATGACAAGAATCGAAGAAGAATTATTAAAACTTAACAAATAATTTATTTTTTAAATTATAAGAAGAAAGGAGGCGAGTCTATGGCGAACAATCCGCAAACACTTACCTTGCCACTTCTCATCACTAAAGGATTAATCCTCTTTCCAAAAGTTCAAAGATTAATTGACGCTGGAAGAGATTTTTCCATTAATTCCATCAAAGTTAGTAAAGATAAAGCTGATTCTTTAATCTTAATTACTAGCCAAATTGAAAGTGATGCAGAAAATCCAAACATCGATGAAATCTATAAAACCGGTGTTTTAGCGAGAGTAATGTCTATCTCTGAAAGAGATAAAAGAATTAGAACTCGTGTCGAAGTAATTGAAAGAGTCAGTTTAACTGACATCAAATTTGATGATGAAGATAAGTGCTATATTGCTAATGGCACCTTAATTCCATCAATCGAAGTTGATACTAAAAGTAGTGAAGCCGTTGTTTCTGCAATCAATCACGAACTTGAAAAGTATCCTTCCATTATTTCTCGACTCCCAAAAAACATTATTACTTTATGCTCTAATAATTTAGCTGCTTTAGAGCTTTGCTATGCAATGGCAGCTCATTTTGAAGCAGCAAGCGAAACCAAACAAAAATTATTAGAGACCAATGATTTCATCTATTTAGCCGAAACTGTTATCGGCTTAATTAGTGGAGAAAACACTAAAGATGAAATTGAAAAGAACATCTCTGACACAATTAGAGAAAGTACTGAAAAATCACAAAAAGAATATTTCTTAAGAGAAAAACTCAAAGCGATTAAGAAAGAACTCGGCGAAGATGTCGGTGGTAACAATAGCCCTGACACCATTTTAGCCAAACTCGATAAGTATCCTTATCCAGAAAATATTAAGGCTAAAGTCAAAGCCGAGATCAAGAAATATGAAATGATGCCTCAAGGCTCTCTAGAAGCCGCATTAATCCTTTCGTATTTAGATGTCATGATGTCCATCCCATGGTGGCAAAAGACCGAAGATAATAATGACCTTAAGAATGTCGAAGACATCTTAAACGAAGATCATTATGGCTTAGACAATCCAAAGAAAAGAATTGTCGAATATTTAGCAGTTAAGAAATTAACTGGTAACTTAAAGAGCCCAATCTTATGTTTCTATGGCCCACCAGGAACTGGTAAAACTTCCTTAGGAAAATCTATCGCTAGAGCGTTAGGAAGAAAATTCTTCAAATGCTCATTAGGTGGCATTTCTGATGAAGCAGAAATCAGAGGACATAGAAGAACATATGTTGGTTCTCTTCCAGGTAGAATCATTCAAGGAATGAGAAAAGCGGGTGTTGCTAACCCTGTTTTCCTTCTTGATGAAGTTGATAAACTCGCTAGCTCCTATAAAGGAGATCCAGCCAGTGCCTTACTTGAAGTCTTAGATCCAGAACAAAACTTCATGTTCAACGATAACTACGTTGAAGAGCCATATGATTTAAGTGATGTTTTATTCATTTGCACCGCGAACTATTTAGAGAATATCCCAGGACCTCTTAGAGATCGTTTAGAATTAATTCCACTTAATAGTTACACTGAAATTGAAAAGAAACATATCGCCTTTGAACATTTAATCAAGAAACAAATCGAATTAAATGGCCTTAAAGAAGAAAATGTTACATTCACTGAAAGCGCAATCGAATACATTTTACATTACTACACTCGCGAAGCCGGTGTTCGTGACCTTGAAAGAAAGATTGCTTCTTGCTTAAGAAAAGTGGCAGTCGCGATCGTCAAAGATCCAAGTATTACTCATATCGATATTGACGATAAGAAGGTTAGAGAATACTTAGGTGTTGAAATCTTTGATTACTCTAAAAAAGACAAAGAAAAACAAATCGGTGTCATTACAGGCTTAGCCTATACTGAATATGGCGGAGATATCCTTCCAATTGAAGTCACTTATTTTAAAGGTAAAGGTGGCCTCATCTTAACTGGTAAGTTAGGTGAAGTAATGAAGGAAAGTGCAACCATTGCTCTTGACTATGTCAAGGCAAATGCCGAAAAATATAAGATTGATCCAACTCTCTTTATGGAGAACGATATTCACGTTCACGTTCCAGAAGGAGCAGTTCCTAAAGATGGACCAAGTGCTGGTGTGGCAATGACTTTGGCGGTTATTTCTGCATTAAGTAAAACACCAGTTACTCCAGATATTGCACTTACTGGAGAAGTGACTTTAAGAGGCAACGCTCTTCCAATCGGTGGGTTAAGAGAAAAATCTCTTGCGGCCCTTCGTAGTGGCATTAAAGAAATCATTGTGCCAAAAGAGAACAAGAGAGATGTCGATGAGCTTCCAGAAGAAGTGAAGAAGTCTCTTAAGATTCACTATATGTCAAGTGTCGATGACGCTTACAAAATCGTATTTGGAGATTTAAATGATTAATTTTTCTAACGCCAAATTCGTAAAAAGCGCTCCAAGCCTAAAAGAAGCACCTCAGGGACAATTTCCTGAGGTTTTGCTAGTTGGTCGCTCTAACGTTGGTAAATCTTCATTAATCAACGCTTTATGTAATAAGAAAGCTCTAGCGTTCACATCTTCTAAACCAGGTCATACACGCTTACTTAATTATTACAACGTTGATGACAAACTCTATTTAGTGGATGCGCCTGGATATGGCTACGCTAAAGGAGGATTTGATCTAGACAAACTATTTGGAGAGATGATGGAAGATTATTTCTCTAGAGTGACTAGATTAAAAATTGTTCTCGTTCTTCTTGATAGTAGAAGAGAACTAAATGAAGATGATTTAGAAATCATTGATTACTTGAAAAGTAAAAATATCAAATACTTACTAACATTTACTAAGGTTGATAAAATCAACCAAAGTGAAAAGCATCACTTATTGATGGAGCTTAAAAGTCATGATATCGACGCGAAAGATACAGTGTTCGTCTCAACTCTTAAGCCAAGAACATTTGATGCTTTAAGAAACATTTTACAAAACTAATTATTATTAATATAATTATCTCGTTCGATGAATTAGAGGAGTAGTTTAACTCATTACTTATAGAGAGCTGGGGACGATGGAAGCCTGGTAGTAAGATTAAATGAAGGTCGCTAAGGAGAACTGATTCTAATAAATTAGAAAAATAAGTGCTAATAGGGAAATCTTATTAGAACTAAGGTGGTACCACGTATTATATGCGTCCTTAGATATTCTAGGGACGTTTTATTTTAGGAGGAAAGACATGCTAGAAAAAAGATATTCACCACATGATGTGGAAAAAGGAAAATATGAAGCCTGGAAAAATAAAGGTTACTTTACTAGTGGAGACAAATCAAAGAATCCATTCAGTATGGTTATCCCTCCACCAAATGTTACTGGTAAATTACATTTAGGACATGCTTGGAATACAACTATTCAAGATATCATTGCTCGATATAAAAAGATGCAAGGATATGATGTCTTATGGCTTCCTGGTATGGATCACGCTGGTATCGCTACTCAAGCAAAAGTTATGCAAAAGCTTGTGAACATGGGAATTGATGTCACTACTATAAGCAGAGAAGAATTCCTTAAATATGCTTGGGAATGGAAAAGTGAATACGCTAATAATATCCACGAACAATGGGCGAAGATGGGTTTAGCGTTAGATTACACTCGCGAAAGATTCACCTTAGATGAAGGACTTAATCTCGCTGTGAGAAAGGTCTTTGTTGATTTATATAATAAAGGATTAATATATCAAGGGGAGAGAATCATCTCCTGGGATCCAGTTCAACAAACTGCCTTAAGTAATATTGAAGTTATTCACCAAGACGATGAAGGATATATGTATTATTTCAAATATCATATCGTCGATAGTGATGACTATTTAGAAGTCGCAACCACTCGACCAGAAACAATGTTTGGTGATGTCTGTGTTTGTATCAATCCTAAAGATGAAAAATACGCGAAATATCACGGTAAAGATATTAAGGTCATTAACCCTGCTAACGGAGAAGCGATTCCATTAATCGAAGATGATTATGTCGAAATCGGTTTTGGAACCGGAGCGATGAAATGTACACCTGCTCATGATCCAAATGACTTTGTTATTGGTAAGAAATATGGTCTAGAAATGCCAATCATCTTTAATAAAGATGCATCAATGAATGAGAAGTGTGGCAAATACCAAGGTATGGACCGTTTTGAATGCCGTGAAGCCCTTTTAAAAGATATCGCCGCTAAAGGAGATTTCATTAAACAAGAAAAGATCATTCACGCGGTTGGTCACTCTCAAAGAAATAACTGTGTTGTTGAACCAATGTTATCCAAACAATGGTTTGTGAAAATGAAACCACTTGCTGAAGAAGCAATTAAAAATCAAGAAGGAGAAGATAAAGTAACATTTGTCCCTCAAAGATTTGAAAATACCTTCTTACAATGGATGAATAACATTGAGGACTGGTGCATTTCTCGTCAACTCTGGTGGGGCCATAGAATTCCAGCTTATTACCATAAGGTAACTGGAGAAGTCGTGGTCTCAATGGATCCACCTGAAGATATTGAAAACTATGAGCAAGACACTGATGTCTTAGATACCTGGTTCTCTAGTGGTTTATGGCCGTTTTCAACCTTAGGTTGGCCAGACAAAACTGATGACTTAGAAAGATATTTCCCAACTAGTTGCTTAGTTACTGCCTATGACATCATCTTCTTCTGGGTCAGTAGAATGATCTTCCAATCCTTAAACGTCACTCATAGAAGGCCATTTAAAGATGTTGTAATCCATGGCTTAGTTAGAGATGAGTTAGGAAGAAAGATGTCAAAATCACTCGGTAATGGTGTGGACCCAATCGATGTCATTAACGAATATGGCGTTGACGCGTTAAGATATTTTTTAACCACCAATAGCACTCCTGGTCAAGACATGAGATATAGCGATGAAAAAGTCCAAAGTAGTGCGAACTACCTCAACAAAATCTGGAATAGTGCGAGATATGTCTTAAGTGTCATTCCTGAAGGATTTAAAGAAGAAAAATTAGATTTATCTAATTTAAGTGCGCTAGATAAGTGGCTACTTAACCGTTTAATGATTACGATTAATAACGTAACAGTCAATATGGAGAAATATGACTTTAACGCCGCAAGTAACCATCTATATAACTTCGTTTATGATGATTTCTGCTCTCAATATCTTGAGATGAGCAAAGTCAAACTCAATGGAGACGACGAGAAAGCTAGTAATATTACTAGAACTATTCTTCTTAAATCATTAAGAACTATCATCTTGCTCATCTATCCATACACTCCATTTATCGCGGAAGAGTTATATCAAAATCTTCCATCTCACTTAGAAAGTGTGATGCTAGAAAGCTATCCACAAGTGGAGAAAGAATTCTTAGATGATAGTAGTGATGATGAAATCGATCTTCTCTTCTCGATGATCAAAGAAGTGAGAAACTATAAGATTACCAATCAATTATCACCAAGCGCAAAACTTGGAATCTCAATTTCTCTTAAGATCAAAGTAAGTGATGACTTCTTATTATATTTAAATAGATTTACATTCTCTAATGTTCAAGTTGTTAATGACACTTCTTCATTAAACGGAGATATGTTCTCCTATAACTACGGTTCATTGACACCGAAGAGTTTGACCTGCCTCGGGAGCATGGAGTGGACATCGAGTTTGAAAGAAGTGAAATCGCTAGAAGTGAAAAGATGCTTTCTAACCCTAATTTCTTATCAAAGGCCCCTAAAGAAAAGGTCGAATTAGAGAAAGAAAAACTTCAGATTCACCAAGCGAACCTCGCTGACCTATTAGAAAAGTTGAAAAAAATTTAATCAATTAGACCTACTTATGTAGGTCTTTTTTTATTGCGTTCAAAAATGATAAAAATTATTTTAAAAATTCAAAAAAATCTCCTCCGGAATTACTTTGTAATTCCTTAGTAATAGTGAGGGGCCCACTGTTTATTCTCTCTCATTCTCCCAAACATATTCTTCTCTATAACAATTAAACTACATTGTCAATCATCGGGCCCCTCAGGAGGAACAAAAAATGAAATACGAACTTATGACTCAAGAAGAACTTGAAAATGAAGTTGCTGGCGCTGCCGTTACTCTGACTGCCGTTATGGCGGTCTTAGCCACCGCAGTTCTTGCGGTTATTGTCTACAAATTATTCATATCTAAAAAAGGAACAGCCCAAGTCCCAGGGGGCTGGAAATTTACTTGGAACTAAATGAGTTCAACCATTAAAGAACTGCCAACTCTTGACCGCCCAAGAGAAAAAGCGGTGAGATATGGATTAGAATCACTAAGTGATGTCGAACTTTTAACGCTACTTATCTCAAGTGGGTATCGAGGTAGTAACGCTCTTCAATTATCTAATGATTTATTAAATGAATATAAGGGCCTTAAGAATTTGAGCAAAGTTTCTACTAGTGAGTTAACAAAGTTCAAAGGTATTAAGGAGGCTAAAGCCCTTAATTTAAAAGCGATGTTTGAGCTTCACACTCGTCTAACTAAAAAAGAAATGGAAGAGGAAGAGGATGAAGCGACAAGCGAATATTTGTTTAACAAATATAAAAGCCTATTAGAAAACACAGATCAAGAACACCTATATCTTGTGATTTTAAATAGCAAAAGAAGAATCATTAGAGAACTTAGATTATATATTGGAACTGAGAACAATATGCTCTTCTCATACAAGAAAATTTGGGCTGAATTACTGAAGAATAACGGCAAATACTTTTATCTAATCCATAATCACCCTGGCAAAACATGTAAGCCAAGTAAAGAAGACACAATCTTCACAAGTGAATTATTTTTAGAAAGTAATCGTATGAAAATACCAATGATTGACCATCTCATAATAGGGAATGATGGCTATCATTCGTTTCAAGAAGCAAAAAAGACTAAATAAAAACCGGACAACGCACTCACATCAATTAAGACAGGTGTTGTGTCCGGCTAAAAGTATTAAAAAATATTAGTGAAAAGGTCCCAACTTTTTTAAACAATTATTTTAGGAGCAATTATGTCAAGAAACGAATTTAGATGGAATAAAAAACGCAAGCACTATGCTTATTTGCACAAAGATATTGGAACAAAAAGGATTAATATTTTGATTAGTTCAAAGCCAATAGTTAAAACAAAAAAAGAAATAAACAAAACATTAAATTAATAAGACACCCAAATTCTAATAAAGAAGGAGTTTTTTATTTAATAGAAAGAAATTATTTAGATGATGTCAAATCGTTTGATAATCACATTTATATAAAATGGTCTTTTGACAAAAGTGATAAAAGAAAAGTAAAACGAATTAAGAAAAACAAATAAAAAAACCGACTACGGTGCTCTATTTCAGCAAATCATCGGTTGCAATTATTTAACCATATTAATAGTTTTATTTCAATTGTTTTAGCAAAGAAAAAGTTGACTACGACGCCAATTAAGGCAAATCACCAACTGGAAATATTAAACCATAACAAAGAATTAATCTCAAACAATATCAAAAAAATCACATTCTCTATTGTCTTAACTTATAAAGTTATGGTATTATAATCAACGTTGTCGCCTCACTAGCTACAACCGCATAGAAAAGGTTTTATAAAAACCTTATTGGTTACCTTCATAGCGAGTCCTTAGTGAATTTTACAAAAAGGAGGAACAATATGTACGCAATCATTGAAACTGGCGGAAAACAAATTCGTGTCGAAGTTGGTGCTAAAATCTACGTTGAGAAATTAGATGCCAAAGTTGGCGAATCCGTCACACTCGATAAAGTACTTCTCGTTTGCGATAAGAAAGCAAAAGTTGGCACCCCATATGTTGAAGGTGCAAACGTTGTTGCGAAAGTTGAAAAACAAGGTAAGTCCAAAAAGATTCGTGTTTTCACTTATAAGAACAAGGCTAACGAAAGACGCACTTTAGGTCATCGTCAACCATATACTTGCTTATTAATTGAAAGCATTAACGCTTAATTAACGATGATAAAAATTGTCATTAAAAGGGACGTAAGTTCTCAAAAGATTACTTCGATTGAGGTTAAAGGTCACGCGAATAGCGATGACTATGGAAAAGATCTTGTCTGCGCTGCTGTTTCAACAGTAATTACTGGTGGAATGAACGCTTTACAAGATAAAGAATATGACTTCAAACTAGATGAAGGTCACGCCTATATCAAAGCGTTAGATATACCGAGTGACTACGATGCAGTTGTCTTAAAGACAATTGAGATTCAATTAAAGACTATCGAAGAAAGTAATCATAAGTACGTCCAAATCGAAAATCTATAGAAAGGATGAATCACATTATGATGTTTAAATTAAATTTACAACTCTTCGCTTCTAAAAAAGGTGTCGGTTCTACAAAAAACGGACGTGATTCCGCTGGTCGTAGGTTAGGTGCTAAAGTTGCTGATGGTCAATGGTGCCATGCAGGAAGCATTATCTATAGACAAAGAGGAACCCGTATCTATCCAGGTGAAAATACCAAGATTGGTAAGGATGACACAATCTTTGCTACAGTTAGTGGTATCGTCAAGTACGAACGCTTAGGTAAAGATCGCAAATCAGTAAGAGTTATTCCTAGCGAACAATAATAGGAAAACAAATTGAATGAATAGACCACATTATTGTGGTCTTTTTATTATATTTAAGATATAATTACACTGTATGTTTATTGATCGAGCAATTATTGAAGTTAGAAGTGGAAAAGGTGGCGATGGTGCCATTGCCTTTAGAAGAGAAAAATATGTTCCTAAAGGTGGCCCTGCTGGTGGAAACGGAGGTCGTGGTGCTTCCGTCATTTTAAGAGCAAATAGCAGAATCAACACTCTTTTCAATTTTAGACATTCAAAATGCTTTATTGGACAAGATGGAGAAAAAGGTGGAATTAAAAACCAATATGGAAGACATAGTGAAGATATCTATGTCGATGTCCCAGTTGGAACAGTGGTCTACGAAGAAAAGGACCACAAATTCCTCGGTGACCTTTCTAAAGATGGTTTGACTCTTAGAGTCGCTAAAGGTGGAAGAGGTGGAAGAGGAAACACATGTTTTAAAAGTTCCACAAATAGAGTCCCTCGAATTGCAGAAAACGGTGAACCCGGAGAACAAAAAAGATTAATTCTTGAATTAAAGTTACTTGCCGATGTTGGCTTAGTTGGATTCCCAAGTGTCGGAAAATCAACATTGCTCTCAGTTGTTAGTAGTGCTCGCCCAGAAATTGCAGATTATCCATTTACCACAATCATTCCTAATTTAGGAGTAGTAACGACAAAAGATAATCGTAGTTTCGTTATGGCGGACCTCCCAGGAATTATCGAAGGCGCTCATTTAGGAAAAGGACTTGGTTTACAATTCCTTCGCCATATTGAAAGATGCCGCATCATTGTCCATGTTATAGACATGGGTGAAAGCGGTAGAGACCCATATAGTGATTATCAAATTATCTCTCAAGAGTTAAAAGAATATGGCTTTGGTCTAGATAAAAGACCAGTTATCGTTGTCGCATCCAAAATGGATGAAGATGGAAGTAACGAAAGATTAAAAGTTTTTGAAAAGAAAGCCAAAGTTAAATGCATCCCAATTTCTGCTTTAACCGAAGAAGGAATTGAAGAATTATTATATAAATGTGCAGACTTATTAGATAAAACTCCTCCTTTCCCATTATTTGATGCGGAAGAAGAAGTTCTTGAAACTAAAGTTTATACACTTCCTGAAGAAGAGAAAGAATTTGAAATCAAACACCCAGAACTTCATACATGGGTCATTACTGGAGATAAGATTATCAAATTCTATAGAATGACCAACATCTCCACTGATGATGGAATGATGAAATTATTAACCAAGCTTAGAAAGCTTAGAATTGATGATAAATTAGAAGAACTAGGAGCGGAAGATGGAGATAATGTCATCTTAGATGACTTTACCTTTGAATATTATCGTTAATTATGGAATTAAAAGAATATTTAAAAGTTATTGAAAAATTCGTCAAAGATTATCTTGAGAACACTCACTGTAAACAGTATGTTTTGGGTCTTTCTGGAGGAGTTGACTCTTCTTTAGTTGCGGCGTTAACTAAATCCGCAGTTGGAAAAGAGAGATTAACTTGTATTATGATTCCAATTGATTCTCATCCATCTGATTTAGAAGATGCTCTTGAACTCGCTAAAGATTTAGATCTCAATTATCTTGTCATTGATGGTTCAGAAGCCTTCCATGCAATTAGAGATCAATATGTAAATCAAGGCATTGAACTTGATAGAGGCACTCTTTCTAACATTAAAGTTAGACTAAGAATGACTATTTTATACGCTTACGCTCAAAAAGTCGGTGGACTTGTTATTGGCACCGATAACGCTGATGAAAGATATACTGGTTATTTCACCAAATATGGTGATGGTGGTGTTGATTTATTACCAATCGTCTATTTAGTGAAGAGTGAAGTTGTTGAAGCTTGTAAAATCTATGGAGTCAAAGACCGCCTAGCGGAACGCACCCCTTCAGCGGGTCTATTTGAAGGCCAAACCGATGAAGGAGAGATGGGAGTTAAATATTCTGTTCTTGATGCTTACCTTAAAGGTGAAGAGATTGATGAGAAATCAAAAGAGAGAATTGAATATCTCCACCGTATTAGCGAACACAAACGTGTTCCAATTCCAACACCAATTGAATTTAAAAGAGACTAACCAATGAAAAACAAACTCGATATCGTTATATATTCCAGTTTAGTGTCTTCATTTTTAGGATTAGTTATCTTAATCTTATTTATTTTAATAAATTAAAAGGAGGCAAATATGATTTACTTTCTTAGAGGAAAAGTTGCATTAGTTAACACTGAAAGTGTCGTCATTGATGTAAGAGATGTCGGCTACGAACTACTTGTCAGCCATATTGATGAATATCACATCGATGAAGAAGTTTTAGTGTACACATATAATGTCGTTAGAGAAGATGAGAATTATCTTATTGGTTTTAAGACCAAAGAAGAAAAAGATGTCTTCCTATCATTAATCAAAGTCAAAGGTTTAGGCCCGAAGACTGTCATTAATGCGTTAAGCGCGACTACACCTAATGAAGTGATAAGCGCAATCGCGAGTAATAATGTTGCCTTCTTAAAGAAATTACCAGGACTAGGAGCAAAAGCTGCTGGTCAAATTATCTTAGACCTCAAAGGTGAAATCACTGGTTCTAAAGGTAATCCAAAACAATATGAAGAAGTCTATGATGCCTTAAAGTCTTTAGGCTTTAAAGGTGCCGCAATCGATAGAGTGTTAGCGACAATCAATGAACCAGGCGCAACAAACGAAGATATTTTGCGCATTGCGTTAAGGAAACTTAAATAATATGAGTAGGTTATTAGACGCCAAACCAAATAGTAGCGAAGATAGTCTTGATTCGTCTCTTAGACCTCTTACTCTAAAAGAGTATGTTGGACAAAAAGACCTCAAAGAAAATCTCAAAGTTTTTATCGGCGCTGCTCTTCATCGTAATGAGCCACTCGATCATGTTTTACTATATGGTCCTCCTGGCTTAGGCAAAACTACGCTCGCTCACGTTATTGCTCATGAGATGGGCGCTAATATCAAAGTGGTCACTGGAACAACAATTGAGAAAACTGGTGATTTAGCCGCTATCCTATCTGATTTAGAACCAGGCGATATCCTTTTTATCGATGAAATTCATCGCCTCCCAAGAGTGGTAGAAGAATCTTTATATTCCGCGATGGAAGATTTTAGATTTGATATTGTCATTAATCGTGACACAAATTCTAAGTCCATTAGTATCAATCTTCCTCCTTTCACATTAATAGGCGCGACAACACGAGCAGGCGATTTAAGTGCCCCTCTACGCGCTAGATTCGGGATTGTGGAGAAATTAAACTTCTACACAGTTGATGAAATCAAAGATATTGTTAAAAGAACTTCAAGAGTCCTCAATACAGAAATTGATGAAAAAGGACAACTTGAAATCGCTAAAAGAAGTAGGGGTACGCCTCGAATTGCTAATCGTCTATTTAGACGTGTCAGAGATTTTTCCAATTATCAACATCGTGATAGCGTCAATTATGAAGACACGATTAAAGCACTTGATGCTTTGAAAGTCGATTCTATCGGACTTGATGATGTCGATATTAGATATTTAAAGACCTTAATCTTAAGGTTTAAAGGTGGACCAGTCGGCCTTGAAAGCTTAGCAAATGCGATTGGTGAAGAGATTATGAATTTAGAGGATGTATATGAACCTTACCTCCTCCAAATTGGTTTTATTGACCGTACTCCAAGAGGAAGAGTAGCAAGAGATAAAGCCTATCAACATCTCAAGATCACATATCAAGGTTCTCTATTGTAGTGTATATCACTACATTTTCTTTTATACGCGTATGCACATTTATATTGCAATGTGTGTTCGACTAGTGTATTTTTTTAATTAGCGTTTTACGCATAGGTTTATATTAAACCTCGGAGGTATTAACATGAGAAGATTATGGGCACACGTTATTATTGCGGCAACTGCATTAGTCACAGTTTTCGCTTTAATGCCTACATTAATTCAAAAGTATTCATCTAACAGCGAGCATTCAGTCAGCCGTCAATTCACTTTCCAATTAAGCGAAAGAGAAAAAGATGACGAAGAAACTGAAGTTGCAGCATTAACTGAAAACTCCGCTAAAGAGATGGCGAAAGTTATGGAACAAAGACTCATTAATTTTGGAGTCACTTCCTATAACATCACCACAACTGGTAACGATATTATCACCGCCGCTTTCAAAGCTGACGAAGATCAATACACACAAATTGTTACATATTTAGGCTTTAGTGGTTCATTCGCTTTAATGAATAACCAAAACGATGTCGTCACTGGCGATAAATTTAGAAATGGTGATGCCTACCTCAAAAACGTCTCTGTTAACGAATACCCAACTGTTATCCTCCCAATTAAAACTGACTACACTGAATGGGAAACATTAGTCAAAGGTGCTATTGATAACCCAGAACAAGAAGAAGCACAAAGTGAAGAGGAAGAAGCCAAGAGTGTTGCTAGAATCTATATGATTTATAACTATCAAACCGGTGACACATATCAAACTCTTACTGAAACCAACAAATTAAACGAAAAGACATTCTTAACATTCGAATGCGATCCTGCTGATGAAACAGGACTTTACTATGATGAAAATAAGAACGCTTTATCAAAAGTTTGTGGTTATCAAGATAGTAACGGTAACGGTGTTGCCGACTCTAACGAAGTTAAAGCCGCCTTTAACCAAGCTGATTTCTTACTCAATTTATTCAACTCTACTTCATTAGATTACGAAGTAAAATGTATCAAAGGTTTAACCGATGACACCAAGATTTGGGTTGATCCAACTGTTGAATCAGTCGTCTCTCAAGGAAAGATTGTCTGGAATTCGACCTTAACTGCTACTGTTGCCGCAATTGTTATTGCAAGCTTACTCTTATTTGTTTTCTACCGTTTAGGAACACTTAGTGTTATGACTGCTTCAATCGCCGCAACATTCGGTGCATTCTTATTCATGATTCTTGCTGGACTTGAATATAACATGCTTGCAGTTGCTGGACTCGTTATGGTTGCTGCTTTAGGTATTGTCAGTGGAATCATCTACTTAAATAAACTCAAAGAAGACGCTTATAGAGGTCATACCTTAAAGAAAGCTAACACCGAAGCGAGTAAAAAGAGCTTATTACCAATCATCGACATCCACGTCGTTACCATTATCATTGGCTTAATGACTTACCTTTTAGGTGGTTCAGCCTTGCACTCATTCGGCTCAATCCTTACCTTTGGTTCAGTCGTTTCTGTCTTAATTAATACATTAGGCCTCAAAGGCATGATGTGGTTAAGCACAAACGCCACAGGACTTATTGGAAAATACGAAGTATTTGGTATTGATTCCAATAACGTTCCTAACCATATGGCAGAAGAAAAACAAAGATATTATGGTCCATACGCTGATAAAGATTTAACTGTTAAGAAGAAACCAGTCTCAATCATCAGCGGTGCGGTCTTTGCCGTTGCCTTAATTGGCATTATTCTCTCTGCTTCCTTAATGGGCGGAAATCTTATTAAACCAGCAGCCAGCAAATCTGTTAGCAATGAACTTTACGTCCAAAATAAGATTAAAGTCGAAGACGATGATAGCAAATCCAAACTCGATGAATATACTTTAGATAGTGAAATTCTTTCAAAAATCGAAGTTCAAGATTCCAAAACACAAGAATACAAAGCACTTAAAGAATATGTTGCTTCAACATCTTATGATTCATTTGTTGTTACTGAATCCAAGACCTTTGAAAGTACAACTACAAATTATTCCACAACATATTATGTTGTTAAATTAAATGAAACTATTGCTTCAACAAGAATGGCAAAACTCGCTAGTGAAGATGTGAGCCTTGCTCGACCAATTTCTGAAATCATTGATGAATTCGAAAGCGATCCATCATTCTTCAGTGGTAGTGTTTCTAACGTCATCTCATTTAAGACACAAGAAACAGTCATTCCAAACGCTTCACCAGATTGGACTAAAGTCACTTTAGCGACCTCAATCGGTATCCTTATCTTAACCGTTTACTTCATGATTAGATATCGCTTAACTCGTGGCTTAACAACCATTGTCTTCTCAGTTGGTAGTGGCGCAGTTACACTTGGTTTACTAGCTCTTATGAGCGTTATTGGATTAAATGTTCCAGTTAGCGCAGTTGTTGCCTTACCAATCGTTAGCATCTTCTCTTATTACTTGATGGTGCTCCTTATGAATAGAGAAAGAGAACTTGTTCTCGATGATAAGACACGTGATGTTTCTAAAGAACATAGAGAAGAACTTGCGAAGTCCGCTCTTGGAATGGCCTTTGCACCAATGCTTGCGGTTTCAGCTCTTGTTGCCTACTTATTTATTGATATGTTTGGCTTTGGAGTTGCTTCTCAATCATACATGTATTTAGCAGCTATCCTTGGTTCTATCGTTGCATTAGCAACAATTACTGTCTTATTTGTTCCATTAGCATCATTATTAGTTAAATGGTTCTCTGGCATTAAGATTGAATTCAAGCCAAGAAGAGAGCACAAAGGAAAGAAAGCGACTGTTAAGAAGTCCGCAGAACCTGAAGAAGCCATCTTCATTGGTATTAACGATTAATTAATTTTAGCTACACTTATTGTGTAGCTTTTTTGACAATATGAACAAATCATTACTCGAACGTTTACTAGATTTTTATCACATTGATTACAATCAATATCTATTACTTAATAAGGATGTTAATCTCCTTAATTTTAGAGACGGCCATGAATTTGATTCAATTAATGAAGCAGTCTCTTTAGTTAGAGATATCATCGCTAAAAAAGGCAAAATCATCATCTATGGTGATTATGACTGTGATGGAGTAATGGGCACTAGTATCTTAGTAAAGATGTTTGAATATCTCGATGTCGTTGTCGATTATTATTTGCCAAATCGATATGTCGATGGGTATGGCTTAAATTTAGCGCACGCAAAAGAATATGTTCAAGTTGGATATGATTTAGTTATCACTGTTGATAACGGTATTACAGCGTTTGAAGGGATTGAATATCTCCATAATAATGGAGTCAAGGTTTTAATTTTAGATCATCACCAAGCAGGAGACACTCTCCCACTTGCAGATGCGATATGTCACCCAATTGTTTCTCATTTTGGAGAAACAGCCTCTAGTGGCGCTTTTACCGCTTTTATTTTCTCTATAAGTCTATTAAAGAGGGTTGATAAATATTTAGCCTTATTAGCCTCTATCTCCGTTATTAGCGATATGATGCCGCTTTTAGACTATAACCGTAATTTATTACGAGCGATGTTTAAAGAATACAAAGTTGGTGAATTTTACGCGGTTGACCTTTTAGCGGACCACGAGAAACTTGACGAAGGAGTAATCGGAATGAAAATCGCTCCTCGAATTAACTCTATTGGACGTTTAACAGAAGATGAATCAATCAACAAAATCGTTAAATTCTTTGTCACAAGTGATAAAGATTACATTTTAAACTACTATTCTTTCATTATTCAAATGAACGAAGAGAGAAAACTATTCTCTAGAGTCGATATTAGTGACCTTAATATCTCTGATACTGACAAGGCAATTATCATCAAAGGTGACTACAAGGAAGGAATCATCGGACTAGTCGCTAATTCCATTATGGTGAAGCATCAAAAACCAGTTATTGTCTTTACTGCTAGCTTAGATAATTCACTTAAAGGAAGCGCAAGAGCGCCAGAAGGATATGATATCGTTGAAGCCTTTAGTGGACTTACTAAATATCTACTAACTAGTGGTGGTCACGCCTCTGCTGCAGGCTGTTCCATTAAAGAAGAAGACTTTGAATCATTCAAGAAAGAATTCACTGAAATAATTTCTAAAAAAGAAATTAAGAAAGTCGAACATCCTTATATTGATATTGGAATGAGCGAATTAAGTGTTGAGAATTATCAACTCATAAATTCATTCTCACCTTTTGGAGAAAGTTGGCCTGCTCCAAACTTTAGATTAAGACATATCAAAGTCGATACCTTAACTTATTCTAGAGATCATAAGCACATCGTGACCTCTTTAGGAAATAAACAAAAGCTCGTTTTCTTTAATTATCCAGAAGATGAATTAGTAAACAAAAGATTCATTGATGTTATTGGTTCTTTGTCACTCAAATCATTTAAAGGAAACGCTTATTTAGAATTTTCTGCAAAAGAATTTGCGGATTGTGAAAATTAAACTACAAATAAAATTATTTTTATAATTGTTTTTGTTTTACTTTATAGACGCGCTTTTTAATATTAATATATTAATATGGATAAGATTGTATCAACAACACATTCATTTCATTTGCCAGCCAATTACAATGACCATTTAAGACTATTAGATAATGGCGGTTTTTCTATACTTAGTTTATCAAGCATACAATACTTGTTTAAGAATAGAATTGTTTCTTGCATTTTAAAATTAAGAAAAGATCCAGATTATTCTTTTCCGGATGCTCATAGTATTAAAATATATCAAAAAAATAGTGACAATTCTTTAGAACTCATAGACATTGGAGAATCTGAATCTGATTATTTTGTTTTAGATATTACTCACTATGTTTTTTTAAAAAAATATATATCTACAGAATTATTACTAAAAAATGAAATAACTTCTGCCACAACTTTAGACCTATCGTCTTCCTTAGATTCTTTTTTTGAAATTAGATATATAGATGAAACCAACCTTGTAGTTAACAAGCACGACCATAGTTTTACTTTTGGACAAGATTACAAATTGTTAATAAATCCAATCACTCAATTTAATACAATATCCAAAACTTTTTTTGATGGCTTACTTCCATATGATGTTTCGCTTATATACTCACAACGATTAAAAAATGAAAATGACGGATTATTTAACTTTGATGGGTGGAAGTTAAGCATTATCGATAAAATCGTTATTCATAGAGATTCAATCAGGATTCTCTATATTGATTATTATGATAAGAATAACGTTAAGCATCAATTTTTGAAAGGTGTAATTTCATACTATTTTTTTTCTAATGATGGGAGCGGATTGATTTTAAAAGAAAACACAATAGACAACATAACTACTTATGAAGTTTTTACAGAGTTTAGTCAAACCAAAAAGATTTTTTATTCCGATGGAAAATTAAAATCGGTAGTAACATCTACGGGTCAAATCTATGATGTCTATTACGAAAACAATGATTCAAAGATTAGGTTTGCTGATTCTAGTGACAACGAAATAGTTGCATTATACGATAGTAATAACTCAATCATATCCATTTCTTTAAATAACGATATCATTCATACACTTTTAGTAAGCAACGGAAAAATAATCCAAATAGATCAAGATGAAATAAGTTATGATACCAATAATAATATTTCATCAATTGAAACAGAACATGGGGACTCGTTATCTCTTGTATACGATAATGATTTCATAACTGAATTCGAAATAAGCAATAATGGTTTTTTAATTGATAAAAATGTTTTTGAACATAATTATTTGTTTTTTAAAGTTACCAATAAAAACGGAATAGCAACTTGTTTTTACTATGATTATGAACTAGAAATAACAAACGCTTTTGAGGAAGGTGAGGCAAATGACATTTTTTATAATATCCATGATGATACTATAACTATTGAAGATGTTAATCATATAATAAATGATGGACATGGCATTTTATTATCAATAGATGGTGGTGGTAATCCCGTCACCATCCCATACGACAATTACCATTTAAATCGTTTCGCTGCAAGAACACCTTATCACAATTCTTTTAATCAAACCGGAAGTAGAAGATTAATTATTATTGCAGATGTAGAAAAAATAAATAATTATCCTTATTCTTCTTCTAGAGCAATTTATCTTGAACTTTATAACAACAGTACACACCAATATGAATCGCGTTCAGAAATAAACCCATATATCAAAAAACAATATGTTGTATGCACTATAGATTCACACGACTATGATACAAATCCATGGTCAGATTATGTTGTTGCATTATATGCAAATAGTACAGACGGATTGTGTGGGCTTGTTATTAATAATATTTACGTTTTAGAAATTGAAAGAGACAGAAAAACAAAATACTATTACAAATCTTTCGGTGATATCGGTTATGACACATATATTGATAATTATGGGGATAACCATACGCTTGTTGAAGATAATATAACTTGGAATCATTTTTTTGAAGTCAAGAGTTGGTTTTATACCTATGATGACGAAATATTCAAATATGATGATTTAATAAGAAACTTTATTAATAAAAAGATAAATAAACCATTTGCATGGAGTTATCATTTCAAAAGATGCTGTGAACTGCAAGGATCATACTCAAATCCTATGGGCAATTCCATATTTGGCAAAAAAACTTTTATCAAAGAGTATACAGACGAAAATAATGTCAAAAAAATTATTTACGATTTTGAGTATTTATCTTTTGACAGTGATAATAATTCATTCATATTAGCGACCATTCATCATATTGGCAACTCTTCATATAAAGAAAGCAAAACATATGATGAGGATTTTAGATTAATTAAAGAAAATAAATACGATGGTAGCAGTGTTCT
>CADCGC010000036.1 GCA_902800905.1 uncultured Erysipelotrichaceae bacterium
CTTTTCTAATCATAATTCAGTAAATATAAAAGGAAGAAAATTGCACCTTTACGGTACTTTTCTCTCCCTTATAATTCCCATCTAAATTATATCATTATTCATAATAATATAAAAGGATATGGTTGATTATTTTGTAGTCAAATACGACTGAATGATTTGCTACAATTCATCCCCCACCTAGCTATAGAGGTAGCCATCGATGAATAAAAGCATTGTTAATCACAATATCGATGTGGGGGACTTCTTGCTGAAATATGTTAAAAATCTATTACATCTCATGCAAGCATTTACGTTTTCACAACATTCAAAAATATTGAATTATTTTTGTTTAGTTATTCACATAGTTTTTATCATTATATATAATGATTGTGTATGGCATTCGGATTACTTTATGACTATTTAATGGGCCAAACTATTGATGCGTACAATTACTTCGGCGCTCACTTTGAGAAAAGAGGAGAAGAAAACGGAGTAGTTTTTAGATTATATGCACCTATGGCTAGTGATGTATCCGTTATTGGCGATTTCAATAACTGGAGCATGTACGCCCACAAAATGAACAAGATCGATGATGCTGGAGTTTGGGAAGTCTTTATTCCTGGTCTTCAAAATTATCAAGCCTACAAATATCACTTCAAGAATGCGAAAGGAGTGTATGTAGATAAAATTGACCCATATGCGTTCTTTAGTGAAGTTGCACCTGGCACTTGTTCGAGACTTTTCGACATTGAAAATTTTCAATGGCATGATGAAAAATTCTTAAAAGAAAGAACACGTAACTTTGACAAACCAATGTCAATTTATGAGATGCACGCTGGAAGCTGGCTAAAAAGACACGAAGGAAGATTCTCTTCTTATGAAGAATTAGCAGACGAATTAATTCCTTACATCACAGGTATGGGTTATACACACGTAGAATTCATGCCAATCATGATGCACCCATTCTTAGGAAGTTGGGGCTATCAAGCAACTGGCTTTTATAGCTGTGATCCAAGATATGGAAACCCATTCCAACTCATGTCCTTAATCGATAGATTACACCAAGCGGGTGTTGGAGTTATTATTGACTTTGCTCCTGTTCACTTCGCTAACGATCCATGGGCTTTAGTGGATTATGATGGAACACGCTTATTTGAATATAACAACAAATGGAGAGTCTCTCCATGGGGAAGCTATCAATTTGATTTAGGAAAAGATCCTGTGAGAAGCTTCCTTATGAGTGCGATTAACTTCTATGTTGAAAAATATCACGCGGATGGAATTAGAATTGATGCGGTTAGTAATATCATCTTCTATAACGGCGATAAGAGAAATGGCACTAACGATGGTGCAATTGAATTTATCAAACGTTTAAATGGAAAGATGCATATCGCTCACGATTCTGTGATGATGATTGCAGAAGATAGTAGTGATTATCCAGGAGTAACTAAACCAACTGATATCGGTCTTGGATTCGATTACAAGTGGGATTTAGGCTGGATGAATGACACTCTTAAATATTACGCATTAGACCCAGTCTATAAGAAATATGACCACAATAAACTCACATTCTCAATGGCGTATTTCTATAGTGATAACTTCTTATTACCTTTCTCTCACGACGAAGTCGTTCATGGAAAGGGCACACTTTTAAATAAGATGTGGGGCGATTATTATCAAAAATTCGCTTTATTAAGAAACTTAATTACTTATCAATATGGTCACCCAGGAAAGAAACTTAACTTCATGGGTAATGAATTCGGATCATTTGATGAATGGAATGAAAATAAATCATTACCATGGGAATTAAAACAATTCCCTGCTCATGATTCAATTTCTAGACTTTATCATGATTTGAACCTCATCTATAGAGCTCATCCAGCAATGTATTTTGAGGAACATAATCCAGAAGTCTTCAAATGGCTTATCGTTGATAATAGTAATGATAGCGTCTTTGCTTTCACTAGAAGAACAAAAGATGAAACCTTAATCTTTGTTTACAATATGACTCCTAACTACTACGAGAACTTCGGTATCCCAGTGGAAAAAGAAGGAACATATGTTGAAATCTTCAATAGTGATAAAGATATCTATGGTGGTGCTAACCAATATAATGGCGCGCCTCTAGGCAGTTATGGTGGATATATCACCATCAAACTTGCTTCTTTAGGTGCGATGATCTTTAAACTAGAAGAACCACCAAAAGAAGAAAAGAAATCCAAAAAGAAATAATATTTCTTTATTTTATAAAAATTTACATACACAGGGGGAATTTTTATGTTTGCATCAAAAAAAGACTTTAAAAATGAATTCCAAGCTCGCTTGCTTCAAAGATATGGTGTTGATGTCGCAAACAGTTGTCCTAATGAACAATATACCATCTTAGGAGAAATGATTAGAGACTACGCAAACGTTGACTGGAGCAAAACCCACCTTGAATCTACACAAGGCAAAAGAAGTCTAATTTACTTCTCAATGGAGTTCTTAATTGGACGTTTGCTCTCAAATAACATCCAAAACCTTGGTTTATACCAAATTATCAAAGAAGGTTTAGATGATTTAGGCATTGATTTAAACACTCTCGAAAACGAAGAGAGTGACGCTGGACTTGGTAATGGTGGTTTAGGACGTTTAGCGGCTTGTTTCTTAGATTCAATCGCTTCCTTAGGCTATATTGGTCACGGTAACTGTATTCGTTACGAATATGGATTCTTTAGACAAAAGATTGCCGAAGGCAAACAAAAAGAATTACCAGATCAATGGTTAACAAACGGTAACGTTTGGGAAGTTAGAAGAGCAAAATATGCGGTTGAAGTTAAATTCTATGGACATCCAGAAAGCTATCAAAAGAAAGATGGTACCTATGGCATTAAGACTGCTGATCCATTAATCGTTAGAGCGGTTCCATATGATATGCCTGTTATTGGTTATCAAAACCATGTCACTAATACATTAAGATTATGGAACGCTGAACCAAGTAGTAAGCCTCTTCCAAAATCAGTGTCATTTAATGACTACTGTATTGCTCTAGAAGAATTATGCCACGGTTTATATCCTGATGATTCTACAGAAGCAGGACGTATCTTAAGATTAAGACAACAATACTTCTTAGTATCCGCTGGTTTACAAAGTGCTTTAAATAGTTACTATCGTCACCATAATACCTTAATTGGTGTTCATGATGATTATGTCTTCCAACTCAATGACACCCACCCAATCCTTGCGATTCCTGAAATGATGAGAATCATGTTAGATGAATATGATATGGAGTGGGAAGATGCTTGGAAAGAAGTTACACAATGTATGGCATACACTAACCACACCGTTATGGTGGAAGCTTTAGAAAAATGGCCAATCAATTATGTCCAACACCTCATTCCACGTTGTTACATGATTATTGAAGAAATCAATCGTCGTTTCAATTTAGAAATGACCGCGAACAACATCCCAGAATGGGAAAGACATCAAATGAACATCATTAAAGATGGTCAAATTCATATGACTAACTTAGCGATTTATACCGCTTTCTCAGTCAATGGTGTTGCAGCGTTACATACTGAAATCTTAAAGAATATTACATTCAAAGAATTCTATAAGTATATGCCAGAGAAATTTAACAATAAGACCAATGGTGTTACTCATAGAAGATGGCTTGTTAACTGTAATACTGAATTAACTAAACTCATTAGTAGCAAGATTGGTACATCTTGGATTACTGATATGAGTAAGATTAAGGCTTTTGAAAAATATAAGAATGATGAGAAAGTCTTAAAGCAACTTCAAGATATTAAACTTGAAAATAAGAAGAAACTCGCTGCTTATATTAAAGAGCATAACGGCATTGATGTTGATGTTAATTCAATCTTTGATGTTCAAGTCAAGCGTTTGCATGCTTATAAACGTCAATTAATGAATGTCTTCCACATCATCTACTTATATCAAAGAATGAAGAGTGATCCTAACTTCAGAATCTATCCTCATACCTATATCTTTGGTGCGAAAGCCGCTCCAAGTTATGTCTATGCGAAGAAGATTATTGAATTAATCTTAGCGGTCGCTGATGTCATTAATAATGACCCTGAAGTATCTCCATTCTTAAAAGTTGTCTTTATTGAAAACTATGGGGTTTCTTTAGCGGAATTAATCATTCCTGCCGCGGATATCTCTGAACAAATCTCTACTGCTGGAAAAGAAGCTAGTGGTACTTCAAATATGAAGTTCATGATGAATGGAGCGATTACTTTAGGCACCATGGATGGAGCGAATATTGAAATCGTTGCTAATGCAGGAGAAGAAAACGCGATTATCTTTGGCTTAAGAGCTAATGAAGTTGAAGAAATGGTCCGTAACGGAACATATTCACCATGGGATATGTATAACAATGACGCACGTATTCATGCGATTATGGAATCCTTATTTGATGGAGAATGGACAAACTACCGTAAAGATAAATTCAGAATGATTTTTGATGAAATCTTTAATGGCAACGACCAATACTTCATCTTAAAAGATTTACCAAGTTATATTGAAGCGCAAGAAAGAGCGGCAGCCTTGTATCAAGATAAGAAGAAATGGGCTCAAATGTGCTTAATGAATATCGCTAATAGTGGTTACTTCTCAAGTGATAGAACTATTAACGAATACGTTAGAGATATTTGGAAATTGGAGAAAATCAGTTAATGATTTGTGATTTAAAAGATTTATATATCAAACAAAGAGAACTCGATAGCGAAATCGCCAAAAATCATAATGTCACTTATGAATCAACAAGAAACAAGAGAACATTATCTTTACTTGTTGAACTAGGAGAATTCGCTAATGCGACAAGAACTTTTAAATATTGGTCAAACAAAGGACCGGAATCAAAAGAAAGAGTTCTTGATGAATTCGCTGATGGATTACATTTCCTTCTCTCGCTTGGTATTGATCAAAATTACATTGTTGATGAAATAGAAGTTGAAGACGACGAATTGAGTCTTACAGACAATCTTCTTAAGACTTATGAATTAACCTCTATTTTCTATCAAAGTCAGACTGAATCTAACTATTTAGCAGCTTTCTCTAGCTACTTAAGAGCCCTATTTAAACTAGGATATGGCTGGGGAGAAGCCAAAGAAGCCTATTACCTCAAGTTAAAAGAAAATCACGTAAGGCAAGAGACTAATTATTAATTTATAATTAATAAAAGTGCTTGTGTTTACTAAAATATAGTATAAAAAAGACGATTTAGGTTTGTCGAATTGTCTTTTTTTTGCGATAATTATAATATGAAGTACTCTATTGGAGATCGTGTAGTTCATTCTAGAGAAGGATTATCCACCATAACGAATATTACCAATATTGGAGATAATGATTATTTTGTCGTTGTCGCTGATAAGGGGGCAAAAGAAAATATTTACGTTATGATGTCGAGAACCGAAAATATTATTCGTCCAATTATGTCATATGAAGAATCGTGTGAAGTTGTTAAATATATGAAAACGGTGGAAGCTGAATTCATTAATAACACTAAACAAAGAAGAGACAAATATAGAAAGAAACTTCTTTCTGGTAATGTCTACGATTTAGCGTATCTTTCTAGACAACTATATTTCTTTAATTTCTATAATGCGAATGGACAAGTAGTGAAACTTGGGCCAACCGATTTACAAATGTTAAAAGATGCAGAATCAATCCTCTTTGATGAATTTGCGTTATCATTTAAAGTTGATAGAGAAAAAGTTGAAGATAAAATAAAAGAATTATTTGAGAAGAACTAAGAGCTCACCTAAGTTAGAAATGATTGGTGAGTTTTTTGTATGTTCTTTTAAATATGATTCACTTCGATATCCGTAACTAACTAAAACACAGTCAAGATTAGCGTTAGTAGCGGTTTCATAATCGACATTGGTATCTCCAATATAAAGTGTTTCAGCAGTGGATACCTCTAATTCATTTAAAACTTTATTCACTAAATCATTAGCGGGTTTATATCTTAATTCAGGAACACTTCCTTGAATTCGATCAAAAATGTTCGGTAGATAAAAGTTAATTAATTTCTTTGCTCCCTCGTCAAATTTATTAGACACAACAGCGAGCAAATATCCGGTTTCTTTAAGCTTAATTAGAGTTTCTTTCACGTTTTTATAAGGAAAAGAGTTCTCAAAATAGTGAGCTTTGTAATATGTTTTAAAAGTCGCTAGGCACTCGCTATAATTTGGATTATCTAATCCATTAGGAATACTTCTTTCTATTAACTTAGCCACTCCATTGCCAATATCAGCAGTGGTTTGCTCTATACTTCTTAATGGATAGTTATATTGACTAAGACCGTAGTTAACTGCGATATTTAAATCTTTGACAGTGTTAATAAGAGTGCCATCTAAATCAAATATGATTAGTCTTTTCTTTTGCATACAACTATTATTTTACAAAGGATATTGATGATTTGAAACGAAAAACATATAAGAAACCCGATAAAACGTAAACAAATATATTCTTTATTCTATAGCTTGATTGCAAAATTAAATTTTTGCAATTTTTTATAGTTAGACAAATAAGCCTCCCTCCCTTATAATTAATATTCAAATGGGTAAATTTAAATTTACATTCACTAATATTCTCTTCTGGGTCGCTGTGATATCAGCAGTCCTTGTTTTTGAAAACATCACTTTCTTTGAGAAGGTCGATTCACCAGACTTTATGGTGCCAGGAATGCAAGATCCATATTTCTTTATGTTCTTTGCTATTTCAGTGTTGTCGTTTGTTTTGCTTATTGTTTATGAAACGATATTTAACAAAACAAAAATAAATATCATGGCGTTAGTAGTGTGTCTTACACTCTTAGCGTGTGGCATAATCGGTATATGGCTATTCGACGGAATGGAATTTGATAACGGCGCTGCTCCAATTGTTATCGATGATTGGAACAAGATTAAACACACAATGTCTTTTGCATTATTTGTTTTAACAATTTATTCAACGATTTTCTATTTCACGAAGAATCACCCTTCTATAAGAAGATTGAAGTATTTGTTTTTGATTGTTATCGCAGTTACGTATTTCTTTGTTATTTACTCGATAGTCACTGAATACGCAAAATATGAAATTATTGCTAATGCAGATTCCGAAACGGTTTCTAGCCAATCAATTCAATCCCTGTTTTTAAACCCTAACATGTTTGCGGGATTTATCTTGATGGGTATATGTGCCGCAATTGGGCTTAATTATTTCAAAAAGAACCCGCTTTCTTATATTACAATTGTCGGCTTTGCCATTATTCAAGTTTTCGTTTGTTCATTAACTTGTATTTTGGTTACTCTTTCTGTTATTTTCATCTATTTCCTATTTGAGATTATTATCACCTTTAAAAAGAACTTTGTTCTTGCAATGTTTAAATTAGGAATAATGATATCAGTGTATGTTGTGATTGTTTTACTTTTTGCGATGTGTCAAACATTTGATGTTCCGCATTTATCAAGTTTCTGTCGTTTCTTATATCGAGAATTATCAAGCTCTAACTACAACAACTTCTCTAATCGTACTCAAATATGGGAATACACAATTCAAGCAAGTAGCAAAGATGTGACATCATTATTATTTGGATATGGATTTAGGAATTCCGAATATATTACTGGTGGACTCATGAATGATGTTGATCACAAAATCAGCTGCCATAATGGTTATTTGCAAATACTTCTTAATTTTGGAATAGTTGGACTTGCTTGTTTTGCAATCTTTGTTGGCGTCTATTTCTATTCGTTAATTAGATTATTTAAACACCACAAAAGATTCTGCTTATTGTTCCTTACAATTGGTTTAGCATATTTTGCATTAAGTTGTACCGAATCTTTAATTGCGTTTAATGCGAGCGCTCAAGGTATATTAATCGGAGCGTTATTCTATCTTCCTGCTATCAATAGGTATGCACACCTTAAAAATAGAACAGTCGGCGATTCGGTCGTTGAAGAGCATTCTCACCCATCGCTACTTGAAGGTAAATTGATGGTTAGAGGAACTGCAAGATTTGTTCTTTCTTTAATGGTGGTTGTAGCGATGTTCTTTGCTTTTGATGAATGTCGTCTTGATCAAACTATTTTTTGGACATTAATTAACGCTGAAGCGATTTTAGGGATTTTCTTATTAACATTCCCATATCTTAATGCTTTATGGGCAAAAGACGGCAATATCTACAAGTATTTGACTCATTTTATGATTTTCGCTTTACTCGTTGCTGGTGCATCTATTGGATTGGCAATGGTGGTGTGGTATGGAAAACCAATTGATGGATTTGTTTGGGCAACTCCAATAACGATTTCATTCATTATTTTCGGTGAAATAATCATTTATTCCGTAATGAATCAAGGAAGTTTCAAATTATTTTTAAATACTTTTGTTGGCTTTAAGACATCGTTAGGTTCTCTTATTGGTGCCGGCGCTTTATTTGCGGGGTTATGGTTTACAAAAGACTATATGATTCCGTATTCGTTATTAACGTATTTATTAACTGGCTTAGCGGCCTTATTAGTGTTTTATTCATTCTCGTTTATTGCTCCTTTCAAAGACACAATGGAAATCGTTCGTTATGTTGATGAATTTGATGCAAGTCTAATGAAGATTGATGTAATTAGAGATAGATTGGAGGAGAACTATGAAATCTAGTAGTAATAAGATTATTGCCCAGAACAAAAAAGCCCACTTCAATTATTTTCTCAGTGACTTCACCGAATGTGGAATTGAACTTAAAGGAACGGAAATTAAATCGATGCGTCGTAATGGAGCAACGATTGGTGATTCCTATGTTGTAATTAGAAACGGTGAGGCTGAAATTATTAATATGTATATTAAGCCTTATGAGCAAGGTAATATCTTTAATCATGATCCGTTAAGAAATAGAAAACTTCTTTTACATAAAAAAGAAATCAAATGGTTTGAAATCAAAATTAAACAAGGTGGATTTACTGTTGTACCCACTAAAATATATTTAGTGAGAGGCAAAGCAAAAGTTGAAATTGCTCTAGCAAAAGGCAAGAAACTTTATGATAAGAGGGAAACGATAAAACAAAGAGACCTCAAACGCAGTATCAAGGAAGGCGGAGATGAATGATGAATGTCAGTGAAACGATTTATTCAATCGAATTTCAAGATATGACTAGAGACAATCTTGATAGCTTTCTTAAAAAGGTGTCTTTTCATTATGACGTTCCTTCAATTCATGTAGCGGGCACAAACGGAAAAAGCATTATTTCTTCAATGCTATCTAATATTTATCGTAGTAGTGGACGCAAAGTAGGCTTATTCATCTCTTCTAATTACAAAAGAGATATTTGCGAAATGATTCAAATTAATGGACTCCCTATCTCTAATAGTGAGCTAGAAGCATATTATAATGAAAATCAAAAACTCTTCAAAAAATACGAATTATCCCCATTTGATATCATTACTTTTATTGCCCTTTCTTATTTTCAAAAAGAGAATGTTGATGTTGCAATTATTGAATGTGGAATGGGTGGAGAATACGATTCCACAAATATATTTATTCCGATTCTATCAATCATCACTAATGTGTCTTTGGAGCACACTGAATATTTAGGGGTATCCCTTTCTGAAATTGCTCTCCATAAAGCAGGGATTATTAAAAATAATATTCCAACTCTTATCGGTGAGATTAGCGGTGATGCTTTAGATGTTATTGTTGATGTTGCTAAAAGAAAAGGCTCAAAGATTACTCGTATCGTTGAAACGCATAACGTAAATTATACTGAAAACGGCATTTCTTTCGATTACAAAACATACCGCAATTTAGAAATATCTAATCTTGGCAATATTAATGTTAAAAATGCTTGTTTAGCGATTGATGCAATTGATTTATTAATGGAGAATCTCCCTGTTGATGAGAATGCCTTAAAAGATGGTTTGAAGGACAAATTACCTAAAGGCAAATTTGAAGTCATACAAGGAGATCCTATGTTTATCATTGATGGAGCGCATAACCCAGATGCAATTAACAAGCTTAGAAATGATGTTGAATTACTAGGATTAGAAAAAGAAGTTTTTGTTATCTTCGCGACTTTTAAGGACAAAAACATTACTTCAATGCTTCCAGAAATTGGGTTACTAGGTAAAGTGTATTTAACAACCTTTAATAACAAAAGAGCGAGAGATGGATTTGAATACTTTCTCTTCTTAAATGAATATGAATATAATAGTGATTATAAGGCAATTATTGAATCAATTAAGGTCGAACATCCAGATTCTGCTATCGTTATTGCTGGATCGAATGTCTTCGCATCAATAGTTAGTGACGAATATAACAAATAGTTAAACTACAAAGGTAAATGAAATGAAAATGAAATTACTCTTCAAATCTATAATAATGTTAGGGGCTATTATGGTCGCTCCTTTGATGATAAATTTTGTTAGTTCTTCTAGTAATGTTTCTTATACCGAAGTTAGAGCGGAATCCGCTTCTCAAGCTGACTTTCTCACTAAGTTTGATGAGATATTTGCAAACAAGTCCATTTGTGATGCAACTAGAGAAGAATATGACGAAATAATTGGTATATACTCTAATCTTTCTAATGAAGATAGAGCGACTGTCAATCAAATTGAAAGACAATCACCAGATGGTGAAACATATAAAATTGAAGACGCGATGAAGGAACTTGTGAGAATGTTTTATACATCTCCTAGTGGAGCGGTTAACAATAAAAAGAAATTAGATCAGACAACGACAATTATCATTGCTTCAGTAGTCTCTATTGTTGGTATGTCTGCGATTAGTGTGCTCTTCATTTTGAAGAACAATAAATACATCGAATAATTACACTACAATATCCGTTATCTTTGAAGAAGATATACTTAATGTCTTCTTTTTATTTTTTCTTTTAGCAAAAAATATTTACTTTGATGGTTGATAGTGGTAGATTATTTACGCTGAAAATTACATAGGGAGGTCAAGATGAGAGTTAAAGTTCTTTTGATTTGCTCCGAGTGTCTATCTCGAAACTATGTCACAACAGTAAATAAAGAAAGTAATAAAAAACTTGAGCTTATGAAGTATTGCAAACACTGCAATAAACAAACTCTTCATAAAGCAAGTAAATAGGAGGCACATATGGGATTAATTAAATTCGCTAAAGGTGTTGTTAAAGAAGGCAAACGTGTTCGTTGGCCAAAAAGAGAAGTTCTCATTCCTTCAATCATTGTCGTTATCATTATTGCTGGAATAACTGGTTTACTTCTTTTCGGAGAAGATGTTGCTGGTAGAAAACTTATTGAAATTCTATCAGACGCATTTAGTAGCATGAAATAAGGAGGATACGAAGATGGTTGATAATAACAATATGAAAACAGCGTTTACCGACACTAATACTGATATTACTGATGAAGAACAAAATAACGCTGAACAAAAATTAGGTGAAAAAGCTTGGTATGTTGTTTCAACATATTCAACACACGAAAAGAAAGCTGCATACAACTTACAAAAACGTGTTGAATCTATGGGATTAGGAGATTTAATCTTCCGTATCGTTGTTGTTGAACAAGAAGTCCAAGTTATGAAAGATGGTTTACCAACTGGTAAAACTAGAATGAAAAACTTGTATCCAGGTTATGTCTTTGTCGAAATGATTATGACTGACTATGCTTGGTATGTTGTTAGAAACACTCCAGGTGTTACAGGCTTCGTTGGATCTGCAGGTAAAGGTACAAAACCATTCCCAGTTCCAAGAGAACAAATTGAACCAGTCCTTAAGAGAATGGGCATGGTTGATGAAAGCATGTACGACAGATACGCGGTCGGCGATTACATCAAAGTCATTCATGGCACTCTTGAAGGTACCGAAGGTAGAATTCTTTCTATCAATAAAGATACTGGCGCAGTTGAAATCGAAACAATCTTCTTTGGTAGAACTACCAGAGTTGAAGTTGATTTCTCTGAAATTGAAAAGATTTAACTTTGTTAAAGCAAACAAAAAGCAACGTTTGAAGCGGGTCCTTTCAAATTAAACGGGGAGTAACGGGGACCTGACAAAAATCTCTCCACATCTATCAAAATAAACGGGGATGTCCTATTTGGACTCCCTGTTTT
>CADCGC010000037.1 GCA_902800905.1 uncultured Erysipelotrichaceae bacterium
AGAGCATTGCTGAGCTAGAGCTGAAGCTAGACCTATACAATCTGGTCTGGCAGCAGCGAGAAAGAAGAAAGCTTGAGGAATGAAGAAGTCTTCAGTCAGCAAAGCAAAGAGAGTGCAGATCTTCAAGTGGCTCTTGAAGAAGCATGGCTGCACAGTAGAGCTGCAAGACAAGTATGAATGCAAGAAGGGAGAGATCACCACGCCAGTGCTGTTCATCACCCCAGTGCTGTTCAAAGGCTCTAGCAGATACACACTTGCTCTCGACATAGATGCTGAGAAAGCAAAGTCATTGTCGACTGGGTTGAAAAAGTGCCTAGAGACTGTCAGAGTTCCCTGGAAGTACAACATCTCCTATGCAGACATCTTAGACAATATCTTGAAGCTGATGAAGAAGAATGACAGTGCTTGCTGGCTCTTGGAGAGCTGGCACGAGATGAGGGAGAGAGCATTCATAGAGAGAGGTGCTACGATAGAGTCTCTTGCAATTGAGTTTGACATGTCCTGGAGAGATGTCTTGCTGGAAGCTTAAGAACCCATGACTTTAGAAGAGAGAATAAGAAAGATTGGTGAAGAGCGAAAGCTGAAGGAGCTGGTAGTTGAGCTGCTCGACACCTACGGCCATCCTCAGTTCATCCGTCCAATGGAGAGATGCCAGCCAGCATTCATTGAAGGCTTGTACTGGCACACTATCTGGATTGCTAAGAAGGGCGGGATTCCTGAGAACACCATCCTGAAGGGAAAGAGCATTGAGGAAGTAGTAGCTAGACTCTGCAAGGCATTCAAGAGCTCGTGCCATCTTGAAGCGGCAATGTGCAATGGCAATGGCAAGATCATGGTAGCTGCTGGAGATGGGACTGGTGGACTATATGCAAAACAAGGTGGACAGCCTGAACACCCTGCTGCAGCAATCGCAGGAGCTGAACTACATGAAATGGGCAGTGATTTACTTTTCAAAAAAGCATTTGACCAAATTACAGCAAATCCAGCAATTAAAAATGTTGTTATTGATTTAACAGTAAATGGTGGAGGAGAAAACGATTCTCTTCCAGTTCTAGAAGCTTATATGACTGATGATCCAATTCATACCTGTTATAACAGGTTGACTAATCTCACATATGAAGTCCATTATGATGTCGATTTAGACTATGATGGTGTCTTTGGTGATACATATAAAGATGATTATAACTTCTATGTTATGACCTCTAGCTTCTCATTCTCTTGTGGAAACTATTTCCCAACAGTTTGTAAAGAAAAAGGAATGGCGACTTTAATCGGTCAAAGAAGCGGAGGAGGAACATGCCCAGTTTGTTCTTTAACAACTTCTTATGGTACGATTTTTAGGAGCTCAGGAAAATACCAATTAGGAACATGGGCTACTGACCATTTTGAAAACAATGATAGTGGTGTTCCGGTGGATTATGAATTCTCACCAGAATACTTCTATGACGATGAAGCGATTTATAATTTCATCCACTCACTATAAGTAAATGCACATAGCTATCTAGGAGGGTTCGCCCTCCTTTTATTTGTTAATTTTGATTTACACAATAACTAATTCAACAGAATTTAACGTTAACTTACACGAACTTTGAATTTAAACAATATTTATATATAAATAAGATAAAGAAAAATCACCAAAAATTTGATATATGTAAACTGTTTTTAACATTTAAATTAAAAAAGTGTTTGCGTGTCCACTATATAGTGGTATGATATATCGCAAAGGGAATTTTTAATAGGAGTTTTTTTATGACTATAGCAGAAAAAATTACTCACTTAAGAATTGTTGATGATATCTCTCAAGAATCACTCGCTAAAACTCTTAAGATTAGTAGACAAACACTCAGTAAATGGGAAAGTGGTGAAACTCTCCCATCTATTGATAAAGTAATGGAAATCTGTGGACTATTCAAAATCAGCGCTGATGAATTATTAGATGACAAAATTGTCATTCATCGTGGACAAAAACTTCCAATGAGCATCGGAGAAGACATCAAAACCAAATATTTTGGTACAGATGGCTTTAGAGGAGAAACCAATAAGGTTTTAACTTGTGATCATGCTTATAAAATTGGAAGATTTTTAGGATGGTTCTATGGAAATCCAAAATTCAATTCACAAAAACCAGGATATCGACCAAAAGTAGTTATTGGTAAAGATACAAGAAGAAGTTCTTACATGTTAGAGTACGCAGTTGCAGCAGGTTTAGCTGCTAGTGGTGCGGACGTCTCTCTTCTTCACGTTACAACCACCCCAAGTGTCGCCTTTGTCATTAGACAAGATTGCTTCGATTGTGGTGTAATGATTACCGCTTCACATAACCCGTTCTACGATAATGGAATTAAGGTCTTAAACGCAAATGGAGAAAAACTTGAAGACGCTGTTGCATTCTTAGCAGAAGCCTATATTGATGGAGATCTCAAGAAGCTTGATGTTGAAGGCGATGACCTTCCATTTGCGGAAAGAGGAGACATCGGTTCTATCACTGATTATAGCAGTGGACGTAACCGCTATATCGGCTACCTCATCTCCTTAGCAAGACACTCAATGAAATCACTCAGGATTGGTCTTGATACCGCTAACGGAGCGAGCTGGATGATTGCCAAATCCGTCTTTGATGCTTTAGGAGCACAAACATTTGTTATTAATAACAATCCTGACGGACTTAACATCAACCTTGACGCTGGTAGCACACACATTGAAAAATTCTGTAAATTTGTTAAAGACAATCATCTTGATCTCGGATTTGCATTCGATGGTGACGCTGATAGATGTATCGCTGTTGATGAAAATGGTAAAGAAGTTGATGGCGACAAGATTATGTACCTTCTCGCTTTAAAACTTAAAGATGAAAACTCTTTAGAAAAAGATACGCTCGTGACCACAATCATGTCTAACTCTGGTTTAACTAAAGCCTTAAAACAACAAGGTATTAAGAATGTTCAAACCAAAGTTGGCGATAGATTCGTCTTTGAATGTATGCAAAAAGAAGGTTATTCTTTAGGTGGCGAACAATCAGGTCACGTCATCATTAAGAAATACGCGACAACTGGGGACGGTGTTCTTACCGCTATCATGGTCACAGAAAGAATTCTTGAAACGAAACAACCTCTTTCTAAACTCGTTGCTCCAGTTAAGTTACTCCCACAAACAACAAAGAACGTGAGAGTTACTAATAAAGCTGCAGTTATCGCTGATGAAGAAGTTCAAAAGAAATTCCAAGAAGTTAACTCTGAAATTGGAGACAACGGAAGAGCATTACTCCGCCAAAGTGGTACTGAACCAGTTGTCAGAATTATGATTGAGTTAGATTCTAAAGAAAAAGTCGATGAATATATTGAAAGAATCTATAACGTCATCAAGAAAAGAGGATATCTCTGTGAATAAGTTAAATATTAAAACAAAAGATTTATTCTCCACCGAAGTTCCTTATTTAAAGGAAGTCTTCGAAAAGAGTGAATATCCTTGGGAAATCCTTCCTCAAATCAAGGTAATCGTCGCTAAAGTGTTAGAAACTGGTTTAGAAGGCTATACCGAAATCGAACCAGGTATCTTAGTGGGAGAAAATGTTAAGATTGCAAAAACCGCAACTATCGAAGCTCCTGCAATTATCGGAAAAGACACCGAACTAAGACCAGGCGCTTACTTAAGAGGAAACGTCATCGTTGGAGAAAAATGTGTCGTTGGTAATTCTTCTGAATTAAAGAACTGCATTCTTCTCAATCACGTTCAAGTTCCTCACTATAATTACGTTGGAGATTCAATCTTAGGTGATTACGCCCATATGGGAGCAGGATCCATTCTTTCTAACTTAAAAAGTGGTGGTAAGAACGTTGTTATCCACGGTGACAAAGAATACGAAACTGGCTTAAGAAAGATTGGCTCATTCTTAGGTGAACACGCTGATATTGGATGTGGTAGTGTTCTTAATCCAGGTACCATTATTGGTAAAAACACACAAGTCTATCCTCTCAGCATGTTAAGAGGATGCTTCCCAGAAAATAGCATTGTCAAAGCACAAAACAATGTTGTCGATAAAAGATTAGATTAATATTTATATTAAAGGAGAAAGAAAATAATGAAAGTTGTTGTCGGAACAAACGAAGAAATTTCAAAGTTAATTGCCGAAGAATTCATTAAACAAGTTAATCAAAAACCAAATTCAGTCTTAGGCTTAGCCACTGGTACATCACCATTACAAGTTTATGCAAACCTTGTTAAGGCTAATAAAGAAGGTAGAGTTTCATTCAAAGATGTCGCTACATTCAACCTTGATGAATATATCGGCTTAGAAGGAACACACAATCAATCCTATCGTTATTTCATGAATGTCAATTTATTTGACCACATCGATATCGATAAGGCTAGAACCCACGTTCTTAAAGGTACAGGTGACTATTTAGCGTATGCTAACCAATATGATAATGAAATCGCTAAATTCGGTGGAATCGACCTCCAAATCTTAGGTATTGGTAGTGATGGGCATATCGCTTTCAATGAACCAGGTACTTCATTTGATAGTCTTACCCACGTTGCCGAACTTGCTGAAAGCACAATCGTTGATAACTCCAGATTGTTCAATGATATCTCTGAAGTTCCAACTCAAGCAGTCACAATGGGTCTTAAGAGCATTATGAATGCAAGAAAGATTGTCTTGATTGCCACAGGAAAAAATAAAGCAAAAGCTATTAAAGACTTACTTTTAGGCGAAAAAACTGAAGAAGTCCCATGCTCAATTCTTCAAGATCACCCAGATTGCACAATCTACGTTGATAAAGATGCCTATAGCTTAGTTAAATAAAAAACGACTTATATAATAATTAAGGTGGAAATATTTTTCCGCCTTTTTTATAATATGCATAATGAAACAAATCAAAGAAGTTGCTTACATCCACGATTTGGGCTTAACGAAAACAATAGAAGGTAAAACGCTAAAAGAACGTTTATTGTTCAGAAGCGCAAATCTTGGTGACATAAAAGAAAAAGGAATTGAACAATTAGTTAACTACAATGTTAAACATGTTTTTGATTTGAGAACTGATGATGAGATTCTTCATAAACCAGAAGATTTCATCTCTCCAAAAATCGAATACATTCATCTTCCTTTAGTGCCAAATGATCTAAATCCAGCGGTCACTAAAGAGAATCGGGTTCAAGTCCTTAATGATTTATGTGCCCTTCCAGGCGGAATGAGAGTGCACATTTTAGAACTATATCGATATTTAATCGATAATGATATGCCTAAAGCAGGTTTTAAAGAGATTTTTAAAGCTTTACTCAATAATGAGAAAGAAGAAGGATATTTATTCCACTGTACACAAGGAAAAGATCGTACTGGAATAGTGGTCTATTTAATTCTTTCAGCGTTAGGTGTCTCAGAAGAAACAATTTTAAAAATTTATCTCTCATTTAACAATCGCGCTAGGCTTAAAAGAGTCGCTTATTTTTTAGGAATGAACATCCGTTTTCTTTCCTTAACTAAGGCTATTGCCTTAAACGACACTTTAACCGCGCGAAAAGCCTATTTTAGAGAATTCACAGGTGTCATTAATAACAAATATGGTGGCGTTTTGAATTATTTAAGAACTGAAGTCGGATTAAGTGACAACGATTTAATCAGATTAAGACAAATTTATTTACAATAAGGAGTATCTCTTTTTATGAAACATTTAATTATTCTCAATCAAAAAGCTGGAGCAGAAAAAGATTTAGAAAAGTTCCAAGCTCAAATCAAAGAAGATTTCAAAGGCCTTAACTATGAAGTCTATCTCACCACAGGACCAAGAAGTGTCATTCCATATTTGAAAGATTTTCTTTCAAAAAACAATGAACCACTTAGAGTCTATGCTTGTGGTGGAGACGGCACAATCCACGAAGTAGTTAACGCAATTTACGGATATAAAAACGTTGAACTCGCAATATACGCAGCTGGAACAGGTAACGATTTCGTTAAAATCTATTCTAAATCCGATAGTTGGGACGATATCGTCAAGAACAAGACTGGCGAAAATAGATTCAAAAATTTCAAAGATTTAATTGATGGAAAAGTTATCGATATCGATTTAAGCAAGATGACTGGTCCTTCTATGAAGGAACCATGGTATTCCATCAATGTTATCAACTTCGGTTTTGACGCGATTGTTGGAGTTAAAGGCAACTATAACAAATCAAAAGGATATAAGAATCCATATGGTCCTAGAGCGATTATTCCTGCTATTTTAGGTGGTAGATTTAATAACATCATCTTAAAAGCTGATGGAGAACAACTTAACAAGAAGAAAATCTTACAAGGTTCTTTAGGCCAAGGACAATGGGTTGGTGGACAATATCACGCTTCTCCTAAGAGTGATAACACTGATGGATTAATTGATATCGTTGCTTTAAGATGTATGTCTTTAGCAAGACTCATGATCCAATATTTTGGCCCATACACCAAAGGTGAACACTTATCAAACGAAAAACTCATGAAGAGAATTATTTATAGAAGAGCTAAAGAAATCGAAATCATCGGTAAGAAAGATATCGATATCTGTGTTGATGGAGAAATTATTTCTGGTCCATCATTCAAAGTTGAAGTCTTACCAAAAGCCCTCAAATTTGTCGTTCCAAATAACTAATTAGGTTTATGATAGTTGAACTAATCATTATTCTTTTAGGACTAGCTTTTACTGTCGGTATTACATTTGTAATACCAGTTGGTAATTATTATCATTATTGGGCTCCGTTCCTCCTTTTAATTGCGGGCTATTTAATTGGTCTAGCAATCGTGTGGGGAATCTTAACAATCTTTTCTCTTCCATATGGAAAGAATTCAAAGAAAAGAGAAAAGCCAAGTAAGTTCGCTCAATTTTGGTTAAGCGATGGTGAATCTTATATCTGCCGTCACGCACGAGTCAAATTAAAGATTAAAAACAACACTGACACTGCATTACCAAAAGAAAGATTCCTTATCATCTGTAATCACCTTTCAAAATTTGATCCGATGATTATGGGAGCGTTATACGGCAAAAAACACGATTTAGCGTTCATCTCTAAACCCACCAACTTCAAGATTCCAGTTGGAGGCAAATTCATGAGAGGAGCTGGCTTTCTATCTATTGATAGATTTGACAAATTGAAATCTCTTGAAATCATCAAAGAAGCACAAGATTTAATTACAAATAACTATGCTTCTATTGGGGTGTTCCCTGAAGGGACAAGAAGTGAAGATGAGAAGCTCCACGAATTTCATGAAGGCGTATTCTCAATCGCTTTAAAAACTAAATGTCCAATTGTGGTGACCACGATTAAGAACACTCAAAGTATTCATAAGAACTTCCCAAAAAGAAGAACAGTCGTGGAATTTGAAATCATTAAGATTCTCTTCCCAGAAGATTATGAAGGAATGATTGCTAAAACGCTCAGTGATCATTGTCACGAATTGATGCTCAATTCATTAGGCGAGTAACATCGCCTTTTTATTATGCTTTAAGGATTTATAACATTTAAGGAAAATGGTTTCATTAATGTATAAAAAAAGCAGCAATGCTGCTTTTCATTATTTTTGTTTAAGCTATTTTACATCTGAATATTTGAAGATGAATAATCCACCAACAACAAACGCAACTGCCCAAATAAGTGGGACAATGATACCAGCGCAAACCATTTGAACATTTTGATCAAAGAAATTGATTATTCCACTTGATGCAAATATAGCGAAGACATTATTGCCATAAAATCCAGTCATATATAGTGGGTTAATCCACATTGACCAATGATCTGGAGCTAATCCACCACCAGAAATCGTTGCTTGTGCTCCTAAAAGGATAAGAGGGAGAAGTGTGAGGAACACTAAGAGAATGATGACAATTGAAATTGCTCCCCCAATACTTCTAATTAATGAAGCAAAGAACACAGATAAAGCGGTGATAAAGATATAATCGCAAATAACGTACGCTATGTAGCAAAGAATAAATTTAATTCCACCAATCGCTTCAATATCACATCCGCTTATTAAGGAACTGCTACCAACAACTAAGAGTGAGTAAGCACCCATTAAAATGAAGGTGAATACAAGTCCGGTGATAAATAATCCAAAATAAATCTTAGTTTTGCTTAATCCAGCAATAATCTTATTTCTTACTGTCCCGTAAGTGAATTCACCAACTGTGAAGACAATTAAGTTAATTGGAACTGCTAATCCGAAGTTACTTCCAGGAGTGGCGGTGCTCATAAACATCGTTTCACCCTTTAACGCTCCTATTCCATAGTTGATCAAGACCATAAACGCTGCAAGAACTACACCGATAATTGCAGTCACGAGGAATGTTTTGTCTCTAAAGAGTTTATATAAGGAGGCTTTAATTAAATTAAGCATTTTGGTTACCTCCTATTAAATGTAAGTAATACTCTTCGACATTAACGTCTGAAGTACGGATATCAGAGATTTCAATTCCTTTATTGTGCAACTTTTGAAGTAGCTCAAGAGGAGTGATATCATCAGTGATTCTGATATGATTTGGATTTCTCTTTACTTGTTTTAAGCCAATTTCTTGGAGGGCTTTCTCAACTAAATCAAGGTCATGGTGTTTAATTTCAATTCCTTTTTGACACTCTTCAAGTAATTCCTCAGAAGAAATTTCTTTCAAAAGTTTGCCGTGTGAGATAAAACCATAATGTGTTGCGACTTTTTCAAGTTCAGAAAGAATATGAGAAGAGATTAAGAAGGTAATACCCTGTTTATTTAAATCAATAATCAATTCTCTTAATTCCGCAACACCAGACGGATCTAGGCCATTCATTGGTTCGTCTAACAACATTAATTCTGGTTTATTTAAAAGAAGTAAAGCGATACCTAATCTTTGTCTCATACCTAGTGAGAAGTTTTTTACGGTTTTCTTTCCAGTATCTCCTAGTCCAACGCTTTTTAAAGACTCCGCGATTAATTCTTCATCTTCTTTAATCCCATAATACATGCAAGCGTATCTTAGGTTTTCTTTTGCAGTCATTGACGGAACTAGTGAAGGAGCTTCAACAATTGCAGATATCTTGTTTCTTATGGCGTAAATCTTCTTACTTTTCACGTTTTCGTTAAAAAGATCATATGTTCCAGTTGTTGGAAGTGCTAAACCCATTAACAAACGGATAATTGTGGTTTTTCCGCTTCCATTTTCTCCAACAAAGCCGTATATGCTGCCTTTTTTGATGTGCATATTGACGTGATCAACCGCATATACTTTGTTATAAACTTTTGAAAGTTCGGAAGTAGAAACTACATATTCAATATTTTCTTCCATAAAGCCTCCTTTTATACCCGCAATATTATATATAAATTAATAAGGATTATAAATAGAAATAGATGATAAACAATTTAAATAAAAAATAAACAAAAATAGTGGGTTTCTTGCGTAATTCAATCGATAGAAAAAGCAAAATATTATGGTTATTGCAAGTTTTTTATAAATTAGACTATTAAAAAAACAAAATAAGCGAGAATATACTCATAATTTAATCAAATTGTTTAATTTAAGCATTTTTGAAGAAAAATCTTGAATGATTTTAAATCATAGGTCTAAAATAGTTGCATAGAGGAGAATAATACTATGAAAAAAGAAAGTAAAAATTTTGAGTTTGTCTCAACTTTCGCTTTTGGTGTGTTAATAGCATTAGTTGTATTTGCCATCTTTACAAATTCACTAATTATGCTTTCACCAATTTTGAATGACGCATCAGTCGGATTCCCTTCATCCGGTACAATTGGTATGTTATTCGATTATAGCGTTAACGCGGGACATCCAATGCAAATGTTAGGACAAGTTCTTTCAAATATCGTCGCATATGTCTTTATTATTGCAGCGATTGTTGTCTTTGTCTTATCACTTGTTTTAATTAAACATGACAAAAAGGTTAAAGTAAAATGTGCTTTATTAGGTTGCGCATTATTAATCCCAGCAGTCTTCGGATTTGCTGGTGGTATCATTGACTTCTTTGGACATGGCTTTGTTGTTTTGAATACTCATAAAGGTATTGATACAGCATTAGTTATGGCAGGCTTCATTTGCACATTAATTCTTGATGTTGTCTTCTTATTCCTTGCAATTAAATGCTTAATTTCTGGAATCGGAACCGCTGTTAAGATCAACAAGGGCGAAATCGAACCAGAACCAGAAGAAGAACAACGTCCAGATGGCGAATCAGCCGAAGACAGAGCAGCAAGAGAAGAAAGAGAAGCTGCTGAAAGAGTTGAAATGCTCAACAACATTAGACAAATTGTTAGAGAAGAAATCGATAAACAAGATAGAGTTGTTATCGCAAAAGAAGTTGAAGTTAAGAAGGTTGTTAAAGAAGAACCAAAACCAGCTCCAGCACCAGCTCCTGCTGAAGAAGAAGAGGATGATGAAGCCAAGAAACTTTCAATTCAAAGAATTCCATTCGCTGAAAAGATTGTTAAAGCTGATAAAGAACTTCAAGAAAAATACAACGAACTCAAATCAGAATTCTTATCATACGGTTGCTCTAGTAGAGTTTCTATCGCTGGTGATACATTCAGATTACATCGTAAAGCTTACGCAAAGATTACCCTCGTTGGTAAGACCTTAAAAGTCTACTTTGCCCTTGATCCAAAAGACTTTGTCGATTCACCAATTCCAGTGGTCGATGCAAGTGATAAAGTTGCTTACGAAGAAGTTCCAGCATTACTCAAAGTTAAATCCAACTTATCCGTTAAACGTGCTAAAGAATTAATCGAATTAGCGTTCCAAAAAGACGGAGTCAAGAGAGAAGCTGAAGCTCAACCACACAACTGGGTCAAAGACATCAGAGCGGAACTCAGAGCTAAAAAATAATTCTTAAGAATTATAAAAGAGAGGAGAAATCAAATTCTCCTCTTTTCTTTTGTTTTTTATTTGTAAAGAATTCTACCTAATCTAATATGAGTTGCGCCTTCTTTAATCGCCGACTCATAATCATCACTCATCCCCATTGAGAGATAAGGAATTTTGATATCAAATTCTTTTTCTAATTCATCTCTAAGTTCTTTAAGTTTATGGAACTGTTCTCCGGTGTTTAGACTCCCTTTTACCGCCATCATCATCAGTCCAACTAACTCAATCTTTTGATATTTAAGTAGTTCTCTAACGAATTCTTTCGTTTCATAATATGGAACTCCGTTTTTACTTTCTTCTAGATTGATTGAGACTTCTACAAATGTTTTAAGAGGTTTTATTCTTTCTTTTTCGATGATTTTTGCTAAATCTAAGGAATCAAGAGAGTGAAGATAATCGATTTTGTTAATTACTTGTTTGGCTTTGTTTCTTTGTAGATGTCCAATAAAATGCCATTTTATATCCGAAGGAAGTTTGGGAATCTTATTGCTTAGTTCTTGAACCTTGTTTTCACCAAAATATCTGATATTTTCATCATATGCTTCTTGTAAAATTTCAACGGGTTTTGTTTTGCTTACCGCAATTAGTTTTACTTCGTTTCTGTCTCTTCCCGCTTTTTTGCATGCATTGACTATTTTTTCCTCAACTTCGGTTAAATTACTTTTAATGTCCATAATTGCTCTCAATCTTTGATTTTTAGTTTATTTATTGGAATACCACTTCATTTTCAACTACAGTTGATGCATCTAAAATTATATTATCATAATTTGCCAGACCG
>CADCGC010000038.1 GCA_902800905.1 uncultured Erysipelotrichaceae bacterium
ATTAAAGCGAGTTTATATGGTTTGATTTTATGTTTAGATTTTCCACTATTAGGTTCTAGTTGAGTTGTATCAAAAGTAAGATTCTTATTGCTAGACTCTTCAAAATCTTTTTTGAATTGTTTTTTTAATTCGCCCATCGCTATTTACCTCCATAGTAATCACGAAGTTTCTTAATCCCGCGTTGATATTTTGAGGATACTTGTGAAGTGGTTAAATCATTCGCTTTTGCAATTTCTCTAAAAGTGAATTCATAGATGAGATGTAATACTAAGAATTTGTATTCATCTTCATCCAAGACATCTTTGAATTTCTCTAGATAGATTGAAACGCTTTCTTCATCATTTTTCCCTTCATTATCGTCGGAATAAGAGAGATGGCCTTTGGTTTGCTTATAACGGTTGATTGATAGGTTTTTCGCTGTAACGAGTAAAAAGTATTTAAGCTTGCTTTCACCCATGAAATCTCTTCTTCTCTCATACATCTTAAGGAATGTCTCGTTAACGATATCTTTTGCTTCGTCTTCGCTTTTTAATAGGTCGAAGGAAACATAATAGACAAGATAACGATATTTCTCAAAAATGATATTAAAAGCTTTGTTCATCTCCTCAGTAGAAGTTGAACATAGTTTTTTTAAGATCGAATAACCAATTCTTTCCATCTCTATTAAATAAAACAATTTAACAAGGCGTTTTTGTCGTTTTTTTATTATTAAAGATTTGTTGATGATTTGTATACTTTATTAATAATAATCTTCGTCTTCATATGGATTATCTTCACCTTCCATATAAGAATCAACCATATAATTTACAAGCATTATTTTCATTTCTTCTATGGAAAGATTATCAACATATTCTCTATATCTTTTAGTCACTTCTTCAACTTTTTTATCGTACTCTTTTTCTCTTTCTTCTAATTCTTCGTAATAACGATTTCTTTCATTAATTGCTTCTTGTGCTTCTTCAGGGAAGATAGAAAAATAGACAGCAACTTTATGTTTACATATTGTTGATTTACCTGCAGCATGAGGACAAGTACATGTCGATTTTCTAGGATGAGCAATATCTAAATGAACATGATAAGTTTCAGTGCCTTCTACATCAGCCTCAAATTCATATCTATTTATTTGTTTTAAAGTCTTAACACGTTTATTTTCAAAATAATCCAAACCCCTCCAATAAGAGTTATGACTGCATATCTCTAATAATCCCATTATTCAATAATCTCCAAATACATTTTTGCCAACTTTATCGCCAACTGTTTGTTTTATGATTGTAATAAAGATGTTATTTAATTGCAAAAAGTTAGGTTTATTGAACAATTAGATTTGCAAAAAGTTAGGTTTATTGAACATTTGGATTTGCAAAAAATCCCCGATTTCTATCAGGGGTTGTACACTAATCTGTCTATATACTACGAGAATGATACAAGTATCGTTTTTCTCTTAAAAGTATCGTTTTTAAAGAAAAAGTATCATTGGAGCTTTTTTGGCCTTTGAATCATTCTAATTAATTGATAAATCGAGAAGCCTTCGGCCAAAAGAATGAAGAAACCATTTAGTGCCAAATCCAAACTAAATTGTCTTTGGAATTCTGGAACATTTTTAATGCAATAGATTAACGCTTCGAAGCCTCGATATTCCAATTCTGCTTGAGCAACTGCCTTATTAGCAGCCACAACATACATTAAAGTAAGAGCACCCAAAATAACTACTAAAGTTGTGACAAAGCTCATGATAATCATGACATAGTTTGGCTTCCCACCGAATTTCTTATAAAGAAAAACACCAAGAAGTATAGAAGCCATTGGAGCAATAGCAGTAATGAAACCCACTAAAGAAAAACCTACTGTTAAAGCCAATCCAGCTAAAGCGCCAATCATAATACCACCAAATCCTTTTAAATAGTTATTGGGCGCATTTTGGTAATCATCGTTACTCTTTTCAATATTACTATTAACAGTCGTAACAGCATTGTTAGAAAGGCGTATTTTTATTTTGCTGTCCGGCAAAACAATTGTTTTGCACTCTTGTTCATCAATCTTTTCACCAGATTGAGGGCAAATATCTCTTTTTGGAGCCTCTAGTGATTCTAAAGTATCTAGAATTATTGGTAACACTTCTGCGCATTTTTTCTCAAAAGAGTTTGTAGTCATTACACCAATCATCACCATCACTCCAAAGTCAAATGCTTGAGTTTGAACTAAAGATATTTTTCTCGCATTCATCTTTAAAACGAAGTCGTTCTTTTTGGTTTGAGAAAGAAATGTCGAAAAAATAAAAACAGGGCCTGCTGCCATTATGTTGTAAAAAACATTAACTTCATAATCATTAATAAAACCGTATCCATAGTTTTTATCATATGTGAACTCATAATTACTCAAAGCATTTACAATGTGTTTATTCATTCTGTTCTTTCTCCTTTTTTGTTTTTTAAAATTACAACATCTTTCTGTGAGAATACAATTTTTATTTCAATTTTATAATAAGTATTCTATAACTGCTCAGTGGACTAATTCCACATTTTTTGACTATCTTCTCTTCCGCCGCTTCATATTCTTCATCAGTAAGGTAGCCTTCTTTGTAGAAATCAATGAAAATGGAAACTACCATAAGGTATTTCGTTGCTTTCTCATTAATCATTTATGTGACCTCCCTTATAATTCCACTAGTCGCTCTTAACGTTCTTAAAAGCAAGTAGAATGAATAGTAAAGTTTAACTTTAATAAAAAGGGGCGATAGTACAGTTCTGACTGGAGGTAGGTACCTTTAAAAAAGGTAAAAAATAGCCAAAAATAGTAAAAAAAAGCCTAATTTCGTGAATTAAGCTTTGTGTACTGTAATGTCTTACTACTACGAGAATGATACAAAGAACTTTTTGAGGGGCAAAAGAACTTTTTTAACCCCGAAAGAACTTTTAAAAAATCTTACTTTATTCTTAATCTTGTCGCCAATAAAATTCTTCTTCAATTAATCTAGGCATTCTTCCATTTCTTACTTCTTGTGACTCAAATGCCCATGAAAGAAAATCTAAATCAAAATCATAATAATATAGAAAGGCTAGGCTATTTTTTGTATCGTTAAATCCAACCATTGTGAAAGATTTTGGATAAATATGTTCCCTTTTTTCACCGTTCTTGCCTGTTGAATAATAAACCGAAGCACTTGTATAAGCTATTTTGAATTCATAACCCTGATAGGAAAATTCTGCTACTGGAAATGTATAATCACCATCATCTTGAACTATAGGGGTGGTGATAAAAGTATAGTGTGATTCTGCAAATTCTTTAGCAGATGTATATTGAGAAACATCATAATCCGCAAAAAGAGATAATCCATAACTCTCGAAGCCCAGTAGATACAAGTGAACAACATTACGATAGCCAAACACTGCATTCTCGTAGTTTCCGATTTCATCTAGGGAAGGTAACCCTTCTTCGGCATATTTTATTTTGCTTCTATATGTTTCATACTCTGATATGTCAATCAATTTTCCTTTGCCTCTTTCAGATAACGGAATATCGATGAACCAAAGACCATATATGATAAGTCTAGTTGGAAATGTAACAACACAAATAATGCCCAGTGCTAAAGAAGGACCAAACATTGTTCTTTTATTTATCCTTCGATATTCTTCTCCAGCCTCTTCTCTGCTCATGGCTTGTATACAAACAATTGGTGCCCAAATAGATCCAAAAGGCAAAAGGATTAAAAAGCATAATTTCCATGGATTATCACTATCTCTTAATCTTCTAGCGCTCATGGCAAGAAGAGGGATTTTAAAATATAACCAAACTATACAAAATGATAAGATATTAAATTTGTCATAGTTATTATTACCAATCTTATAATGTAGAATAATAGCGGTAATTAAAAGTGATAGTGCTGTGGCCAGCCAAATAAAATAATCTATTTTATAGTCTTTATTGTTTTCTTTTCCTTTAAAGACAAAAAGATTTGCCCATATTCTAATAAATGGTATTTTAGAAAGATATTTCATAGATTCATTTTACATTACCTTTTATCATTTTTTAAGTGTCAGTATAACCTTTGCAAAATGTCGATACAATCAAACTTTTTTAATCAATTCAATCTGTTGGTCAAAACGTAATAATCCAAATCATATTCAGCTTCGCCAATCTTTATCGCTTTCCCTATGATGCTGTTTTTAAAACTTGATTTAGTGTATCTTCTCCACACCACTGTCTCAAGATTTTGATTCAAGAATGATTCGAAGTATACCTTTTTGCTGTCTCCACTTCCTTCTGAATCAAAGTATGATATTTTTATAACTTTTTGCTTCTTACCATTATACTCAAGAAGATAATCCTCAGCTTTTTGGTATTCCATCTTTTGATAGATGAGTTTTCCATCTATTCCCCAGTTATCTAAGAAATCTTGATCTTTATAGGTTTTGATTATTTTTTTACCATCCACAAAAGAAGATTCCCCAATCCACGCTACTCCATCATCTTTTAAGGAAATAAATTGACTATAAATTCTTGAAAGGGATAATGATTCATCGTATTCTTTGACTTCTATTTCGATACCGTCAAGATTATGAATGAAGACATTACCTTTAGTGCAAACATGGTAAGAATAATCTTTAACTAGTTCGTTCCCTTTTAAATCATAAATTGCCCAACACACTTCTTCTTCTGGTTTTAATTTTATGAACCAGTTTGGCAACTCTTCGTATTTCACTGCTCCGTCATGTTCTTTAACATATGTTAATTTCAAATCTTTCACGATTCTTGGAAGACTATTGACTTCAAAACCATGTAAAAGATCATCTGTTGTTGCTCCTAATATATCCGCTAACTTCTTTAGCATAACGATGTTTGGATAATTAAGGCCTGCTTCCCAAGAATAAATTGTTTGTCTAGTAACACCAACGGCAAAAGCTAATTCTTCTTGAGACAGATTATTTTTCTTTCTTAATAAAACTAAATTTCTTTCAAATTGCATAATAGATTCCTCACTTTCTGCTATTATCGTAGAAAATTTGAGGGTTTATATCTACCAACCAAGTATAACTAATTTTGTAAGAAAAATCTTACATTTTACTTCTATTCATTACGCTATATTTGACAGAAATGTAAAAAATCCCCAATTTGTATCAGGGATTATTTACCATTCAGGAATGGGGGGCCGCGGACGAAAAGTTGGACCATCCGAAATGGTAACACTACGTGTATAACGACGATCAAAAACTTAAGGCTGTACAGATGTATTTCAGACTTAAGAACTATCCCGCAACTAGAGAAATACTCGGCTATCCAGATTCAGATACAACACTTAGATGTTGGGTAAGAGAATATAGAAAAACTGGTGATATCAAATCTATTCGACCACATTATTCGGAAGAAGAGATTGATTTCGCATGTGAATATTTTGAAGAATGTGGGAACATCCAACAAACTATAAATGATTTAGGTTACCCTGATTCTAGAATGACTTTATGGAGATGGCTTAGAAGAAGAAACATCAAGCTTCAAAGCAATTACATCAAGACAAAAGAATATAATCATAAAGCAAAATTGAATATAATAGTTGGGTATTTTAAATCCGGTGAAACACTTAATAAATATGCGAATGATATAGGTGTTTCTTATCAAACAATTAAAAGGTGGATTGATGAATACGAAATGATGAAATCTGGAGATGAATATATGTCCAAAATGAAAGAAAATCCACCCATTGTTATTGAAGAACTTGATGAACCTAGTAAGCAGGAAGAAATCGATGCTCTTAAGAGAGAACTTAAAGCCTTAAAAGAAGAAAGTAGAAAGGCTAAGAAGAAGCTTAAAGAGACTAATGAACAACTTACTATTGCTAATAAAAAAGTTGCTGAAGCACAGTTAGAATATGATGTATTAGAAACCGCCGCTAAAATAATAAAAAAAGAGGAAGGCATTGATGTAAACATTCTCACTAATAGAGAAAAAGCCATCGTCATTAATGCCTTAAGAAAGAGATATAGCTTAAATAAGCTACTTAAATCTCTACAGATGGCTAAATCATCGTATGAATATCAAAATAAAGTGATGAATATTGATAAATACGCTGACCTAAGGATTGATATTCAAAACATCTTTATGGAAAATTATGAAGCCTTTGGATATCGAAGAATCCACGCTGAATTAAGAAACCAAGGCAAAATAGTTTCTGAAAAAATTGTTAGAAGAATAATGAATGAAGAAAAGATTCATCCATTTGTTCCTAAAATGAAGAAATATTCATCATATCAAGGTGAAATATCTCCAGAAGTTCCAGACTTATATAAACATGATTTTAAAGCTTACGAGCCGTATAAAAAGTTCGTTACTGATATTACTGAATTTCATATAAAAGCTGGTAAGATTTATCTCTCACCAATGATTGATTTATTTGATGGATGTCCAATTACCTGGAAGATAGGAATATCGCCATCAGATGAATTCACGTCATCAATGTTAAGAGACACTCATGAACTTATTCCTAGTGACGCTCATCCGATCATTCACTCAGATAGAGGAATGCATTATAGAACTGATAATTGGATTAGATTAATGGAAGAATATGGATACACAAGATCTATGTCTAGAAAAGGTCATTCTCCTGATAATGCAGCTTGTGAAGGATACTTCGGAATATTAAAAAGAGAATTCTTCCATAACCATGATTGGAGCAAGGTCACTATAGAAGAATTCATAAAAGCATTAGATGATTATCTTAAATGGTTTAAAATAAAGAGGATTAAAGAAAGGTTAGGATATTTAAGTCCAACTGCTTATCGATTGAGTTTAGGCTATTAATTGGTACGAAAAAATGTCCGCACCTCCTGGTTTACCTTCTTTAATACAATTGCACCCCTCTGGGGAATTTTGCACCACCCTAGTTTTGGTTCAAGTTCAAGTGACCACATTTTATTTTGATAGACCCTATTAAAAGAGCTACCAAGCTATGTATCAATCCTATTTAACTAAGTTAGTGCAGCTAGCAGGAATCGAACCTGTTGGGTTGTCCCGCTAGATCCTAAGTCTAGCGCGTCTGATAGTTCTGCCATAGCTGCAGCAAATATATTCTCATCAAAATGGTAGAAAAATATCAATATGAATAATCAGTATGATTATTACTCTTCCCCTTGACGGAAACGAAGATATTCTTGAGTTCTCTTCTCCCTAGGATGGGCGAAGAAATCCGCACTATTATTCTCTTCGACAATATAACCGTTATCGATGAAGACGACGCGGTTAGCGACATTCCTTGCAAAATCCATCTCATGAGTGACGACGATCATCGTTCTTCCCTCTTGAGCGAGTTTCTTCATGACGTTGAGGACTTCGTTGACCATCTCGGGGTCTAACGCGGAAGTAGGTTCATCAAAGAGGATGACTTCAGGGTCAATGCATAAGGCACGGGCAATTGCGACGCGTTGTTTCTGTCCGCCCGATAAAGCAGAGGGACGATAATTCATACGGTCATCCATATTGACGCGCTTGAGCTCGGTGAACGCGCGATTACGTGCTTCTTGATGCGGTCTTTTTAAGACCTTCTCCTGCGGCATTACACAGTTGGTCAAGACATCAATGTTGTTGAAGATATTGAAGGATTGGAAGACCATCGTGATCTTTGCTCTTAAGTTGTTGAGTTCCTTGTCACCGATCACAAAGTTCGCAGAGTTCTTGCTCATCTCGTTATATTTTTCTTTGTCGAAGAAATCGATTTTTTCTACGGGGTTACTTAAAACCTTCTTATATCTCTTCTTCGCCTCTTTAATTTTCTGGGCTAATTCTTTAGAATTATCACCTTCGATTTTCTTGTTTTGATAAATCGCGAGTTCATCCTCTGCTTCCACGCGGAGGTTTTCATAATCTTCAAGAGCTTTGTTATAGGCTTGATAGTCGACGAAATCATCTTTGCAGTAGTCGATGTTGAAATAGGCTTTATCATCAAACGATAATTTCCCTCTCGTCGGCGTTTCTAATAAGTTCAAACAACGTAGGAAAGTCGACTTACCGCTTCCCGAAGGACCAAGAATGGCAATGACATCCCCTTTATTGACATCTAAAGAAATATCTTTAAGAATCTTGGTGGTTCCAAAGTATTTCGCTAATTTTTCAATTTTTAAAACGACAGACATCAGACTTCATTCCTCCTTAATAAACGGCCGAATGGATTGAGAGAAATCTTCTTGCCATCGAGTTTCTTTTCCACGAGTTTAAAGGCTAATGCAGCGAGGAGAGTCATGATTAAATAGATGACCGCGAGAATCAAGTATGATTCTAAGAATGCATAGTTGGTCGCTGCGATATCTTTCAAACGATAATATAGTTCGGTCGTTGCGATGACATTTAAGACGGAAGAATCCTTGATGTTGACGATGAATTCATTACCGATTGTCGGCAATGCATTTCTCAACGCTTGAGGCAATATCACTGACATCGAAGTCTGCCGAGAGGATAAACCGAGGCTTCTCGCCCCTTCGACTTGACCGAGGTCCACCCCATTAAGGCCAGATATCACCACTTCTCCCATATAGGCAGCGGTGTTCAAGGTGATGACGATTAGTCCACAGATGAGCCATCCATTTAAGACATTTGAGACCATGCTCCCGAAGAAGAAATTCTCAAAATTTACCCCGATGGCTTGAAAGCCATATTTGAAGATCAAAGCTTGCACCATCATCGGCGTCCCTCGAAAGACTGTCGAATAGACGATGCAGAATCCTTTTAAGATGTTCTTCAATACTTTGACAAACCCATTATCGAGTTCTTTGACCTTGATGAGTTTGCCGTACGCGAGAAGGATGCCTAAAAATAATCCGACTACGGTGCCGAAGATGGAGAGAATCAAAGTCGAGGCGATACCCGCCCAGATGAATTCTTGATTCTCCGCTAATATCTCTCCAATTTTATTGAAGTTCATAACTAGTTATTCGCGCTGCGTTCTGAAGCTTCGCCCATCATCATGGATCTCTGTTCTTGTGTGAGTTTCTTCAAAGAAGCGTTGATTTCCTTTCTAAGTTCATCATTACCCTTCTTCAAACCGACATTGACGGATAATCCAGTGATATCATCCTCGCTTAAAAAGCTCTGATAATCGCAGTAAAGGACAGATAACCCTCCAAAATTAGTCATCGCTTCCACGACTGGTAATTCCGCAGGCATCGCAAAGGCTAAACCCGCCTTCACATCCTGCGCGGCTAATGGATAAGTTCCTAACGCGGTATTATGATGGATACTCACATCTGTTAAAGATGAGAAATATGTTTCGATGATATCATCACCGACGACATTAGCCTGACAGACTAAGTTCTGGTTATTGAATAAGGCTTTTAAATCCGCATAACTCGCGGGATTTTCTTTAGAATTACCTTCAGGTAAATTTTCCGTTTTGATCAAGAATGCTAAATCGCTGGCGAGATATGGGTCACTGAAATCGATCGTCTCTAATCTTTTGGGGGTGACGCTCATCCCCGCGAGAACCATATTGATTTCATCATTGAGTAAAGAGGGGATTAATGAATCCCATTCAATCTTCTTGATCACCACTTCTTTACCGAGGTCTTGGCTGAGATAACGCGCGACTGCGATATCATAACCATCCGCGAATTGATTTGTGCCATGGATTGGAAGTGTATAATCGTTCGCTTTATTCACCGTCCAGTTGAAGGGCTGATAGCCACATTCCATACCGATGACGAGTTTTGTGTTATCCACGCGTGACGTACCGCATCCGCTTAATCCTAATACTGCTAGAACCACGAAGAGCATTGGGGATTTTTTTGTTAATTTCATTTCGACATTCCTCCTATATTAACAAAAAGATTGCATGTATCGATGCAACCTAATTTCGGAATGTCATCGATAGCGCCTCTACAAGTTGTAGGAGTCTATTGAGATATTCTCTCATAGCCCAACCATTACAAGTGCCCTTATAATGTTTCGGCAATTTTGCCTTTCATCAGTTTCTCTGGGTGTCCCCTCCACTGATTACTGATCGCAATTGCGCCTCTATCAATCTTTATGGGCACTATTATATTACATTTGAATAATGATGCAAATAATTTGTACAAAGATGAAACGCAAAGAAAAATCCCACATAAGTGGGAATTTCTATCATCTGCCTCCGTTTGCCCATTTTGATACACTGCATACCCTAGCCTATATTTTGCATACCATAAAAGCAAAAATGCATACCCTAGAGGTAATTTGCATACCCCTATTTCTGAACGATAAATAGGAATTTGACTACATCTTCGTAATCGTTTTTATCTCAATTATCATATCATTTATTACATCTGATATACTCTCTCTGAACATTCCTGCAAATAATCTGTTCAGATTTTCGTCAAAGCGATTAGGCAAAATCTTGCATTCCTCAGAACAAATACTTTGCATTCTCTTCTCCCCAGGGTGTGTCATCTCATTCAGTGCAAAAATAATATCGAAATAACTTGCGAGGAATTCAGCAACCCTATGATTGACGCTTACAAGGTCCCCTCTATTCTCTGCCTTTTTTATCTGCATATCAAATGACGGTAACATACCACTAAGAAGCTTTAGATTATTGGATATGATCTTCTCCTTTAGCTTCTTTGGATATGGAATCCGATATTTTTCCTGTAGAGCGCTCAGTTTTCCATTTTTATCTATTACAATTTTAGCGGTAATGAGATTATGCCACATACAAGTGGTATAGCCATTACATGGCACACAGTCTATTACAACAGAGGAAACCATGTCTTCAAAATCCTGCATATTTCTGTAAATGATGTCCATATCAATTCCATCATTTAAGGTAACATCATCTTCAAGTTCCCAAAAGGAATTCCCGATTTCCATATATCTGCAGTATTTTTCCAGAATATTTCTTCGCACATTTTCATCAATACTGCTTGTTATGTACACATACACATCGTAATCTGATTTTTCATCATTTCTACCAGTCGCTCTTGACCCACCAAGAGCAATCGCTTCTACTTGCGAAAGGCTTCCAAGTTCTTCAAACAATTCATTAACGTCAATTTTCATCGTTGTTTCTCCTTTACAAATTCTTATTTATCAGTCAATTTTAACACAACAGAGCTGACAAATTATTACTTTTTTTATTAGAAATATAAGAAAAAATGCCCATTTCTGAGCATTTTTGCGGTTTTTCGCATATTCCACTTTGTATCAAAATATGTATACGATTATGGTGCCTCCACGCAGAATCGAACTACGAATTAATCCTTACCATGGATCCGTTATACCACTTAACTATGGAGGCGATAACGAGTGATATTATATATTT
>CADCGC010000039.1 GCA_902800905.1 uncultured Erysipelotrichaceae bacterium
CATATTTATTAGATCAAATCCCTATATGTTTTTATACAATAATCTTTACTTCTTTTAATCATTTTTTGTCAAATTCATCCCCCACCTAGTAGAGGTATCCATCAATTTATAATTGTTGTGGGGGTCTTTTATGATAAACATAAAATTTGTTAAAATTTATGTTGTTAACATTTGAGTAATAATTTAAAATACAAATCGGAAACAAACTTTAGTTAATTCAATTCTAGAGAGTGCGGATGGTGGAAGCGCATATTGAATCTAAAGAGGCCACTTCCCTTAGTTCGGGTAATGCCGACGAGTCATTAACGTAATTAATGATAAATTAAGAGCACATCGCAATAACGAGTGAAATAGGATGGTATCGCGGCAAAGTTCGTTCCTAAAAAGGAACGTTTTATTATATTTGGGAGAAAAAACATGAAAAAGATGACTGGTAGTGAAATTAGAAGCACATGGCTCAAATTCTTTGAAAGTAAAGGACACCACATTGAACCTGGAAGTTCTTTAATTCCAAAAAATGATCCAACTTTACTTTGGATTAATGCGGGTGTTGCAGCTTTAAAAAAATATTTTGATGGAAGTGAAGTTCCACCAAGTAGAAGAATCACTAACGCTCAGAAGAGCATTAGAACTAATGATATTGAAAATGTTGGTAAGACTGATAGACACCACACATTCTTTGAAATGTTAGGAAACTTTTCTATCGGAGATTATTTCCGTAACGAAGTTATCCCATGGGCGTGGGAACTTTTAACCAGTGACAAATATTTTGGTTTTGACCCAGAACTCTTATATATCACTCACTTCCCAGATGATATGGACACCAAAAGATGCTGGATGAACGCTGGTGTTAAAGAAGATCACCTCATTCCTTTAGAAGGAAACTTCTGGGAGATCGGAGATGGTCCATGTGGCCCAGATACAGAAATCTATTTTGACCGTGGTGAAAAATATGATCCAAAACATATCGGAATTGATCTTCTTAAAAACGATGTGGAAAACGATCGTTATATTGAAATATGGAATATCGTCTTCTCTCAATTTAATGCAGTAAGCGGCAAAAAGAGAAGTGAATATAAAGAACTTCCAAGCAAAAACATCGATACCGGTGCAGGTTTAGAAAGGCTTGCGTGTGTTATGCAAGGAACTCAATCAAACTTTGAAACAGACTTGTTCTGGCCAATCATAGAGAAAGTTCAAGAACTTTCAAATAAAAAATATGAATCAAATAAAATGGCCTTTAGAGTCATTGCTGACCATATTAGAGCAGTGACATTTGCAACCGCTGATGGAGAAGTTTTCTCTAATGAAGGTAGAGGATATGTCTTACGTAGATTAGTCCGTAGAGCGGAACGTTTTGGCAGAGTCTTAGGTATCGATAAACCATTCTTATATCAACTAGTTGATATCGTTGTGGAAATCATGAAAGATTTCTACCCATATTTAATTGAAAAAGCCGACTACGTTAAGAAACTTGTAATTGCTGAAGAAGAAAAATTCTTAAAAACACTTTCTAATGGTGAGTCTCTCTTAAACGACTTAATCAAAGGAAAGAAAGAACTTTCTGGTAAAGACATGTTCAAACTATACGATACATTCGGATTCCCTAAAGAATTAACTTTAGAAATCTGTGAAGAAAATGGTGTTACTGTCAACATTGAAGAATTCAATGAAGAGATGAAAAAGCAAAAAGAAAGAGCGAGAGCCGCTCGTGGAGATTTACAATCCATGAATAAGCAATCAATCGATTTAATGGAATTCACCAAAGAAAGTAAATTCAACTACGAAATCATAGAATGTGATAGTGAGGTTATTGGCTTATTTGTCGATGGCGAAAAAGTTGATTCATTAAGTGGTGAAGGTGACTTAATTGTTAAAGAAACTCCTTTCTACGCTGAAAGCGGTGGACAAGTTGCTGATACTGGTGTCATTAAAAATGACAACATGGAAGCAAGAGTCTCTAATGTTAACAAAGCTCCTAATAAACAACACTTGCATCACGTTACAGTTTTATATGGTGAAATTAAAGTTGGCGATAAAGTCCATCTTTCCATTGATTCACTTAATAGAAAACTCATCGCGAGAAACCATAGTTCAGTCCACTTGCTCCAGAGTGCGTTAACTGAAGTCCTTGGTAGTCACGTAGCTCAAAAGGGTAGCTATGTCTCTAGCGAATACATTCACTTTGACTTCTCTCACTTTGAAAAGATGAAAGAAGAAGAGATTGCTGAAACTGAAAGAAAGGTTAATCGTTGGATTAGCGAAGCTATCGAAGAAGAGACCAAAGTTCTCTCCATTGATGAAGCAAGAAAGATTGGTGCAAAAGCCTTATTTGATGATAAATATGGTGATGTCGTTAGAGTCGTGTGTTTTGGTGAAGTTTCCAAAGAATTCTGTGGCGGCACTCACGTAAAAAACACACAAGATATTGGTGTCTTTGTGATTGAAAGTGAAGAAAGTGTCGCTAGTGGTGTCCGTCGTATCGTTGCTCGTACATCAATTGGAGCGTATGAACTTCTTAAGAAACGTGAAAATATGCTGAATCAAGCAAGAAATATCGTCGGTGCTGGTTCATACTCTGAAGTCTCAATTAGACTTAATGGATTGCTTAATGAAAGAGCCGAACTAAAGAAGACAGTTGAATCACTTAATAGCAAACTTGCTAATAGTGAAGCCTCTGCAATCAATAATGAATTTGTTAACTTAGGAAGCTTTGAATTTTTAGCTAAATATCTTAAAGATACAAGTAGAAACGCTGCCTCAACTTTAATTGATAAACTTAAGGTTGCTCATCCAAATTCAGTTATCGTTTTAATCGCTGATGATGGAGCGTCACTACCAGTTATCTGTAGTGTAAATGGTGAAGCCTTAAAATCTTATAAAGCAGGCGATTTAGTGAGACTAGTTGCGGGTGCTTTAGGTGGATCTGGAGGAGGACGTCCAGACTTCGCTAGTGGAGCTGGAAGAGACCATTCAAAAGTTGAAGACGCTCTTAAACTCGTAAAGGAAACTGTTAAATAAATGGACAAATATATTGGTTTAGATTTAGGAACAGTAACCTTAGGAATTGCCACTAGTGATTCCCTTGGATTTGTCCATGGCTTAGAGACCTTTAGATTCCCAAAAGAAGCCTATTCACAAGCACGTAAACGTGTTCACGAAGTGGTGGCGCAAACGGGAATAAAAAACATCGTTATTGGTTTGCCAATAAATATGGATGGAACTCAGGGATGGAGAGCGGAATCTTCAATTAGATTTAAAGACGATTTGTTAAAAGAAGATCCAACTTTAAAGATTGATTTACAAGATGAAAGAATGACAAGCATTTCAGCGCATAAAACTCTTTATGAAATGAATGTTTCTTCAAAGAAGCACAAAGAAACAGTGGATCGCATCGCGGCCTGTGAAATACTTGATTTCTATATCAGGATGAAAGGAAATAAATAATTATGGATTTAATGGACGAAAAACAAATTACCATCATGGATGAAGATGGAAATCAACATGTGATGGAAATCCTCTTTACTTACGAACACCCAGAAAGAGGCAAGAAATACGTTTTCTTATATGAAAAAAATAACCCTGAAGAAATTATCGCGATGGAATATAACGATAACGGAGAGTTATTTGAAATTGAAAGTGAAGAGGAATACGAAGAAGTTGAAGAAGTCTTTAACGCTTTTAATGAAGACAACTTCGGAGAGTCAGAAGAAGACTAAACTGTAAAAATAATTATTCCAAGTAGAGCCGATAAACCGAGAATCTTAATCGGGGAAAGGCTCTTTTTATTTATTTTTTTGTAAATAGTTATGAATCCCACTAAGAAGACTAGAAGCGCTAAACTTCTCTTATCAAAGGAGAATTCACTTTGTAGTGAATGTCCGCCAAATAAAGTAACTTTTACTAAAAGCAACAAAGCTGTAGAAAGGATTAAAGCTAATACGATTGGCTTAACTCCATTAAGCGCTCCTTGGACATATCTATTAGCGATGAATTTCTTCATAATCATCGCCACAATGATAATGACGATTAAAGAAGGGAGTATAACTCCAAGAGTGGAACAAATCGCGCCAAAAGGACCAGCTAATGTGTTTCCAACAAATGTTGAGATATTCAAAGCGAACGGACCAGGAGTGACTTCACTAATTGCGATAAAGTCTGTTAAAGCTTCTTCACTAATCCAACCTTTTCCAACAACTTGTTCTTGAATCATTGGAATCATCGCATAGCCTCCACCAAAGGTGAATAGACCAATAAGGAAGAAAGTATAGAAGAGTTCAAAGAAAACCATTATTCTTTTCCTCCTTCCATTTTTCCAATCTTAGTGAGGACAATTCCTAAAAGGATTCCATATAGAATCAAACACAAAGACATGAATTTGAATTGAATATCAAAGATAGAGAAAATAATCATTACCGCTAAAGCAAGAATAAAAGAAATCACTCCAATAATAGTGAATTTAACGCCTTTCTTTAGCTTTAACACTGCATTAAATAGTAAGAGAATGACTCCAACTTTTAATCCTTTGAAAGCAGCTTGAATTACTTGCCATTGCATAAAGTCTTTATAGAAATATGAAATTACAAAAATAATAACAAAGCTTGGAAGTGCTAAACCGAAGGTAGCAACAATACTTCCTAAGATTCCATTAACGCGATATCCGACGTAAGTTGCAGTATTTACTGCAATTGGTCCAGGAGTGGACTCACTAATCGCGATAATATCAAGCATTTCCATCTCACTAATCCATTTTTTCTTTTTTGAGACTTCTTCTAGAACGATTGGAATCATCGCGTAGCCTCCACCAAAAGTTAAAGCTCCAACTTTTAGGAAGGTCAGAAATAGAGTTAATAAACGAGTAAACAAATTATCTTTTTTCATTTGCGAGTAAATTATATACGAAAGTATAGCGATTTTGATAGAATAAATAATTAGAGACATAGATTATGGCAAGAGACCTTGGTTTTAAAACCACATCTAGTGAGACATTTTATTTTTTGAGCTACAACGCTGAAGATGCTACAAGAGTGTCTTCCTATGCTTTGAAGATGTATGACGCTGGTCTACCTTTATGGTATGACAACGGAATTAATTACGGAGAGCAGTGGGAAGAAACAATAAGCGAAAGAATCGACGCTGCTAGAGCGATGATTTTCTTTTTCTCCGTAGGAATGCTTGCAAAAGCTGATTCTTACGCAATCAAAGAATATCGAATTGCAAAAAAGATGGAGAAAGATATCTATATCATTCTCGTTGATAAACTCGATAAAGAACTTTGGAGACTCTATCCTAAGAAAGGCTCTTTCCTTGACGATATCGATCAAACTCACTTCCCAGACGATATTCAAATGCTCATTGATCGTCTTAAAAAAGACGAGAACATCACTCATGATGATGGAGAAAGAGATGCATCTACTATTAGACTCTGCGTTGAGGGAGCAAAGATTTTTGATAGTGAGTATCTATTAAATAACAACTTTTTCACAGCGTATGAAATCTCTAAGAAACACGTTGACTTAGACTATTTAACAGTGGATGGAAGAATGTTTCCTGAAGCATTAGAAGTTGAAGGTGACGCTGAAACATGGGAAGGAATGATTACTGACACTGCTGATTGTAGTGCTAATTTAATCATCAACAATAATATTGTTGGATACATGGATTTCCTTCCGGTAACTCCTGAAGACTATGAAAAATTAAAAACTGAACCGTTTAACGATAGTTATGTGGCGTTTTACGCTTTTGGAGGACGATTTGATATTTTCGGAAGCATGTTCTCAATTGATCCGAACTATGTCACACAAAATAACATTTTGCTATTTACCAAATGGATGATTAACCGCATTCTTGAATGGAAGAAAAACAACATCCATATCGGAAAGATTGAACTTTCTATTTATTCAAAATATCAGGCTAAAGCATTAGAAAGTTTAGGCTTCAAATTAGCGTTAAAGAATCAATTAAAAGGAATGCTTTATGAAATAAAGGTTTCTGATTTATTTAAGAATCGACTCATTCAATCTCAATTTAAAGTTGGTCAATTAACTACCTACACATATAGCGTTTATGACAATAGTAACGCTGATATTGTGAACCAATGTTTAGAAATTGCTTCATCTTTAAGCGTTGAAAACGGAGGCACCCTTCAATATTTATCTGCTCCAAAAGAATCCAATGTCATTATTGCGGCCGAATATTTAGATGAAGTTTCAGGTTATTTGTGCTTGAAGGAATATGATGTTTTTAAAGGCTCAATCTACGTTGAACAGATAGGAATCAAAGAATACCATCAACGTCTTGGAATCGGACAAGAATTAATAAGGCTCGCTATCAATTACGCGAAAGAACGCGGATATAATGCAATTTATTTAAATTGCAAAAAGACAAATATTGCTTCATTTAGTGCTTTCTCCAAAGCAGGATTTATTCCTTATGATATGAGTAAAGAAGAATATCTTGATATTGGAATCAGCGAAGATGACATAGAGAAAAATTGTGCATTAATGTTAAAAATTAATGGCTAAGAATTTTTTGATAAAAAAGATATAGCATACTTATGTCGTTATTGGTATAATAACGCATGACAAAAAGAGGTGTATAACATGTCTGATAAAGTACAATTAACAAAAGCTGGTAAAGAAGAACTTGAAAGAGAGCTACGAAATTTAATTGATGTAGTTCGTGAAGATGTCAAAAGACAATTAGCAGAAGCTCGTGCTCAAGGTGACTTAAGTGAAAACGCTGACTATGATGCTGCAAGAAATAGACAAGCCGAAGTTGAAGGCAGAATCAAACAAATTGAAGATATCCTTTCAAACTTTGAATTAATCGATGATGAGAAGAATTCAAAAAGAAAAGGCGATAAGGTCTCTTTGGGTTCAACAGTTACAATTAGATTCTTAGAAACAGGAAAAGAAGCTAAATATATGATCGTTGGTACTGTTGAAAGCGATCCATTCAACAATAAGATTTCTAACGCTTGCCCACTTGGTGAAGCACTTATCGGAAAGAGTGTTGGAGACATCGTTGACGTCAAAGCCAAAAAGAATTATAAAGTTGAAGTCGTCAAAATTGGCGCATAATTCTTAAAATATTAAAGACCATAAAGGTCTTTTTTATTTCTTTGAAAAACTTTTTTAAAAATTTTTACAAAAAAATCGCAAAAATCGACTCTTAGTATAATGAGGAGGTTTTTTATATGATTAAGATTTTAATCGGGGTTGTACTAGTAACTGTTGCAGTTATTGCGACATTTCTTGTACTCGATCCAAACGTTGGCATTCAATCAGTTGGAACTGTCACTGAAGTCGCTAACACATTTACCGTCACAGTGGAAGGCGAAGTTTATAAAACTGGAACCTATACGCTTAATGAAGGAGCTTTGATGTCAGATTTATTAGAAGCAGCTGGAGGAACTACAAATAACGCTGATGAAAGAGCATTCTATGAAAGTAGTGTCCTCACTAGTGGAGTGACTTATTTTATCGCTTCTAAATTTGACGCTACAGATTTGTGTAGCTCAAGTGAAATCGATAAGGTAAACGTTAATAGTGATGATGCATCAACTTTAGCATCGATTAATGGCATTACTCAAACCATAGCCAATTCTATTATTACATATCGTAATGAGAACGGGCTATTCTCAACTCTTGAGCAATTGCTCGAAGTATATGGTATCGGTAACGCCACATATCGAAAAATACGTAATTATGTAATTCTACACGCGTGAGTTTAATTCTTTTGTTTCTTGCTCTATTTATTGGAATAAATGTCCGTTATTCGATAATAGTAGGAATAATTGAAATAATCGCTCTGTTAGTCTTTGCGTTTTTTAAAAGAAGCAAGAAAGTAATGCTTCTTGCCTTCATTTCCTTTCTAGTGGGTGTTGGAATATCTTTCATTCGTCCGACATCCACTAGATCAAGTTTTCAAGGAATGGTGGTGGAAGTTAAAGAAAACTACTACATTATCTCGTCTTCTTTTGAAAGGTTCTATGTCTCTGAACCAGATAATTATCATGAAGTTGGAGATATTCTTTTACTAGACGCCGATAAGGAAGAATTAGATTTCGTGACTTTAGAGTCGGAGTTTGATTTTAAAGATTTTCTTAATAAAAAAGGCGTGTATTATCAACTTCTTGTTAAAAAAACAGAGGTTAAATTTTCTAATCCTATTAGACTCAACAAATACAAGAGATTATTTTTGGAGAAATTTGATGAGAATAGTAGAGGCCTAGTAGGATCAATCCTTTTTGGTATTAATAAAGAAAGTGAGTTAGTCGATGTTAGTAGAAACCTACATCTTTCTAGAGTGGTTTCCGCTAGTGGAATCTATCTGTTTTTCTTTTTTAAACTAATCAAATGGTTACTATCAGTTTTTATCAAAAAAGACAAAATAGTGGACCTTCTATCAGTTATTCTCTTTCTTCCATATGTGATATTAACTTTTCCGAAGTTCATAACACTTAGATTTTTTGTGTTACAGCTAGCAAAATTCATCAACACTTATCCTTTAAAAGGAAGATTCCGGTACATAGATATAGTCTCTATTAGCGGTATATTGTTCCTATTAATTGATTATCACTTAGCTTATCAGGACGGCTTTATTTTAGCGTACCTTATAACTTTGTTATCCATCTTCTTTAATAGTTCGTTTTCTATTAAACCGAAGATACTAAAAAGAGGTGTGCTGCTATTAGCTATTGCTATTTCATTTATCCCATTTACTACAAGATACTACAATGAGATATCTATTTTCTCTTTTCCGCTTCAATTATTATTAACTCCAATTTATATTTTGATATTTGTTTTGGCGGTTCTTTCATTTGCCGGTGTTCCGTTATTTTCTGTTATTGGAGCAATTACTGCTTTTATGATAAAAGCCTTGAATTTTATCTCTCCAACAATGATCAAAATATATGTTTATCCCTATAGTAATCTTTCTTTGCTTTTATTTGAATTGATCTTCTATATTACTTTATACTTTTTATCAATAAGATTGAGACCAGTGAAAAACCTTTCTTTAGTGTTTTTAACTCTTTCTTTATCACTTCATATTATTCCTTTAAGGTTCTTTATAAAAGACTATGTTAGTTTCATAAATGTAGGTCAAGGAGACTCAACTTTAATTAAATATAAAAATAGCACTGTTTTAATTGATACAGGCGGAAATAAAAATAAAGATATTGCTACGAATGTACTGATTCCTTATTTCAAAAAGAATCAAATTTATCACGTTGATTTATTAATAACCACTCATGATGACTTTGATCATTCTGGAGCAGTTAAATCTCTAATTAGGAACTTTACCGTTAAAGAATACATCAAGGATTACACTAAATTTCCTATAAATATAAACGGACTAGAGCTCACTAACTACAACATCTATCCGGATTTGTGGAGTGAAGAAAATGACAGGTCTTTGGTCCTGGGCTTTAAAATTAATCAATATAACTATTTAGTTATGGGCGACGCGCCAATAAAAATTGAAAAGGAAATTATCAAGAACAACGAATATATTCCGTGTGACATTTTAAAAGTTGGGCATCATGGCTCAAAAACTTCAACAAGTGAGGAATTTGTTAAATATCTATCTCCAACCATAGGTGTTATATCGTGTGGTAAAAACAATTATTATGGCCATCCCCATAGTGTAGTTCTAGGAATATTAAGAAAATATGATGTCGTCATTAGGAGAACTGATTTAGAAAGTACGATAACTTTTTGACAGGAAACCTGACAAAAAGAATATAATATATGTGATGATTTATTTTATTTACGGAAACCAATCTCCAACGATAAAATCACAGATTAGAAAAATCGGTGAATCGTTTTTAGGTGAAGAAAAACCTGATGATTTAAATTTTATCAAACTCGATGGTAACAACTTTTTAGTCCAAGACGCGGTCGATGAATGTCAATATGTCGCTCTTGGATATGAGAAGAAAGTTGTCTCTTTGGAGAATTGTTATTTCCTTCTTAAACCAAAACCAAAAAATAAAATCGACGCTAATCAGTTATTTGATGAACTTTTAAATTATATTTCTAGTGGTGGTGTTGAAGAGACTTTACTGATTCTATCAGTAACTTCATCTTCAATTGATGACAAATCACCAATTTTTAAAGCAATAAAAGAAAAGGCTAAAATCGTTGAAATCACTGATCCTGATGAAAAAGGATGGAATGAATACGTTAAAGCTTTTGTTGCTAAAAAAGGAATCACCATTGACCGCGACGCATTAAATGAACTCGCTAGTCGCACTAATGGTGATGTTGGACTATTTATTAATAGTGTGCAAGTCTTAACTCTTTACACTGACCACATTAGATATAAAGATGTTTGCCAAATGGTGGCACGTCCTTTAGAAGATAACACCTTCCTTATTTTCAATTTGTTATTAGATGGAAATAACGGAGAGGCTGTTAGAATGCTTAAAGACTTAAGAATCAATGGAGTTCAACCAGTTACTTTAATTAGCCAACTCGCCAATCAGTTTAGACTATTAAACCAAGTATCATATTTATATAGAAAAAGATATTCTCAAGAAGAGATTGCTAAGGAACTTAAAATCAAACCAGGAAGAGCGTATGTTCTTTCTAAACTTGTAAATCGAATCTCGGAAAAGACAATTCATCAAACGTTAGAAGATTTGTATCAGCTTGACTACAACATAAAAAGTGGTCAAGTCGACCACTTTTACGCTTTTGAGATGTTTTTGTTAAAATTCAAAACGCAATAAAATAATCAATTATTTTAAAGAATTAACTAATCTTTGTAATTCGCCCTTTTGTCTGCTAGCGGTGTTTTTGTGTTGGACACCATCACTAACGGATTTGTCGATTAATCTGAAAGCAGCAACAAGTGCTTCTTCGGCAGCTTTTAAGTCCTTAGCTTCAACTGCGACTCTTACTTTTTTAGAAGCAGTTCTGAGTGCGCTTTTTGCAGCCTTGTTTCTTAATCTTGCTTCTTCGTTTGTGCGATTACGTTTGATTTGTGATTTGATGTTTGCCATATATTAAATTCCTCTTTTATTTTTTGCGTCAGCGATTATGATACTAAAACTCGTTAAATAATGCAAATATAATTTGTTATTATTTTGACTTCTTGAGTTTAGTGACTTCTTCAGTGAAATCATT
>CADCGC010000040.1:0-6986 GCA_902800905.1 uncultured Erysipelotrichaceae bacterium
CCTAAAATTATAGAGGCCCTTTTTATTTAACAAAGTTATAAACCTATCAAAAAGAACGGGGTGTGCTTCCCGTTACTCCCCGTTTAATTTGAAAGGACCAAATAATGGGCGATTTTTTATTATAAATAAAAGGGGTGTTAGTCTTTAATTTTTGATCCGATGTGATAAAATACTATTAATAAGTAGGTGATAGGGTTATGAAAGAACCAAAGGTTAGCGATGTTAAGAAATATTTAAATGGCATCCTAAAGATTAATAAGAAATATGTTACTAGCGAAAGATTATCCAAGTTTGTTGGTGTCTATCCAGAAATCATCAGTGAGCATCTTTCATATTTTGAACCAACCCTTCAAATGGATCCTGAATATAACCTTATGGAACTTGTTCCAACTTTAAAGAAATGGCTCAACGACCAAGAAGAAAATAAGACCCTTGTTTCTACTAAAAAAGCATCTTTAAAGAAGAAAGACTACGAACAATATGACTCTGTTAGTGATTTTATCTATAAGAGAATGACAATTGTCGGTGGTCTTCTTGATAGGAATGTTGTTCTAAGTGACCAAGATTTAAGAATATTAAAAAAGCTTGTTAGCGATGAACAAGCAAATCGAAAAAATAAGAAAAATTACCGTTCATAATTTATATAAGAGGTTAAGGCAAAATCTTAGCCTTTTTTATTACCTTCATATTGAAAAGAACTCTATACGCGTGTATAGTTAATGTGGTTTTATTTTGGAGGAAAATAAATAATGGAAGTTAAAAAGACTATGCTCTCAGTAGACGGAAATACTGCTGCAGCATTAGAATCCTATAATTTCATTGAAGTTGCTGGTATTTATCCAATTACTCCTTCTAGCCCAATGGCAGAAGTTATTGATGTCGAAGCCAGCAAAGGAAGAAAAAACTATTTCGGAAGTGTTGTCAAAGTTAGTGAAATGCAATCCGAAGCCGGTGCCTCTGGCGCAGTCCATGGTGCACTTCAAGCAGGCGCTCTTGCCTCAACTTACACAGCAAGCCAAGGCTTACTCTTAATGATCCCTAACATTTACAAATGGGCCGGTGAATTATTACCAGTAGTCTTACACGTTTCTGCTCGTAGCTTAGCAACTCGTTCCTTATCAATCTTTGGTGATCACCAAGATATTTACGCGATTAGACAAACTGGTGTCGCAATGATTTGCTCCCACTCAGTTCAAGAAATCGCTGACTTAACACCAGTTGCCCACTTACTCGCAATTGATGCTGAAACCCCTGTCTGTCATTTCTTCGATGGATTTAGAACATCCCACGAAATTCAAAACGTTGAATTCGTTGACGCCGAAGAATGGAAGAAACTCCTTCCAATGGACAAGGTTGAAAAATTTAGAGCTCGCGCTTTAAACCCACACACTCACCCAGTCACACGTGGTGGAGCTGAAAACGATGATATTTATTTCCAAGGTAGAGAAGCTCAAAACGCTCACTTTGAAAAAGTCGTCGATTACGCCGTTAAATACTTCAAAGAAGCAAGTAGATTAACTGGTAGAGAATACGCTCCATTTACATATTATGGTCGTAAAGACGCTGATAGAGTTATCGTTGCTATGGGTTCAATCACTGATACCGCAAAAGAAGTTATCGATGCTTTACCAGATGAAAAGATTGGTGTTGTTAAGGTTCACTTATATAGACCATTCTCTGCAAAACACTTATTAGCAGTTTTACCAAAATCCACCAAGAGAATTGCGGTCTTAGACAGAACAAAAGAAATGGGTGCCACAGGCGAACCATTATACTTAGATGTCGTTTCAGTAGTTAAACAAGCTGGTCTCGATGTTGAAGTTATCGGTGGTCGTTATGGTTTATCCAGTAAAGATACTCAACCAAAAGATGTCAAAGCAGTCTTTGATTTCTTAAATAGTGACAAACGTCATCATGACTTCACAGTCGGTATTAACGATGACCTTACCCACAAATCAATTCCTGTTGATGACAACTTCCATGTCAAAGCAGACTATACAAGTTGCTTATTCTATGGTTTAGGTAGTGATGGTACAGTCTCCGCTAATAAATCTTCTATTAAGATTATTGGTGACGCAACTGGACAATATGCTCAAGCATATTTCGCTTATGACTCAAGAAAAGCTGGTGGTGTTACACGTTCACACTTAAGATTCGGTAAGACACCAATTAGAAGTGCCTACTATGTCCAAAATGCGAACTTCATCTCCTGTTCACTTGATACCTACCTCTTCAAGTTCGATATGATTAAGAACTTAAAAGAAGGTGGAACATTCTTACTCAACACTGACATGAGCGATGAACAACTCATCAAAGTCATGCCAAATAGAACAAAATATCTCTTAGCGAAGAAACACGCAAGATTCTTCGTTATCGACGCTAACAAGATTGCTAGTGAAATCGGTATGGGTAGACACACCAATACCATCCTCCAAGCTAGCTTCTTCTACCTCAACCAAGACATTATGCCTTATGAGGAAGCCAATAAGTGGATGAAGAAATTTGCTGAAAAGAGCTACGCTAAGAAAGGCCAAGAAATCGTTGAACTTAACTGGAAAGCGATTGACGCTGGTACTGAAGGACTTAGAGAAGTCAAAGTTGATCCAGCATGGACCTCATTAGAACCAAAATTTGAAAGACCATTAACTGGTGATGAATATTTCGATACTTATGTTGCTGTTATGGGTAACTTAGGTGGAGATGACTTACCAGTCAGTAAGTTCACTGAATGGGAACTCTTAGATGGCACAATGAATCCAGACATCACATATAGAGAACAAAGAAGTATCGCTGATAGAGTACCTCTTTGGCACAAAGATATGTGTATTCAATGTAACCAATGTGCATTCGTCTGTCCACACGCGACCATTAGACCATTCTTATTAAACGATGAAGAACTCGCCAATGCTCCAGAACTCGTGAAAAATGATGTCAAACCAGCAATGGGTGTTCCAGGTCATCAATATCGTATCCAAGTTTCACCAAGAAACTGTGTCGGTTGCGGTCTCTGTGTTGCTGAATGTAACGCAAATAAGACAGGTAGAATTGCTCTTGAAATGGTGGAAGCCAAATCACAATTCCCACAAGAAGAAGCAGCCGAATACTTATTCAAACACGTTTCTTATAAAGCTGACAAATTACCAGCAGCCTTGCAAGAAACACCAAAAGGTGTTGGCTTCTTAATGCCATATATGGAAATTTCTGGTGCCTGTGCAGGCTGTGGAGAAACTCCATATTATAGATTAGTCTCTCAACTCTTCGGCAAAGATATGTTAGTGGCTAATGCCACTGGTTGTAGCTCCATCTATAGTGGTTCTACTCCATTAACTCCATTCTGCACCGATAAAGAAGGCCAAGGTATTGCTTGGGCTAACTCCTTATTCGAAGATAACGCTGAATTCGGTTATGGTATGAGAGTTGCTACTGACCACAAACTCAAAGCTGCAGTGGAAATCTTAGAAGCCGCTAAAGCTAGAGAAGGCGTTGAAGAAGAACTCAAAGCCAAGATTGACGAATACTTCGCCAATATCAAGAATAGAAAAGAATCTCGTAGAATCGTTCCAGAATTAGTTGCTTTAGTTAAAGCAAGTAAAGACGCCGAAGTCAAAGAAGTCCTCACTTATGAAAGAGACTTACAAGACAAATCCGTTTGGATTATCGGTGGTGACGGATGGGCTTACGATATCGGCTATGGTGGATTAGACCACGTCATAGCTAACGAAGAAGATGTTAACATCTTAGTCTTAGATACTGAAGTCTACTCCAATACTGGTGGACAATCCTCCAAATCCAGTCAAACTGGTAGTATCGCCAAATTTACCGCTTCAGGTAAATTAACTCCTAAGAAGAATCTTGCTCTTATCGCAATGAGCTATGGCACAGTCTATGTTGCTCAAATCGCCTTAGGTAGCAACCCAGTTAAAGCAATTAAGGCTTTAAAAGAAGCTGAAAGCTATAACGGACCATCCTTAATTATCTGTTACGCTCCATGTGCTAACCACGGTATTAAAGGTGGCTTAAGCAACTCCATGAAGCAAGAGAAGAAAGCTGTTGAATGTGGTTACTTCCAACTCTTCAGATATGATCCTCGTTTAGTGGCAGAAGGTAAACCAGGCTTACAAATCGATATGCCTGAGCCAGATTACTCCAAGTTCAGAGAATTCATTATGACTGAAACCAGATTCTCTCAACTTCCAAAAGTCAATCCAGAGCACGCTGAAGAATTACTCCAAAAAGCAGAAAAATACGCTCAAGACCGTTGGAATAGAATCAAGAAATTTGGTTTGTAATTTCTAAGTAAAAATATTAGAATAGGTCAACTAAAACTCTCGGAAAAATTTCTGAGAGTTTTGGTTGCTAAAATAGAAATAATATGGTTTAATATACCGGTAGGTTAAGGAAATTAATATGAAAAAAAGTGAAAGACAAGTTGAAGTATTAATTGAATCACTCATCGAAGTCTCTTTAATCGAAAAAGTTATCGAATCACTTCCTAGGGGTTACATTTCAGTTAAGACAATCTCTGGACACCAATATTTTTACCGCCAGTGGAGAGAAGGAAGCAGAATCATCTCTTCCTACGTTCCAGAAAGCTACTTAAATGTCACAAGACAAAAGATTGAAATTCGTAAACAAAACGAACAATTACTTAAGATTTTAAAGAAAGACTATAAGAAAGCTGAAAAAGCAGTATTAAAACTTGGAGAAGTTACTCCAGAAGGAATTGAATTAGCTAAAGAGAGAGTTTCCTCATTAAGCGAAGAAGAACTCGCTAATAGACGTGAAGTTGTTAATAGTCTTAAAGAACAACTCCTTGCTTAATCAATTAATATAACGAAAAAGGACAGCGATGTCCTTTTTTCTTTATCTATAAATAAAGTTTGCTAAAATATTAATGTTATGAACAAGTTAATTATTCTTTCTGGTGTTCCTGGTAGTGGAAAATCCTACTTCTCAAACACCATTAAAAAGATTAAGGGATCACATGTCTATATCGTTAGTAGTGATGCCTTAAGAAAAGAAATCACCGGAAGTCAATCAAATCTCACTCAAGAAGAACTGATGTGGAAAATCTTCTATTCTTTAGCGAGAACATATTCTTTAGACCCTAATGGAGTGGTTATCTTAGACGCAACTCATATTTCTACTTATCTAAGAGTAGAGAAAAATAGAGAATTTAGAGATCTATATGATAAAATCATCTTAGTGATGTGGAATATCGACAAACAAATCGTTTCTAATCAAAATCTTCAAAGAGAATATCCAATCCCTCCAGAAGCTTTAGAGAAATTTTTTGAGAAGTTTGAACAACCAAACGATGTTGATAGAGAGTTCTTTGACAAAATCCTAATGGTCAATAATAGTGATATTGCTCCTATCATTAGAGAACTTCAACTAACTCCACCAAATGACAATATGCCAAATTAGAAAAAAAGATGATTAAATTCATCTTTTTAAATACCAAAAAGGTAAAAATGGTCGGAACGATCAGATTTGAACTGACGACCCCTTCCACCCCAAGGAAGTGCGCTACCAAGCTGCGCTACGTCCCGAATAAGAATAATATACAAAAAATACACTCATATGTGTAGAAAGTTTTATTTTAAATGTGTAAAATAAAATCACTTATGGAAAAGAACATTACTATCAAAGGTGCAAGAGAGAATAATCTTAAGAACGTAAACGTCACGATTCCTAAGGAGTCTCTTGTTGTTTTTACTGGTCTTTCTGGAAGTGGGAAATCAACACTTGCGTTTGACACTCTTTTTGCCGAAGGCCAAAGAAGATACATGGAATCCCTTTCTAGCTATGCTAGACAATTCTTAGGAAACTATGAAAAACCTGATGTTGATGTTATTGAAGGATTATCTCCAAGTATCGCGATTGACCAAAAGAGCGTTTCTCATAACCCAAGAAGTACAGTTGGAACAGTCACTGAAATCTATGATTATTTAAGACTTCTTTTTGGTAGAGTGGGTGTTCCGTATTGTCCGACCCATCACACTCCAATTGTTTCTTTTAGTCCAACTAATATGACGGACATTGTTCTTAATTATCCTGAAGGCACTAAGATTCAATTATTATCTCCAGTGGTGCACGCTGAAAAAGGAACACATAAAGAATTAATTGATAAGATTAGAGCGAATGGCTTTGTTCGTTTAAGAGTGGACAATGTTTTTACCACAATTGATGAATTAAAACCTTTAGAGAAAAACAACAAACATTCAATTGATATTGTTATCGATAGAATAGTTGTCAAAAAAGAAAATCGAGCGAGAATCTATGAATCAATTGAAACCGCTCTAGATTGGTCTCAAGGTTTATTAGTGGTCTATTCTGATATTGAAGAAAAAGTTCTTTCAGATCGACATACTTGTCCAATATGTGGGTTTTCTGTTCCAAAATTAGAGCCTAGACTCTTCTCTTTTAACGCCCCTATGGGATTCTGCCCTGACTGTAAAGGCTTAGGAATTAAAAGAGAAGCAGCCTTAGAGTTACTTGTTCCTAATCCAGAGCTCTCCATCTCTAAAGGAGCGTTTGATTATTATAAAAATGTTGTGGGAACGCAAAACCTTGAATGGCAAGAATTCAAACTTTTGTGTGACTTATATAAGATTTCCATCGATGTTCCATTTAAAGAATTAACTGATAAACAAAAGCATATTCTTTTATATGGCTCTCCTGAAATTCATAAATATACACTTAGAAGTAGCAGTGGTAACACAAACAATCGTGTTGGATATATTGAAGGTGTTAAAACCAAAATCGAAAGACTATATCAAGACACGACTAGTGATTGGATGAGAGATTACTATGAGAAATTTATGAGAGATACGATTTGTACCACTTGTAAAGGAACTCGCTTAAATAAAGAGGCAATGTCAGTCCTTGTTGATAATAAGACCATCTATGATGTGACTTGTTTACAATTAGGAGAATTAAGAGATTGGATTATCTCTTTAAAAGATAAATTAAAAGATAATGAC
>CADCGC010000040.1:7049-17882 GCA_902800905.1 uncultured Erysipelotrichaceae bacterium
TGATTTAGCGATTGCGAATATGGTGATTAGAGAAATTGAATCCCGTGTTTCTTTCTTATGCGATGTTGGTCTAGATTATTTAACTCTTTCCAGAATGGCGATGACTCTAAGTGGAGGAGAAAGCCAAAGAATTAGACTCGCTACTCAAATTGGTTCCAAATTAACAGGCATTCTTTATGTTTTAGACGAACCAAGTATTGGTTTACATCAAAAAGATGATGAAAGATTAATCGAATCTCTTAAAAAGATGAGAGACATCGGTAACACTTTAGTGGTGGTAGAACACGATGAAGAAACAATTCGACAAGCGGACTATGTTGTCGATATTGGCCCACGAGCCGGAATTCATGGAGGGGAAATCATCTATCAAGGTGATGTTCCTGGACTTTTAAAATGTGAAAATAGTTTGACCGCTGATTATTTAACTGGAAGAAAGAAGATTGAAGTTCCTACCAAACGTAGAAAAGGAAACGGCAAGTTCTTAGAACTTAAAGGGGCAAAAATCAATAACCTCAAAAACATTAATGTTAAATTCCCATTAGGTTGTTTTATTGCGGTTACTGGGGTATCTGGAAGCGGCAAATCATCTTTAGTTAATCAAACCTTATATCTCCAGTTAGTGAAATATTTCACTGGAAAAGAAGTATTCCCAGGTGAGATTAAATCCATGAATGGACAAGAATACATTGATAAAGTGATTAATGTTTCTCAAGAACCAATTGGAAGAACTCCAAGAAGTAATCCAGCGACATATATCAAATTATTTGATGAAATTAGAGATTTATTCGCTAATACGATTGAAGCGAAGGCCCGTGGATTTGATAAAGGAAGATTCTCCTTTAATGTTACTGGTGGAAGATGTGAGAAATGTGAAGGAGCGGGCGTCACTCGCGTTCCAATGAACTTCCTACCTGATGTTTACGTTAGATGTGATGCATGTAACGGGAAACGATATAACGAAGAAACCTTACAAGTAACATATAAAGGGAAGAATATTTACGAAGTCTTAGAGATGACTGTAGAAGACGCATTAGACTTCTTTAGCAATATTCCAAAAGTTAAACATAAGATTCAAACTCTTTACGATGTTGGTTTAGGTTATATCAAACTCGGTCAACCAGCAACCACTTTAAGTGGTGGAGAAGCTCAAAGAGTGAAACTTGCTTATGAACTTCAAAGAAAACCAACTGGTAAGACTTTATATATTTTAGATGAGCCAACAACTGGCTTACACTCTCATGATGTCAAACAATTAATCGCTGTTCTTCAACGAATTGTCGATCATGGAGATACTGTTTTAGTAATTGAACACAACTTAGATGTTATCAAAGTTAGTGATTATATAATCGATATTGGACCTGATGGAGGAGATAGGGGCGGTAAAGTTATCGCGACCGGAACTCCAGAAGAAGTTAGTAAATCAAGCGTTAGTTATACAGGTCAATATCTTAAGAAAGTGCTAGGTGAATGATATGGTTTCATTAGTGTTTATGATTGTTTTTGCGGTTATAGCAATAGGAATATTTGGATTTTCAATTTTTAAAGCGATGAAAATCGTCAAATTCCCAATGCCAAAGACCTTAAATTACAAAGCTGAACTTTTTAAGTTCCTATATCTCGTTATCGCGATTGGTGTTTCAACCGCTTTAACTTTTGTGATGCTATCAATTTATCAAGAATATGGGCTTCACGCGGGTGAATGGGCAATGACAATTTTTGGCGCATTCGCTTTTGGAGTTACTCTTCCTACATTTGTCTTATTATTCGTTTTACATTATTACGCGAAAGAAATCCCTCAAGATGTTGATAAATTTATGTTTATCACTCTTATTTCTAGTGGGGTTCTTACATTATTCTCCTTAGCATTGCTTACTAATGGAATTGCAGATCATGTTCTTTATCCATTAGTTAATGGATTAAGTTTTGAAAAAGGATTTGTGAATCCATCAATGGAAGGAAAACCAAATATCGCCTGGTATGCGATTTGTATTCTTTCTGGTGCAGTTCTTGTCTACTTTATTTGTGACCATAGAATGTATGTGGAATACGGCAAACATGGCATCTTAGAATCAACATTCTTTGTCGCTTTCCCAGCTGGAATTATCGGTGCTCGTGTTGGTTATGTCATTGGTGAATGGGAACATGGTGGATTTGCTAGTAGAGTCGCTAATGGAGAGTGGTGGTCTATCTTTGCTGTTTGGGAAGGTGGATTAACTGTTATCTCTGGAGCTTTAGTTGGCATCATCGTCGGTGTTCTTTGGTTCTTATGGAGAAATAAGAAATATTCTATTTGGCTCGCAGTAGATGTTGTTGTTCCTTGTATTTTAGTAGCTCAGGCTGTTGGTAGATGGGGTAACTGCTTCAACTGTGAAGTCCATGGTAACTTAGTTAATATGTCCGATTGGTGGTTCTTACCAAAGATGGTGATGAATAACGCTCAATATTCTGAATCTGCAGGTTGGACTCCAGCAGGACAAATCTACGCGCCTCTTTTCTATGTTGAATTCTTATCTAACTTAACTGGATATTTCCTTTTGAGATTTGTCTTTGGAAAATTCTTAAAGAAATATATTGAATTAGGTGATTTAGCGGCGGGCTATATCATATGGTATGGCTTAACCCGTGTCATTATGGAACCAATGAGATATACGGCTTATAACATGGGTAATGATGGCTATTGGAGCTGGATGTGGTCAATCATCTTCGTTTTAGCGGGAACATTTGCGATTATGGCAAACCATATCAGTAGATATGTGATTCGTGTTAAAAAGAATGAACCTCTTATTGCTAATGTCAATAAACCATTAACTTTCTCTATCAGTGGAGTTATCGCCGTTATTGGATTAACCTTAACGATTTTAGGTTCAATCTTTATGCTTACAAGCGAACAATCAAACTTCTTAGGGTTTAATAGATATAACAACGGATTTATTCTTCTTACAGTGGGATTAAGTTTCCTTCTTATCTTAGTGTGCGCGATTATCTATTTAGTCCAAGGATTTAAGAAAAATGAGGTCGTCAATGAATAAAAGATACGATGTTATTCTTTTTGATATGGACGGGACAGTGTTAAACTCTGACCCGATGCTTTTAGAGGCGATGAATATCCTTTACGATAAATATCGCGATGGAAATAGAACTGATCCCGCTAAAATTGTTTATTTTTCTGGTCCACCGATTAGAGAAACATTAAAGAATGAATTTCCTCATATGGATCAACAATTTATGTTTGATGAATTCCATAAGGAATCATACAAATTATACGCGACCCATACTTTTCCTTATGAACATAGTAAGGAAGTCCTTCTTAAACTAAAAGAACAAGGATTTAGATTAGGAATCGTCACTAACAAGTTACATCATCTTACTGAATACGCTTTAGAGTGTATCCATCTAGATGGAATCTTTGAATATATCGTTGGTTTTGATGATGTTTCTAAAGGCAAACCTAACGCGGAAGGCATGAACAAAGCAATGAACTATTTTAATAGTTCAAAAGAAAGAACAATATATATTGGTGATAACAAATGCGACTATGACTCTTCGGTTAACGCGGGTATTGATTGCTGTTTAGTCAACTGGGGGCCAAGAGTTCTTCCTAAAGATTTAACGCCAAGATTTAAAATTAATTCTTATTTAGAATTGGAGGACTTCTTATATGAATAAAGTATATGAATGTCTAGTTATTGGAGCGGGTCCAAGCGGAATTGGAGCGGCGATTAAACTCCATCAAGAAAGGGTAGATGTCGCGGTTATTGAAATGTCCACTCCTGGAGGAAAGATTAATATTGCTCCTCGTGTTGATAATTATCCAGGACAACACGAAATTCCTGGACCTGATTTAGCGGTTATCTTCTTTGAGAAACTAATGAATGAAGGAGTGGAATTCATTGGAGATGAAATTACTTCTTTAACGAAAGAAGACGATTTATTTGTTCTTCAAGGAAGAAATGATACATATCGTAGTAAGACTGTCTATATCGCAACTGGAACAGTTGAAAGAAAAATTGGTTTACCATATGAAGATGAATTATTTGGTAAAGGTATTTCTTATTGTGCTCTTTGTGATGGACACTTCTTCAAAGGGCAAGATGTTCTTGTCATTGGAGGCGGTAACGCTGCTTTAAAAGAAGCAGTCCACTTAGCGGGAATCACTAAACATTTATATCTTATTCATCGTCGTAATGAATTTAGGGGATCAAATAAGATTGTTGATGAACTCAAATCTTTTGATAATGTCACAATCCTTACTCCATATATTCCTTTGGAATTCCTCCATGAAAACGGAAAACTAACAGGAGTGAAAATTCAAAATAAAGAAACTCTTGAAGAAAGAGTGTTAACCGTTCAAGGATGTTTCCCACTAGTGGGACAAAATCCAAACACTAAATTTATTAATCTTGATATAAAAAATGAATGGGGAAATATCCCTGTTGATAAATCTATGTCGACCTCTGTCAGTGGCGCTTTTGCTGGAGGAGATGTTCTTCCACGCGATATCCGTCAAATCTATCTTGCCGAGCATGATGGAATGGTCGCCGCAAAATCAATCTTAGAATATTTGGGGAAATAATTATGAAAAGTAGTTTTGTTATCATTACTGGTCCAGCAGGAAGCGGACTATCAAGTGCTGAATATGTTTTTGAGGAACTTGGTTATTTAGTTACTAAAAATGTTCCAGCAGAAGCGGTAGATACAGTTATTGACAAAGTTAATAATCGTAAGAAGCCGGTTGACGTTTGTTTAGTTACTCACGCGATTGGGGTTAAGGGAGTTTTAGAAGCATTTAAAAAGAGAAGTGATGTTTCTTTTAAACTCATTGTTCTTAACTGTGAACAAAACGAATTACTTAAAAGATATGCCTTAACTCGAAGAGTTCATCCTCGTAGTGTTATTCAAAAAATCTCTCCTCAAGTAGCGGTCAAACAAGACGTTGAAGATGTTTTAAGCGTTGTTAATGAGGCTAACTTGTTTATCGACACAACTTCTTTAACGGTTAAACAACTTAGAGCAAGGCTCTATAAATATTTAGCAAATGTTGAAGATGACAAGATGGCCTCAATCAACTTTATTTCCTTTGGAATTAAAAACGGCATTCCTCAAGGAATTGATTGTTTCTTTGATGTGAGACTTATTCCTAATCCATATTGGGTAGAAGATTTAAGAGAATTAACAGGTGAAGATCAAAAAGTTATCGACTATATGCAAAGTTTCACAATTACTCAAGAAGTGATTGATAACATTGTTAATTATTTAACAAAATACCTCTATGAAACTCAAAAGAGCGGTAGAGGAAGTTACACGATTGGTATTGCTTGTAGTGGCGGTCAACATCGTTCAACTTATGTCGCTAATTATTTAGCGGATTATTTTTCAAAAGAATATCGTACTTCAGTGGTCCATAGGGATTCGCCAGAATTGAATAAAGAATAATGGAAAAACACGTTACTTTCGCAACACAAGTAAAAGAAGAATTAGTGAGCATTGATTCTCTTTCTAAGGAAAGAGTGAATGCTTTACTAAGCGCTTTTATTCGTATCAACGGAGTAATGTCTTTTTCAAATAAAAAAACCGATATCATTTTAAAAAGTGAAAACGCGAAGATTATTAAATTCGTCTATCAATCTTTAAAGGAGAATTTTCCTTCCTTTAATATCTTATTAATATATAAAAAGAAAAGTGGGAACCGTAAAAAGACTAGTTATCAATTAAAAATTGAAGACGCAGATGCTTTACTTGAAGACTTATCGGTTAGTTACTTAGAAGGAAAGATTTCTAAAGAAATCGTCTATGATGATGAGACGATAAGTGGATATCTCGCTGGAGCGTTCCTTGCAAGTGGATCAATCAACTCTCCTGAAACAAGTAATTATCATCTAGAGATTTCAGTCGTAGATGAAAACTACGCGAAATGGTTATCAAAACTCTTCTATAAATATCATAAGATTGAGATGAATCCAAAGATCGCTAAAAGAAGAGATAAATATATTATTTATTTTAAAAAGAGTGACCAGATTTCTAACTTCTTAATCATCATTGGAGCAACAAATTGTTGTATGGAATTTGAAAATCAACGCGCTTATCGTGATTTTTCAAATAACACGAATCGCTTAATGAATCTTGATGGGGCTAATTTAAGCCGCACCATGGAGATTGCTGCAAGACAAATCGAAGAAATTAAATATATCGATGATAAGCTTGGAATCCATCAGCTTCATAATCCAAAAAAAGAGATGCTTTGTTATCTTAGATTAGATAATGAAAGTGCCTCAATGAGTGAACTTGCGAATATGTTAAGCAAAGAATTTGGTTATATTATTACTAAAAGTAATGTCAATCACTTGTTTAGAGATTTACATGACTTGTATTTAAGATTAAACGGAATTAAATCATGAATATAAATGTACAGTTAGGGATGAGAATCCGATATTTAAGAAAAGAAAAGAAGATGTCTCAAGAAGACCTCGCTTTAGAAAGTGGAGTGAATAAGAACTACCTTTCTGATGTTGAAAGAGGAATGAGAAATCCAACAGTAGTGGTTGTTGAAAGAATCGCGACCGCTTTAGGAGTTGATTTATCAACTTTATTTAAAGGAATACAATCTTTTGAAGATTAAGATATACTAATAGAAGGAGATTTAGAGAAATATTATGCAATTAGTAATTTTAGCAGCAGGTATGGGAAGCCGTTTCGGTGGTCTCAAACAAATGGAAAAGATGGATGACGCAGGTAATTTCTTACTTGATTATTCTGTCTATGATGCGAAACGCGCTGGATTTGACAGCGTCGTCTTCATTATTAAAAAAGAGTTTTATGAAGCATTTAGAGACTCAATTGGTAAGAGAGTCGAGAAGATTATCAAAGTCGAATATGCTTTCCAAGAATTAGATGATCTTCCAGATGGATTTAAAGTTCCTGAAGGAAGAGAAAAACCATGGGGAACCGCTCACGCGATTTACGCCGCAAGAGATTTAATTAAAGATGATTTTATCATCATTAATGGTGATGACTTCTATGGCAAAGAAACTTATGAAGTCGCTTATAAATATTTAGCAAACTTACCAAAAGGTAGTGAAGGCAAATACGCGAACGTTGCTTTTAAGGTTGCAAACACAATGACTGAAAATGGTGCGGTTAAACGTGGTGTTGCTTTCCAAAAAGATGGCTACTTAACAAAGTTGGTAGAATCTTCAATTGAAAGAAAAGGCGATAAGATTATTGCTACTCCATTAGATGGAAGTGCTGAATTTGAAGTCAAAGAAAATGATTTAGTGAGCATGAACCTCTTTGCTTTTAACAAAGATTTAATCGCTCGTTTAGCAGAAAGATTCCCAGCTTGGTTAAAAGAAAATATCAATGTTCCTAAGAGTGAATTCTTAATTCCAACAGTGGTGGATGAACTTGTTCATGAAGGTAAAGCAACCTTAAAACTACTTGAGACAAGTAGTGTGTGGTTTGGTGTCACCTATAAAGAAGATAAACCAGGCGTTGTTAAAGCTCTTAATGCTTTAGTAGAAAAAGGCGTCTATAAAAAAGGCTTATATTAATATAATGAAAAATAGCCACTACGAAGGGAAAGATTATCAATATCTAAAAAGTATTACTGATAAAGGTGAAAGTCTTTTAAACACTCATAGTGGTGACGCCTTTAGTTACATCCTTCATAATGTTTGTAATGCAATATGTAGATTTGATCCTTCCTTTGGGAACAAATTATATAGCCAGATGACACAATATGGAGTTCAAAGTGATTACATTAAAGTTTTGAAACGTTATCAAGAATTGATGGATGAATATTTCCAAGGTGTGATAGTGGATATCAACGAACATCATGGATTCTAAGAAAATTGGTCTAGTTTAAAAAACTAGGCCTTTTCTTAATAAAAAATAAAAAATGTGTATCTTTCCTATTGAAAGGAAAAATAAATATAGTGTAAACTATATAACGCAGTGAAATAAAGGAGGCATTTATATAATGTCAGTAAAAGTTGCAATTAACGGTTTCGGTCGTATTGGCCGTTTAGCCTTCAGACAAATGTTTGGTGCAGAAGGATATGAAATCGTTGCGATTAACGATTTAACTTCTCCAAAAATGTTGGCGAACTTATTAAAATATGACACCGCTCAAGGTGGTTACTGTGGAGTTTATGGTGAAAACAGACACACCGTTTCCTCTAAAGAACCAGTCGTTGACGAAGAAACAAAAGCAGTATTAGTCCCAGGTTCAATCACAGTTGATGGAAAAGAAATCACCATCTACGCAGAACCAAAAGCACAAAACTTACCATGGGGCAAACTCGGTGTTGATGTCGTCTTAGAATGTACAGGCTTCTATACTTCTAAAGCAAAAGCACAAGCTCATATCGACGCTGGTGCAAGAAAAGTCGTCATTTCCGCTCCAGCTGGAAACGACTTACCAACAATCGTCTTCTCAGTTAACGAAAAGACCTTAAAACCAGAAGATAATATTATCTCTGCTGCTAGCTGTACAACAAACTGCTTAGCACCAATGGCCAAAGCTCTTAACGATGCATTCCCAATTCAATCTGGTATCATGACCACTGTTCACGCTTATACAGGTGACCAAATGATCCTTGATGGACCACACAGAAAAGGTGATTTAAGAAGAGCCCGTGCAGGTGCTGCAAATATCGTTCCAAATAGCACAGGTGCTGCTAAAGCTATCGGTTTAGTCATTCCTGAATTAAATGGCAAACTCATCGGTAGTGCACAACGTGTCCCAGTCCCAACTGGTTCCACAACAATTTTAGTCGCAGTTGTTAAAGGCGACGATGTCACAAAAGAAGCTATCAACGCTGCAATGAAAGCTCAAGCAAGTGCTTCCTTCGGTTATACAGAAGAACAATTAGTTTCATCCGACGTTATCGGTATGAGATTTGGTTCCTTATTCGATGCCACACAAACCATGGTTACAAAGATTGCCGATGGTTTATTCCAAGTCCAAGTCGTGTCTTGGTATGACAACGAAAACTCTTATACTTCCCAAATGGTTCGTACCATTAAATACTTTGCAGAATTAAAATAATTGGGCAATATAAGTTAAATTAATTTAAAAAGCGCCCATCAAAAGTGGGCGCTTTACATTTATAAGGAGAAAGTAAAATGTTATTAGTTAAGGACATGAAAGACCTTAAAGGTAAACGCGTCATTGTTAGAGTTGACTTCAACGTCCCTCAAAAAGGCGGAGTTATCTCTGATGACAACAGAATCGTTGCCGCTTTACCAACCATCAAAGAATTAATCGCTAAAGGCGCTCGTGTTGTTTTAATGTCTCACTTAGGCAAAGTCAAACACAAAGAAGCTCCAGAAGTGGTTGAAGAACAAAAGAAAAAGAACAATATGGCGCCAGTCGCAGTTCGCTTAAGCGAATTACTTGGTCAACCAGTTAAATTCTGCCCAGTTACAAGAGGAGCAGAACTTGCTGATATGGTTGCCGGCTTAAAGGACGGCGAAGTCTTATTAATGCAAAATACCCGTTATGAAAAGGGTGAAGAAAAGAATGACCCAGAACTTTCAAAAGAATGGGCAGCTTTAGGTGATGCCTTTGTTATGGACGCTTTCGGTAGCGCTCATAGAGCCCATGCTTCTACATACGGCATTCCTGAAATCTTAAAGGGAGAAGGCAAACAAGTCGCGATTGGCTATCTTGTTGAAAAAGAAGTCGTCTCTTTAAGAAGAGTGGTTGATGTTCCAGCTGAAAATCATCCATATATCGCTATCTTAGGTGGATTCAAAGTCTCTGATAAGATTAAAGTTATTGATTCTTTATTAAAGAAATGTGACAAAGTCATTATCGGTGGTGCGATGGCCTATACTTTCCAAGTTGCTTTAGGAAAGAAAGTTGGCAATTCCCCATTTGAAGCTGACCAATTAGAATACGCGAAGAGAATGTATGATACCGGCAAGATTCTCTTACCAGTTGACGCCAAAGTCGCTAACGATTTCGATAACCCAACCGATATTAGAATCGTTGAAGGCGATATCCCAGAAGGATTCCAAGGCATGGATATCGGACCAAAGACCGCTGCTTTATACGCTAATGAAATCGCTAAAGCAAAGACCGTCTTCTGGAATGGACCAATGGGCGTCTTTGAAAAAGACGAATTCACTGATGGTACAGTCGCAGTTTGTAAAGCATGTGCTGAACTTAAAGGTGCCTTCACTGTAATCGGTGGTGGTGACAGTGCTTCAGCGGCAAAGAAACTCGGATACAAAGAGAAATTCTCACATGTCTCTACAGGTGGAGGAGCATCACTTGAAATGATCGAAAACGACGGTCATCTTCCAGGTATTGATGTTATTGGTTAATATGAGAAGAAAATTATTACTTGGCAACTGGAAAATGAACAAGCTTGCGAGTGAAGCAAGAGAATTTGCTTTAGCAAGTAAGCCACTTGCCGAACTTGCCAAAAAGAACAATATCGATTTAGGCGTTGCCCCAACATATTTAAGCTTAGCCGCCACTAAAGAAGCAGCGAGCAAAGATATGATTGTTGCCGCTCAAAACGTTCACTTCAATCCAAGTGGAGCGTTCACTGGTGAAGTGAGTATTCCAATGTTACAAGAATTTGGCATTGATTGGGTTATTATTGGTCACTCTGAAAGAAGAGCCTATGACAATGAAACCAACAAGAAATGCCATGACAAAATGAAAGCCTTATTCGCTAATAATATGGTTCCAGTGTACTGTGTTGGTGAAACTCTTGCGGAATTTGAAGCAGGACAAACCAAAGAAGTTGTTGGAAGACAAATTAGAGAAGGCTTAGAAGGTTTCACTGCTGAAGAATGCAAAGACTTAGTTGTCGCTTATGA
>CADCGC010000041.1 GCA_902800905.1 uncultured Erysipelotrichaceae bacterium
CCAATCCCCAATCCCCAATCCCCAATCCCCAATTGTCTCTTCAATTTAAATAATATTTAAAAAATATAATATATTATATAATATTAATTTCAAAAAAATATAAAAATAATTATGAAAAAAATATAATAATTAAAAAAATTTATGTATAAAATTATAACTATATATCTCTTTTTGTTTTAGAATTAAAAACTTTTCCATCATCCCAATCAAAAAATTTCTTTGGTTCTTTATTTACTAAATTATCAAAATATTTTCTTTCCTCTTCAAAAGCTATATTATGCCTAAAATCTTGATAATTAAAAATTGATCTATGTCCCAATACGCTTTTATTCGATTTTGGATTTAAATTTTTATCTACAAGCAGCATCATCTTTCTGCTTTTATTTAAATGAGGAAAAAATTCTACTGATTTAAAATCATCATTTTTTAAATTTCTGTTTCTATAACTATTTAAATTCATCCATTTAGGAATAATTTTTTGATGCTTTTCAATATCAAAAGTTGATTTTTCTAGATGTAATAATCTATTATTTGTTTTAGGCGATATTGTGATCCAGCCTTTATGTTTGGAAAAAATTCTTAATATCTGGATGATGTAAATCGAAGGTTAATATTTCGTCAACTTTTGCAGTATCTAAAATTCTTGCAACAACTTCACATGATACAGGCTCATTAAACCACGACACTCTTTCTTGTCTAGAATACCCAAAGTATGGGATATAGAGTTTGACGGTTTTAGCCCCTGCTCTTTTCACAGAGTCAACAAGTAGTAAGAGTTCAAACAAAATCTCGTGAGCGTTTTTGGCGGTTGATTCAATAATAACAACACTCTTATTTTTGACATCGCTGAGAGACTTAACCAAGACCTCTCCATCTGCGAATGTGTCAATTGAAACTACACCTAGTTCTGCCCCGAATTTTCTGGCTACTTTTTCTGCCACTTCTGAGTTTGAACTGATTGAAAAAACAATATACTTTTCCATAAGTCACCTATAATATTTGCACACCGTTAGAACTATCTCTTTATTTGTGGAATATTCATCTTTTAAACGATTTTTGTCGTAAAAAACGTTATTTTCGCTTAAGAATTTTGCTAAATCTTTTGTATTGAACCAGAGTCTAATATAACGGTCAGTGAGATCCTTTTCTTTCTTGTAGATGATGAACATTGGATAGATGTAATATAACTCATCATTAATGACCATCCACTTGTCTGGTTTATAGTCAAGAGTCATGTTTGAATGCTTAGCCATATAGGCGTTTTTAAATAGGCTCTCGTAGAGCGTATCAGTCATATCATTTTGTCCTAAATATTCACTCATAAGTTGGCCTTCAAGATATTCACTAACAACATATCCGGCCTTCTTATCAATATAGTAAAGCTTAGGAGATTTGACCCCTGACATTGAGATTTTTTCCATCGCATATGTGAGTTCATTTCCCTCTTGAGTTTTAGGAGTGAATTTTCTCACAAAAAATCTTTTATTTTTTCTTTCAGCGATAAAAGAATTATCAGATATAATCTGAATAATTGAAAATTCTCTATGCTTGATTTTTACGATTTCCATCTTAACTATTATACTTTAATTTTATAATTAAGTATAGTTTTCGTATTTAACTGCTTGTTTTTTGAATATATTTATATGCTATTTGTAGTTTAATTTCTAAACAAAAATTAAATATTCAATTAAGCACTTATTATATTTGTGATATACTCATTGAATGTAAGGAAATTGTGAACAAAATGGATAAATTAAATCGCTTTATTAAATACGTTCAAATTGACACTCAATCTGACGATACAACCGGAACTACTCCAAGTACTGAGAAGCAAAAGAATCTCGGTTATTTACTCGTACACGAATTATTAGAATTAGGATTAGAAGACGCTCATATGGATGAGTTTGGAAATGTTTACGGACATTTACCAGGCAAGGGTTCAAGAATTGGACTTAACGCTCATATGGATACCGCTCTTGAAGTTACAGGTGCTAATGTCAAACCACATCTAGTAAGAAACTATCTAGGTGGAACAATCAAATTAGCAAATGGACTCAAAATGGATCCAAAACAATTTCCTATTTTAAACAAGCATATTGGACACGATTTAGTTATTACTGACGGAAATACATTATTAGGAGCTGATGATAAAGCAGGCATTGCTATTATCATGAATGTCTTACAATATTTCCACGACCATCCAGAAGAAAAGCACAGTACAATTTGTGTTTGCTTCACTGTTGACGAAGAAATTGGCGAAGGACCACTACACTTCAACTATCGTGAAATGAACGCTAAATACGCCTACACAATTGATGGAAGCGCAATTGATAAAATTGAATGCGAAAACTTCAATGCCTATAGTGCGTCTATCATCATTCAAGGTGTTTCTATTCACCCAGGTGAAGGAAAAGGTAAATTGCTTAATGCAATTAACCTTGCAAGTGAATTTATTAGTTATCTTCCAAAGGAAACTCCTTATGAAAGCGAAGACAAACAAGGCTTCTATCATATCAATTCACTAAATGGTAATTCTGAAGTTGCTTCAATTAATATGATTCTTAGAGATTTCAAAGATAAAGGAATCAACAAGAGAATTGATACAGTTAAAGCGGTAGTCGCTAAAATGAACAAATTATATCCTGAAGCCAGCTTTGAAGTGACATTCAAAAAACAATATGTCAACATGCGTAAATATGTTGATAAAAAGCCAATGGCAATCCGTCGTGCCAAAGAGGCTCTTAAGAAGAATGGAGTCGAACCAAGTTTAGGCGCTATTAGAGGCGGAACTGATGGAGCGACATTCTCAAAAAACGGCTTAATTACCCCTAATTTAGGAACAGGTAGTTATAACCACCATGGCCGCTGTGAATTCCTTGACGTTCAAGAATTCGAGAAAATGATTGATGTCGTTATCGATTTAGTCAGATAAATTTCTAACACACATACACAAGTCAACAATAAATAAAAGTATAAATATTGCATTTTTGGACAGTGTCTAAATAAATGAAAATATTTATATTTTTTTGTTGAACTTGTAGTATTAATAAATTAGTATTTACACACTCGCAATTTTTGTGAAGTTTAACATCAAGTGTTGTTTATAGAGAAATGCTAAATCATAAAAGGGGGATTTTTTATGCTCAGCATTAGAAAGAGAGATGGAGCTCTAGAAGAGTTCGATCTTAGTAAGGTTTCAAAGGCCATTGAAAAGGCCTTCATGGCAGAACACAAGTTCTACAATGATGACATCATCAACATGTTATCACTTAGAGTGGCTGCCACAATGAACTCCAAAATTCGTAACGACGTTATTGATATTGAAGACGTTCAAGATTCAGTCGAAGTCACATTAATACAAGCTGGTTATGTTGACGTTGCTCGTAGCTACATGCTTTATAGAAAAGCAAGAGCGAACTTAAGAGAACAAAGAGCAACCGATCTCGACTACAAGAAAACAGTTGATAACTATTTAAAGATTAACGACTGGAGAGTTAAAGAAAACTCCACAGTTACATACTCAGTTGGTGGACTTATTCTTTCAAATAGTGGCGCGGTCACAGCGAACTATTGGTTAAGTGAAGTTTATGACCAAGAAATTAGTGCAGCCCACAAAAACGCTGATATTCATATTCATGACTTATCAATGTTAACTGGTTACTGCGCTGGTTGGTCTTTAAAACAACTTATTCAAGAAGGTTTAGGTGGCGTTGTTGGAAAGATTACATCCGCTCCTGCTAACCACTTATCTACATTATGTAACCAAATGGTTAACTTCTTAGGAATCATGCAAAATGAATGGGCTGGCGCTCAAGCCTTCTCCTCGTTTGATACCTATTTAGCACCATTCGTTAAGAAAGACCACTTATCTTATAAAGAAGTCAAACAATGCATTCAATCCTTCATCTATGGTGTTAATACACCATCAAGATGGGGAACACAAGCACCATTCACCAACATCACCTTAGACTGGGTTGTTCCAAATGATATGGCAGAACTCAACGCTATCGTTGGTGGCAAAGAAATGGACTTCAAATACAAAGACTGTGTTGAAGAAATGGCAATGGTTAACAAAGCCTTCATCGAAGTCATGATTGAAGGTGACGCTAACGGAAGAGGATTCCAATATCCAATCCCAACATATTCCATCACCAGAACATTTGACTGGTCTGAAACAGAAAATAACAAACTCTTATTTGAAATGACCGCTAAATATGGTACACCATATTTCTCTAACTACATTAACTCCGATATGGAACCAAGTGATGTTAGAAGTATGTGCTGCCGCTTAAGACTCGACTTAAGAGAATTAAGAAAGAAATCCGGTGGTTTCTTCGGTTCAGGCGAATCCACAGGTTCTGTCGGTGTTGTTACCATCAACATGCCACGTATTGCTTACTTAGCAACCGATAAAGAAGACTTCTATTCCAGATTAGACAAAATCATGGATATCTCTGCTAGAAGCTTAAAGGTTAAGAGAAACACAATTACCAAGCTCTTAGAAGCTGGATTATATCCATACACAAAGAGATATCTTGGAACATTCAATAACCACTTCTCCACAATCGGTTTAGTTGGTATGAATGAAGCTTGCTTAAACGCCAGATGGATTAGAAAAGATTTAACTAACCCAGAAGCACAAGAATTCACCAAAGAAGTTCTCAATCATATGAGAAATAAACTCTCTGATTATCAAGAACTCTATGGTGACCTCTATAACTTAGAAGCTACCCCAGCTGAAAGTACAGCGTATCGTTTAGCAAAACACGATAAAGAAAAATATCCAGATATTATTACTGCAAGTGAAGAAGGAAGGACTCCATATTACACTAACTCTTCCCACTTACCAGTTGGTTACACAGACGATATCTTTGCCGCTCTTGATATTCAAGATGAATTACAAACACTTTATACTTCCGGTACAGTTTTCCATGCTTTCTTAGGCGAAAAACTCCCAACCTGGAAATCTTGTATGAATCTTGTTAGAAAGATCGCTGAAAACTATCACTTACCATACTACACAATGTCCCCAACATACTCTGTATGTAAGGAACACGGTTATATCACAGGTGAACAATATATTTGTCCAAAATGTGGTTCTAGAACCGAAGTCTATTCCCGTATTACTGGTTACTATAGACCAATTCAAAACTGGAATGATGGTAAGAGTGAAGAATTCCTCAACCGTAAGACATATAATATTAAAACAAGCAAGCTCACTCATGGAGTAAGAGGCGAAGAGGCTTGTGAAGAAGCTGTCAAAACATTAAGTGAAACATTACTCTTTGGAACAAAAACTTGTCCAAACTGCAAGATGGCAAAAATGTTACTTGAAAAAGCTGGCGTTCCATATAAATGGATCGACGCTGAAGAGAATGTTGAACTCACCACTTCTTACAACGTAAGAAAAGCACCAACATTATTAGTACCAAACGGTGACGAAATCCTCACATTTGAAAACGCCTCAAACATCAAAGGCTACATCGAAAGTTTAAAATAATATGAATTACGATGTAATCGTCATTGGTGGCGGTCCTGCTGGAATGACAGCAGCCCTCTACACCTTAAGAGCAGACAAAACCGTTCTCATATTAGAAAAAGAAGGATTCGGTGGTCAAATTGCTACCTCTCCACGTCTAGAAAATTATCCAACTATTGAATCAATTTCTGGAAGTGAATGGAGTGACAAACTCTTTGAACAAATCACAAACTTAGGTGCAGCGTTCGAACTCGAAGATGTTCAACAAGTAACAAAAGAAGGTGATACCTTCAAAGTTGTTACCGACTATAACGAATACGAAGCGAAAGCTGTCATCATCGCTAACGGAGTTAAACCAAGAAAAATGGGTTTACCTAACGAAGATGATTTAGTTGGTAAAGGCATCTCCTATTGTGCAGTTTGTGATGGACCATTCTATAAAGGAAAAGAAATCTACTTAGTAGGTGATGCGAATACCGCATTGCAATACGCTCTTCTCCTTGCAGGCTATTGTCCAAAAGTCCACATGTTAACTCTCTTTGATAAATTATTTGGCGATCAAATCCTCATCGATAGAGTTCTTCAAACAGAAAACATCGATATCCGCCATAATTTATTATTAAAGAAGTTAAATGGAGTTGACCAACTCGAAAGTGCAGAATTTGAAGACACTATGAGTCATGAAAAAGTTGTCTACAAAACCGATAACTTATTCATCGCTATTGGACAAGTCCCACAAAACGAATTCTTATCTAATTTGTTAGAATTAGACCACGGCTTCATTGTTACTAATGAAGTTATGGAAACAAATGTCCCTGGCTTATTTGCAGCTGGAGATACAAGAAAAAAAGAAAACAAGCAAGTTATCACTGCTTGCAGTGATGGCGCGACAGCCGCTATGAGCGCTGTGAAATATATTAATAGCAACAACTTATAAGAAATATGCCCTTTCGATTAAGAAAGGGTTTTCTTTTTTTCACTTATATTTAAATATAAGTGAAAGGTGGTATCAATGATGACTGTCAACATTGTCTTAACAAAAGAAGAAAAAGAAATAGCTGAAAAATATGCAGCCGAGCAGAATCTTTCTTTAGAAGATTCAATGAAAAATGTTTTCTTTGAAAAAATAGAAGAAGAATACGATATTGCCTTAGCGGACGCTGCACTTAAAGAATACGAAAAAGACCCAACAACATTTTCACATGAAGAAGTAAAAAATATTTTAACACCTGATAAGGCTTCAAATTAAAAGTTTTTCTATAAAGAAAAAGAGACTTAATAGCCTCTTAATTCCACCATATCTATATATTGAGATAAGATATCGACGTATTTATTTGCCTTTTCTTCACTAACCGCATGAAGTTCTTTATCTCTAACTCCATCGCTTAATTTATATTGCTGTAAGAATAATTTTTTACTTCCCTCTAAAAATTTGCCAATTTCATATATTGAATCAACGTCGTGATATTCATCAATAAGAGTGATTCTAAATTCATAATCGATTTTATTTTCCATTAAGATACTCACCGATTCTTTAATATCATTCATATCAACGTTCTTGTTAATAATGATGTCGTAGTACTTATTTGGAGAATGTTTGATATCCATTGCAACATAATCAATGAGTCCTTCGTCGATTAGTTTTTTGAGCATTTTTGGATTAGATCCGTTCGTGTCTAATTTGACCAAATAGCCGAGTTCTTTAATCTTTTTGACCTTTTCTGGCAAGTTTTCCATAAGTGTTGGTTCTCCTCCAGAGATCACCACTCCATCAAGGATTCCTTGCCTTTTTTTAAGGAAAGAAAGAATCTCTTCAAAATTAATAGATTCGACTTCTCCTTTAATTAATGTTTCCCAGTTATGACAATATGGGCACATGAAATTACAAGCCTGGGTATAAAGAACACAGGCTACCTTTTCAGGATAGTCTAATAAAGTTAATTTATTAATGCTCACAAATTCCATAACAAATTTATTATACCTATTGAGCAAATGTTTTGCTACAATAGAAGACATGAAAAAGTACGATAATATTTCTTGGGACGAATATTTTATGGGTATGGCGGTCTTATCCGCTTTAAGAAGTAAGGACCCTAACACCAAAGTTGGTGCGGTTATCGTTAGTCCAGATAACAAAGTTATTTCTATTGGTTATAACGGCATGCCACGTCTAGTGGATGAAGAACAACTCTCTTGGAACAAAGGAGAGGGATTAGATTCTAAATACCTCTATGTCTGCCACGCTGAATTTAATGCAATTTTAAATGTTCAAGTTGGAGGCACTCTTAAAGGAGCGACTCTCTACGTTACTTTATTCCCATGTAATGAATGCGCTAAGGCGGTCATTCAAACAGGAATTAAAGAGATTGTTTATCTTGATGATAAATACGCCACTCAAATCAACTTCCAAGCAAGTAGAAAAATGTTAGAGCTTGCTGGAGTTAAATTACGTCATTTCGATGGACAAAGTTTAGATATTAAAGTAAAGAAAAATGACAATTAAAGAATATGTAGCTGCTAGAAAGGCAGAAATCAAAGAATACGTTTCAGGTTTAGAAGTTAAACCTCATTTAGTTATCGTTCAAGTTAACGAAGATCAAGCTAGTAATGCCTATGTTAAAGGCAAACTCAAGGATTGCACAGAACTTGGTATTAACGGGGAGCTTATCAAACTCCCAATCGACACTAGTGAAGAAGAGTTATTAAAACTCATAAATTCTCTTAATCATGACAATGATGTCGACGCTTTTATCGTACAAATGCCTCTACCAAAGCAAATTAACGAAGAAAAAATTAAACAAGCAGTGAGTCCTAAAAAAGATGTTGATGGATTCCATCCACTCAGCGATTTAAACCCATGCACTCCACAAGGAATAATCGACTACCTACATGCAGAAGGCATTCAAATGCAAGGAAAGAACGCTTTAGTAATTGGAAGAAGTAACATCGTTGGTAAGCCAATGGCAAAACTCTTATTAAAAGAGAATTGCAACGTTACCACAGTTCACTCTAAGACCACTCCAGAAGATATGGCGTTCTATATCAATCACGCCGATATTATTGTTATTGCTATTGGAAAACAACACTTCTTAGATAACAAATATACTTATAAGAAAGATGCAGTCATCGTTGATGTTGGCATCTCTAGAGATGAAAACGGACTACATGGTGACGCTGTACCAGATTTACCAGTTAGATTACAAACTCCAGTTCCAGGAGGAGTTGGTCTATTAACAAGACTTTCTCTTATTGAGAACTTGCTTAAAATTTATAAAACCAAATACAACATTAACTAGATGTCTAAAAGGAAGATTATTTTAGATTGTGACCCAGGGCATGATGACGCTATCGCGCTCCTACTTTCATGTTACTCAGATGAGTTAGAATTACTCGCTGTGACAACATGCGCTGGTAATCAAACAATTGATAAAACAAGCAAGAACGCGCTTAATTTACTAAATTTCTTCAATAAAAGTAATATTCCATTAGCGAAAGGCAGTTCCACTCCTTTAGTTAGAAAAATCATGACTTGTCCTGAGATACACGGAGAAAGCGGACTTGATGGTTTTACTTTTCCTTTATACAAAGAACAATATGATTATCGAAAGGGCTATCAATTAATTATCGACACTCTTTTAAATAATGAAGAGGTGACTGTAGTCACTACTGGCCCAATGACTAACCTCGCTTTAGCGTTGTCCCATAATTCTAGAATCAAGAACCATATTAAAGAGATTGTTCTTATGGGCGGAAGTACTGGAGAAGGCAATATCACTAAAGCAGCTGAATTCAATATCCTAGTGGATCCAGAAGCCGCTAATATATGTTTTACTTCTGGTATTCCTTTAAGAATGCTTGGTTTAAATGTAACGAGACAAATTTTAGTGACCGATGAAGTAGTTAACGAAGCATCTAAAATTCCAACAAGAGGCGGAGACCTATTCGTAAAACTAATGAAAGTATTCAATAAAAACCAAAGAGGTTTCTTTGGATTAAGTGCGGGTCCACTTCATGATCCTGCCACTATTGTCTCTTTAATCAACAAAGACGTTTTTACTTTTGAAGATATGAATGTTCAAATCGATATTTCTGATACAGACCAGGCTGGAAAGACAATTTGTTCGTATAATGAACCTCATAATGTTAAAGTTGCGACCAAAGTTAATGTAGAATTATATTGGAAAGAGATTTTCAAACACCTAAGGAGATGTAAATAATGAGCAAGCACATCGTTGTTATTGGTAGCGTCGCAATTGATAACACCATTTTTACTCAAGTCCTACCTGGAGCAGGAACTACCACTATTGCAGACAGTTACTTCCAAAATATTGGAGGTAAAGGCGCCAACCAAGCTTGTGCTGCACTATTTTTAGGTTCTGATGTCACCTTTATTGGGGCGGTTGGCAACGATAACAATGGTGAAATGGTCAAGAAGTTCCTTAAGGAAAACAAATTAGATGCCCGATTAATAACGAGCAAACAACCAACTGGAGTGGCTTTTATAATGCTCGAAGAGCAAACTGCTGAGAATAGAATATTAATCATTCAAGGAGCAAATAATGACATCCAAATCGATGACATTAAAAAGAATGAAGATTTGTTTAAAAAGGGAGATATTTTATTAACCCAATTCGAAAGTCCAATTCACACAATTGAATATGTCATCAAACACGCAAAAGAAAAAGAGATGCTTGTGATAGTCAATCCAGCGCCAATTAAGAAAGTTGATGAAAAATACTATAAATATATCGACTATTTTGTGCCTAATGAACATGAACTAGAAGCATTAAGTGGAGAGAGTGATGTTATCAAAGGAGCGAAGATCCTACTTACTAAAGGAGTTAAAAACGTAATTGTTACTCTAGGAAGCAAAGGCTCAGTATTAGTAAACGAAAATGAAATAATTGAAGTTGCTCCACATAAAGTTCACGCGATTGACACCACCGCTGCCGGAGATTCATATCTAGGAGCATTAGTTAACAAATTAGCGGAAGGTAAGAACATAAAAGCTGCCATGAAGTTTGCTTCAAAGTGTAGTTCTATCACTGTCACAAGAAAAGGCGCGATTGTCGCATTGCCTCACAAAAAAGACATTAAATAGTACCAACGCATAAAATACGTTGTACTGACTCAACCCTATAAGGGCTATTACTCCACCGACTCTTAAGAGTCATAGGTGGACTGACAACCGTGA
>CADCGC010000042.1 GCA_902800905.1 uncultured Erysipelotrichaceae bacterium
ACACACTGCAAGTAAGATGATTGTTGATTATTCTATTAATAACGATGTTTCTAAAGTTATTATTGGAGATCTTTCTGGTTTACTCAACACCAAAAAAGATTTTAATAACAATAAAGAAAAACGCCGCTATAACCAAAACGTTAGAAGCATTTGTTTTCAAAAGATTTATGAATTCCTTGATTACAAACTTAATCTTATTGGAATTGAACTAATTAAAGTTAATGAAGCTTATACATCTTCTTGTCTTCCTAATAGTAAAGAAGTGTCGGCTAGATGCGCTAATAAAACATATCGAGTTAAAAGAGGCTTAATGAAGTGTCATAACTATATTTTTAACTCAGATTCAGTTGGAGCATTTAACATTATGAGAGTCTATAGACAAAGCAATTCTCTTAAATTTGAAACCCCATTAAAAGGATTATCTAATCCTATAAGGGAATATATTCCTGTAACAGACCAGTTTTTAAATGAAGATTATATTAATTGGAATGGCAAAGCTGGGAACGTAGGGATATCGGGTAGGAACTACCCAACAGGATATGAGTTGGTTAATTTAATTAATCAATCCATAACCAAGATGCTTGGTAATTCAATTACCGAGTGAGTTCACAAAATCTTCGTAAGCTGACCATCTTGCTACTTCAGGGCTGGCTTTTAATTTTATTAAACGAAATAGCGTTCAGTACCCCGTGCGATCATCAGTGTTTTCTTGTGGCACATTTGTGACAATAACTGTGATAATATCTAACTAACGAAGGAGAACTTTGAATATGAAAAAAGAATTATTAAATGGTTTAACTGATGAACAAATTGCTAGAGTAAAAGCATGTAGAAGCCATGAAGAATTATTAGCATTAGCAAAAGCTGAAGACATTGAACTTACTGATGAACAATTGGCCACAATTAGTGGTGGTGGTGCCTGCAGCGTTGTTTCAGATATTGGAGATAAAATCAATCCTTATGATTGCCCAAAATGTGGCGCTAACAATCCTAAAAAAGATGGCGACAAGCGTGTTTGCAAAAAATGTGGCCACGTTTGGTATGTAGATGATAGCTATCTCCCACATTAATAACCATTAATCAATTAATTATGACCGAGTGAAATATCTCGGTTTTTTCTTGTGGCACTTTTGTGACAAACCACGTGATACAATATAGCCAACAAAGGAGATCTTTGAACATGAAAAAAGAATTATTAAAAGGTTTAACCAACGAACAGATCGCCAAAGTTAAGGCATGTAAGAATCATGAAGAATTATTAGCATTAGCAAAAGAAGAAGACATTGAACTTACTGACGAGCAACTAAACGCGATTAGCGGCGGAGGTGCCTGCAGTGTTGTTTCAGATGTCGGCGATTTTTTAAATCCATTCGATTGCCCAGAATGTGGAAGCAACAAAGTTGAGGCAGTTAAAGGTAAGGGTAATCTATTCCAATGCCAAAGTTGCGGATTTAAATGGAGAGAGTAAGAGATTCTGTGAAAAAAGATTTGTTAAAAGGGTTAAATGAAGAACAAATCGCTAAAGTAAGAGCGTGTAATAATACTGATGAAATTTTGGCTTTAGCTAAACAAGAAGATTTGGAACTCACTAGCGAACAACTAGAAGCTGTTAATGGTGGAGCGTGTTCTAACACAGATAATTGTCCGCCATGCCCATCGTGTGGAAGTACTAATGTTAAAAGCAAATACTCTGGTAGTAAAGTTAGAGTCTTTAAGTGCAAAGATTGTGGTAGAGAATTTGATACTAAATCCACCGACTAAGTTAGCTATTTTTAAAAATCAATTGAAAAGCCGAGTGAAATATCGCGGTTTTTCTTGTTCGCAAACAAGCTAAAACACGACATAATATCGATAGGCGAGGTTGTTATTACAGTAAAAAAATAGTAAATGAAAATAATTGAAGAAGATAAGGTTGCTCCTGAAATAGAGCACGCATTAAAACAATTAGTAAAACTTGATATAAATTTTTATGTCACTGGTGGTTTACTTTGCCAATATTACTTAAAAGATCACGCTAGATATACAAAAGATATCGATATCATTTTGAATGACAAAAAAGAAATAATAGAAGACAAATTAAAGAATATATATGGTCTGATAGATTTCTCTTATAATGATCAGTCATTAACTTTTTATGAAGATTATTTTGCTTGCTTTACAAAGGTCAATAATATAAACGCTCAAATAGAAGGAAGAATCGTAGAACATATTCAAGACATTAAATATGAAATATATTCATATAAAGGAATAACATTTAAAGGAGTGTGCCTTGAATATATAATCGCGGACAAATTAGTGGCTATATTAAACGAATTATCTAGACCATATAAACACCTTGTTGATATTTATTCTTTTTCAAGAATCGATCAATCATTAATCAATGTTAATGAAATTAAAAGATATATGGAGTTAATAAATAAACAAGAAAATATCTATAGAAAAGAGCATGGTTTAAAAGAATATAATTTGCCTAAACAAATACCGGAAAATAAAGATTTCAAACCCCCGTTTATTTTGCCAACTTTGCAAAGTAAATATAATCTCACAAAACAAGAGATTATAGATTCGGTTAATCGGTGGTTAAAAAATCTCATAAAACTATGATAAGATTAATTTATTAAGTAAAAAAAGAAAGGAATGGAAAATATGAAGAAAGAATTGTTAGCAGGATTAACAGAAGCTCAAATTGAAAGAGCTAGCAGATGTAAAAGTACAGAAGAATTACTCGCCGCTGCCAGAGAAGAAGACATTGAATTAACAGAAGAACAATTAGAGGCCATCAATGGTGGTATTTGCTGTGGCAATCCTCCACGTTTTGCTGCTTGCCCACAATGTAAAGAACAAGTTATTGGTGAATATGTTGAAACCACTCCAGGTGATGGAAGATATGAATTCCGTTGCCCACATTGCGGATACGATTGGAAAGAGAAATAATCTAAACAATTCCATTTCGATTATAAATATAAAGCATTTACTTGCTACTTCAGGGCTGGCTTTTTAATTTTATTAAACGAAATAGCGTTCAGTACCCCGTGCGATCATCAGTGTTTTCTTGTTCGCGGCGGAGACTTATCCAGCATAGATTAGGCCTCTTCGGAGGTCTTTTCTTGTGTCTCAAACTCCCAACCTCATCGTGTAAACGAAGCTTCTCCCAACTGAGCTATTGACAATATGCCACCAAAAATGGTGGCTTTTTATTATTACTCGCAAATGTGAAAATAATTATGGTAAACTAATTTTAATATTAGTCGTCATTAATTGTTCAACCATTATGAAAAAGAGAATATGGGTTGTTATCGTTAATATCTTAATCATGCTCGCCGTGTTATCTTTCGTCGTGGTCTATTCCAATTTGGAAGCTAAAAAGTCGACAGAAACGCAAATTGCTCACTTTGAAAATATGACGATTACTATGGAACACGTTACCGAAAACTATTTAGAAGGGGAACAACGTGTTTGCGACGTTTGGGCTCACTACATCAATAGTGAAGAATTAACCATTGAAGAAGCGATTGATTTTATCCGTATTTCGCACGTTTTACCAACCGCTTCCGCTCATATCGTTTATCTAGATACTTTAACTGGTTTATCAACTAGATCAAAAACAAGTGATTTTTCAGTTTCCTATAAAGCTTATGATTTTTTAAACGACTTAAGTTGGATTCATGAAATAGGAACGTCTATTAACATTTGTCGTTCTTATACAAATCCTATAAATGGTGAACAATCAATTGCTTTCTGTAATTACGTCACTTTGCATGAATCCGGAGAAGCTAAGCAAGCCATTTTGTTGCGTGTTTTACCAATTTCTGAATTAATGGAAAAATGGGTCTTCCCACAAGAAGAATTTGAACACGCTGAATTATCTATTATTGATGCTGATGGCGACTACATTATTAAAGGTTATTCTTTCAAGAATACTAGTTTCTTTGAATTCTATCGTTCTTATAACCAGATTGATGCGAGCAAAGCTAATGAATTCTTTAAAAACATCACTTCCTCATCTGGTTCATTTAAAATGCTTAATTCAAGCAAAACAGAATGTATTGTGGCCCATACTCCGTTTGGCGAAGCTGGCGATTGGACTCTTTTAAGCTTAATGCCAACGAAATACCTTAACGCTAGTACACAAAACTGGCTCTTAATCGGTATTGTCTCATCTTGTTTATTAACATTATTCCTTTTTGACTTGATAGTCATGATTTATTTTAATAAACAACTAAGAATTACCGCGAAAGAAGCCGAATCCGCAAGTAAAGCTAAAACCGACTTCTTGTCAACCATGTCTCATGATATTCGTACACCAATGAACGCCATCATCGGTTTAACAACAATTTCAGAAAAGAATATTGATGATAAAAAGATTGTTTCAGAAAATCTCCGTAAGATATCTTTAGCGAGTAACCATTTATTAACTTTAATCAATGACATCTTAGATATTTCTAAAGTTGAAAGTGGCAAATTGAATCTTGTCCCACAAACTTTCTCTATCGTTGAAACTGTGGAAAACTTAATGAACTTATCGCAACCAATGATCAAAGAAAAGAATATCGATTTCTCATTCCATATTAATCGTATGGAAAAAGAATATCTCCATGCTGATCAACTAAGATTAAATCAAATTTATATCAACTTGCTTAGTAACGCGATTAAGTATACTGAACCAGGTGGCAAAGTATCTGTTGATATGAAGGAAGAAGAAAGCAATAAAGAAGGCTACGTTAAATTAACTTATATCGTTAGTGATACTGGTATTGGTATGTCCCCTGAATTTATGGCGCATCTCTATCAATCATTTTCTAGACAAACTGATAGCCGTGTTAATTCTATTCAAGGTACTGGTTTAGGTTTAGCCATTACAAAACAAATGGTGGACTTAATGCAAGGTACAATTGAATGTCAAAGTGAACAAGGCAAAGGCACGACATTCACAGTTGTTTTAGATATTCCTGTTGCCGAACATCAAAGAGCGGAAATGAAACTCGATGAATTAGAAGTCTTAATCGTTGATGATGATGAAATTCTTTTAGAAACCGCAAAAGATACATTAGAATCTTTAGGTTTAGTGGTGGCGCAGGCCGGTAGTGGTCTAGAAGCTTTAGGCATGATTAAGCATCGCGAAGAAACAGGAAAGAATTACGATATCGTTATTTTAGATTTAAAGATGCCTGATATGGATGGTGTAGAAACTATTCGTCGTATTCGTGAAGAAATATCCACGAATGTACCAATTCTTTTAATCTCTGCTTATTCGTGGTCAGATGTTGAAGAACAAGCTAAAGAAGCGGGAGTTAATGGCTTCTTAAGTAAACCATTATTCCGTTCCACTCTTTACGATAAGATTAGTGAAGTCCTTGGTAAAGAAACCGAATCAACTGAACTAGAAAATGACTATTCTGATTTAGAAGGATTAAATATTTTAGTCGCCGAAGATAATGAAATTAACTGGGAAATCATTTCCACATTGCTTTCAATGTATGGCATTACTACTGAACGTGCGGAAAATGGCCGTATCACGGTAGAAAAAATTAAAGAGGCAAAAGATGGGCAATATACGCTTGTCTTTATGGATATTCAAATGCCAGAAATGAATGGTTTAGATGCCACTAGAGCAATCCGTAAGTTAGATAATAAATGGGCTGCTAATGTGCCAATTATTGCTATGACCGCTGATGCATTCGCGGAAAATGTTGCTGAATGCTTAAATGCCGGCATGAATGGACACATTGCTAAACCAATTGATATAAAACTAGTCATGAAAGAGATTCGTAGAATCAAGGAGAAATCCAAATAATGAAAAAATTGCTTTATGTCGCTGTCGGTTTGCTTTCGATGGCCTCACTCGCTTCTTGTGTATCAAAAAACAACGATGAAACATTCACTCCAACTTTAGATAAGGAGATGAGATGTGATATCAAAGTGGTGGGTGATTATAGTAACTTCGAAGCTTTAGAAGCGGAATTTGATTTATTTAATGAATATTATCCAAATGTTCGTTTAACTTATCAAAAAGTTGATAATTATAATAACTCTCTTGGCACAGTTCTTGAAAGTAATGATAAACCAAATATTTTCTGTTCCTCCCCATCTATGATGGGCAATGAAAAATATAGCAACATCATTTCTCATATGGAAGATTTATCTGATCCCGCTTTAAAGTTCAACTTTGATTGCTTACGTTCTGGTCTTATCAATAAAGATGGCTCTGGAAAAGTCTATATGGTCCCAATCTTTTCTAGAACATATGGCATGTTAGTTAATAACGATTTATTCAAAAAAGAAAATATCAACGTTCCAGAAAAATGGTCAGATTTATTAAGTGCATGTACTTCATTTGCCTCTAAGAGTTATAACCCAATCATGGGCTACACTAAAGATAAAAAACCATCCAGCGGTTTAATGAATGTTATTGCTTATCCACAATTTGTGGCGGAACTAGCTAAAAACCCCGACGCTCTTGCTAAGGCTAATAACCTCGACCCTTCAGCGGGCGAATATATGCGCAATTCCTTAACTTTAGTAAAGAATCTCGTTGATGGTGGTGCTATTAACGTCAGTAAATGCGATGAAATCGGCGATAACTATGAAAAAGTATTACTCCGTTTCTTTGAAGGCGATGTCCCAATGATGGTTTGTAACGGGGATACCGTGAGTGGTGCTAAAAAACGTGAAGCTAAATCTGAAGCTTATCAAGCTAATCCATTCAACTATTCTTTCTATCCAATTCCAGTCACTGATAAAGGTGGATATTTCATTGATAGTCCATCTTTAGAATTCTCAGTTAATAAAGACTGTGAAAACTTAGATATGACTAATGAATTCATGAGATTCTTACTTAGAACCAAAGAATTACAAAATATGGCTTCCTTAAAAGGACTTATTCCTTCCACTAAATCAACATCATTTGATGCCGTTTATGCTCCGTTTGGTAAAGTTCCATCAGACCGTACCATTTCTCCAGAAGTCATTGGTGTTAAAGATCAATTAGCTACCCAAATTAGACTTGCGGCTTATAAAGTTGGTAAAGGCGAATTAAGCATTGATGAAGCTGTTAAGCAATACGGTTCTTTGGAATAAAGATAAATAGCTACCTTAATCTCTAGAGGCTTTTTTGTGTATTTATTGAAAAGATATTCGCACTGTTTTTTGATTATTATTTATCCATAAAGGAGGCTAGCAATATTATGAAGAAGAACGCCTTATTGCTTATCGCTTTTGCCCTTTCTTTGGCAAGTTGCAGTACCACAACCCCTTCCGAAGAGAAAGTGAAACTTATTGAAAAAAGAGTCGATACATATTCTGTTGTCGATATTATGAACCCTGACGTCACGCCTCTTGTCTACGACCCACAAAAATGGGCGGAACATAGTAATAAAGGTACACTTACTTACTACGTTCATCCAAATTATCCAAACGTCCTTTATACGACTTTTGAGGGATATGGGAAATTATTAAGTGGTTCAATTCCTTCCACATACAAGTATTCTTTCTCTGATAACACTATTATCGTAAAAGACGATAAAGACCAATCCTTTTTCAGTGCCATTTTGGACATTGATAAAATGCAATTCAAGATTAGTGGAAAATTATCGTTAGGTTCGCTTGGAATGGAAGTAGGTGATATTACTGGGTCTTTACTCGCTGACATGATATTCGAAACGAAAATTGTCGTCGAACCAGAAGACAGCTATTCCACTTTCTGCTATGACATTTTTGCTAAGGATTTCGACTTAGTAACTGAAAACAACACCCTTTATGCTCCTCTTGGCCTTTACGATTCAGTTTTTGGCCCAAGCGTAAGTGCCTACCACATTTATGATTTTGAAAGAGTGGTTCAATATAACACCAACATCGCCCTCGCTATACCTTTAGGAACTGCGGATGGCTCCGTTGTTAATAAATTAACTGCATATCATGAGAAAAACGGAATGCCTTATGACCTAAGACTTCTTGATAAGGCCTCCTTATATCAAACATTAGAATACCGTTATGGCCTTCGTGACCATCGTAATATTGATTCGATGTCTAAATATTGCTCTTTATTAGGCTACGATGAAAGACTAGTAGCGGAAAACGATGATGAAAGATGCATCGCCTATTTCGATCTTTTCGCTGGATTAGAAGATGACCATTCCGGAGTTAACGGACTAGCCAGTTGGTTTGGTGAAAAAAAAGAACTCGTCTTCCGTGGGCAACGTTCTAACGAAAGAAAAATGCTTAAGAGTTCACTCACCACGCAAAGAAATAATGCTTTAGGATCCACTCCAACTAACTATGGAATCGACGGCAATGTCTATTACTCAACAAGCGGTAAGACAGCATATTTCTATTTTGATAGTTTCATATTCGACTTTAATCGTTATGATCCAGAAAAAGCTGATGAATTATGGAAAACTGATAGTTACTTCTTTTTCGTCCACGCCTTTGAAGAAATCAAAAAGCATGGCGGAGTTGAAAACGTTATAATCGATGATTCCTGTAATGGCGGGGGAACTCTAGGAATCGCTATTAAGCTCCTTGCTTTGATTTCTAAAAACAACTATGGAAACGTTTATCAATATGACGTTCTTGATCATTCATTATCCGAATTATATTGTCAGGTTGATAGTAATCACGATGGTAAATACGATGCTGAAGATGTCTATGGTGATGATTTCAATATCTCCATCCTCTCTTCACCTGTTTCCTTCTCATGTGGAAACCTCTTCCCTGTCTTTGCAAAATACAAAGGTGACGCCACAATCATTGGACAAACTAGCGGTGGTGGAGAATGCACTGTTGAAAGCACATACCTTCCATCTGGCAAAGCGATTCAATATTCCTCTAATACAATCCTTTGTAACTATAATGAGGGAAAAGTGATTCGCGGAGTAGAATTAGGTGCAACACCAGATATTGAAATGCCATATTATCAGTTCTACGATATCGACACTCTTGAGTCAGTGATTACTAATAATATTTAACACATACAATTTAAAAGGGTCGTTATGCACGGCTCTTTTTCTTGTGTGGCACTTTTGTGACAAACCACGTGATATGATATAGCCAACAAAGGAGAACTTTGAATATGAAAAAAGAATTACTTAAAGGTTTAACCGAAGAACAAATTGCAAAAGTCAAAGCATGCAAGAATCAAGAAGAATTATTAGCATTAGCCAAAGAAGAAGATATCGAATTAACCGAAGAACAATTAGAAGCAGTTAACGGTGGTATTTGCACAAGCACACCAACCTTTGTCTGCCCAAAATGTGGCTCTAAAAATATTAAAACCAAATATAACGAAAACTCTATTGCTGAATGGTGGAATAACACCTGCAAAGATTGTGGCCACGTCTGGATTGTTAATAAATAGTATTTGCTATATAAGGTAAGCCGAGTGAAAAACTCGGTTTTCTTTTTGTCTGAGCCATCGTGCAACACGATGAGCGAGTTAAAACCCCCAGATAGTCTGGGGCGGAGGTAAAACTTATAGTTTTGCCCAAAATAAAATCTCCTTACAATATTAATGCGGACCAACGCGTTAATATGAAAGGAGACATATGCCTCGAGACGAGAGACATATGCCTCGAGACGAGTATAGTTTAGCACATACTGTGTGGAACTGTAAGTACCACATAGTGTTTGCACCCAAATACCGAAGGAAAGCGTTCTTCGGTGAAAAAAGATTGGAAATCGGAAAGATTCTTAGGAAGCTTTGCGAATTCAAACAAGTGACAATTGTGGAAGCGGAAGTTTGCCCCGACCACATCCACATGCTTGTGGAGATTCCCCCAAAAATGTCTGTTTCTGGTTTTGTGGGATATCTTAAAGGTAAATCATCTTTGATAATTTACCAACGATGGGGCAATCTGAAATTCAAATACAGAAACAGAGAGTTTTGGTGTAGAGGCTATTACGTGGATACGGTTGGCAAGAATAAGGCCAAAATAGCCGAATACATCAGGAAT
>CADCGC010000043.1 GCA_902800905.1 uncultured Erysipelotrichaceae bacterium
GTGGTCCGCATTTCGCCCTTGAGAGGGGCGGCTAGTAATAGAGGGCTAATATCTGCCCGACTATGAAAAACCACCGGATTGTCCGGTGGATATTTATTTATTAACCGTACGCAAAATTGAGTTAAAAAAACGAACATCGTACGCATTGTGTTCGAATTGAACAAGGGGCTCATCTGTTAACTACAGTATCGATACAAATCGGTACTGTTTTCTTTTATAATTGTAGGTATGACAATTGAAGAAGAATTATTCGCAGCCTATCGCCCCAACAAGGACAAACTAATTGAATACGGTTTTGATTGTTTTAATGGTGTATATACATATCACCTATTTTTTCATAACAATAAGTTTGAAGCGCGAATCACAGTTGATGAACATGGAGCGTTATCTGGCAAAGTTGTTGAAAAAGAATTTGGTGATGAGTATTTCCAACTCCGCAACGAATCATTCCAAGGTGGCTTTGTTGGTGAAATAAGGGAAGAATATAAAGAAATACTTCTTAAAATAAGAGATCATTGCTTTTATAAACAACCATTTGTCTCAAATCAAGCTAACCGTTTAGCAATTCTAATTAACGAAAAGTATCACGAACAGCCTGATTATCCTTTCAATAATGAAAAATATAAACCATATGGTGTCTTTAGATATCATGGTAATAACAAATGGTATGGCTTAATCATGCATGTTAACAAAGCCGTCTTCGGCAAAGAAAATAAAGAAGAATATGTCGACGTCATTAATGTCAGAATTGATGAAAATAGAAGAAACGAGATATTAAAAGAAAAAGCTATCTACCCTTCTTACCATATGAACAAGCAAAAGTGGGTATCCATCTTATTAGATGATTCTCTTAAAGATGAAGAAGTGATGGAATATATTGATTGGTCAAGAAACTTCATGATTGGCAAAACTTCACGAAAAGATAATGAACCAATGTTTTTTATTCAACCATGTAATCCTAAATATTACGATTTGGAAGCCGCTTTCATTAGAGATAATGGTGTGACTGGCTGGAAACAATCAAGAAAAGTTAATGTTGGCGATATTTGTTATATGTATATCGCTAATCCTGTTGGCGCTGTGAAATACAAATGCGAAGTAGTGGAAACCGATATTCCTTTTGAATATAAAGGTGAAGATGTATCAATTACAAAATTGATGAAAATCAAACTTATCAAAAGAATAGATAACAAAATTGATTTCAAATTCTTAAAAAGTATTGGCGTTTCTCTTATTAGAGGGCCGGTGTCCATTACAAAAGATATGGCTGAAAAAATCGATGCTCTAATTTAAGATTAGGAATATGATTATTGTATGAAACCAAACTTAATTGCTTATTGTGGCCTTAACTGCGAAGAATGCGAAGCTTATATAGCCACGATTAATAACGACGATGAACTAAGGGAAAAAGTCGCTAAAGAGTGGTCTGCTTTGAATAATGTTGAAATAACCAAAGAAATGATTAATTGTGAAGGGTGTCGTGTTAACGGAAAAAAGACCAAGTTTTGCGATAAACTATGCCCGATTAGAATGTGTGCTAAAACAAAAGCAGTAGAAACATGTGGCGATTGTGAAAACTTAAAATTGTGTCAAAAAATCAAAATGATTATTGATCACAATGATAAAGCACTTGATAATCTATTGAAAAAATAATCTCAAATAGAGTATGAGGTGGAAAATATAGATAATAGGGTGGAAATTGTATTATTTCCTTAGTGCCTAATCACACGTACTACGACTTTGATACAAATGTGTCAAAGTTTTTTATTTTCTTTGAGTTGTATACAATTTGTAGACAACTGAATATTATTATGTTATCATATTAATATGATAAAATACTCAGTAAGATTATTTTTGAACAAAAGAATACGCGCTATATGGGATGACGATAATTCTAAATGGTGGTATTCCGCGGTTGATGTGATATTTGCATTAACAGATTCGACTAGTCCTCGTATTTATTGGAATGCCGCAAAAAGAAGACATCCAGAGTTGAATACATTTTGTAGACAACTGAAATTATACGCAGAAGATGGAAAAAAATATCTTTCCGATGTCATCGATGAAATTGGAGTAAAAAAACTCGGTTTTATTCTTCCAAACAAAAATAATGAGAATTTCCGAAAATGGATTGAAGGTCATCTAGACCCTGTCGATGAACAAAGTAAAAGAAAAGCTCATACTTTATTTGAATCTGATATTTTAGATTTGTCATTAGTTGGGAAAACAAAACTGTTACAACAAATACACGCCTACCTTTTTGAAGGAATCTATAATTTTGCTGGTAAAATTAGAACAAGAACAATATCAAAAGGCGGTTTTGTTTTTGCTAATGGGGATTTTTTACCACAAGTTTTAAAGGATATAGATGGGATGCCAGACAACACATTCCAAGAAATAGTGGACAAATATATTGAAATGAATATTGCTCATCCATTTATGGAAGGAAATGGAAGATCAACAAGAATTTGGCTTGATTTCCTTTTAAAAGAAAGGCTTCAAAAATGTGTTGATTGGTCAAAAATAGAGAAAAACGATTATTTATCCGCCATGAAAGAAAGCCCGATTAATTCAAAACCTATTTTTGATTTGTTAAACAATGCGTTAACTGATGAAATTAACAATAGAGAAATTTTTATGAAAGGTATTGATTATTCGTATTACTACGAAGAGGAAGAATAGATTATGAGTCCAATTGAAATTGCAGTTTTGGTTTTATCTAGCGTTGACGCTTTTTGTTGCGTTGTTTGTCGTGTACCTCAGGTTGTGAGATTAATAAAATTAAAAGAATCGCAAGCGATTTCGATTCCTTTCTGGGTATGTAATATATTGTCGTGTTTTATGTGCATTACTGCCTATTCTTTGCAGTTATCAATTGGCAATATTTCAATGATTATCTTCTTGTGTTCTGCGACATTTAATCTTATTTTGAACACCTTAATCTTTATTTTGGTTCGTAGATACCGCAAGAACAGCGTTAAATTGAATGCAGCAACCGAGCAATAACTCTTTGTAATTTTTCATTCACTTCTAAGACGTTTTCTTTATATAAAGTGCCTCTTAATTCATTATTCGAGATGATTCTAAATGCGATAGCAGGAATCATCTTTTCTTTGCACGCTTTATATATCGCAATGGTTTCCATATCTTCGCACAAATGATGATATTTACTATGTAAAGACTTAATCATTTCTATATCTCTAGTGAAGAAATCTCCTGATAGAGTTGCTCCATGATATATAGTCATATCAACATTAATATCGTCTAATAGTTTTGATAGTTTTTTATCACCTTTAACTATTAATTTAGTGCTATCCATCACTTCCCAAGAAGCAGTAGGGGTGTTACTCATAACATAACCACCGTGATATATTGCTTCATCACAAATAACGATATCTCCATCTTCAACTTCTAAAGTGTGTCCGCCTGCTGTTCCGATGTTAATGACAACATCTGGATAGAGCTTCTCAATCATAGAATGCGTCGTTGAAAAAGCATTGAGGATACCTACTCCTGTTGTCGCAATGTATATCTCATTATTATTTACTTTTGCATAGCAAAAATCATCTATCGATTCAGCATCAATCAAATTATTTAAAACTGATATTTCTTTTTCTAACGCTGCTAGAATTAGGATTCTCATATTTAGACCTTAAATAAACATTAAAGAGAAGGCAATTAAATATTGCGCCCCATAATAGGTAATGTAATTAAGAACGAAATCTAGAGGTTTTTCGTGTCCTTCACCAAAATAAGTTTTACTAAGCACTAAATCGGAGATTGCAAATAACAATCCTCCGGCAAATAACATAATTAAACCAGTAACATTCCAATTAGTGTGAATACAAAGTATTAAAGATGTTAATGGATTTAATGCGAGTAAAAAAGCATAAATCGTAACAATCCACTTCATGTTATCGAATTTTAGTTTCATTGGCTTCGCTAAGAATAGATTAGCGATAGAAAACGCAATCGCACCTCCTATTGGAATAAGGAAGAGTAACCAGTTTCCATCATTAAAGAATTCTAATATCATTCCAGTAACAAATAGGATATGACCAATTCCAAAAACAATAAATCCGGAATATGTGTATAATATGTCATCTTTAGGATAAACATACTTTAAATCTAACCAGATATCTCCAAGTAAACCCATTAAGAGACCACTTAAAATGAATGGATTAAGGACATGACTTCCGTTTTGAAACGCTCCTAATAAAGCGGTGGCGATGAAAAATAAAGAGACAACAGTTTTAATTAATACTCCTCTAAGAGAATAACTCTTACATTTTTCTAAAAGATAAAAAACAAGTGTAATAACACCTAAAACGATAAACGCTACACAAAGCCACATAATCTAATTCCTTTAAGTTATTATATCACAAAAAAATCACCAGTTATTACTGATGATTAATTGCGGATTCAGGATATTTGTCCGGATGCTTTTCTTGCTTCTTTTGAGCGCGATAGATTCTTCTAAGAAGAACTTTGTCTTTTCTTCTTGGCTTAAGAGTGTGTAAATCTTTTCCTTCTTTTCTATCATTATAAGCATCGATGAACATTTGCTCTAAGGCATCAACTTGGTTATCTAAAGCGTACTTTTTAGAATCTTCTAAATATAGTTCGCTTAATCTCTTTAATTCTTCTGGATGTTCATAGAACCAATCAATTTTCTTCGCTAAATCTTTTGGTGATCCAGCTTTGAATAAGCAGTGCTCATTGTCTAATGAGAAATCTTTGGTTGCACAATAAGGAGAATCAGAGATTAATGGGACTCTTCCACAAGTAATGGCTTCAATCGCAGCAATACCTTCGATTTCATAATCAGAAGCATGGATATATAAATCAATATAATTGAGAACTTCTCTTACTTCTTCCATCGTGCAGAACTTAATCATTACTGGATTTACTAATTTGCATTTCTTTGAAAGTTTTAAATATCTTTCATAATTAGTGCCTTGTCCTAATAAAAGAACTTGGATCTTATCATTATGTTTTGATCTTCCAACGGCCTTAATGATTAAATCTTGTCTCTTTTCATCTACTAGACGACCAGACATACAGACGATGAATTTTCCTTCTAATTCTTTTGGTCTAGTGACTTTCATCTTCTTAAAGAATGGAATAACTCCATTAGAGAAGACTCTTGCTTCATTATTTTTGAAGTGGTGTTTCTTCATGATATCCGCTGCCATTTGAGATGGACAGTGGACATATTTCACCTGGTTATATAAATATGTTTGGAATGATTTAAGTAAAACCCAGTTAATAAATCTCGCCTTTCCTAAATGCATCGCACATGTAACATTTTGAGGAACGATATGGAAAGCAGTGGTGACTGCGATTCCTTCTTCTTGAGCGATAAGTCTACAGACATTTGATAATTTAAACGGCAAGAAAACGTGGACAACATCTTGTCCTTTAATTGCTTCATAAAGAGTTTTATAAATCAATTTACAAAGTAAAAATCCACCTTTAACAATTAAAGGATCGGTGACTGGGAAATAATATTTTGGTAAGCCGTAATAACGGTGATATTTTTCTCCAACGATTCTGTCACATCCAATGATAGTGACTTGATGTCCTCTTTTTTCTAATTCTTTCGCAAAACGAATACAAGAGGCGGTCGTGCCGTTTGTTGGCTGATTAGCGCATTCTAATGCGAACAAAATTTTCATATGCCTCATTATAACAAATATTTATGCGTTAGGAATATGTTATAATTCAACTAGTTATGTTTATTCCTGACACTCGTAAATATCCATATCCAGAAGATACAAGTGGTCATTACGCTCCAGTAAAAGAAGTGAGGCATCTTTCTTTTGATAAGGACTATCCATACGTTGACAGCTCTAAATCTTTTAGATTTAAGAGATTTTGGGTGAGATTACTATTAAGAATCATCGTTTTTCCATTTATGGAACCTTTTATCACTGGAGTCAAAATAAAAGGAAAACACAATATCAAAAACCATAAAGAGTTATTATCTAAAGGGACAATTACTATTAGTAATCACGTTCACCCTTGGGACTATATTTGTAATATGAAAGCTGTCCATAATTTTAAGTGGCCATATTTACTATCAATCAAGGAAAACATCAATGGTGATAGTGGCCAACTAGTGAGGCTAGTAGGAGGAATTCCAATCCCAGAAAATGATAATCATGCGGTAGTAGCCTTTAACAATTCAATCACAAAATTATTAAAAGAAGGGCACTTCCTACAAGTTTACGCGGAAGGAAGTATGTGGGAATATTATTCTCCAATCCGTCCATTTAAACGAGGAGCGTTCTTTCTTGCTATTAAAAATAATGTTCCAATTATCCCGATGGCGTTCTCATATCGTAAGCCTAACTGGATTAGAAAAAACATCTTTAAACAAAAAGCGCTATTTAATTTAAATATCGGAGAACCACTTTTACCTAATCCAGAGTTAAAAGGAACTGAACAAGTTGATGATTTGATCACAAGAACACATGATTCTATTTCCGCTTTAGCAGGATTTAGAAAACCTCTATATTCAGCGATATACAATAATTCAAAGAGGATTGACTTTAATGGCGAGTAATCAAGACTACTTAGTTTTTATCTTAGAACTTCTTAGAGAAGTTGATGGAATCACCTATAAGAAAATGATGGGTGAATATATTTTATATAAAGACAACATTATTTTTGGTGGAATATATGACAATCGATTCTTAGTTAAGAAAACTAAATCAATTTCTGATTTGGGATTAAAGGAACAAATTCCTTATCCAAGCGCAAAACCTATGTTACTAGTGGATTCAGAAGATCCTGATGAAATTAGCGAACTAGTTAACTTAATAGTGAAAGATTTAAAATAAAAAATGTGTAATAAATTACACAATTTTTTTACTAGTAATATGAATAGTTTCATCAAGAAGGATTTTCATATGTCTCTTCATTTTGTTGTAATCAAGTGAAGCGATATATTTCTTGTCATATTTAGGAACTTCTTGATTCAAGATGAGCTCAGCGATATTGTCAGCACCTCTTTTTCTAATAAGAGGGAACTTGGAAATAAATAAATCTTTGATTTCCATTGCGATATCAATCTTCTCTGCTAAGTCGTGAGTGTTTTTAAATGATAGGGCCACTCCATGAGCCACCATGAAGTCCATATTTCTTTCCTCTTGTCCATACACTTTAGTGGAGATTAACATCGGTAAACCAATATTAACCATCTCAGTAGTGGATAAGCCTCCAGCTTTTGTTAAGGCAATATCAGCCGCTCCCATATATCTCTCAACTTCAGTGGTGTAGCCAACATTAAGGAGTTTGATATTACTTGGAGTCTCTAATCTTTCAATCTTTCTAAATGTCTTTTTGTTACTTCCATTAATAACAATGACTTGAAGATCTTTCTTATATGCCTTCACTAATTCTTTGTAAATCTTGTAGGTTCCGGCCCATTCTCCTCCTCCAAACATAATGAGGACAGTGAATTTATCTGGGTCTAAACCAAGCTTTTTACGTAACGCTAATTTGTTTGGCTTCTTATAGAACTTATCTTGAGTTGGGATACCTGTAACTTTAATTTGTTCAAGTTTATATCCACTATGAAGTCTGCCTGGAATGAATTCTTCGTTAGCGATAGTGATATAGTCAATATTTCTTGCTTTATCAAAGAATGGTTCAACTGCGTAGTCTAAGCTAGAGGCAATAACAGTTGGAGGAACTTCATAGGCTTGTCTAAGAAGGGACAACGCCATTGCTGGATAGAAGTGAGTGCAGTAGATGACATCAGGCTTTGATTCATTAATCATCTTATAAAGCTTAGGAGCAATATTTCTCGCAATTCTTAATGGAGCGGAAGCGTAGAAATTCTTAAATAATCCATGGTTAGAAAGCCAATACCCTGCCGCGTAAATAAAAGGAAGTTTTCCAATTAAAGTCGCATAGCCATATTTAGTGATATAAAAATCTCTAACAGAATACGTTTTTAAAATATCAACCACTTCAATTTCTGCGTCAGGATTCATTTCCTTAATGCGAGTAGTGACTGATTTTGCTGCAGAGTTATGTCCTCCTCCAGCGACCACTGTTAGAACTAATATCTTTTTAACCATATTGCTATATTATACTTGAAACTGAAGCAAAAGAGTATTGAAATTAAAAATTTTTATCAACAAGTTGATAACTGCTTTTTGTTTTACACTTTTTAAAAATTTTTTACAAAAAAATCAAAAAAATCGACTCTTAGTATAGTGAGGGGTGTTTATGGAAAACTCCTTAAACGGCTCCTTGATGTTGAACGAATCTGCTATAGAAAGGAAGATATCATGGAAACAGGCAACGCACTCGTGTGCCTAATCCTATTCGTTATTGCCCTAGTGGCATTAGCGATCATCTTCAAGCGTTAAAAAAAGTTCCTTTGCGTATAAGGCAAGGGAACAAACCAACGCTTACATTATAGCATAGTTTCGGCTCAAATCAATGAGCCCCTCGCTTGGAGACATCTCGAAAGGGATGTTATCTAATAAGGTCTTTGTGGCTTCTTTCCTTCTTTAGTGCATTTCGATAAAGGGGTGCTCCAAGAAAAGGAAAGGAGGGCACAGCAATGGAAACATTGTTAATACTTATTATTCTGTGTCTATTAGTGCACATAATAAAAGCCCCATCCGATAAAGGCTAGGGCCTACCTACAATTAAATGAAACCACAACTAATAAGATTTTGCAAGTCTAGAATATTGTTAACAATATTTGTATTATTGTTTAACGTTTTCAAGCAAGAAGTCCCCCACATCAACGATTTAAATCGATGGCTACCTCTATAGCTAGGTGGGGGATGAATTGCAATAATTATATTCGGTCGTATTTGGCTACAAAATAATCAACTATATTCTTTTATATTATTATAAATAATGATATAATTTATATAGGAATTATAAGGGAGAGAAAAGTACCGTAAAGGTGCAATTTTCTTCCTTTTATATTTACTGAATTATGATTAAAAAAGCTTATAAGTACCGTATCTATC
>CADCGC010000044.1 GCA_902800905.1 uncultured Erysipelotrichaceae bacterium
AAAACAGGGAGTCCAAATAGGACATCCCCGTTTATTTTGATAGATGTGGAGAGATTTTTGTCAGGTCCCCGTTACTCCCCGTTTAATTTGAAAGGACCCTATATCCAAAGTCGGGATTTAATTTTTGATTATTGATTTGTGAACTACTCAATATTAATTGTGAGAGCTGGACGCACACTGCGGTCCACGTCGTTGACATTGTTGCCATAGAGGCTACCATCGTTGCCGACATACCACGCGACATAGGAGTTGCCGCTGTTAGGAGAACGAGTCCAGTAGTAACCATAATTTAAGTAAGGTTCACTTAAGTAACAACGAGTGCCTCTTGCCCTTGCCCAGTCAGTAGTTTTGCAATATCTTGTATCGGTTGAATTAGTCGATGTTGAGAATCCATAACTACTATTGATATAGTCTTGATAGCTTGGTAAAAACACGTTGTCTTTAGTTTCTTCACAAGCATAAGGGTTTTCGATTGAATCGGTTGTGGAAGCACTGTTATTCACTGTCGTTGTTTGGATATGACTATTACCTAACGTAAAGGCTAAATTATAGAAATCATTATTTAAGAATGATCTGATTTCAGAATCTTCGTAATTATTTGAACCATTACCATATCTACGAGCATCTAATAAAACACTAGAGAGGATGTAATATTCGCCATCACTATTTGAAAGGATGTTCCAGGTAATTGGTTCGCATTTGAACCAATAGGTAGCTCCCTGTTGGATGGTTGTTTCGTTATCAAATGTATAAAATGATCTATATGGTGTCGCACTTAATTTAGCGTAATATTCTCCTCTATATAAGAACCAACCATTTGTTTGCTTTGTAGCGTTGTTAATTAAATTAGAAACTAGTTCTTCATCCGTTAATACGGTTTGAGGGTATATTCCATATGTAACTGTGTTTCCATTAATTATAGGAGAAGAACTTGTTGGAGCAATATATCGATCATCTTCTTTGGTAAGGGAATAAAAATATTCGTTATCAAGGAAGCTACGATCAATAGAGGCAACTCCTGGATCAGTAAAGGTATGAGTTGCGCATCCGTCAGTGCTACTAGCCCAGAATTCTTTTGAACCGTGTCTAGTGGATGTTGGAGCGATTTCTGCATAGTGATACCAAACCTCGCCATTTGTAGCGAAAACAGATGAACTTTTTAGACCACCGCTAATAGCCAAAACAGCACCAGCGACAGCAATCATTGATGTTACAGTAATAGATAATAGAACTTTCTTTTTATTCATATTTACAAACCTTCTTTGTAATAATTAATAAAATATATAGAATAACACTTATAATCAAGAAAAATAGTTTTAAACTATACTTTCGAATATTCAAAGTAAAGTTATTGTTGTATAATAAGCAAAAAATAAGGCAAATATAGATATGAGAGATATTGATAAAACTAAAAAAGAATTTGAGAAATCATTATTCAAACTATTATCGAAAATGAACTATCATGATATCACTGTTAATGAGATATGTTCTTTAGCTAATAAAACAAAGATGACTTTTTATCATTATTATAAGGATAAAGATAATTTATTAGCGTTAGCTTCAATTAATTTAATCAACGAAGAATATAACGAAGCATATAGAAAAATCTTAAGAAAAGAAACAGATCAGGAAGAAATTGAATATCAATCGATATTGGCTACCTATGATTGGGTGGCGAAGCATTATAAGCAAATCCAAAATCTCATCCATGAAGGTGATACATTTCCAATGGAAATATTTAAAAACGCTTTATCTAATAACTATGATAAATATATAACTGAGACGATTGGATCTGTCGGTTATGATGTTCCTAGTGATTATTTATCGATATTCTTCTTTGAAGGATTATATGGTTCGTGCCTATATTACGCTGAGCAACTAAAAAATAAAAAAGATAAGAAAAAAGTTAAAGAAGATATTAAAAAACTTAGCCGTTTCTGGGCTAAGCTTATAATGTCCATCACAAAGGAAAACTAGGTTGTAATCATAAGCAAGTATGCCTATTGCCTCCCAAAATATTTTGAACGCAATTGAAACATATTCATTTACCAAGTAATTTCTTATACTGCCGCGCTTTATTATTGTCGTCAGCAAAAAAGCGAAAATTTGTATCAATAAGCGTGTATCATAGGTAGTTCAAGTCCCGTCAACAATCTAAAATTTGCATCAAGGGTGTAGCAATTGAGGGTTTTAATACATATTCTTCAGTTATAGCTTATCCACCACTAACTTTGGAAGCCATCGAAAAACATTAAAAATGGGTAAAAATGCAAGAAAAAAGACCTGATAACGAGTATCAAGTCTGTTCATATCGTTTGGCAGGGTTGCAGTGTTTTGATACAACGCAACACTTGCATTTTTATCGCAACACCTTTTATCTACTTAAGAGTTTTATATTCTAGATAAGAATGATAGATGTATTCTGCCCACCTATTAGCTTCTATTTCAAGACTTCTGTGGCTCCTGTCCTCTTGTTTAAAAAACCATTGGTAATAACAAGTCAACATATGTGCAATTGAAAAATAGACATCTTCAATTGGATTATGTTTGCTTATCTTTGTAGCAATATAAATCTCAGGATATCTTCTAGGTTTTTCATCTTCATTATCGAAAAAGATAGCATAAAAAATATGACCATCTTGTGAATTTTTATATCGTTCAAGATCGCTAAACTTTATATTTACTTTAATTGGAAAGAAATATAGCTTTTTAAGGTATTTAATAAAAGCAGTTATTTGTTCTACAGTTTCTTTATTTAAAGATTTAGCAAATTTAAGAACAATACCTCTATATTTGCAAGCATCTAAATAGTATTTCTTTTCTTCTTTTTCGATCCACATACAAGTATTTTATCACAAAAATAAAAACATCTCTTATGAGACGTTATTATTTGTCAATCAGGGCGTTGCATCTTGAATCGCTAGTCAATCCATTTCTGAAGAAATGCGCCGTGGTCGCACAACGACTTTCCACCTTTGACAATATTATTATATCGCAGTTTTTATTATTTAACGATTTTAACTATTCTAAAGTTTCTAATTCCATTTTCTTCCGTTATTTGTTTTCTATTCAGTAGAGTTAGTGGAACATGAACGGTTTTGTTAATGGAAATAAAACCTAACGTATATTTGCCATCACTTGAAGCGATTTTGCATTTAACTCTATTCTTTTCAAACATTTCTTGAAAGATTAATTCTCTGTCAAAAAAGTCACCAATTGTAACTAGGTTTTTAAGTTTTTCTCTAACTTTGCCCTTTAGTTCTTCAGACGAATCACAATCAAAATTTTCCATAGAAATAGTTTCGTTAAAACATTCATCAAAAAATTCGGTTGCTTTAAGTTTTGTGTTAATGCCAGTCAAGTGAAGAAAATTATCTTTGTGAAACCTTAAAAGGTATTCGCTTCTATATTTGAACTCATCGGATTTAATAACAAAATCAATACCAATAAGTTTTGAATACTCTTTGGCGGCAGCGATTAACTTTTGTTGAATAGATTCTTTAAAGGTCATAGTAAGAAAAAAAACGTTTTTAGGTGCGTCACCACCGCGCGAACAGGTTTTAAGTCTCTGTTCCGACCAATCTTGAGGAGATTTTTATGCCTTCCTCTTGGCAATAATAATATAGCATTTCTATCGAATAATGTAAACAAAAACGCAACTGTTTTCTAAAGAAAAGGACTGACACTATTGAACCGGTAACATAAAAGTAGACACCCTTGTACTAAAATCTAAACAATGATTTTGTATAATGAGACAAGGAGGTACTACTATGCATAACACAAGAGAACAGAGTTTAGACATTTTATAATGGCGAGTTGACGGTCAAACAAGCTATGGAATTACTCGGCAGCTCTCGTAATTTGGTTTATTACTGGAAGAACGAATATCTAAAATCCGTAGGTAAACAAGCACCTAAACCTAATAATAGTCAATCAAAACCTATTTCTACCAGCATCAAAGATGAAGTGGCTAACGAAGATGAAATTAGCCGTCTTTCATCGTTGTCTAAAGAAGAACTGATTGATGAAGTTATTAAAGCAAAGGTTGGTGAAGCGCGAGCAAAAAAAGGATACGAAGTGAAAGGGGGTGGGGCAAACAAGGAGTACGTTATTTTAAACAACAAGAATACCAAATAGTAATGGAATTAAGCGGAGAATATCCAGTTAAGAGATTATGTAGGATTATGGATGTTAATCGATCTGGCTTCTATAAATGGAAAACTAGGATTAACAATCCATCAGAAAAACTAATCTCAAGAGCGTCCAATATCAATCTATTTAGAGCGTATCACGAGTTATATCCAAGTCATGGTTATCGATGGCTTAATGCAAAGATAGCATTAGATCTAGGAGTGATAATGAGCGATGTATATGCCCATAAATGCTGTAAATATGTAGGCATTGTTAGCATAGCTAAGCATTACAAATATCGTAAACCAGGAGATGATAAGAAAGTTTATCCAAATCTCTTACTAGCAGGATTAAACATTAATGGACCATATGAATGTATCGTTAGTGATATGACCGCGTTCTATCTAGAAGGAGTTTACTTCGAATTAACTCTTTATATGGATTTATGGAATAACGAAATCTTAGCGTATTCCCTATCTTCTAGAAGAGGAGATCGAATGACTTATATAAATGGAATCAAAGATATTATTGAAATTAAAAAAGAGCATCCAGATTTGAAGATGATTCTCCATACCGACCAAGGTTCTGTATACTCTTCGAAAGAATTCAATGAACTCCTTCCTGCTTATAATATCATACATTCGATGTCTCGTGCAGGAACTCCGACAGATAATGCAGCGATGGAATCAATAAACGGCTGGATTAAAGCTGAAATATTCGCGGATTTTCATTTAACTTCTAAGGAGACAGTCGTTCAAGACATAAAAGACTATATTGTGTTCTTTAATGAAAAGCGTCCTGCGTATTCTTTGAAGTATCTGACTCCAAAACAATATAAGGATGCTTACTATAAAAAACAAGGGATGACAAATTATAATGTTGTGTCTACTTTTCGTTGACTAGTCCACTATTGTATCAATCCTATGTTTCTAAGTTGGCAGAGTGTAAAGATTTTGATACAACGCAACACCACGCTAAATTACGCAACACTGCTGTCCAAAAGAGGATTTATCCTCTAGACTTATATTAATCGTTTTTTTGAATTATAACTTGTGCCAATTTGAAATTATCATAGACATTTTTTGCAATTGCTTTTTGACGTTCTACAACATAGTTCTTTCTTTCGTTCTTAAATCTTTCAAAATCAACGGTATTCATTTCGGTTCCAAGAGATAAATCTTGTGAAATGATTCTATTATATTCAACTACTTTTGCATCAATATACTTATTTTTAATTCTTTTATTCACTTCTTCGTTAAGAAGGAGATAGTTACCTATATTATTGATAATATCTTTTTGTTCATCTGAGTTTGTAGGCCAGTTTTCAGTTGCCCATTGAGGGTCTGGCTTTTGAGGATAAATATGTTCAAGATTGATAGAATCAACATTAACAACAGAAGATGAGTTTTTCATAATTACATCAATGAACAAAATTGTCTTTTTGATTCCTTGTTTAACATTTCTATCGCCCAGCCCATTTTCAAATGTGTCATAATCTATTTTAAATTCAGGATTATCATTGATAAAGGCAGAGATAAATTCTCCGATCTCTATAGCTGTTTTGCCTTGTTTAACCCTATCAATAATTCCGGAATAAAGCGTTCTAATTATTCCTCCTGGATTAGATTTTTTGATAGTCATTGCGATGCTTAACAAGCACAACGGAAACATGACATAGTTTAGATAATGTCTTCTAGCAAACACATCAATGCCTTCCATTCCCATGATGTTTAAGATATCAAATAATTGTGGGCGGTTAATGTAATTAATAACTGAAGCCATTGGATTGTTAGTAAGATTATTAATCACATTCAATGTATTCGCAAATTTTTGGAACCTCTCTCTTGTTGAAACAACATCGTTTCTTAAGAAAGCCATAACTGAAATTGTGTCAAAGTCGTTTGCATTTGATGAATACAAATATTTGTAGTAAGAGAGAATCATTTTCTTTAATTCTTTCACTGGCGCATTTACGGGGATATGATAAATTTCTGCAAATTGATCAATTGTAGATTTAATGACTTCTTCTTTTGTTAAGATTTTTCCACCAGTATTAATTTGTTGAAAAAGAAGGAACGCATCTTCAAGCGATTCAGTTTCTTTTGTAAATACAAAGACATTTTCTTTTATAGCTCTTACAATATCTCTAATATAGACCTTGTTTTCTTGGATCCATTCGTAAAAATATAGATAGTTTTTCTTAAATGGGGCGATGGGATAATTGGTGAAACAAGTATTATATTTGTTTTGATATTGAACTTATCATATAGAATATTAAAACCATCCACCCTTTCAATATCTAAATTATTAGTTTCGACATAGTCATTAATGACTTTAATGAGTAAATTGATTGTGACGATTCTCTGTTGGCCATCAGCAAGAATTATTTGCTCGTTTTCTTTGTAATATGCTAAATCCATCAAATAGATTTCTTTTGAAAAATCATCTTTACAGTTAAGTAAATCTTCTAATAAAGCATCAACTTGCTTTTCCTTCCAATCATAAAACCTTTGGAAAATAGGTATGACGATAGTTTTGTCATGCAATGAATACAAATTGATATATTTTGGGTCAATTGAACTAGCTTTAATTAACATATTATTTCACCCCTTGATAAACGATTCTCTCGCCCTTTCTATCTGGATTGATTTCTTTATAAGCACTGATTTGTGGCTGATTAGCAAGTCCCTCTGGGTGGAAAGCATTACTAGTCCACATATTACGATTGATAACTCTAAACCTTTCTTGCTTGTTGGAATGGAGTTTTTCGCAAAAATACGGAGGAATTAATGCAATATTGTCGCACAAGATGTTGTAATAAACTTCCACCGCTATATCACTATCAACTTTTGATGGGTAAACAGCCAAAACCTCCTGAACAGCAATGTCACGCAAAATAATCCAAAAAGCATCATTTGCACACTTGTTTTCTGATGCATCCGATAATTGGTGCATGCTTCTTCTCAATACATCTCCAAAAGCCATATTCTATTTCTCCTTTTTGAGCAAAAACAAAAACTCGTTTGTATATATATTTCGTTCTCTTAAATTTCGAGAACCTCTAAAAGTGTTGTATTTAATTCTTCTTTCTTTTACTTTGCCGAATTCAGAAAGCATATCTTTCATCTCATCAAAAGAAATAAAGCCTTCGTTGTTATAAGATATCAGCACGTATTTTGTATCAAGTTTAGTTATCAGGTCTCGTATCCCATCTAATGCTGTTTGTTTTTTGTTATAAATAGAATGATTCCAATCATCCGGTATTCCAGATACTTTGCTCATTTTTCTATCAATTCTATTCTTCAGAATAATGTTCAACATGAAATAATTGGAACCGTATGGGTGTTGATTATATGGCGGGTCAAGATAAACGAGATCAATACCTTTAAGCTTCCCTGCCAATCGGTTAGCATCTTCTTGATATACTTCAAATTCAGTTTCAAAGTTGCTTAAAACAGGGTCGTCAATTTTGATCTCGCCTTTAATTCTTACTAAAGCATTTTCAGCCTTTCCGCCAAACTTACCTATTCCTGTATCACAATCTTTGTAGAAGCCTTTAAAAACTCCGCAAGTATTAACATGTATAGATGCTTCTGTTAACAGCAAAGCTAAAAAGTATTTCTTATAATTTAAAGGCACTACTTCATCGATATAGTATCTAAAACTATCAATATAGGTGGCATTTTCATTTGTATAAAAAGCCCTGTCTTCGGCAGTAATCTTCTTATCGTTTTTAGGGGAATAGTTTTTTCTTATAATCCCTTTTATTGGTTTTTCTGAAATTCTACGATTAATCTCCAAAAGATACTTATTGAATAATTCGCTATTGAATTCGCTTTTGTTAGATAAAAAGCATTCATTTATTACTTTTGAATATGCCTCTAAATCGTTTGCTATGATTTTTGAGCTGTGTTGTTTTAAAAAACGTGCGACAATACCACTTCCTGAAAACAGATCAAGACATACTAATTTATCTCTCGACAATTCTTTGCACACAAAAGCAACTTCTAAATCAATTTCTTTTAGAAGCTCTCTCTTATTACCAATATAAGTAATAATTTGTTTTGATAAATAATCCCTAGATTCTTCCTTACCCATCATCCCATAGGCAAGAAAACCTTTTGTTTAGCAGATAATATCAAAGGTTTCCTTGATTTATCTACTATTCTACAAAGTTTTCCTTGATTTTACTACTAAAGAAATCAAGGTTTCTTTGATTATTTTTTTAGAGGAAAAGGAAAATGAGACTAAGAGAACTTCGAAATAAGAGTGGTCTAACTCAAAATGAAATAGCCAACAAACTTGGTGTTTCTGGTCAAACAATACTCAATTGGGAAAACGGAATATATGAGCCAAAAATAAACCAGTTAATTCAACTGGCAGATTTATTCAACGTGACAGTTGATTATTTAATTGAGCGTAAAAACAATGACAAAAAAGCTGATGACATATGCAGAGAGTTGGAAAGAATTCCTAAAGAAGATGTCATCAACTTTATAAAAGAAGAAATCAAAAAGCTGTAGCTTATTCTTGAATAATATGAGGGCTATAATCACAGGCTCTCTTTTTCATTCTAAATATGCTTTCTTCCATGTTGTATTTATGAGCGATATTTCTTTCTATTTTTATATAGTCGTCGATAATTATCTCTCCTCTGTTAAGAAGATTCTCATAATACACCATAGCTACAATGTAGTTATGGAAGCGTTCCATATACTCTTTATTTAAGTTTTCCATCTACTTGATCCTCCTTGTATTTCCACTAATCGCTCTAAGTGAAAAATAATGGAAGAAAAAAATAGTTTTAGCCAGTAATAGGATATTTGACCAGTATTGGCTATTTTTTGTATCAAAATACTGTTACTTTACACATTTCTGTATTAACCTTCATTTTTTAAGTTGGTGACCTGTAAGGGATTCGAACCCTTGAATGCCACCGTGAAAGGGTGGTGAGTTAAGCCGCTTCTCCAACAGGCCAAATTAAGTGGCGCCTACCGAGGGACTCGAACCCACGACCGATCGGTTAACAGCCGATAGCTCTACCGACTGAGCTAGGTAGGCAACACTGCGCTTTAAAAACGCAAGAATGATAATATCATAATCATTTTTATAAAATCAATGCTTATTTCAATTTTGCTTCAATTAATTTTAAAACATCGCCTAAACTGGAGACTTCTCCAATTTCGCTAGAATCAAATTCAATGCCTAATGCTTCTTCAATTTCAAGCATGACTTCAACTAAATCAAGTGAATCTAATCCTAAATCAGATAAAGAATCTTCTTCTTTTAAATTAGAAATATCTACTCTTTTTGCTAAGATATCTTGAACGGTTTTTTTGACATCCATACTTCTTTCCTCTAATTATTAATAATACTATTATTTTTCTTAAAGAAAAAGGAGGAATTACTCCTCCTCTTACTTCTTGGATATTCTTGTGACTAAAAGTGTTTGATAATTAATAGTGCATGAGTGGTGCTGGTTCAGTATTTTGTGATGGTGTGTCAACAAATACTTGTGCGGCATCAGTGCCTAAATTTTTAGATTTGTCTTGAACTTGTTTAGAAACGTTTGAGAAGACTCCCGCCATGGCGACTGAAATTCCACCAAAGATAACTAAAACTAAGATAATTCCAAGTAATTGGCCTTTAATTTCTGACATTAAGTTTTTCCTCCTTTCCTCATCCGTAATACCCGATAACTGTATATCGTTTAGCCACAAGTTTAATCTGACTATCGGATAATACTAACGGACTATAAAATCGATATATCGTGAAATCCACTACTTCTCCAACTTGTGGAGATGATGGATTAATCGATTCAAAAGTAATATTGTAATTGTTTTCTAATTGATCAATGAATTCGTTATCCACTCTTCCTGTTTTAGATATGAGATAACCAATCGCTATTGAAGTATTGTCTAAGCTGCTATATGCACTTGAGATGCAATACATATCTCCTCCTAGAAGGACAAAAGCGACAACAAATATCATTGAGATGATTATTCCTAAGTTATATGACATTGATGTAGTCTCCTATAATTGAAATAACCGATATTGATAAAGTGATTGTTATGAACCCTGCTCCTATTAGAGGAAACGAATTAAGCGTTTCAAGAGATTTCTTTTTACCATCAACAAGTTCTTCTTGATACTTGCCTCTAATGTTTGAGAACAACAAATCAAACTCAGAAAACTGACCGATATTTTCTCCGTTATCTACCATCTGGTAGATTGATAGCATTAGGGATTCAATAATGTGATTGTTGAACTTAGATGCAAATTTAATATATGGCCCGACTGTTTTGTCGGTATCAATTTGACTTAACATTGAACTTATTGCGTCTTCCATGAATATCGAGCAGTAAGGTAGTAACATCCTAAACGATGTATAAACATTGTTCTTGTTTGATATAAATATCTCGAAATATGATAACAAGGCTATAAGTTCATCAACGTGTTCTTTCTCTCTCTTTTTCTCTAAAGATGAATATCTAGTTAAATAGAAGAACGATAAGCCTATTCCAAGAACACCAACTCCTATCCCAATATATAATTCATGAAGAAACAGGTAGATCGCCGCTCCTCCAGCAAGGAATAAAATAATTATTCCGACAACTATTAGCATTTCTTTGGTGTAATTAAGTCCTAACAATTCAATTCTTTCCTTAAGCGTTCTTTTCATTTGTCTCACTTCCTTTAATCTTTAAGTGCATTCCTCTTTGTAATAGCAAGAAGATAGAAAAGAGGATGAATAACATGAGGACAATAATTGATGCGATAAAGATAGTTTGGGTCTGAATACTTGCATAGAAATCTTTGAGCGAAAAACGCAAGACGACGACAATAAACGCACAGAAAGCCCATAAAATCGCAATTTCAACATTCTTGCTTTTCCATAAACTATCAGACTTAGTGATATACTCTTCGTTGTTTCTAATTTCACTAATTAAGTACTTAGACATTTGGAGAATATCCCCTCCTTCTTCTTCCCATAATTTGACAATTTGAAGAAACAATTGGTAAACATGGAAATAGAAATATGTACTTAAATAATCTAGCTTTCCATCATCTGACATGTTTTCAAGGCTTTCAAACATCTCAATAAACTGATTAGGCATACTTCCAACCGTGGACTCTAACGCTCCTTTAATCGATTTCTTGATTGATAACGAAATAATAAAATTATTTAAGAAGTGATAGCACTCATGGAATCTAGTCACCTTTTCATTATGTTTCTTCATCATTGGCTCAAATATCAATAAAGACGTAATAAGATAAATCACCAAGACTCCTGCAGCAATGAATATGTTGCTTAAAGAAATATAAGTAATTAGAGCGGCTAATAAAGAAATTATCAGTAAGATTACTATTCTACTTTTCATTAACTACGCCTCCTATAAACGTTTCTTTAAATAATTCCGTGTAATTTTTATTTTTTAATAAGTCCAGTGCCTCTTTTGGTAAGTGCCAATATCTATCTTCTCCATCTTTTTTCTCATAGAGAGTGGTAAACACTCCTTTGTTATCAACAAATCCAATTTCAGATATATATCTTTTAATTTTGTTTTCAGTTTCTTCTTTTGTGAGATAGATATAAAAGTGAAAATGATAGTAAATATCCGCAAGAACCTCGCTATAATCCATTTTTTGGTCGCTTCTTTGAACCATTCTTCCCATTCTGAATGGAAGTGATTTTGCGTCATGAGAATGGATGGTTGTAATGATTGGGGCACCAGTCATTGCAGAATTAAGAACATCCACCATTTCTTTGTCTCTTGCTTCAGCTAATATGAGCCAATCTGGGTTATTTCTTAATGCATTTTTGATTAAAATAGGAGCGCTAGATTGTTCGTTTCTTTCATCAACTCTCCAACAAGTTAAGTCGATGTTTTGATCGTCTCTAACTGCGTCTAATTCTGTAACGTTATCGATAACAATAATCCTTTCGTTTTCTCTCATATTTCTTAAAAGATACTTTTGGAATTCAGTTTTACCACTACTAGTTAATCCTCCAATAACAATTGATTGGCGATTAATTAATAATTCTTTAATTAGCTCAATTAGTTGAGGGGTAAAGAAATCACTATCATCATTAATTTTTGGTTTACACGATGCAATGCGAATAGAGAAACTAACTACATCTTCATCTTTAATCTTTCCGATTGATTGATGTGTCGCGTTGATACGATATTTGCCGATTGTGATATCTAAAATTGGATTTGTGAAACTAAATTGTTGCTCACTTAAATTTGCAACCTGCCTTAAAAAATCTTTTACAAGTTGATGTTCAACAGCAACAACACTTTTCATTCTTCCTTTCGTATTTGATACGTAATAAATGTCTGTTCCATTAAAAGAAATATCGGTGATGTCTTCGTCCTTTAAAAGAGGAGAAAGAAAAGATAATTCAATATATTCAATAGCCTTATTCTTATCCATTTTAACTCCTTAATTCATAGTACATTACACGTTTAAATGTATAGTCCATTATTAACTTACAATTAACCGAAATCTCAACACCACTACAGTAGTTTGATAAACACATACTGCCATCACTTAAATCATAATAATAAAAGTCAACTTCATATTCCTTTGAGTACCTAATAATCGTTGAATCGTAATAGCTTATTATGTTTTCTTCAAACTTCTCTTTTTCAAATTTCATCTCGCTATTATTAAACGCAACAGTGCGATACATCATTTCAATTGGAGTATTAATAATTGCCCTATTTAACCCTTGAACAGAAAAACTTAATGAGAACAATAATCCACAAAAAACTACGAGAATTGCGCTTAAAAATAACAAAATCATTCTTTAATTCCTCCATGAATACAATAATCAGATTCTCCGCATGAGCCAAAGACTTTGGATATATTGAAATATTCAAGCGGTATCTCGATTGTATTAAGATTAAAACCTGATTCATAAAGCACAATTTTAATTTCGTTTTTACTTAGATCATTCTCTTTTCCTATAGGAACAAAAAATGAATTCGTTTGAGTGTATCCAAAAACATAATCACTGCTCATTTCAAGAGTATTATGATTAACATACATTCCACTATTCAAAGAAAAGAAAACGTCTTTAGAATTAACATTAACATCTAGGGGAATTCTTTTAATATTATCTGAACTACTAATGTTTGGATATATGTTCTCGTAATCAACAATTTGGAGTTCAGCTTTTGTGCACTTAAACGCATCTGGTAATGAGTATTTAAAAGTTGTTTCACTAACATCAATTTTGTTTTCGTTGTCCGATGAAATAAACGAGTTAACCGGTGTGAAATCATATTCTTCATCAGTGATAAAGGTGTTTCTTTCTATATTGAATAGACAATTTGTGAAACTGACTATATTATTTGATGCAATTAATGTGTTTCTTTTTGGAGGATATAACACTAAGGATTTAGTGAGTAAAAACGTCATCCCGGATTCAAACTTTATTTCGAGTCTTATTCCGGAAGATGTTATTCTTCCTTTGGTGTCTAAATGCAGGCATTGATCAAATGGTTGCTTTAATTTAATCGATCTTGAAAACAAAAACGAATCATTTTTGTTATTATATACATCAACTGTTACATCAACAGCAGATAAGATAGGAGTCACTGAAAAATATATATCTGTGTTTCTATCAGAATCAAAAGGTCCGTATATTTCGTTGGTGCTAACATAAATCAATCTAATAGGAGTTATTCCTGCAGACATAACGATTAATGATAAAGCTGGCAAAGATAATAATTTAGTGTATTTCATAAAAAGCCTCCACAAATTCTTTGATTGCTATCTTTTTCTTTCTTTTGTATTCGTTTTCACGATAACTACCCATCCACCAATTAGAATAACCATCGTAGAAGTATTCGTTTGTGATAATTCTTTTGCTTTCAAAGTTTAGTAAATTAAACGTCGTTTCTACATCGCAATAATATTTATAGAAAGGAGAAAAAATATCTATATTCCAGAAGATATTTTCTTTTGTGATATATATCTCATAGAAACGAAATATGTCTTTGCAATTTGTTTAATAATTGTTTCGAGCTTAGATAAAGTCATAAATCCTCCTTTATGTTAAGGTTTGAGGGGGTTCCTTGATTTGAGCCGAGACTATGCTATAACGTTAGCGTTGGTTGTCCCCTAACCTTTCGGGTAAGGGGTTTTTTAACGCTTGAAGATGATTGTTATTACTACGAGAGCGATAACGAATAGGATTAGGCACGCGAGTTCGCCGCCAACTTCCATTTTCATCCTTTCTATAGCATATTTGTCCATAGTCAAGGAGCCGTTTTAGGAACGTCTTCATAAAACATCCCCTCATTATACTAAGAGTCGATTTTTTTAATTTTTTTGTAAAAATTTTTTTGTTCTAAGCCTTTATTAATTTTATTAATAAGTTTTTTTAAATTTTTTTGTGAGATTGCAAAAACACAATATGATAGTTATATTAGAGGCATGATAGTGTTAGCAGGTGCCAGCGCAAGCGGAAAAACTGAAGTTGCAAAAGTCCTTGCCTCCAAATACGGAATCACTAAAATCGTCACTACAACAACTAGAGATAAGAGAAAGGATGAAGTTGATGGAGTAGACTACTTTTTCGTCAGCAAAGAAAAATTCGAACAGATGATTCTTGAAGACCGCTTTGTCGAGTACACTCTCTATAACGGACAAATGTATGGTTCCACTAAAGATCAAATCGCTAACGATAAATGTGTGGTCATTGATCCAGCAGGTTTAAGAAGCTATATTGCCTTAAATAATAAAAATATTGTTACTTTTTATTTAGAGGCTGATGAAGAAACCCGTCATAAAAGAATGGTTTTTAGGGGCGATGATCCTGAAAAAATCAAATCAAGAATTGAAAATGACCGTATCGCATTTAAACCAGAAAATATCGCCAAAGTCGACTTCATTATTGATGCATCAAACAATCGCACAATTGATGATGTTGCCACCGAAATCTACGAAACTTACATCAGTTTTCATCGAGAAGACTAAAAAATAGACCAAAAATTAACAAAGTTTTCTTAAATTCGTAAATAAATTAAGAAAATTTTTTATTTTTCTTAATAGTTTTATATAATATCAGTGGACATTAAAAGGAGATATATAACTAATGGCTAAAATTGTAAAAGTTCATGGTCGCGAAGTCCTCGATAGTAGAGGAAATCCAACCGTCGAAGTCGAAGTCCTTCTTGATGATGGTACAAAAGCACGCGCTATCGTTCCATCAGGTGCTTCCACTGGTGAAAGTGAAGCTCTCGAATTAAGAGACGGAGACAAATCCAGATATCTTGGAAAAGGCGTTCTCAAAGCAGTTGAAAACGTTAACAAAAAAATCGCTCCAGCAGTTGAAGGTTTAGAAGCAACAGATCAAGTTCTCGTTGATTCCACAATGCTCAAATTAGATGGCACACCATTCAAAAAGAATTTAGGTGCTAACGCTATCTTAGGTGTCTCATTAGCAGTCGCTAGAGCAGCAGCTGAAAGCCTCAACATGCCATTATATCGTTACATTGGTGGCGTTAACGGAAAAGTTATCCCAACACCATGTATGAATGTTATTAATGGTGGCGCTCACGCACAATCAAGCGTTGACTTCCAAGAATTCTTCATCATCCCAGCAGGATTCCCATGCTTTAGAGAAGCATTAAGAGCTGGTACAGAAATCTTCCACGCCTTACAAAAAGTCGTTAAAGAACACGGCTATGAAACAGGTGTTGGTGATGAAGGCGGTTTTGCACCAAGCTGTAAACATGGTAATAAAGAACCACTCGCTTTAATTGCTGAAGCAGTTGAAAGAGCTGGTTACAAACTTGGCGAACAAATTTTCTTAGGTATGGACGTTGCTTCCTCCGAATTCTATGAAGGCAATGGCGTTTATAACCTTGTCAAATCAAAAGAAGGCAAGAAAACCACTGATCAAATGATCAAGTACTTAGAAAGACTTGTCAAAGAATACCCAGCAATCGTTACCATCGAAGATGGTCTTGCTGAAAGCGATTGGGAAGGTTGGGCTAAACTCACCGCTAAACTTGGTGACAAGATTCAACTCGTTGGTGATGACTTATTCGTCACAAACCCAGACTTTGTCAGAAAAGGTATCACAAGCCACGTTGCTAACAGTGTTCTCATCAAAGTTAACCAAATCGGTACTTTAACAGAAACACTCGACGCAATTAGACTTGCTCAAAGTAATGGTTACACCTGCATGGTCTCCCATAGATCAGGTGAAACAGAAGACAGCACCATCGCTGACTTAGCAGTCGCCGTCAACGCTGGCCAAATCAAGACTGGTTCTGCGAGTAGAACAGATCGTATGGCAAAATACAATCAATTACTTAGAATCGAAGAAGAACTTGGTGAACACGCTGAATTCTTAGGTGTCAAAGCCTTCGCTAATAGAAAATTCTAATTAGTTTTACAAAGTAAAAAAAGAAGCACTTCAATCCTTTTCAACTGTATATTCATCAGCGGCCAAGATTTCAATTTCGTATCGGTCAGCAAAAGTGAATTTATCTCCGATAACCGCAAACCTGTCTAGGATTTCTTGACAGAATCCTGCAGCGGTTTCATAGTCAGTTTCAAACTCACCATAATATTCAATAAGTTCGAAGAAGTCATCGATATTCATCGTGCCGTCTACTATATAGACACCATTACCGTTATCAATATACTCTGGTTCATCCTCATCGGTTTCATCGAAGATATCACCAACGATTTCTTCTAGAATATCTTCCATAGTGACAATACCTTCAACTCCACCATATTCATCAATGACAACCGCAATATGAACTTTTGTTGATTTGAATTCTTCTAATAAATCTAGTAATTGTCTATTTCTTGGAATGATAAGAGGCTTATATAGCAAAGAAGAAACATCAATATTTTCATCACCTTTAAATATCACTTTAGCGAGTTCTTTTATTGGTAATATACCAATAATGTTATCGATAGTTTCTTCATATACTGGGATACGAGAATGCTTAAAGATTTCTCCTTCTTTAATAATCTCTTTAATGTCATCTTCAATATCAATCGCAAAGACATCCACTCTTGGAGTCATGATTTCATGAGCTTCAACATCGCTAATATCTAAAGCGCTTCTAACTAGTTCAGCTTCATCTTCATCATATTCTTTGTTTTCTTCAAGCTCATCCACCATTTCGCTCATCACATCTTCATCGATTTGATCTTCTTCAATCGATTTCTTTTTAAATAACTTGGAGATGAGTTGGAAGAACTTACTGATTGGCCAAATAATAACAAATGTTAAATATTTAAAGACAAGCATTGGATAGACATATGCCTTACTCAAAGAGTAAGAGAATCTCTTCGAGAATGCTTTTGGAGCAAATTCCGCAAAGATAATAATAAAGACAGTGAAAATGATTGTCGCAACTGTTGTTCCCCATTCAGAGTTCCAACTAACACCGATTAGGGTCACGATAGATGAGGCAAAGATGTTAACTAAGTTGTTACCAAATAGAATAGAAGCAATTGAGAATTCGTAGTCAGTTGCAAAATCATACGCTAACTTAGCGGTCTTAACACCTTTTTCAGTTTCTTCTTTGAGTTTGTCACGATTGACAACACTATAAACCATATCTGCACTAGAGAAGAAAGCAGAGAACACACTACAAATAGCGACAATTAACCAATAATACCAGGCCATTATGCTTTCCTCCTTTTCTGACTTGCAGGTTCAGAAATATTGGAAACGATCTCCTCAAGGACATCTTCCATAGTGACCATACCCACTACTTTTTTGTGTTCGTTTCTAACGATTGCAATATGAGTTCTACGTTTTTTAAATCCGTGGAACAAATCATCAATCATAATTTTGTTAGAAACAAAATATGGCTTCTCTAAAATACTTCTAATAGAAAGGTGAGGGTCTTTCTCATATTCTTCGAAATAAATCTTCACTAAAAGAACACCAATGATATTATCAAAAACCTTATCATAAACAGGAATACGAGAATAATTAGTGTTAATAATGATTTCTTTTAATTTTTCGTTTGTTAAATCTTTGATGTTAAGAGCAAACATCTTACTTCTAGGAGTTAAAACTTCTTTAACTTCAGTATCTAAATAATCGATTGTTGATTGAACAATCTCTGCTTGTTCTTCATCAATCATCTCTTCTTCAGCGGCTTTTTCAAGCACTGTTTCTAAGTCTTCTTCAGTAAATTCTTCTTCACTTTTGATTTTGAAGATTTTTTCAAATAGTTTAACTCCGCCTTCAAAGAGTAAAGAGATTGGGAAGAAAACAATCATTAAGAAGAAAGTTGGATAAGTAAAAATAAGTGACATTGTATCTGGAATAGCGCGACAAATTGTCTTAGGAAGAGTGTCACCAAACATATAGACAATGAAAGTCATAATGATCGACGATATCAAAGATATCGTATATTCCGCTAAACCGGTTGACTCAAAATATGATAAAAATAGCACTGTTGATACAGCAGACATCGCAATAGCAACTATATTATTACCAATAAGGACAACCGTTAGAGCGCGGTCATACTTATCTAAAATCTTTAAAAGTGTTTTAGCAAGTCGACTTCCTTCGTCGACTTTGATTTGCATTTTGAATTTATTACAGCACGCAAAGGCGGTTTCTGCCCCTGCGAAATAAAAATGTAAAACTAATAATATTATAATGATGATCCACGACAAACTAGGGTCAGGCATTAATAAACCACTTCCTTACTGGACTTGTGTCCGGTGAGATATTATATCACAACATTCCCAATAATAAAAGGAAGGAGAACCAATAATTCTCCTTACCTTATATTTATAATAATGATACGAACTTAATTTAGATCGACAATAATATAAATGACGTATTGTCCGCCTTCTGAAACATATGCTTCAATAAACATACTGTATCCAGCTTCTTCTGAATACATCGTCAAATAGCCATATTTGTATTCCTCGACAATTGCAAAATCGGATTGATTCCAGTGTTCAGGTAAATATTGAGCGTATTCATTAAGAATTTCTTCATATGTCATTTCCGATGAATTCACGCCAGTGTTAATTTGATATAGATAATTTGTAATTTTCTCACCCGATCCATCATCAACAATAATATAATTATCAAGATTATTTATCGTTAAATCACATTCGATTTCTTTTCCTTCACAAATGCAATTAACCGCATCAACAAAGTAGCTGAGATCCATTTGTTGAGGTTCAGATGGTTCAACTGGACTTGGCATTTGATATGGTTCAGCACTTAATTCACCATCATTAATCTTAAGAGCAAACAAACCAAATGGTCCAGATGTCACATAGAAATCTCCATCGTGGTTATAATAATAGCCTAAATAAATTGTGTATTCGGCGCCATTATACACATAAGATGCTCTTACACATTTCTCATTAAGAGTAAATGTGACATCGACTCCATCTGCATCAACTGTGACACTGCTCGCTAGATTGAGATTTTCATCTAATTTATAATCATAAATGCGATTTTCTTCCCAATCAATCATAAACACAGTGCCTAATCCTTCATGAGAAGATGCATTGCATAAATATAGATTTTCATCAATTTCAATGACCTTGGCAAACAAATCCATTCCTTCAAAGAATAAGGATTCTATTTCAGGAACGTAATAAACTTTCCCAGTTGTTTGCATACATTCATTTTGGAAAACGAAATAATCACAATAACTATAATCTAATAAAATAGCGGTTTCCCAGTTAATTTCAAATTCTGGCTCTGGTTGATGATCATCTGGTTGAGGATTAACGTTTGGTCTACCTTCTGAGACAGTATAGTTAAACCAAGCATGTTCCCAGTTATCATAGCTATACGCCCAACCATCAAATGTAATTGTGTATGTTCCACCGAGTTGTAACTTGACACCAGAGAAATCGATTGTGGCATTCATTGTGTCATAATCTTGTGAACCACTATATGGATGGAAATATTGTCCGTTTTGTTCCATATATAATTCAACTGTGTTAGTGACTTCATTTACACTAAAGGTTCCATAATAGTAACCATCTGAATTCATACTTAATTGTTTGAATTTGCCATTAACACCTAAATAAACATTAACTGAACTATCCCAGTTTTCAATACCTGCAAAATAGAAGTTTGCTGTTCCTGTTCTTTCAACAACAGTAAAGTCAAATCTTTGTACTCTTCCATCAGGTAAAGTAATAATGACTGTAGATTCTCCTCCAGCAATAGCTTCAACACGAGTGTCAATTAATTGAAGGACAGAAGGATCAGTGACTTCAAATTGAACCGGACCAGCTGGATATTGTAAACGTCCTGTGCCATAGAAACTAGAAAAATCTCCAATATTAAGTCTAGTAACTCCTTCTCCATAAGTTGAGAAATTATAATATGTGAAATTATCAAGTTCTTCGACTAATTCTGCGTCATATACTTGAATTTGATACGCTGCTGCTTTTTGATCTTTCTTAGAGCAGAATCCCATAAAGCAAACAAGGTTATCATCATCAAGATAATATTGCCAACGAATAGTGCTATCACCCCATGGGACTCCACCAGTTTCTCCATAAGGAGTCATTGTTTCTGGAACAAACAACGCTGCTGCTTCACCAAATGGCGCCTCTTCATATGTTTCGTCGATCATAATTCCGCCTATAGCAATATTGCTATAAACTTGATATATAATATTTTCTTCTCCTTCAAACATAGTGTTCAATCCATTTTCAAAAGCAGTGAAAATATAATTATATTTTTCAAGATACTTATATAGGCGAACTGTGACTGTTTCAGTAATTCCAGTAACGCCATCAGTAAATGTAATTGTGACATCGCCTTCTTTGCCAAGAGAGTAGAAACAGAATACGTTTTCTGAATCTTGGCCATTATATTGAAGCATCGTTTCATCACTCAATTCAAATGTTGCATTACGAATTCTCGCTGTTGAAGGAATAGGATTCAAAGTAATAATAACGCTTTCGCTATATTGAGCTTCGATAACTTTTTCTTCGTTAGCTCCAGCAACATACATGCCTTCTAATGGATCATAATGCGGTGTGATATATACATAAATGCCACCAATTTCTGAACCATTTTTATTTATGATAGAAACGAATGCATTATCATATTCAGCAAGACCGGTTAAGCATAATTTTCCATCAACAATTGAAGCAGAAATATAATTATTTACTTTATTGCCTGTTTTTACTCTTAAAGAACCAAACGCAGAGAAATCTTCGATATCAAATTCCATATCGAGGTAAACTGTTGCACCAACTTCGATACTGAAATAACCATAATCTGGAACATAATCGCCGTTATATAGGAATGAGACACGTTTTGGGAGATCATTCCATTGTTGTCCGGATTCAAGAATTGCTATTTTTTCTGAAATTCTGTCGGCGTTAAATTCAACATCACCATGATAGTTTCTAACAAAATCAACGATTCTAATCTTGTCATACATATTAAATGATGGCGAATTATACTTTTTAATTCTAAGTCTTGGTAAGCTTGCATCTTTAGATGCTTCATCCGCAATATAATAGTAACTACTATCATAATCAACAACATATGCAGTGATTTCAAATTGAGAAGGACTATTTTCACAATCACGTAATTGAGCACCATATTGACGTGCTTCAGCAACTGTTGCTTGATTCACTTGTGACCAAGTAGAATTTGGCTCATGTTCTAAAACTATTAGTTCAACATTATTTGTTTCTGGTTGATCACTTCCTGAGTAAACCGTTAATGTCGCTCTAACAACAAAGTGATCACCAAGACCAATAGTTTCCCATGTAAATCCTTCCGGAACTGCTCCAGATGGACTACATGAGTAAATTTCAAATTGTTCTTCGCCTTCTTCACCAGGTGTCATAAACCAAGAACAATAACCTGTGCTTCTATTTTCAGGAGCATGATAGAATCTTTCGATTGTTCCTTCAATATAGAAATATTTATTTCTATCTTCTGATCTAAGATTTCTTGCTACCTTAACTGCATCAGCGTTATCAAACGGGTCTTCTTCAGTACCTGCGTGAACTGTTCCATATTTTTCAATCGCTGATTGAACTTTAACATAGTTCGCTGTATATGTAGTGTCACCTGTAACAGGAATAAAGTTCCTGTCCCAACCAACAAATTCATATTCACCATCATCTCCGTAAATGAATTCTGGAGCATTATATGATGTATAACTATCAATTCTAACCCATTCGTCAGACATAATATCTCCGAATGAATTTAAATAATAAACATGATAATAGAACTCATCAAAAACCGGTCTAACAACATAACCGTTTTTGACCATTTCAACAGTTAATGTGCAACTATCTCTATCATATTCTTCAATATAACTCTCGCCATTTAAATAAATGTCAACTAAGTCATACCCCCAATCTCTATGAGCAGTAAAAACAATGGTGTCGCCTTCAAGAGCGCTTCCAACATTGACATCAACATAACCATGGAACGAAGGGAGAATTGTATTTGACCAAGCAGTTTGACCGTTTTCACCATTCTGTCCGTTTTGACCATTTTGACCAGGTTCACCTTGTTGACCTTGTGGACCTTGAGCAGGGACACCTAAATCTTTGTCTCCAACCCACCAGTTTCCATTTTGTCCAATATATGGAGTGTCGCCGTCTTTACCATTTTGACCGTTCTGACCATTTTCACCATTTTGACCTGGCTCACCTTGAGGACCAGTTGCAGGGACTTTTGTGTCGGTATCACCTATCCACCAATTACCGTTCTCACCGATATATGGGGTGTCACCGTCTTTACCATTTTGGCCATTACTTCCGTTTTGACCAGGCTCGCCTTGTGGACCAGTTGCAGGGACACCTAAATCCTTGTCGCCAATCCACCAGTTTCCGTTTTGGCCAATATAAGGAGTATCGCCATCCTTACCATTTTGACCATTTTGTCCGTTTTGACCTGGCTCACCTTGTGGTCCAGTTGCAGGGACTTTGGTGTCGGTATCACCTATCCACCAGTTTCCGTTTTCTCCAATATATGGAGTTTGTCCGTTTTGACCTGGTTCACCTTGTTGACCATTTTGGCCAGGTTCACCTTGTTGTCCGTTTTGACCTGGTTCACCTTGAGGTCCTTGTGCTGGAACGCCTAAATCTTTGTCTCCAACCCACCAGTTGCCATTCTCACCGATATATGGTGTGTCACCGTCTTTACCATCCTTTCCGAGGATGTTTCCAACTTTGACCCAACCATTCTCGGTTTTAACAAAAAGGTCCCAACTATTAATATTTAGATAGAAATCACCAACTTTGCCATCGTCAGATTCAGGATCTTTTGAATCGAATAAAATCGATGTTCCATCTTGACCTTTAATTGTTTCAAGCCACTCTTCATAAGTTCCATCATATCCAGCTTCAACCGCTTTAAGATAGATGGCTTTAATTTGTTCATTCTCAGTATAACTAGTATCATCACCAGAACCTGATGGTTTTAATGGAATACTACACGCTGAAACACTCATTGAAAGAGCGCAAGCAAAAATCAAGGTACCTAAAAACCTTTTCTTCATACTTATATTTTCCTTTCTCTCATTAGTTAAGTTAATTATAACTTAGCAAACAATAACGTTTCAATTATTTGTTTTTAAAAGATTAATTAGTGCAAAAGAAAAACAGGGATTTTGCGGTCCTTTCAAATTAAACGGGGAGTAACGGGAAGCACACCCCGTTCTTTTTGATAGGTTTATAACTTTGTTAAATAAAAAGGGCCTCTATAATTTTAG
>CADCGC010000045.1 GCA_902800905.1 uncultured Erysipelotrichaceae bacterium
TCAAGAACTAATTATGCAGTTTATTATATAAATCCAAGGCAACGTCTTTTGGAAGGATTTGTGATAGCTCTTCCACTGTTGCTTCTTTTAAAGAAGATATATCAGGATAGAACCTAGAAATTAATTCTCTCCTTTTAGCGCCCATCCCTTTAACTTCATCAAAAATAGAGACAGTCATTGCTTTATTTCTCTTTTCTTTATGGAAACTAATTGCAAATCTATGCACTTCATCTTGCATTCTAGTTAAAAGGAAGAATAGTTTCTTATTTTCAATTGGATATGTATTACCTTCGACATCAATTAATCCGCTTGTGGAGTGATGGTCATCTTTATATAATCCAAAAACAGGAATATTGACATCGATATCATGAAGTGCTTCTGTTGCACTTTTAACTTGAGGAAGTCCACCATCAACAAGAATCAAATCTGGATATTTTTTGTTTTCATTTTTAAGTCTTGAATAATGACGAGTAATGACTTCATTCATGCTCTTAAAATCATCGCGAGATTCTTCATGTTCAATCTTAAATTTGCGGTACAAATTTTTAGCAGGTTCTCCGTTGATATAAGCCACCATTGCGCCTACTGGAGAAGAACCTTGGAGGTGAGAATTATCGAATAATTCGATATGATATGGGGTTTTTATATGTAGGAGGTCGCCTAATTCTTCAATTAAGGCAATCTTATCGGTGTCTAATTTTGAAGATAAAAAGTATTCATCAAGCGCGTTATCCGCGTTACTTTTAGCAATGGTTACTAAGTCATATATTTTGCCTTTGGTAACACTAAAAACATTCGCATCAATATATGAAGAAAGTTCATTAACAACATAATCAGAATTAACGATGATTTCTTGAGGTAACGGACATCTTTCATATAGTTGAGTGATGAGTTCCACCACTTGATCTTCTTCTTCACCAAATTGTTCTACTACATGACTCTCTTTTCCTAGTAGCATTCCGTTTCGATAAATAAGGAAGGCTAAGGAGAGGTAGCCATTTCTACTAGAGAAAGCAAAAATATCACGGTCTGTTTTATCTTTTGATTCAACAGACATTGAGGTGTTTACGTGTTCAATTGAATCAATTAATTCTTTATATTCTTTCGCGAGCTCATAGTTCATTTCTTCACTCGCTTGAAGCATCTTTGATTTTAGTTCTCTGATTTTGTCACTATTGTTTCCTTTTAGGAAATTCTTTATTTCATCTCTTAATTTATCATATGTTTCATCATCAATCTTATTGACACATGGAGCGAGACATTGTCCTAAGTGGTAATAGAGACACACACTACTAGGGATATTTTTACATTTCCTAATTGGATAGATCTTATTGATGAGGTCCACCATTTTGTAGGCTGCTCTACTATTAGGGAATGGACCAAAATATTCATAGTTTTTATCTTTGTTATTTCTTTTGATAGAAAGAGTGACATCGCCCTTCTTTTTTAAAGCAATATATGGGTAATGACTTCCATCTTTAAGAAGGATGTTATATTTCGGGTAATACTGATGAATGAGATTCCTTTCTAGAATCAAGGCTTCTTTTTCATTTTGAACGATGATTGTTTCAAAATAATCAACGTTTTGGACCATCTTAAAAACTTTGCCAGCTTGTGGTCTAAGAAAATATTGAGACACTCTTTTTTGAAGGTCTTTGGCTTTGCCAACATAAATGACGGTGTCGTCTTTATCATGCATTAAATACACTCCTGGGGAGTGCTTTAAATTAGAGATTAAGACTTTAAGCTTTTCGGTCATGAGAAGATGACGACGGTTGCTCCGCCTCCTCCTTCGTTGATATCTCCTAAGCGATATTTAACTCCCTTAAGAGTAGACAAATATTCATGGACCATTTTTCTTAAGATTCCATTACCAAAGCCATGGATAATTCTTACTTGCTTAATGTTTTTGATTTTGCAATTATCAAGATACTTGATGAGAACTTCCTTAGCTTCATCTCTTCTCATTCCAATAATATTGAGTTCAAGACCAACATTCGTATTGATTTTATATTCGTAGTTGTAGTTTTCTTTTCTGACGTGAGTGGTTTTGCTTTCTTCAATCTTATGAAGTTTCTCAATATCGATGTCGTAACTCATTCCTTCGCTAGACAAAATATGGGCTTTCTTGCCATTTATTCGTATGACTTTGCCTGTTATTGATAAAGAAGGGAGAGAGACATAATCGTTTTCTCTAATCACTTCATCATAGATGATTTCTTCTTCATTCTCTTTTAAATCTTCAACTTTTTTCTTGAGTTCAATCGCTTCGTGGAGTTTGAGATTTCCACTACCTAAGTCTTTGATTATTTGTTCGATTTCTTTATTTAATTCTTCAAGAATTCTTTCTTTTTCTTTTTTAGCGTCTTCTAGAAGATGTTCTTTCTGGTTTTTTAGAGTTTCTTGGGCTCTTTCAAGCTCTTTTTCTTTCCTTAAGAGTAATTGTTCTTTAGAAAGGTTTTCTTTCTTTAATCGCTCTGTTTCTTCAATTTGTTTTTGTAGCCCACTTAAAACGACATCAAAATCATTTTTATTTTCAGTAAGATATTCTTTTTTGACTTCTTCAATCATCTCTTTAGATAAGCCATATCTGATAGCAACTTCAAAGCCATATGATTTTCCTGGAGTTTGATATTTATAAATATATGTAGGGAGTAGGTTCTTTTCATCAAAAAGCATCGAACTGTTTTCAATGTTGTTTGAAATATAGGCGTATTCTTTGATTTTGGAATAGTGAGATGAAATCATCGCTAAAGAATGTTTTTTCTCCAGTTCTTTTACGACCGCTAAAGCGATGATTTCTCCTTCTTTTGGATCAGTACCTGTTCCAAGCTCATCTAGTAACACTAAATCTTTACCTTTGGTAATTTCTAAAATCTCAGCGATATTTTTCATATGACCTGAGAAAGTAGAAAGATTATCGCTAAGAGATTGATTATCACCAATATCTAAATAAAGGTGATTAAAGATTCCTAACTTTGCTTCTTTAACAGGTAAGGCTAAAGCGCATTGGTTCATCACTGATAAGAGGCCCACTACTTTTAAAGAAACAGTTTTTCCTCCAGCGTTAGGACCACTGATGACAACAATTCTTTTTTCTTCCGTTAAATGATATTCGTTAGCGACCACTTTGTTTCTATCAATAAGAGGGTGCTTTGCTTCATATAAATGAACTTCTTGAACGTCGCTGATACTAGCGATAGTCATATCGTTTGTTAAAGCGTATGTGGCTTTAGCAGAAAGGAAGTCTAATTCTCCAATGATGTTGTTGTTATTAATGACTTCATTTTCTTGAAGCAACACTAAAGCAGTTAATTCTTTAAGAATCTTTCTGATTTCTTCTTGCTCTTCAAGCTTCTTTGAAGTGATATCGTTATTTAATTGAACAAGTTCAAGAGGTTCAATGAATGTCGTGTTGCCACTATCGGAGACATCATAGATGATACCAAGGACTTTGTTTTTATAGACAGTCTTAACTGGTAAAACAAAATGGCCATCTCTAATTGTGGCGTTACTATCATTAAGATAGCTTGAATATTTATATGACATTCCCGCAACTTTTGAAGTTAAACTGGATTCTAGTGTTTTAAGTTTTTGTCTTATTTCTTTTAAGGTCGGAGAAGCATTATCACTAATAGTGAGACTTGGTGTTACAACCTTTTTAATTGCAGTTCTTAAGTTAGATAAATCATTGATTTGATTCACTAATTCCTCTAATAGAGGAAAACTATTCGTGGTCTTCTTAAAATGAGCAATGATCTTTTCACTTGTTTCAATATCATTGAGGATGAAATTTAAATCACTAGGTGTAAGTAAAGCGGTCTTTTTAGCGAGTTCAATGAGTTTGATGATATGAACACTACCAGTTAATGGAAGAGGAGAGAATCTTCTAATGAGATTCATCATTTCATCGAGTTTACTAAGTTCTCTAATGATTTCATCTTTATCGCTCGACATCTTTAAAGAGAGGATCTTTTCTTTTCCTCTTTCGGTTTTCGCAAATTTAAGAATTTGTTCCTGAATCTTATTGAATTCTAAAGTTTGATAGACATCTAACATGATATTTTTATTCGCCCTTGATACTAAATTAGTATAGCAAACCAATAGCAAAACTCATAATTATTGTTGAATAGAGGGTAGTCAAATCGGTAAAATCTAAGTATGCAAGGTTTAGTGACTATCAAAGTCGATTTAGAAAAATATAACGAGATTAGAGAATACTACTCTCCATTTTTCGTTCCTATTGAAGGCGAATATATCGACTTTGTCGCTAATACGAATGGAGTTATCATTACAGGTTATATTTCAGCAAAAGGCAAGAAGTCCGTTGTTTTTAGAGGCGCTTTAGCGGAAGAAGAAGTCGCTAAATGGGAAGAAGTTGAAATCAAAAAACCTAAAGAAAAAGAAGAACTCCACTATGTGGACTTTGGAGAACAAATCGGAAGTGATGAAGTTGGAGTTGGAGATTTCTTTCTTCCAATCGTTGTTACAGCCTGCTATATGAATAGAAATCAATATCAAAGGCTCAAGGAATTAGGAGTTACTGATTCTAAGAAGTTAACTGATAAGAAAATCAAAGAATTAGGACCAATCTTAGCTAAAGAGTTTGATTATTCAACTTTAATTGTTCCAAACAAAAAATATAACGAATTGATCGCTAAAGGTGAGAATCTTAATAGTATTAAGGCTAAACTCCATAACCGAGCGTTAACTAATCTCCACAAGAAATATATTGATGTTATTGCAATTTATGTCGATCAATTTGTGTCTGAAGAGAAATATTACGAATATCTAGAAGATGGGGTTGATGAACCACTTAAAGGAATTTCCTTTAAAACCAAAGGTGAGCAAAGATTCCCAAGTGTCGCTGCAGCATCGGTGTTAGCAAGATACGCTTTCTTAAAAGAAAAAGAGAAACTAGATTTAACTTTTGGAGAAGATTTCCCTTTTGGGGCTGGTAAGAAAGTTGATGAATTTAAAAAAGCCTTCATCGAGAGACACGGCGAAGACTCATACAAATTATTAGTAAAACAAAATTTCAAGAATTATTCTTCTAAGTGAGAAAGTATTTCTTTGAAATAATCAGGTAATTCAATATTAAATGTCATCTCTTCGTGAGTTGAAGGATGAACAAGTTTTAAAGAAGTGGCCACTAAAAGTTGGCCATTTTTATATAGCGAATCATATTTTCTCCCAGCGTAAAGAGGATCTCCTTCTACTGGATAGCCGATATAAGAGAGGTGAACTCTAATTTGATGAGTTCTTCCAGTTTTAAGTTTACATTCCACTAAAGTGTGTTCTTTATATCTCTTTAAAACATTGAAATAGGTCACTGCTTCTTTGGAGTTATTTCTCGTCACTCCCATTTTTTGACGGTTATTAGGATCTCTTCCAATTGGAAGATTGATTTCTCCACTATTTTCTGGAATCACTCCTCTAACTAAAGCGGTATAAGTTCTTGCCATTGAATGGTCTTTTAGTTGTTCAGATAAAGCGATATGAGCTGCGTCATTTTTAGCGACACATATTAACCCACTAGTGTCTTTATCAATACGGTGAACAATTCCAGGACGAGCGACTCCTCCAATTCCACTTAAATCTTGACAATGATATAAGATAGCGTTCACCAAAGTGTGCTCATAATGTCCATTAGCAGGATGGACAACCATACCTTGAGGTTTGTTGATGATTAAAATGTCTTTATCTTCATAGACGATATCTAAAGGAATGTCTTCTTTTTCGACTTCGAGTTCTTTAACTTCTGGAATGGAGATTAATACTTCATCTCCTTCTTTAATTTTGTTTGATCCTTTAGCAGGTTTATTGTTTAAAAGAACTTCTCCATCATCAATGATTTTTTGGATATGTGTTCTCGAGAGTTCAGGTAAAACACTTGATAAACATTTATCAAGTCTTACACCATTATATTCACTAGTAACGACAAATTTATTCATCTTTATTTTCTAAATATTGTTGTTTTTCTCTTTCGGTTTTAGAAAGAACTTTAGTGTTATCTTCTTTCTTCTTTTCTTTTGGAGTGTCTTTGTTTTTTTGTCTATAATCAATGATTTCTAAAACAATCATATAAATGATAAGCATGAAAGCCGCTACGACTACTGAGCTATCAGCGATATTGAAATTGAATTTCCAAACACCATAGAAATCAATCCAGTCTACAACACCATTTACTGGGTTTCCTAAGAACTCAGGAGTGTAGAATAAGCGGTCAATAACATTACCAAATGCACCCGCTAAAACCATCATAAAACAGGCTTTAAAATATCTATCAAGCTTATCCCACTTTTTGATGAGATAGAAAATGATTCCAGCGCTTATAACTAAGGCAACTGTACAAAATACTGCTCTATTAGCTTCGTCGCTTCCTAAGGACGCTCCCATCACTAAAGTGTTATTAATTACATAGTTAATTCTTAAAAAATTAGGAATTAAGACAATTCCGCCGTTAGCAAGAATGGCCTCCCTATTAGCGACCACTACTTGTTTAGTGACATAGTCGATAACAAGCAAAAGGATTCCTAACCAAATGAAGGAATTAAAGAACCATTTTAATCCGTGCAAAAGTTTCTCTTTCATTATTTATGAATCACTTTCTGGCATCTTTCACAGAGATATTCGCCTTCTGGTTGGACAAAGACTTTCTTTGAATAATTCCAACATCTCGCACATCTTTCTCCTTCATGATGCTTAACTAAAACTTTACTTACTTCGTAATCTTTCATTCCTTCGACTTCTTCAAAAGAAACTTCGGAAACAACAAAGATATTAGCGAGTTCTTCTTTAGAGAAGAGATTTTCCACTACCTTGATATCACTATTTGTGATGACAACATTAACAAATGCTTCTTGAGAAGAACCGATCACTTTTTCATTTCTCACTTCTTCTAGAGCCTTTAAGACATCTTTTCTTAAAGCGATGACTTTGTCATATTCATTAAATAATTCAGTGTCATCTTCTTCAACAAATGTTGGATAGTCTAAGAATTGGACATTTTCAACTCTGTCACCTGGAAGATTTCTATTGAATTCATCCATGGTAAATGGAAGAATTGGGTTCAACACTCTTAAAAGAGTGTCACTAACTTTAAATAAGACAGTTTGAATTTGATTTCTTCTTACTGATTCTTTATCGTCACAATATAGTGTGTCTTTAGCGATATCTAAATAGAAGGCACTTAAATCTGAAGAACAGAAGTTAAGGATTTCCATCATTGCACTACTGAAGTCGTATTTGTCAAAGCTTGTTCTACAAATCTTCACTAAGCGGTTGAGTTTAGCGAGGATATAGTTATCAAGTCGAGCAAATTCTTTGGCTTCTTTTTTAGGATCATAGTCTACTAAGTTCCAAGAGATGAATTTAAGGGTGTTTCTAATTTTACGATATTGTTCTGCGACTTGTTTAATGAGATTTTCGCCAATTCTCACATCTTGTTGATAATCAATAGAAGCAGTCCAAAGTCTTAAGATATCTGCTCCATAGACATTGGCGATTTTAACTGGATCAACACCATTTCCTTTAGATTTATGCATTTGTTCACCGTGTTCATCTAAAACCCAACCATGTGAAACAACTGTTTTATATGGGGCAACGTGATTACAAGCAACGGAAACAATTAATGAAGAGTTAAACCAACCACGATATTGGTCACTACCTTCTAAATATAAATCACTTGGATATGTTGTTCCTCTTTCCACTAACACTCCATTCCAAGAAGACCCACTATCAAACCAGACATCCATAATGTCTTTTTCTTTAGTGAATTCTCCTTTAGGAGAATGTGGATTAGTGTATCCTTCAGGAAGTAAGTCTTTAGCCTCTTTTTCATACCAAATGTTACTGCCATGTTCTCTAAATAAATCTTCAATATGTTTAAAGACTTTTTCATCGATAATTGGAGTTCCATCTTCCGCATAGAAGATTGGAATTGGGACACCCCACGCTCTTTGACGTGAAATACACCAGTCTCCTCTATCTTTAATCATGTTGACCATTCTATTTTCACCCCAGCTTGGATACCAGGTTGTGTCATGAATGATTTTGATTAATTCTTCTCTAATTGGTTCAATTGAGCAGAACCATTGAGATGTCGCTCTAAAGATTAATGGTTTACCTGTTCTCCAATCATGTGGATAACTATGGGTAAAGGTTGTATGTTTAAGTAACGCACCATTATTTTCAATAATATTAAGGACTGCATCATTAGCCTTTTCATAGAAAAGACCTTCAATTCCTTCACCAGTTCCAGGCATCATAAATCCTTTTTCATCAACTGGACAATATGGTTCTAATCCTTTTCCTGGATATTTTAAGCAAACTTGATAGTCTTCTACACCATGTCCTGGAGCGGTATGGACTAAGCCCGTACCAGCGTCGTTAGTGACGTGAGTGCCAACAATAACTAAGGAATCACGATCGTAGAAAGGATGCTTACAGACCACTAATTCGAGGTCACTGCCTTTCATTTCTTTAAGAAGTTTGACATCTTCTAATTCAAGTTCTTTAGTTAATGCTTCTTCAAATTCTTTCAAGAAAACGAGTTTACCTCTATTAGAGGTTTGATATTCTCCGTATATGAAATCTGGATGAGCGGAAATCGCTAAGTTAGCAGGTAACGTCCAAGGAGTTGTCGTCCAAATAACGAGTCTCGCGTCATTATCAATAACACCTTTACCGTCTTTAACAGGGAAAGCAACATAGATGGAATGAGATAAGACATCCGCGTATTCAATCTCGGCTTCTGCTAAAGCAGATTCACTACTTGGTGACCAATAAACTGGCTTTAAGCCTTTATAAATGAGTCCTCTAAGGGCCATTTTGGAGAATGCATTAATTTGCATTGCCTCATATTCTTTTCTTAATGTTAAGTATGGTTTATCAAAATCACCAACGAGACCGAGTCTAGGGATTTGTTCTCTTTGGTTATCAAGTTGTTTTAAA
>CADCGC010000046.1 GCA_902800905.1 uncultured Erysipelotrichaceae bacterium
AAAGATATTAAAAAAAGAAACCGATCAGGAAGAAATCGAATACCAATCGATACTAGCTACCTATGATTGGGTTGCAAAGCATTATAAGCAAATCCAAAACCTCATCTATGAAGGCGATACTTTTCCAATGGAAATATTTAAAAACGCTTTATCTAATAACTATGGTAAATTTTTAACTGAGACGATTAAATCTGTTGGTTATGATGTTCCTAGTGATTATTTATCGATATTCTTCTTTGAAGGATTATATGGTTCGTGTTTATATTACGCTGAGCAACTAAAAAATAGAAAAGATAAGGAAAAAGTTAAAGAAGATATTAAAAAACTTAGCCGTTTCTGGGCTAAGTTTGTCGTATCAGTTTCTAAGTAAAACTAAAGAAAATAAAAAACAGTACTGACATTATATCAATACCGTTGTTTGCACTTGTCTTAGTGTAATGACGTTAATAGTAAATTGCTACGAGTGAAATGACATTACACTATGTGTAGAGTTAGATTGATTATAAACTACTCTTTAAATAACTTAGAATATATCAAGCGTAGAAGTTGATGAAAAAAATTATAAAGAAAACCACTCCTATTTCTAAGAGTGGTAATCAAGTTAATTAGTGTTTTTTTAAACTAGGCAATCTTAATTGAAATGGCAGGGCGCACACCGTTGAACTCATAGTAGGCGTCGCTGCAATTGAGTTGGCCGTCGATGTCGACATACCACGCGCGAACGTCGTCGTCGTTGGTAGGAGAACTGCCGGAACTGTAAGGAGAACGAGTCCAATAAAAGCCATTATATTGATAAGATGAATCTGTGTCGCAATCGCAATAAGCGCCTCTTGCTCTAGCCCAGTCTGTTGTTTTGCATTCTCTAGTTTTCGTATAATCCTCTGAATCGAGGAAGCCATAATTAGAATTGATATAATCTTGGTAGCTTGGTAAAAACACTTTATCTTCAGTGTTGTTGCAAACATATGGATTCCCGCTTGGACTTGTTGTTGAAGCACTGTTATAGACAGTTGTTGTTTGAATATGACTATTGGATAAAGCGAATGCTGAATTATAGAACTCGTCATTAAGCCATGAACGAATATCACTATGTTCATAATTATTCGAATAGATGATTTTGCCGCCAATTATTCTATTGTTTGTGTCGTTGTAATAACAATGGGTATCTAATAAAACACTAGAGAGGATGTAGTATTCTCCGTTATTGTTCGAAAGGACATTCCAGGTAATTGGTTCGCATTTGAACCAATAATTGGTTCCGTTTTCGATGACAGTGCCATTATCGAATGTAAAATCTAGGTATGGTAGTGGTGTAGCACTTAATTTTGCGTAATATGCATTTTCATAGAAATAATAACCATTAGTTTCTGTTGTTGTTAATGCATTAAGAGCGGTTAATAATTCTTCATCGTTGACGTTTGTTTGTGGATATAAACCATAAGTCAAAGTTTTGCCATCCTCGCTTAATAGAGGTACTTCACCATAATAAGGAATCTTATCTGATGTTTTTTGTTTATAAGTTTGAGTGGAAAAAGCTGCACTAGTGAATGTTGCGGTGTAAGTTATTGAACCCTCAACAAAATAAGATGCTTGTGTTTCTACAGAGGTTGAATCTACTGTTTCACTTTCTTTGTGATTTGGATTATTTCCGCATACTCTAGTTGCGGTACATGAAGAATAATCATCGCTCCATGTATAAGTTGGAATTCCCCAGTTATGTCCAGTTGCACGTAAAGTAATTTCATGAGTTTGAGCGTCAAAAGCTGTGTTTTTAAATGTAGCGGTATATTTACCCTTTCCATCCTCTTCGCATTTTGCTTCTTCAACCACTTTGTAGGTAGAATTGACAGTTTCTGTATCGACGTGAGTGGCATCATGTGCACACACTCTACTTGCAGTACATGAAGAATAATCATCGCTCCAGGTATAAGTGATTGTACCCCATTCATGGCCGATAGCAGGCAAAGTCACTTCATGCGATTGAACTTCAAAAGCTTTGTTTTCAAAAGCAACATCATAAACTGCACTACCATTTGTATCACATGTAGCAGGTATGATCTCCGTATAAGCAGAGTCGGCTGTTTCAGTTTCTACATGAGTTGGATCGTTTTCGCAAACTCTAGTTGCAGTACACGAAGAATAATCATTGCTCCATGTATAAGTTGGAATTCCCCAGTTATGTCCAGTTGCAGGCAAAGTGATTTCATGAGATTGAGCTTCAAAAGCTGTGTTTTCAAAAGCAACATCATAAACTGCGCTACCATCTGTATCACATGTAGCAGGTATAATCTCTGTATAAGCGGAGTCAGCTGTTTCGCTTTCTTTGTGATTTGGATCGTTTTTACACACTCTAGTTGCAGTACATGAAGAATAATCATTGCTCCAGACATATGTTGGGGTGCCCCATAAATGACCTTTAGCTTCAATTGTTTCTTCTTTAACTTGAGCTTCAAAAGCGGTGTTTGTAAATGTCGCGGTATATTTACCTTTTCCATCAACTTCGCATGTTGCAGATGTAATTACACTGTAAACACTCTTGACTGTTTCTTCTTCTTTATGATTTTCATCACCTTTACAAACTCTTGTCGCGGTGCAGCTTGTATAGTCTGTGGACCATTCATAAACTACTTTACCCCAGTTATGAACGTGTTCATGTCCGCAACCCGCTAAAAGAGAAATAGCCATAAGAGCAGACGTCATTAAGACTAATTTTCTTTTCATTTAAATTTCCTTTCTTGTTATGACGTGAATAAAATTCACTTACAAATTAAATTAATCATTTTAACGAAATATAATCAAGAGCAACAGGCCTTAACTATACTTTCATATTTCCAAAGTAAAATTTTCAATGTGTATTGAATAAGGTAAGCATGATTATAAAAAAGTTATAGGGGCAAAATGAAATGTTGCAGAAAAATACTGTTATGAGTGTTATCGAATCGTGATAGTCGCGGTTATCCTTCTAGTCATGTACATTGAGGTCTCTGGGTAGCGGACTTCGACAGTTATCTCATATGAACCAGATTCTCTTATTGTTTGATGATATACATTGTTACCGTTTAGCCAGTAAGAGACCACCAAATCCTCACGCTTAATGTCGGCGTCATCCAAAGGATGAACACGAATTATATCACCGCCGATAACATATCCATCTTCACGATAATCTAATACCATGTTATCAAAGTGAAGATCTGGGACCATTTTATTTACTAGTTTATAAATCCAAAGTGTATATACATCACTATTCTTTTGATATTCTTCTTGTCCAAAGACTAGACGACGATCATTTTTGATATATTCTTTGTTACCGTTATTATCTAGTCCGTTACTATAGTAAGCATAGCTACTAGTGATAGAAGCAATATATGCATCACGTTCCTCATCTGTTAAACGTACATCCATTGTTACGTAAGTACCACTATAGTCAAAATAGAAGTGATATTTGCCAACTCCTTCATCATCAGATACTTTTTGGGTTGGGTTAACATATGGGAAATCATCTCTTAATCCAATACTTTCGATTGGTTTAGTTGGCCAGGCATTTTTAATCGCTAAATCTAAAGGAATTGAGTCGCCGAGATCACGTTTAACAACCACATTAAACGTTGCTTGTCTTTGCTCTTTTTCAAGATCAGTGTTGTTAGACAAAGCGACAAAACTAACGCCATCTGCATAGTAACTTGTATTTTCAGTGAACCATAGATCAGAAATCTTACTACTACCAATTGTTTCTTTCATTATGTAATCGGATCCTTGACTATCAAAATCCCTAATGCCAAAGGAGATGTCAGAAAGGGAAACTTCAGTTAGTATTTTACCTTTCTTATTAAGGTAGACGAACCTGTAGTTACTAACCGTAACGATTTCGCCAGTATTTTCGTTATACTCACGATGCGACTTGTTTGGTTCAAAGATATCACTAACTTTAATATCATCAACAATTGACCACCATCCATTAGGGGTAACTGATTTATCATTCGCTATAGCGAGTGAATACACTACGTCGTCGTCTTCGCTTTGAGGCTCAGCAAAGTCATATAATACGTGCATTGAGCCTTGAACGCTTTCGTTATTCCTTAACTTTATAGTTAAATCAAATTCATACACTTGATAATCAGCACTTGCACCTTTAAATAACAATCCGCTTATTTCTTTATCAAAGCCAGCTTCTTCTATTACGCCATTATATGTAATGAATGCTTTGAACTTATTAAGGTCGCTTTCAATTCCTATACGACCACCATGTTCATCCATGTAGTTGATTTCTGGATATGAGTCACCATTCCAGGCGTGACCATTCGGGATAAATAAATCTCCGAGTGTAATATCGTGATCTGAGGTGCTACATTGACCGTTATCAAATACGTTTTCGGTGCCGTTAAAGTAGAAACGTAATGATGCAGCAAGAGCTTGTTCTCCGCCGCCTTCTTCATGGTGTCCTCCAGTGACAAGAGAATAGATGATGTCTTTATGGAAGAGGTTAGAGAAGGATTGATACATTTCCTTAATTTTTGCGTTTTGACTACCGCCTTGTTCGAAGTATTCTTCCTTATGAATATCTGTGCTATTTAAACCAAGAGCAAAGAGTTCTTTAGCAATAGCTAAATCATTCTGATTTGTGTGCTCATTGATTTTCTTATAATCGTGATTTTTGTACCAGGAAATATTTCCTGAGGAGTAATTTACGCTATCTTTATATGAATCAAAATTTGGATGAAGAGAGTCTCTGACTAACTTTTGATCAATTTCATAATAAAACTTTCTCCACTCGGTGATTTTGCTTTCATTAACTTTAACGTAATCGTACTCGTATGTGCATCCAAGACGAAATGGAAGATCAGTCTGCTCATTATCTGTGAGCATGAGTAATGTGTATGTTGGGTTTGAATTATTAAAATCATATTCAAGATACATTTTTACAAACCAATAAACATTGAAATGATTATTCCCTTGGTTAAGAGTGATATCGAATGAAATATCTGCGGTTATTAAACTATCTTCATATTTAATACCAAGACTTAAGAGGAAATCGTATGTGTAATGATACTCATCGCCAGATTGAGCGTTCTTTTCTTCACCTGTGTTAATGTCAAAATAAACATCACCATTAATGGTGTCATAATATTTGTTTGAGAAGGTAAAACCTTCTCCGGTTGAATCAAATACGGCTTTTAAGCATTGGAATTGGATCATCGGAGGTTGGGTATATTCAAGTTCATCGATCGTGTCACCGCGGCTTTCGCCTTTACTTTCAAAAAGAGAGCTAAGAGCATCTAAAGCACTAGAAGGTCCTTCGTTTACTTCGCTAAAAAGTAGCGAGTTTCTTTTAGCAGGCGCTGTTTGTTTTTCTCTTAAACTTGATTCAACTCCATTAAAAGCTTTTTGAACTTTCTTAAAATTTGAATCATTACCATTATTACCGCATGCGGTTAATGGAAAAATAAGTGATAGTGATAATAAAGCTCCACTTAAAAATTTAATACCCTTTTTCATAACTATAGTTCCTCTCGATATTACACTAGCAAATTATTTATAAATAAACAACGATAATACGATTAGAGGTTATGTGACTGGCTCTTTTGCAAATGGAGTTTCGCTATCTTAAGATACGCTTCACTAATTAATTGCAAAAGAGGAAGAAAAAAGACACCGATTGGTGTCTATAATTTACTTGGTTGCGGTGGCCAGAAATGATACTATCCGACACCCTTTCTTGAAAAACCGACAGAGGCTTTCCAAAACCGACACCCCTATTATATTGTTTTCTTTCCAATTGGTACGCCTGATGGATCTTTCCAGTCACCAGTACCTTTTGTAATAAGCGAAAGAATTGATACAAAATCGTATTTTGCCAAAAAAGCGGGACAGCAGGCACAAAATGGGACGAGTTATTTCTTCTTTCTCACACCTGTATTGTTTGAGCCTCTAACTTCTTCGTGATAAAAATAATCTACTATCACTGGATGCCCTGGTTTTGCTCTGCCATATGGCGTTTCATTATCTACGAACGGGCAATTATTTTCTTTTGCTAATTTTTCAGCTTCTTTTTCCAAATGTTCAAAATAGCTTCTATCTTTTTTGTTGTAGATTTGTTCATATAAAGGGTGTAAATCAGGATATTTTTCTTTAATGTAATCCATGATTTTCCCTTTAAAACCACCTCTTAAATTAAGGTTTTCTAACCAAATTAAATCGCATTGATCTTTAACTAAAGCAAAAATCTTTTTGAAATCAGTGATGCCAGGAAAAACAGGGGAAATAAAACACACGGTTCTAATACCAGCATCATAGACTTGTTTCATCGCTTGGATTTTTCTTTCAATAGAAACCGAATCATCCATATCGCATTTAAAGCCTTCATCTAAAGTGTTGATGGACCAAGAAACTGTAACTTTTCTAAATTTCTTTAACAAATCTAAATCTCTCACCACTAAATCGGACTTTGTGCAGATTAATAATTCTGCGTCTACTCCGACGAGTTGTTCTAATAATTTCCTCGTATTTTTATATTCCGCTTCTTGAGGTAGATAACCATCTGTCACCGTCCCGATTATGATATGTTGGCCTTTATATTTCGCTAAATCTGTAATTGCGGGCCAATTTTTTACGTCTAAAAACGATCCCCATTCTTCGGTATGGCCAGTGAATCTTTTCATAAATGAAGCATAGCAATACTTGCAACCATGCGTGCACCCCACATAGGGATTAACACAATATCCACCTATAGGTGAATTGGATTTGGTCATGATATCTTTAACGTCTATTTGTTTGATAACAACTTCTTTATTCATCGATGAGATTCTCCTTCACTTTGCCTAATAATCGATCCAATTCATTAGCCTCTTCTTCACTGAAATCTTTATAAAAAATATCGCTAATTTTTTTGGTGGCTCTATTTATTTTTCCTTCCAAAGACAGAGTCTTGTCACTTAAATAAATGACTAAACTTCTTTTGTCTTCTTTAGAACCTTCTACGATTAGAAGACCTTCATTTTTCATTCTCTCCACCATTGCGCTTAAAGTGGTTTTTGCTAATGATGTTTTTCTGGATAGTTCAATGAGTGAAAGCTTTTCATTTTTCCACAAAGCAAAAAGAATTCTTCCCTGTTGGCCATTGAATTCGTAAATACCTTCTTCTTTAAGAATTTTATTGAATGCTCGATCTTGCAGTTGTTTGACTTGTGAGATTAAAGTCCCGCCAAAATGTTTTTTCATTTTAAAGCGTCCTCCATTTCACAGGTAAGTTCTTGAATAATAGTTTCTCCTATCATGATTTTCCTAGCCAATTCTTCTTTATAGAAAATCTTGCATCCATATCTTCTCGCCACTTTAACAAGGTCATTTACCCACTGCTTTTTAGTGTCGATTTTCCCTTTGCAGTTACCGGTTTCAGTGCCGATGACTATCCATCTAATCCCGCTTAAATCGATATCTCCTAAATCCTCAAATAAAGGTTCAAAAGTAATATGGTAATTCTTACATTTAATGTTTTCTTTTAAGGATTTGATTCTCCATAAATCGTTTTTGCATGTAACAGTGACACCCATCCAAGCATTATCAGGGACATTATCCAAATTCATTTTATTTGGTGCTTTCGTTAGATATATTCCAACAGTTCTAGGATTTTGTTTAAGAAGATCAAAAGACTTATCTAGCCATTCTTTTTCCCAAATATATGGATCCGACATGCCTGTAAGGAAATATATTCCTGGTTTTTTAATTCTTTCTAGCTTATGTAAATCCGCGACTGGTTTAGAAAAGTCATCTGTTAAATGGAAGCGCTTAGCCACCGCTTTTGCATAGCAATATCGGCATCCAATCTTACAGCCAATTACCGCATTTATATTTTTGATTTTGGATTTGATATCAATAATCTCACTCATAGCAAATATATTGTACTATATAGTACTATTTATATCCATTATTAAATAAAAAAAACAGTCCTGAATTTATCAGAACTGTAGTTTACATCTGGTTGCGGAGAGAGGACTTGAACCTCCAACCTCCAGGTTATGGGCCTGACAAGCTACCAATTGCTTTACTCCGCGATTGCTCTAACTATTATATAGATATAAAAATTATTTGCAAGCGAGAGTTAATATAATATTTACCATTCCTTAATTGAAAAATTAAATGCAACAAATCTTCACGACTCGTTTTGTTTACCTCTTCAATTGATAAAATATTGATGCCTGATGCTACTTAGAAAGG
>CADCGC010000047.1 GCA_902800905.1 uncultured Erysipelotrichaceae bacterium
CGCACCAGAGAATTGCCAAACAGAAAATGGATGCTGACACAAAGAAACACCCTGTCTTTCGACAGGGCATTTCCTTGGGTAGAGTATGGAGTAGGTGTATTAGGCAACCATTAGTGCTTTGGGTACATTCTTCTTCTTGCCCTTTCCCTTGCTCTTGCACACCTCGTTAAGAGCCGTAAGGAACGAGGAACAGAAACTATATACGACCTCGTAATTTTTATCGTGACTATTGTTGTAGGTATAAAGTTGCGTTATCTTCCCATTCTTATACTCACAGGCATAGTAGGCGGTATCGGGTTCATCAATTCGTCTGATGAACAGGATAAGGCACTCTCCGTTTGCAACATCGTCAATATAAGTACCCAAACAGTTGTGAAGCCTTTTGCCCTCTTGGATAAGTTCACTTGCCGTTTCGGGAACTTTTACAACAAGACCGCTACTTTCTCCCAACATTTCCTTGAGATTAGGCATTTTACGGATAGCCTGTGTCAACTTCTCGATTAAAGCCTTGTTGTTTCCTATCTTCATATCTTTAGCAATATGGAGTTCATCAATAACCCTCTTCTCTGCGAAGCGGAAATCTTTAGGGTAAAGATTAGACTTATCCATAGGAGCATTTACTTCATTAAGCAAGGACAAATAGTGAGTATATTCACTAAATGTAATCTTCTGTGTCTTGCAATAATTGATCTTCTTGAGGACATTACTACCCATATACTTCGCTTCATTCAAAGCCTTTACCTCGTATATGCCATTAAGAATTTCCTCGTTATTCCAATTATAATTATGACTTGCCTTGACTATATCATAAGCATACGACAAAATCTTGGTTGGGTCACTATCTAAATACTTTAAGTCTTCATCTCTTGGGCGTGTAAATGGATGGTGAGTGGATGTGATTTGTCCGTTTTCAACATCTCTTTCAAAGAGTGGGAAGTCAACAACCCATAACAAATCAAATGTTCCTGGTTTAATTAAACCAAGTTGACGTCCATATCTTAATCTTAGAGCGCCTAGTAATGGAGAGACTCTATTATATTTACCAGCAGCAATGATTAATAAATCATTACTATTAATTGGTAAATCCTTTAATAAGGCTGCTTTTTCTTCTTCAGAGAGGAATTTCACAAATGAACCGGTGAGTTCACCATTTTCATCTTTGATGACACTTAAACCACCTAAACCAAATTTCTTAGCTTCAAGTGTTAATTCATCAATGACTTTTCTACTAGTCACATCTGCAACACCTGGAACAACAATGGCTTTAATAGCTTCAACATCTTTGAATCCACCAAATTCGCTTTTAGCGAAGATATTCTTCACATCGTGCAATTTGATTTCAAAACGAGTGTCTGGTTTATCACTACCATAGTTGTCCATTGCGTCTTTATAAGTCATTCTTCTTAATGGGAGTTTGACTTCATAGCCAATAGTTTTATCAAAGATTTCTTTGATTAAACCTTCCATCATTGTCAAGAATTGATCTTGATCAAGGAAACTGGTTTCGATATCGATTTGAGTGAAGTCAGGTTGACGATCCGCTCTTAAGTCTTCGTCTCTAAAGCAACGAGCGATTTGATAATATCTTTCCACTCCACCAATCATTAAGAGTTGCTTAAAGATTTGTGGGGACTGTGGCAACGCATAGAACTTTCCGTGATGGACACGGCTAGGCACTAAATAGTCACGCGCACCTTCAGGTGTAGAAAGAGTTAAAATTGGAGTTTCTACTTCTATGAAGTGTTCTTTAGATAAATATTCGTGAACCGCTAATTTGATTTGGTGACGAATATCTAAATAAGACTGCATGATTGGACGACGTAAGTCGAGATAACGATATTTTAAGCGTGTATCTTCAAGCGCGTCTGTTTCATCCGCGATAATAAGCGGAGTTGTCTTCGCAGTGTTAATGACTTCAACTTTTGAAGCAATAACTTCAATCGCTCCAGTTTTTAAATTTGGATTAGCTTTTTCTTTTTTAGAAACGACACCAGTAACTGAAATGATATATTCGTTACGAATATCTGGGATTTCCACTCCTTCGTTAACAGTGATTTGAATGATTCCACTACGATCTCTAAGATCGATAAAGACGATGGAACCTAAATTTCTTTTTTTACTAACCCATCCAATAAGGGTTACTTCTTGACCGACATTTTCTAAAGAAAGTTCGGTGTTAAAACATGTTCTTTTCATTATTCTTGAGTCTCCTCTTCACTAAACAATTCATCGAATTTTTCGATGAGGTCATCAATTTTAACTGATAATTGTTCTTGTGTTGCTAAATTTTTTACGATTACAGAATCATTTTTGATTTCTTCTTCTCCAATGATTACTGCAAATTTTGCATTTTTGTTTGTCGCGCGTTTAAACATATTGCCTAACTTCGTTTTATCAAAGCAAATGTCAACGCGATAACCGCCACTATTACGAAGTAAAACAGCGATTTCTTCACCGACTAAGAGTGATTCATCTCCTAGTGGCATGATATAAGCATCTAAAGATGGTTTGATATCTTCTAATAGGCCATCATCTTTAAGGACTGAAACGATTCTTTCGATGCCGAAAGAGAATCCAACGCCTGGTAGTTCTGGTCCACCTAATTCAAGCATAAGCTTTCCATAATGTCCGCCTGCGCCTATCGCACCATAATCCACACCTGCCTTAGATGTGTAATGGAATTCAAAGACTGTTTCTGAATAATAATCAAGCCCTCTAACTAAACCTTCATCGATTTCATAAGGAATTTGTAGGGTGCTTAATGCATCTTGAACTTGTTCAAAACGAATCTTGCTTGGTTCAGAGAGATAATCTCCAATTAATGGAGCTTTATCAATGATTGGACGATCTTCAGGAACTTTGCAGTCTAAAATACGTAAAGGATTGAGTTCATACCTACTCTTACAATCTTCACACATATTTTCAATATGGTCTTTGAAATATTCTCTTAAAGCCTTACGGTAATTTTCTCTAGAGGCTTCATCACCAAGAGTGTTGATTTTAATGGTGACATTCTCTAATCCTAAGGAAACGAGAATTGTGTACGCTAGAGCGATGACTTCAACATCATTAATTGGAGAGTTGTTACCGATTGATTCAACACCGAATTGGTTGAATTGACGATATCTTCCAAGTTGAGGTCTTTCATATCTAAAGACTGGTCCTAAGTAATATAACTTAATTGGTAATTCACTCGTTGCATAGAGCTTGTTTTGGACAACAAGTCTCATAATGCCGGCGGTAAATTCTGGACGGAGAGTTAATAAGCGGTCACCTTTATCTGGAAATGTATACATTTCCTTTCTGACGATGTCGCTTCCTTCTCCAACTCCTCTAACGAATACTGAATTATATTCAAGGACTGGAGGTCTCACTCCGTTATATGCATACATCTCAGCGATGGATTTCATTAAAGATTCAACACTTTCATAAGCATTGTTTTCTTCTCCGAAGATATCGTGAGTGCCTTTAACATTTTTGATTTGTTCCATATGATTCTCCTTAATGGATGACGCGTTTAACTTCGTAAACGCCTTTGACGTTTTGCAAGATATTAAATATATCATTTAATCGTTTCAAGTCGCTGACGTAAATTGTGATTTTCACTAAAGTGATTGAACGATTGTGATGTAAGAGCTGTGCGTGAATCGAACTGATTGTCACTTTCGCACTACTCATTGTGTTCATGATATCGACAAGTAAGTTTGGCCTGTCATTAGCTTCCAAAGCAATATCGACTGGATAAGTTGAATATTCAATGTCTTCTTTCCAGTAAACATCAATCAATCTCTTCTCGTCATTTTTGATATTTGGACAGTTATGTCGATGAACTGTAATACCTTTACCTTTGGTAATATAGCCTTTAATCATATCTCCAGGAATTGGAGTACAGCAGTTAGCGAGTTGAATCGCGATTCGATCTGCTCCTTTACAGTAAACTGGGCAAGTAGAATCTCCTTCATTTCTCACTTTGGCTTTGCCACTTGGTAAGACAAGAGGCTTTTTGATTCCTAGATAATCAATGACTGCGGTGGTTGTTGGCTTTCTATTGGTAATACCAATAAAGAGGTCATCAACTGAGTCCATCTCAAAGTGTTCAAGAAGCTTATCATTACTAAGAAGTTCCATCATTTCCACTTCTTCGATGCCACGATCTTTGAAGGCATCGAGAGCAGATTGTTTGCCTTTGGCAATCTTTTCTCCTCTAACAAGTTCAGCGTTTTTCTTTGAAATGTATTTTTTGATTTGGCTCTTTGCTAAGTTAGACTTAACAAATTCTAACCATCCTTCACTTGGTCCAGGGGAAGTTTTACTAGTTTTGATTTCCACCATGTCACCTGTTTTTAAGACAGTGTTGAGTGGAACCATACTTCCATTAACAAGCGCTCCGACCGCACTATCACCGACTTTGGTGTGAATACGATATGCGAAGTCAACTGGAGTTGAGCCATTAGGAAGTTCAATAACTTTTCCGTTTGGTGTGAAGACATAGACATTAGCCTCAAAGATATCATGAGTCAAAGACTCCATATATTCTGACGCTGTTCCATGTTCTTTGTTGCTCATAGAGACAAAATCTCTAAACCAGTGTAACTTATTTTCAATTTCTTTTTGTTCTTCTCTTGGGTCGTAGCCCTTCTTTTCTTTATACGCCCAGTGAGCGGCAACACCAGCTTCAGCGATTTCATCCATGTATTTAGTTCTAATTTGAACTTCATAGAAGTTACCATCACCAGAAATAACTGTGGTGTGTAATGATTGATACATGTTTGGTTTTGGCATCGCAATGTAATCTTTAAACCTCATTGGGACCGGTTTATAGGATTGATGAATTAAACCTAAGATTTCATAACACTGCATCTCTGTATCAGTAATGATACGAAGAGCGAGAATGTCATATATTTCATCAAAAGTGTGTCCTTTGACATACATCTTTTCATAAATTGAAGAGATGGACTTCACTCTTGAGAAAATTTCAAATGGGATATTATGAGCAAAGAGAATATCAGCGAGTTTCTTTTGGAAAACATTGAGTGATTTCTTCAAAGTCTTTTCTTTCTTCGAAAGTAAAGAAACTATTTCGTTGAATCTTTCTGGTTCAAGATATTTTAAGCAAAGGTCAGCAAGCTCACACTTGATATTATCAAGACCTAAACGGTGAGCGATAGGGACAAAGACTTCTTGCGTTTCTTTTGAAAGAGCGATTTGCCTCTCAGGTTTTAAAGATGCGAGTGTTCTCATGTTGTGTAATCGATCAGCGAGTTTGATGATGATGACACGAATGTCTTTCGCCATTCCGATGAAAATCTTACGATGGTCTTCAGCCTCGAAATCTTCACTTTCAATTTTTGAAAGTTTTAATCTTTGAATTTTGGTTAAAGAGTCGACGAGCTTAGCAACATCGCTTCCCCACATCTTCTCGACGTCATCCACTGTCACATCAGTGTCTTCGACAACATCGTGCAAAAGACCGGCAACAATTGTGGCAGGACCAGCTTGTAGATTCGCTAAGATATAGGCGACTTCTATAAGATGGTGATAATATGGCTCTCCACTTTTTCTTAATTGGCCATCATGTTTGACCAAGATAAAGTTATAGGCTTTTTCGATGCTTTCTCGATCACTTGGATTAGTGATGTAGTTTTGATAAACATCTTTAAGCTGTTCGAATGTATGAAGTGGATAACCACCATTGACGAGAAGTTTAGTTTCTTTTTCCATAACGAAAATATTTTAATATTTTTTGTTGATCAATTAAAGAAATATAATGACTTTTAATAATGCATTTAAAAAAATTACACTACTTTTAAAACTGTTTCTTAAAGCGTTTGCAATATATTTTGTAGATGTTTTGTATTTGTTATTAAATATAGAGCCACAATCAATAGACAAATAGATGTTCAATCACGCAACACTGCTGGATCACGATTAGAATAATGTTCAAAAAGTAAATTACTATTATTTTTTTGCAAGGTTGATTCTATTTTTTTTATTTGTTTTTTTGTAAAGCCAACCGCAAAGATTTTCTCGATTTTTTCATTATTTAATGCTAATTTTATACATCTGTATTTTTCGTCTTTTATTACTTTGCCATAAATTCTTACTATTTCGTATCCAAATTCCACATACACTATATCAGAAATTTTAACTTTAACCTTTTTTTGTAGTGTAGGAAAAATTGATAGACTATGTGGACTATATATCATTCCATTTCTTATCACAATAAGATTAAATGGGTAACTAAATTGAGTAAATAAATATGTTGGAAAAGTAAATGAAATGATAACTAAATATTCCCAACGTTTATAAATGCATATCAAAATGAAAGCGGCCAACTGTGATGCGAAAAAAACTAAGAAAATCCAAATTGTAAACCAATTATGTGTTAGAAAAATTCTATTCATTATTCCTCCTTTCCATATCTAATAATTCATTTCCAATAAACTCTAGTGGCATGTTAAAAAGCGATTCAAAAAAATCATAAAACAATTTTCTGGTAACAATATAGCCAGTTAAATTAGCTATTGGTGCAAATGATAGTTGAATGCCACCGTAATTTGAAGCAAATTTTATATAATTCTTGAGAAAAAATTCATAATCTGCAAAGCATGAGAAACTATTTAGTATTTTTGAAAATAATAACGAAGTTGCACCAGATAATGCTCCGACAATTAATGGTCGAAAAATATATTGATAAATTTCATAATTATATCCTGAATACATCATTTGAAGCAAAGTATTAATTCCTGATGATAGAAATGGCGATAAAAAATCTCCACCAGGAATGAATAGTAATAACGCACCAACGAACCCAGAAAATGCAGCAATACCACCTCTAGCCCAGTCGAATCCTTGCCCAGTCATAGCGTCAACCACTGTGTTTATAACGAAACTCGTTGCTGCGCCTATTATTCCTATTGCAAATAACGCAAGTAAAGCTGTCCAAAACGTTCCATTTTCATCCCTATACATTATTGGATTATTCAAACAATAAGCATAAAGATTAAGACCATCGATTGTGTTAGGATTTAGATATTCTGATTCATCTTTAGAAAGCCATCTACACCACTCAGGAACATAATATCTAGCATTGCAATAATACATTCCACTTTCTTCATCATAATAATATCCACGATATCTAAATGGATTGATTCTTCCGATGTGATTAATTTGAGTGGAATCATTGGTAATATCAACTCCGCTTCCATTAAAGACTCTTGTTTCTCCGTAAGCAGTGTATTGATATCTTGCTATGAGGGTTTCACCACTATAAATTTCGATTATGTCTCCTAAGATGTTTTTTCTAAAATAGTAAAAACTATTGTTATAATACATTCCTAAAATGCCATCTTGTCCGTACAGATAAGTAATATATGTAGAAGTATTGTTAGATGTTATCTTTTCTGCGACAATTCGTTTTCCTTCAAGAATATATTCGCGAATTGTTCCTTCAGGCAATGTTTTCTTGGTTCTAATTCCTTGATAGTTATAGGTATATGAAGTTGTATCATTATCTTTCGTGTAACTCGATAAATGAAAGAAATTATCCCAAGTAAAAGAAATGTTATTACCATAGCTAGTTGGATATCTCGCACTATTATAGCTAATTGTTATTCCGTTATATTTTTTAAGTTCGTCTTTATAAAGCAAATTATATTGATAAGAAATTGTAGTTAATGAATTACTTTGATTAATTTTGAAGTAATATTCCCATTGTTATCATATAAGTAACCAATAAAATGATTAGAGTCGACTGATTCTAGATTAAGTCTTCCTTCAGGAGAATATTGATATTGAATAGTTGGTTCACCAGTAATATAACCAGATGTGTCTCCTTTTTTAATCGATTTGATGTTACCTTTTACATCATATTCAATGTGCTCACTATAATCATAAGTCAATGAACATACAATTAAAGGAGTTCCAGACGTGTGATATGGCTTATAATAATCCATTCTTTTAACAAGACTACTTTCAAGATTAATCATGCGATTGTTTTCATTAACGTATTTAGAATGGTAAATATATTTGGTTTTATATTCTTGGTTATGGAGTAGCCCATATTTTGTATGGATATTATCAAGTCTACTAAAAGAGTCTCTATCAATGTTTTGCGTTATAAAAACTGCAGAAGAACCGAATAGAGATGATTCTATTTTGTTCACACTAATAACGGAACTCATCAAATCCTGATATGTGAACGTATAAGAAACATCAATAGAATCGAATTCGTTGGTTTTTGTTTTAGCTCTATTTAAGAAATCATAAGTATATTCTGTTTTTGATTTCTCTATTGGAGTGGAAGATGTGTCTGTTATTTGCTCTAAGATGACGTTGTTATTTTCGTCATAGTTATAAATTGTTTGTCTTTGAATGTTGGTTTCTCTAATTTTATAGAGTTTACTTTTACTTGTAATATCATTTTGAGATTGAGTTCCACTTATCGTAGGAACGACATTCTCGTCATATCCATCAAAATAATAGAAATACGTAAAATAAGTATAGGCATTAGATATTGCGCTTCCAGTTAATCTATAGCCAATTCTAATTGGATTATTGTACTTATTGAATTCAGTTTTTAAGTGTTTTGATCCAATTGATTTATATGTATTTATAAGACCTGAATTATTATATTGAGTTAAATAAGTTTCACTAAATACAGTCGTATACAAAGTCAGATCTTTTATAGCAAAAGTTTTCGTTTGGAGCGACGAAGAAAAAGTCGTTGCAAAAGTAAAAGCTGTGCCATTATAGAACTTGTAGTCATATGGGTCAGACAGATCTTTGTTTACTTCAACGTTATTTTTTTCAATTTTAGAAACGTAGGAATAATCAGCGTTATAGGTATTAGTTAAAACATCATCGTCTTCATCGGTGACTGTTTCCTCAATTTCATAATCATCGACATATGTAAATGATTTCGATTCAATTGAATCTGACACTAAAGAGGAGATAGAGTCAATTCTATTGTTACTATCGTATTGATATATGGTTCTAAAAATTCCATCACTAGACATTCCTTGAGGAGGAATTCCGTTAGTGATTGTTTTTTCTAAATTCCCATTTGAATCATATGAATAAAGAACACTGCTACCATCGTATTTATTTTCTTTAATTAATCTAAAATCCTCATCATATGTTTTGCTTTCTTTATATGAAGAGTTGCCAATATGATGAATG
>CADCGC010000048.1 GCA_902800905.1 uncultured Erysipelotrichaceae bacterium
GATGACATCATCGACACTGGTGGAACAATCATCTCCGCGGCTGACTTATTAGTTAGAAGTGGAGCTAAATCGGTTTTAGTTGGAGCCTCTCATGGTGTTTTCTCACCAAATAGTATTAATAAACTAAGAGAATCACCTCTTGATGACATTGTGGTAACAAACACAATCGAGAAGAGACTTCCAAAGGAAATACATATTACTGATATATCTGAATTAATTGAATTATAGGAGATAAAAAAATGAAATATTGTACAAAATGTGGTGCATCAATGGAAGACGATGCATTATTCTGCCCAAAGTGTGGCGAAAAAACTGAAGGAGAAAGCAAGGCTGTTAAATTAGAGCCTGCTTCAAAAACTGGTAGTAGCAAAATCAAAAAACGCGAAGATTCTTTAATGACAGTCGCACTTGTGTTCTGTATCATTAGTTGCGTTCTTACCGGATTTGCTCTCATCCCATTATGCTGGATGATTCCTCTTACAGTTGTTTTATATAATAAGATTCAAAATAAAGAACCAATTTCACTCGCATTGAAAATTGTCATTCTTATCTTTGTCAGCCTTGTCGCTGGTATCTTATTAATCGTTGGTGACGAAAGCGATGAATAATTTCTATTTAGAAATTAAACATATTGATAAAAAGACTGGCGCTCGATATGGAATTCTTCACACTCCTCATGGAGATGTTGAAGTTCCAATGTTTATGCCTGTTGGCACTCTTGCAACAGTCAAATCCTTGTCTCCTGAAGAACTCCATCAAATGGGAGCTGGAGTTATTTTAGCAAACACTTATCACCTTTCAATTAGACCAGGAGCGGATATTGTTGCTAAAGCTGGTGGATTGCATAAGTTCATGAATTGGAACGGACCAATCTTAACTGATTCTGGTGGATTCCAAGTCTTTTCTCTTGCCGAAAAAAGAAAGATAACCGAGGAAGGTGTACATTTCAAGAATCACCTTAATGGTGATAAGCTCTTCTTTTCTCCAGAAATCGCGATTGATATTCAAGAGAAATTAGGTGCAGACATTATTATGTCTTTTGATGAATGTATTCCATACCCATCAAATTATGAATACACTAAGAAGTCCACTGAAAGAACATTAAGATGGGCAAAAAGAGGACTAGAAGCGCATAAAAGAGAAGATCAAGCTCTCTTTGGAATTGTCCAAGGTGGAGACTATGAAGATTTAAGAAAAATGTGCGCTGAAGAATTAGCAAAAATGGATTTCCCAGGATATTCAATTGGAGGGACTTCAATTGGAGAACCAAAAGAAGTATGCTTTAGAATGATTGACTACGCGGTGAAATATCTTCCTCAAGATAAACCAAGATATCTTATGGGAGTTGGATCAATTGATTATTTACTAGGCGGTATCGCTCGTGGCATTGATATGTTTGACTGTGTTTTGCCAACTAGATTAGCGCGTCACGGCGCGTTAATGACACACTCAGGTAGAGTAAATATTAGAGACGCTAAATATAAAGAAGACTTCTCAACACTTGATCCAAAGTGTGATTGTTATTGTTGCAAGAACTACACCAAAGCATATCTCAGACATTTATATGTCTGTGATGAAATCTTTGGCAAGAGACTTCTCTCAATCCATAACATTCGTTTCTTAATCAATTTGATGGAAGGCGCTAGAGAAGCAATTAAAGAAGATCGTTTTGAAGAATATATGAAAATCACTTTAGCGGCGTTTGGAGATTCTAGAGGATTCTAATATGGATATTAATTTATTTGATTTCTATCTTCCTGAAGAACTAATCGCCCAAAAACCATCAGATAAGAGAGACCACTCTCATCTTTTGGCAATCAATAAAGATAAACACACTTACGAAGATAAGATGTTTTATGACATAATTGATTATCTTAGACCAGGTGATGTTTTAGTAAGAAACAACACCAAAGTTATTCCTGCTCGACTAATTGGAATAAAAGAAGTTACAGGAGCGCATTGTGAAACCTTACTTCTTAAACAAGTTGGTGATGATATTTGGGAATGTTTAACTAAACCCGCTAAATCACTTAAAGTTGGAGCAAGAATAAATTATGGTGACGGCAAACTCATTGGAGAAGTTGTCAAAGAAAAAGATGAAGGTATCAGAGATATCAAATTTCATTACCAAGGAATCTTTTTGGAGGTTCTTGATTCGTTAGGAAAGATGCCTCTTCCTCCGTACATTAAAGAGCAACTTTGTGGTAATGATCGTTACCAAACTGTATACGCAAAATATGAAGGTAGTGCAGCAGCGCCAACTGCAGGTTTTCACTTTACTGAAGAGCTTTTTGAAAAGATTAAAGCCAAGGGAATTGAAGTTTTAGATATTACACTACACATTGGTTTAGGTACATTTAGACCAGTCAAGGTAGAAGACACCGATAACCATGTCATGCACTCCGAAGAATATGAGATTACTCAAGAGGTATGTGATCGACTTAATTTAGCGAAAAAAGAGGGTCGTAGAATCATTGCAATTGGAACGACTTCGGTAAGGACACTAGAGGCCAATATGCAAGAGTTTGGAACCTTCACTCCAATTAAGAAAGAGACCAATATTTTTATCACCCCTGGGTACACGTTTAAAGCGGTGGATTGTATCATCACAAATTTCCATCTTCCTAAGAGCACACTCATTATGCTAGTGAGTGCTTTCCTAGGTCGAGAATTCACCCTTGAAGTCTATAAACACGCTGTCGAGAAAGAGTATCATTTCTTCTCGTTTGGCGACTCGATGTTCATCTATGGAAAATAACAAAAATTACCAGCGAATATTAGAAAAACAACTGCAAAACATCGAAATTTCTGAAAAAAAACCAAAATTATTAATTCATGCATGTTGTGGTCCTTGCTTTACAATTCCTCATGAAATTTTGAAGAATTATTTTGATATTACCATCCTATATAACAACTCTAACATCTATCCAAAAGAGGAGCATGATCGACGACTTGCTGAACTCAAAAAATACCTATCGGATATTGGTGTTAAAATTGAAGTTATTGAGACCAAGTATGATAATGAAAATTATAATAAAGATTTAGAACCAAGAGCGTCTGATAAAGAAGGTCACGAACGTTGTCGAATCTGTTTTAGAAAACGTTTAAGAGAAGGCTTTGAATATGCTTCTAAAAATGGTTATGAATATTTTGGAACAGTGATGACAATCAGTAGATATAAGAACGCTCAAGATATAAATAAAATTGGCGAACAACTAGCTTTAGAATATCCTACAGTTAAGTGGTTATACGCTGATTTTAAAAAGAATGATGGTTATGAAAAATCATTAATCATCATTAAAGAACACGAGATGTATTTTCAAGAATACTGTGGTTGCAAATACTCTTATGAAGCTTACTTAAAAAAGAAGGCTACAAACTAAATAATAACAAAATAACAGAAGCGGCTAGTGGACAGAAAATGTTGTCCAAGCCGTTTTTTGATATTGCTTCAATTAGTGATAAAGCTAGACCAATGACAAGCGACTCAACAATAACTTGTGTGATTGGATAATTTATTGTGAAAATCAATGTGAGAAGCGAAATAGCGAAACATGCGACAAACATCGCTGCGGTTCCTTCTATTGATTTACGGTTATCAAAATAGTGTGATTTGAATTTGTTCTTTCCAAACTGTATTCCAATGATTGCGGCAAAAGCGTCTCCAACTCCCCACGCCATAATTGCGGTGACTTTATCAACAAATAACATCTTGTAGAGTTTAAATCTTTCAACAATCAACAAAGTTGCATTTATCAAAAATAGTATCGTTAATATCGCTAAAACTGATATCCACCATGTAGTGGCGGGTAACACAAAACAGAGTATTGTTGATACTGCGCAGATATGGAGAACTTTACGATAAATATAATCTTTTGGCTTAATAATGAATCTAATGAAAAGGACAATTAGTCCGGCACAAAAGCACGGAATGATGTACCAAAACAAAATTGTTAAATATTCTTGTAGTAGCGGATTCATAATGCTCTTTTATATTGAAGCACATTTCAAATCACTTAGAAACATTACTTTAATTTTTTACGATATAATCGTATAATATTATAATCAAAGGAGGATGTTTTAATATGAAATGTCCACAATGTGGTAAAGAAGTACCAGATAATTCAAAATTTTGTCCTGAATGCGGTTTCAATTTTGCCAATATGCCAAAACAAATGTCAGATGATCCAGCTCATGAAGTAGCGAATACCGCGACAAGTGTTTCGGGTGGGGTGTCTAGTGGTGATTCATACCATGATGATCCAAATTTCAAAAAGAAAGTTGGGCTAATGAATATTTTGGGTGCCATCGGATTTGTCTTTTCTGGACTAGGCGTTTTTGCATCCTCCATGCTATCGTTCAACAAAGACAACATTGGCCCTAATGAGACTGCGATTTATGTTGTTCTTTTAATTGTTGGAATTGTTGTTGGATTAGGTATAGCTTTTATCGGTTTAATTCCAATGTCGAAGAAATATTTTCCAGATGGTAAAGCCAAAGGATTTTTAGAAAATTTACCAGGCGTATTCTTAGGATTTATGATTTCTTTTGCCGCGGTCGCATTAGCGTTCCAAGGATTCATTTTAGTTATCAGTTAATTGCTGCAAAAAACCATTATTTTTAGCGGGCCATTTGGCCTGCTTTTTTATGGTCTCAAAATCCAAAAATATGGGGTTAAAAACACTAAATCGAGAGAAAAATGAGCAAAAAATGACAAAAATTTTTAAGGCCTTCTCACACTAATTTTTCTTTCTTTAAAAAATATTTAAATAATTTATTGACATGTACATACGCATAAGAGTATTCTTGAAACGTTGACTGCTCGCGATGATGTGCGAGGTTGCGGACACACCCACAGGCGTTGTCATGAAGGTATGTTCGGTAATTCGCATTGAGAGAGATTAAGTCAAAGCCTGAAAGTGATATAGGAGGAAATTTCATGGCAAAAACTACTAAGATTAGAGTTCGTCTTAAAGCCTATGATCATGTCAACCTTGATCAAAGCGCTGAGAGAATCGTTCAAGTAGCGAAGAACTCTGGGGCTACTGTTGTGGGCCCAATCCCATTACCAACAGAAAAACAAGTATTCACGATTTTAAGAGCTGTCCACAAGTACAAAGATTCCCGTGAACAATTCGAAATCAGAACACACAAACGTATTATCGATATTACAAACCCAAAGAAGGAAACACTCGATGCTCTCAAGAACCTCGACCTTCCATCAGGAGTAGATATCGAAATCAAACTTTAAGGAGGTAAGACACAATGAAAGCAATTTTAGGTCGTAAAATGGGCATGACTTCTGTCTTCGCTGAAGATGGTACCCTCTACCCAGTCACAGTCGTCGAAGTCTTACCAAACGTTGTTACACAAGTCAAAACCCTTGAAAAAGATGGTTACGTCGCAGTCCAAGTTGGTTACGAAGAAAAGAAAGAATCTCGTGCTAACAAAGCTGAGAAAGGTATTGCTAAGAAAGCAAACACCGTTCCACATTATGTCTCAAAAGAATTAAGAGGCGATGAAATGGGTGGTTACAAATTAGGTGACACAATTACCGCTGACTTATTCAAAGATGGTGACATCGTTGACGTCATCGGAACAAGTAAGGGTCATGGTTATTCTGGAACAATCAAGAGATGGCATATGCACATTGGTCCAAAAGGACATGGTTCAGGATATCACAGAGGACAAGGTTCCTTCGCTAACAATGGTCGTTACAACCATGGTGTTATGCCAGGAAAACATATGTCCGGACATCACGGTAACAAATCTGCAACTTTATTAAACTTATTAGTTGTTAAGGTCGATGCAGAAAAAGGCTACATCTTAATCAAAGGTGGATTACCAGGTGCTAAAAAGAGCATCGTCACAATCCGCTCCGCAGTTAAGACAGTCAAAAACAAAGAAAGTGTTAAACCTTTAATTAATAGAGCACCAGCTCCAGTAGTTGAAGAAACACCAGCCGCTGCCGATGAAGGCAAGGCTGAATAAGGACGAAAGGAGATAGAAAAATGGCAGAAAAGAAATCCGTCAGTGTTAAAGTTCTTAACATGTCTGGCGAAGAAGTCAAAAAAATCAATCTTGCTGCTTCTGTCTTCGCCGTTGAACCACACAAACAAGCAATGTTCAACGCTGTCCAAGTAGAACAAGCAAATTCACGTCAAGCCACAGCAAAAACTAAGGTAAGACATGAAGTCTCTGGTGGGGGCAAAAAACCATGGAGACAAAAGGGAACCGGTAGAGCCCGTGCAGGTAGCTCTAGATCACCAGTGTGGGTTGGTGGTGGAACAGTCTTCGGACCAGTTGGCAACCAAAACTTCACAATTTCCCAAAACAAGAAAGAACATCAATTAGCCTTAAGAAGTGCATTATCTCTTAAGACCCCAGCTGACTTAGTGGTCGTTGATGAAATCAAGTTTGCTGAAAAGAAAACAAAGAACTTCGTCAACATGTTAAAAGCTCTCAAGTCAGAAGTTAAGACCTTAGTTGTCGTAACTGAAATTGATGAAAATTTATTCGCAAGCGTCCGTAACGTCGCTTACGCAAAAGTGGTTACCACTGATAACTTATCCGTTTATGACTTATTAAACGCTGACAAGTTAGTCGCCAGTGAAGCCGCTATTAAAGAAGTTGAGGAGGCATTGAAGTAATATGGCAGCCAAGAAAAAAGTAGAAGCGGCACCAGCAAAAAAAGCAGGCTTCCCAAAAGCAACTGAAAAAGACTTCTCCGTTATCATCAAGCCAGTCATCACTGAAAAGAGTATGGCTAAGATGCAAAACGAAAACAAAGTCACAGTTAGAGTTGCGCCAACAAGTAACAGAACTGAAGTCAAACTCGCATTTGAAAGAATCTTCCAAGTCAAAGTTGTTGATGTCAGAATCGTGAACGTTCACGCAAAAGCAACAACCCGTGGAACCCGCTACCAAGGTAGCATCCAAGGTTACAAGAAAGCGATTGTCACCGTTGCTGAAGGTGAAGCAATCGACTTATTCAGAGAATAATTAGTTCAGATTCTCAAATTATAGGAGGAAACAGTAATGTCAATTAGAACTTACAAGCCTACTTCACCAAGTAGACGAAACATGACAAACTCGACATTCGAAGAAATTACAACTAGCACTCCTGAAAAAAGTTTATTAGTCACTTTATCTAAGAGTGGCGGAAGAAATAATCAAGGTATTATCACCTGCCGCCATATCGGTGGAGGTCACAAAAGAAAATACCGTTTAGTTGACTTCAAACGTAATAAGGACAATATCCCTGCTGTTGTAAAGACTGTTGAGTACGATCCAAACCGTAACGCTAACATTTGCTTAGTCGCTTACTTAGATGGTGAAAAGAGATACATTCTCGCACCAAAAGATCTCAAAGTCGGGGATAAAATCATATCTGGCGTCGCCTGCGATATTAAAGTAGGAAACGCTATGTGCCTCAAGAGTATTCCTGAAGGTACATTCGTTCACAACGTGGAATTAGTTCCAGGTAAAGGTGGACAAATGTGTAGAGCAGCCGGTGCTGCCGCACAAGTGCTTGGTAGCGAAGGTAAATACGTTATGCTTCGTTTAGCAAGTGGCGAAATGAGAAAAGTTCTCGCCGAATGTCGTGCCACAATTGGTACCGTCGGTAATGAAGATTGGAACTTACTCAACTTCGGTAAAGCTGGTAAGAACCGTTGGTACGGTGTCAGACCAACAGTCCGTGGTTCAGTCATGAACCCAAATGACCACCCACATGGTGGTGGTGAAGGTAAATGTCCAGTTGGACGTGACGCACCAAGAACTCCTTGGGGCAAACGTGCTCTCGGCGTTAAGACCAGAAACAACAAGAAAAAGTCTACAAAATTAATCGTCCGTAGACGTAACGCGAAATAGGAGGTAGCGAACAATGGCAAGAAGTTTGAAAAAAGGCGCATTCGTTGATGACCATTTAATGAAAAAAGTCGAAGCTTTAAACGCTTCTGGCAAAAAAGAAGTTATTAAGACTTGGTCCCGCCGTTCAACAATTTATCCATCTTTCGTTGGTCACACCTTCGCGGTATATAACGGAAGAGAACATATCTCTGTCTATGTTACAGATGATATGGTTGGACATAAGCTCGGTGAATTCTCTCCAACAAGAAAATACACCGGACATACAGGCCACACTGCTGAAGATAAAGCAGCTGCGGCAGGAAAATAATAGGAGGTAACGACAATGGCAGAAGCAAAGAAAACTTCCAAGAAGAAAGTTGCTGAAGAAACACCAGTTGAAGAAACTCCTAAAAAAGCAAAGGCAAAGAAAGCTGAAAAACCAGCTGAAAAGCCAGCTAAACCAACCCCAACAGAAGCTAGAGCGGTCGCTTATAATGTTCGCGTCACTCCAAGAAAAGTGAGACTTGTCATCGATCAAGTCAGGGGTAAGGATGTCAAAGTTGCCTTAGGTTTATTAAGAAATATTAATCGCGCAGCGAGCGAACCAGTTACTAAAGTAATCAAGTCCGCAGCCGCTAACGCCATCAACAACTTCGGTTTTGATGAAGACAGATTATATATCGCAGAAATCTATGCCGGCGATGGCATTAAAATGAGAAGATACTTACCAAGAGCGAAAGGTTCCGCTTCTGGTTTAGTTAAGAGAAACAGCCACATCACAGTTGTGGTGAAGATGAGATAAGGAGATAGATACAATGGGTCACAAGGTTAATCCAGTAGGAATGCGTGTCGGTGTCAACAGAGATTGGAATTCTCGTTGGTACGCATCAGACAAAGAATTCCCTGTTTACTTAAACGAAGACATCAAAATTCGTAAATATCTCGAAGGTTCATTAAAAGAAGCTTTATTATCTCACATCGAAATCGAGAGAACCAAGAGCGATAAAGGCAACACCATCGTTGTTAAATTATTTGTTGCAAGACCAGGCGTCGTCATCGGCACCGATGGAAAGAACATCCTCGCTGTCAAAGAAGCCTTAGTCAAATTAACAGGTAACAGCAACTTAAGAGTTGACGTCGTCGAAGTTAAGAATCCAGATTTAGATGCTAACATCGTCGCACAATCTATCGCAAAACAACTCGAAGAAAGAGCAAGCTTTAGAACCGTTCAAAAGAAAGCAATTCAAAGAGTCAGAAAAGCAGGCGCTAAAGGATGCCGTACCGTTGTCGGTGGACGTCTTGGCGGTGCTGATATCGCTAGAGCTGAAGGCTATAAAGAAGGTATCATCCCTCTTCATACCTTACGTAGCGACATTGACTATGCTCACTGTGAAGCTGCCACTCAATATGGCCGCTTAGGTGTTAAGGTTTGGATCTGTCGTGGAGAAATCCGCCCAGAACTCGCCAAGAAAGAGAAAGGAGAATAGGCCATGTTACAACCAAAACGTGTTAAATATCGCCGTCCACATATCTTAAGATATGAAGGACACTCCAAAGGCGGAACAGAAATTAGCTTTGGTGAATTTGGCTTACAAGCTATTGAAGGTGCTTGGGTTACAACCAGACAAATCGAAGCTGCTCGTATCGTCTTAGCAAGATACACAAAACGTGGTGGACAAATTTGGATTAGAATTTTCCCTCACTTAGCAAAAACAAAGAAACCTGCTGAAGTCCGTATGGGTTCCGGAAAAGGCTCACCAGAGGATTGGGTAGCAGTCGTTCAAAAAGGTAGAGTTATGTTTGAAATCGGAGGCGTCGCTCCTGAGGTTGCTCGTGAAGCTCTCAGATTAGCCGCTTACAAACTCCCAATCAAATGTAAAGTTATCGGGAAAGGAGAGTAAGAGCTATGAAAATTAGTGAAGTACGTGAAATGTCTACAAGCGAGCTAAAAGAAAAGCTCTACTCGCTTAAAGAACAACTCTTCGAATTAAGACGTAAGAAAAGCGTTGGTACCCTCGAAAGAGGCGAAGACGTTATCACCGTCAGAAGAGATATCGCTCGCGTCAACATGGTGTTACGCGAAAGAGAACTTGAAAGTAAATAAGGAGAACTAAAATGGAAGAAAGAAACTTAAGACGTTCCATTCAAGGTGTGGTTGTTAGTGATAAGAACGACAAGACCATTGTTGTCCTTGTTGAAACTCACAAGAAACACGCCAAATATGGCAAACGCGTTAAATATAGAAAGAAGTATTACGCGCACGATGAAAACAACGAAGCAAAAGTTGGCGATACAGTGACCATCATGGAAACTCGTAAATTAAGCGCCACCAAGAGATTCAGACTTGTTAGCATCGATAAAACTGCTGAATTAAGTGTTAAAGAAGCAGAAAAAGAACTTAAAGAAGAAGTCTTAAACGCAGCTGCCCCAGTAGTCGAAGAGAAACCTGAGACAGAGAAAGAAGTAGCTGAAGAAGTCAA
>CADCGC010000049.1 GCA_902800905.1 uncultured Erysipelotrichaceae bacterium
TCTAATGGTTACTTTGAAGATATTAAGTTAACTCCTGATATTGATAACTCAATTTTAAAAATTCATATAATAAGTGCCTTAAATGAGACAAAAATTCTCTTTGAAGGGAAAGAATATAGTTTTAAAGGTAATGACTATAATTTAGAAATTTCTAATCCTCGTTTATGGTCACCAGAAGATCCTTATTTATATAACATCACTTTTATAAATGAAGTCGATAAAGTTGAATCTTATTTTGGGATGAGAAAATTCTCAATCATAAAAGATGAAAATAATATCCTTAGATTCGCTCTTAATAATAAACCTTATTTTATGAAAGGGGTCTTAGATCAAGGCTACTATCAAAATAGCTTATTAACTCCTCCTAATGATGAAGCGTATATAAAGGATATAAGCTTAATGAAGTCATTAGGTTTTAACACATTAAGAAAACATATTAAGATTGAATCACTTCGTTATTACTATCACTGCGATAGACTTGGAATGATTGTCTTCCAAGACTTTGTAAATGGAGGAAGTACATATAAAACTCTTCATATCCTCCTCCCAGTTATATTTAATATAAAGAAAAAAGATAATAGATATAAAGCCTTCTCTAGAAATGATAAAGAAGGAAGAGAAGAAGCGATTAATGAATTTAAAGAAACAATCAATTACCTTTATAATGTTCCTTCTTTAGGCTTATGGACAATCTTTAACGAAGGCTGGGGCCAATTCGATTCAGTTAGTATTTATAATGAATTAATTAAATATGATTATAGCCGCATCTATGATCATGCCTCTGGTTTCTATGATCAAGGTGTAAGTGACACTAAATCAATCCATGTCTACTTTAGGCCAGTTAAATTAACGAAAAGAAACACTGACAAAAATAGAGCGTTATTCTTAAGCGAATGTGGGGGATATAAATTAGAAATCGAAGGTCATTCTAACGTAAAGAAGACATTTGGCTATAAAACTATTTCTTCAAAAGAAGAATTAGAAAACGAATATATCAAGTTTATTAACCGCGATATTATTAATAATATTCCTAAAGGACTATCTTCTTTTATCTACACTGAACTAAGTGATGTTGAAGAAGAACTTAACGGTTTTATCACTTATGATAGGGAAGTAGTAAAAGTTGATATTAATAAAATTAAAGCCATCAATGACAAAGTAAAACTTTAAATATCATCAAATATTAACTAACTTTTTCATTTTCGTGTTGTAAATAAAATTTAGGTTTGATATGATACTACTTGCTTTGATGCCTACTTAGCTCAGTGGTAGAGCGCTCGACTGTTAATCGATCGGTCGTGGGTTCAAATCCCTCAGTGGGCGCCAGTCGTGGCCTGTTGGAGAAGCGGCTTAACTCATATGCCTTTCACGCATACATTCACGCGTTCGAATCGCGTACAGGTCACCAACTTAGTTAAATAGGATTGATACAATGTGTCAGTCCTTTTTTAAATAATATGAGATATAAGAAGACAAAAAATGAACCGAGGAAGGCTCCATTTGCCAACTTGGGTTCACACTTATATTGTATATATGATATAATATCATTGTCAAAGGTGGAAAGTCGCTGTGCGACCACGACGCATTTCTTCGGAAATGGATTGACTAGCGTTTCAGGATGCAGCGCCCTGATTGACAAATAATAACGTCTCCAAATAGAGATGTTTTTATTTTTTTGTTTAGTGAATCATTCGATAAAGACTTTACATTTAAAATTCATTTCTTTAAGTTAATAAACGGGGATAAGCTATGAACGAACAATTATATGCAATGATATTTAAAAGAAAGTCATTCCATTTATTCTTGAATGTTGGTAATGAAAAGATAACAAAAGAAGAATTAAATGATATTGATAACTTTTTCCAGCATCTTGAACCACTTTATTCAAATATTAAAGTAAAGATGAAAATTGTTAAGGAAAGCGAGACAACTTGTCATCGTAAAGCGGAATATTGTTTGCTCTTCTATAGTGAAAATAAGGACGGTTATTTACAAAACATTGGATATATAGGCGAACAAATAGATTTGTATCTAGTTAGTAAGAACATTGGTACTTTATGGTTTGGTATTGGTAAAGTCAAAGAAAAAGAAGTAGACGGTTTAGAATATGTCATTATGATTGCCATTCGTAAAATTAGCGATCAAAGCAAATATCGCAAAGATATGTATAAGAGTAAAAGAAAAGATTTAGAAAAAATTTGGACTGGCCAACTCATTGAAGGAGTGAGCGATGTTGCTAGATTCGCTCCCAGCGCTTGTAATAGTCAACCTTGGTTAGTGAAAAACGGAGAAACTCTAGATGTATATCGTTATAAAGAAGAGGGCAAAAGAGGAATCATGCCAACTAATGCAGTTAGTTTTTATAATCGTATAGATATCGGTATCTTTATGTGTTTTTTAGAACTTTGCTTGGCCAAACAAAAAATTAGATTTACTAGAGAATTATATTCCGATAACGGTCTTCCTAATGAACTAACATTGAATTCAAAATATAAAATATATAGCAATTAAAATAGTGATGTTCGGTTGATATGTTGAAGTGTTCGGTTGTATCAAAACACTGTAAACCAGCCAATTTAAAAAATGAAGGTTAATACAAGAATGTGTTAGCCTTTTTTCTTTGGTTACATCGCACTTTTTTGGGAATATTTCACTGACGATTTTGAAAAAAATGTCAATTTGTATCGAGAAATTGCCAGGTTATAACATTGGAAGAACTTATAAACAAATCATTTAATCAATAGTTCAATCAGATGTCGGGCTGCGTATTTTGGATTGTCTTTACCATTTTCTAATCCTAATCCAGTAAATAATTCGCCAATTGGTATATTATTATTAAATAATAATTGAAAATAAGTTTCTAATAGTGAATTGGTAGTATTCTCTAATTGAATTGGACCAAAAGGATTTGCAAAGAAAGTTTGTACCAACCCTTTTTCTCCAGTTGTACCTAACGCAAATCGTTTACCTTCTTTAAATACGAGCAACGCATCTTCAACTTGTTTAAAAATGTGAATTTTTTCTTTACTATTCTTATAGTTGTTAGCGTAAAACACATAATCAACATGATATTTATTCGATACTTCTTTATATGTAGAAACAGGTAAAACCAATCGAGCATTTTTTCCTTTTGGGTTTAAGAATATTGCTCTATCAAACACTTTATAAACATAGTCATTTTCTAAATCATCGGTTCTAACAAATGCACCAATTTCTGTTCCTGATGTATATATTTGATTATCAATAATTTCAAAATAACCCATATCGTCATAAATAGTGGTGATTTCTTGTATTTGGCCGTTTGCGATTAAGCGAAGAGCTTCAATTGTTTCACTTTTTCCTGCCCCAGAGTCTCCTACAATAATCACGTTTTTTGTTGTCGTATCGTTCAATTTTATTGATATCCCAGCACCATGAATTGGTAATTTGCCATTCTCTATCATTTTAATGTTATGAACTGTTAGAATTATCTTTTTTAAATAGCCAAAGTAATCAATTTCATCCCGTTCTTTCAAAGAGCCGATATAAATATCTTTTTCTTTGTCATAATAGATTCCGTCAATTGTGTTGGATCCGAAAAGAATTATTCCATCTGGTTTTGAATTTTTAAAATCATCATCAAACTGAAATAAATTTGATAAGGAAACACCTAACGAAATATATCTTTCTGAAATGCACACATGAATTCTGTTTTTGCCACATAAAATTGGTATTAAAAACCATTTCTTGTTAGAAAGATTTAATCCATCAATTGGATTGGCGTTAATTATTTCGAAGATGCCGGTCCTTTTGTTGGATGCAGAATAAGAAACAAAAGGCGTTCTAAAAGCAATCTTTGTAATAACTTTCGCGCTTTCTAATTCTTTATAAATATAATTTGAATTGCTATCTGTTAATAAGAATGCGTTTGCAAAAGCCGGGAGCTGCCTATAAACGGTGAATTTCTTTCCGGTAAGCTTAAAGCATAATTCTCTATATTTTCCCAGCAATGCTTCAGTGAATTTATCAAATAGAGTCAAGAAATCCAACTCTTCAAACCTTGGATTATTTTGATCTGAAATTATGTAACGTTTTACCGATCTCCAGTGGTCATATATTTTTTCTAAAATATCATATAACAAGTCTTTGTTTTTAACATTAGTCGTATCATTGTTTAAGATTTCTAGAAAAACTTTTGAAAGACTATCTCCATATATGATTTCGCTGATGTTATTTTTAGGGTTATCTTCCAAAAATGAATCTATAGCTAAATTCATTACCTCTTTGTTTATAGCGGTAGTGTCCTTATCTTTTATATCTATTAAAATGTAATTTTCTTTCATTTTCATTAAACCTATTTCTTAAGATTGTTTTGTTTCGAGCTTCACACTTAAGCAAATGATTCTTAAAGCGATTTCTAATTCTTTTAGTGAGACGGATGAAGGAGCGATTCTTATATTTGAATTAGATGAATCTATTCCATATGGATATGTTGCCCCGGAATTAGTTAAAATAACCCCCGCTTTTTTGCATCTTTCAACAACCTCTTTCGCACACCCTTTAACATTGAGTGAGATAAAATACCCACCTAGTGGTTTAGACCAAGTTGCAAAACCAATTAGTTCTTTAGAAAATATTCTCTCGACAAGTTCAAATTTGGGTCTAAGTATATCTGCGTGTCTTTTCATTATATTCTTCAAATCTTTTAAAAAAAGAGCGTGCCTATATTGATTGATTTTGTCATATCCTATAGTTTGAACTTTCATTTGCTCGAGCATATCTTTTTTGTTGTTCTCACTTGCCCCCATCGCAGAGATGCCTGCGCCAGGAAAGGTGATTTTACTTGTGGATGTAAAAATATAAATAATATCTTCATTGTTGTTCTTTTTGCATTCAGAATAGATGTTTAAAAGATGTTCTTTTTTCTCTTCGTATAAATCATGAATTGCATATGCGTTATCCCAATAAATCCTAAAATCTTTGGCGGCTGGTCTAAGTTTTGCGAATCTTCTCACTGTTTCATCGCTATATGTAATCCCAGTTGGATTTGAATATTTTGGAACGCACCAAATCCCTTTTACGTAGTCATCTTTGATATATTTTTCGACTAAATCCATATCTGGTCCATCTTCGTTCATTGGGATATTAATCATCTCAATTCCGAAATACTCGCATATCGCAAAGTGGCGATCGTATCCCGGAACAGGGCACAACCATTTAACTTTACTTAACTTGTTCCATGGAGTCGAACCGCAAACTCCATTGGTCATGGATTTTGATATAGCATTATACATTAATGCAAGCGAAGAGTTACCGCCAATAATTATATTGTTTTGTGGTATATCTAAAATATTAGAAAACAAATCCTTGCATTCAGGTATACCATCTAGCAAGCCGTAATTTCTGTAATCAATATTGTTTATCTTTAGACAATTGCCTGAACGAAGTACATCTAAAATGCTTTCCGATAAATCTAATTGACGTGCATCAGGCACACCTCTAGACATATTTATGTAGATGTTTTTGTTGAGATATTCTTGATATTGCTTTTCTAAATCAATCATACTTTGAACACTATAATACCTAATTATTATAATTATTTATGCTTATAATTATGTTTTACAAGTTATAATTTTAAAGAACTTCTATTGGCTGATAGAAATAAAAACTTGTTATAGTGTTATCTCAAAGAAAACATTTTACAATGTTAAATAGGATTGATTCAATGTGTCAGTCCTTTTATTTTTTGTTATCATTAGAACATGGAAAAGAAACTACATTTAGAAAAAATCCTTTGGGATGAATGTGATAAAATCACAAAATTAAAAGTTAAGAAAGATCAAAAGTCTTTTGTTGCTCCAAATGCTGATAGCTTGATTGATGCATATTTTGCTATTGCCGAAGAGGGGATGAAGGTGTATCCCTTTGGCATTTATTATGGTAAGAAAGCAGTGGGATTCATTATGATTACTTTTGATTGCCCGTGGGCTACAAAATATTATGGACTTCCAGAAAAGCTTTATTATATTTGGCGTTTCATGATTGATAAGAAATACCAAGGTCAAGGATTCGGAAAAGAAGCATTAAGGCTTGCTATTGAATTTGTAAAAACGTTTCCAGCAGGAAAATCAGAAGCTTGCTGGTTGAGCTATGAACCAGAGAATGAAGGCGCAAGAAGCCTTTATTTGAAAGCTGGATTTGTTGAAAGATTAGATCTCCACAAAGAAGATATGGAGATACCTGCTGTTCTAAAACTTTAGCGTTCGGTGGATACATTGAAGTGTTCGACTGTATCAAAACTGTCCATTTAGGCCACACTAAGAACTACAGTATTGATACAAATCAGTACTGTTTTTTTCTCTAGTTTTCCTTTGCGGCGGACATTATAAGCTTAGCCCAAAAACGGCTAAGTTTTTTAATATCTTCTTTAACTTTTTCCTTATCTTTTTTATTTTTTAGTTGCTCAGCGTAATATAAACACGAACCATATAATCCTTCAAAGAAGAATATCGATAAATAATCACTTGGAACATCATAACCAACAGTTTTAATCGTCTCAGTTATAAATTTACCATAGTTATTAGATAAAGCGTTTTTAAATATTTCCATTGGAAAAGTATCGCCTTCATAGATGAGATTTTGGATTTGCTTATAATGCTTTGCAACCCAATCATAGGTAGCTAGTATCGATTGGTATTCGATTTCTTCCTGATCGGTTTCTTTTTTTAATATCTTT
>CADCGC010000050.1 GCA_902800905.1 uncultured Erysipelotrichaceae bacterium
GAACTCGCTAGAACCATGGTGGAAATTGGCAAATCTCTTAATAGAGATACCGTTGCTGTTTTAAGTGATATGAGCGAACCTTTAGGTCTTGCTGTTGGTAATAACCTTGAAGTTAAAGAAGCTATTGCTTCATTACACGGAAAAGGACCAGAAGATTTGATGGAACTCTGCTATACATCAGGTAGCATTATGCTTGTTCAAGCAAAAGTTTGCAAGACCTTAGAAGAAGCTAGAGCAAAACTCCATGAAGTCGTTGAAGACGGATCAGCTTTTGAAAAATTATGCTTAATGGTTGAAGCTCAAGGTGGAGATGTTGAATTTATTAAACATCCTGAAAAATTTGAAGTTTCAAAGAACATTATTGAAATTAGAAGCGAAGTTGATGGCTACATCAAAGAAATCAACGCTCTTGAGATTGGTGTCAGCGCAATGAAGCTCGGTGCTGGTAGAGAAACACTTGAAGATGTCATTGATATGAGTGCTGGTATTGTTCTTGCTAAAAAGATTGGTGCGAAAGTTGCTAAAGGCGACTTATTATGCACAGTTTATACAAATAAACCAAAAGAAGAATATGAACCAGTTCTTCAAGAAATTAGAGACGCCTATGAATTCTCTAAGGAGAAAGTTGATATTCTTCCAGTTATTAGAGAAGTTATTAGATAATGAAAGTAATTCTACAAACTGTTAAAGAAGCACACGTCAATATATTAGGCAAAACCGTTGGAAGTATTTCTAACGGTTACCTTTTACTTGTCGGTTTTACCGATGGAGATGACCAAGATATTGTTAACAAAATGGTGGACAAGATTCTTAAATTAAGAGTCTTTGCCGATGAGAAAAGACAAATTAATTTGTCTTTATTCGACGTAAAAGGAAATATCTTGTCGATTAGCCAATTCACTTTATACGCTGACACAACGGGCGGGCGTAGACCATCATTTGTTAATGCGATGAGGCCACATGAAGCTGAAATACTCTATGATTATTTCAACAAACAATTGGAGAACTCATCAGGATTAAGTATTGCTACAGGTGTTTTTGGTGCGGATATGGATGTTTATTCCATTAATGATGGACCATTCACTTTAGTGCTCGATAGTAAGGAACTATTTAAATGAAAATATTAGTTGGACTTTCTGGTGGCGTTGATAGTGCGGTTGCAGCGTATCTTCTTAAAAAAGAAGGATACGAAGTAAGCGCCTGTTTTATGCGTAACTGGGATTCTCTTGCTAATAACGACTATTTAGGAAATCCAAACATCAATAATTCACAATGCCCTCAAGAGGCTGATTGGGATGATGCGGTTAAGGTTGCAAAAAAACTAGACATTCCTTTATTAAGAATTGACTTTGTCAAAGAGTATTGGGACGATGTCTTCTCATATCTCATTAGAGAATATGAAAACGGAAGAACGCCTAACCCAGATATCTTTTGCAACAAATATATTAAATTCGACGCTTTCTTGAAATTTGCCAAAGAAAAAGGCTTTGATATGATTGCTATGGGCCACTACGCAAAAAGAGTGGACAAAGATGGAATTGCGTATCTTTGTAAATCGTTTGATCAAAATAAAGACCAAACATATTTCCTTTCTCAAATTTCTCAAGAACAACTAAAATACGCCTTATTTCCGCTAGGAGACATTGATAAAAAAGAGGTTAGAAAAATCGCTCATGATTTAGACCTTGAAATTGCCGACAAAAAAGACTCAACCGGAGTGTGTTTCATTGGCGAAAGAAATTTCAAACAATTCTTAAAAAATTATATTCCTGCTAAAAAAGGAAATATTGTTGATATTGATACAAATCGAGTGATCGGTACTCATGATGGAGTGATGTATTACACGATTGGGCAAAGAAAAGGTCTTGGCATTGGAGGAATATCTCACGAAGAAGCTAAAGGCTGGTTCATCGTTAAAAAAGATGTCAAGAACAACATTTTATATGTTGCAAGTGGAGGAGAGTCTGATCGACTCAACTCTGATAGATGTCTAGTGACAGACTTGAATTTCATATCAGTCAAGCCTAAAGAAGGCCAACATATCTATGCGAAATTTAGATACCGTCAACAAGATAATGGTGTCACAATTCATTATGTCGATGATGATACAATTGAGCTAATATTTGATGAACCATATAAAGCAGTCACACCAGGTCAAGCAGCGGTCCTATACGATGGAGATGTCTGCTTAGGTGGGGGCTTAATTCACTCAACTTATTACAAAGGAAAAAGAACGGATTTGTAAGTTAATCCGCTCTTTTAATATGTTCTCTTGCGTATTCGCTGAATCCGAGGACAAATATCTCAACATAATCCTCAAATGGAACGAAGTGATTTCCATAGATACATGTTTCAAATATTACCCCAAATTCGTTGGTTTTAAGATGATTGCTCTTGAAACCATTTTTCTTTATATAGAAATCTCTTCTTTTGATTCTTGCTTCGTTATCTTTATATTTCTCATCAACTTCTTCATAGCAAAGCAAGATTACTTTATCTTTTTGAAATTCTTTGATCCATGACAAGATTTTACTTCCCCATCCTTGACATCTTAATTCTTTTTTAACAGCGAGAAAGAACACATAGCAAATATCTTTAAATGTAGTTAATTGAATAAATCCAATAAATGCTTCTTTTTCATAGAAAGCATAGATATTATTTGTCTCTTTAAGGGCGCTAGAAAAGAAATAATATGCAGGAGGTCTCTCATCTTTTGGGAAAGCACTTAAAAACAATGCTTTCACATCTTTTTTGATATTCCTATTATCTTTGTAGTTTAAGACAACCATACCTTAATATTTTACTTTCAAACATTTTCTTTTAAAAACTATTTCTTAAACTTTGTTTATTTGTAATAATTGTTGGTGAGGTATACATAAATGAAAACATTAATCGTGTATTTTTCGCGAACTGGCGAAAATAGTGTTAATGGTGAAATTGAAATTATCACCAAAGGTTTTACTGAAGTTGTTGCAGAAAAGATTGCAAAGAAGACTGGTGGAGACCTATTTAAACTCGAACCAGAGATTCCTTATCCAGCAAATTATGAAGAATGCGTAAAGAGAAGTAGAATTGAAGACCAATATAATGAAAAAGTCCCATATTTACATCCTCTTGCATCTTTAGATGAATATGATGTTATTTATTTAGGATTCCCATGCTGGTGGAGAACATACCCACGCGTTGTTGCGTCTTTTATTAGAGATCATGCTTGGGTTGGTAAGACCGTATATCCTTTCGCTACTAATGAAGAAGGCGCTCTTGGTTTAGCAGAAATGGAATTAAGAGGCGCTCTTAGAGGTGCAATCATTAAAAAAGGATTTGCTTGCAAAGGCAGCGAAGTAAATAACATTGACGACAAACTAGATAATTGGATTGGTAAATAATCATGAAGAATATTACAAAAGATATCTTTTACGTTGGTGTTAACGACCATCAAGTAGACTTATTTGAAGGACAATATATCGTTCCTAATGGAATGGCGTATAACTCTTATGTCATCAAAGACGAATTAATCGCCATCATGGATACAGTGGATCAACATTTCACTGATGAATGGCTTAAAAATGTTAAAGAAGTTTTAGGTGATAAGAAACCAACATATTTAATCGTTCAACATATGGAACCAGACCACTCCGCAAACATTATGAATTTGATTAAAGCTTATCCAGATGTTTACGTTGTTGGAAACGCTAAAACATTTAAGATGATGGAACAATTCTTCCATGAAGAAATTCCACATCGTTTAGTGGTTAATGAAGGTGATACTTTAAACTTAGGGAACCACGTCTTACATTTTGTCTTTGCACCTATGGTGCACTGGCCAGAAGTCATGGTGACATATGATGAAAAAGACAAAGTCTTATTCTCCGCCGATGGATTTGGTAAATTTGGTGCTTTAGATGTCGAAGAAGATTGGGCATGTGAAGCAAGAAGATACTATATTGGTATCGTTGGAAAATACGGCGCACAAGTACAAGCTCTTCTTAAGAAGGCTGCAACTTTAGACATTCAAATCATCTGCCCTTTGCATGGACCAGTTTTAAGCGAAAACTTAGGTTATTATCTTAATCTCTATGATATTTGGAGTGGATACAAGACCGAAACCGAAGGTGTTGCGATTTTCTATACTTCAGTATATGGACACACCAAAGCTGCTGCTGAATTATTAGCAAAAGAATTAGAAGCAAATGGAACACCAAAAATCGCTCTTAATGATTTAGCTAGAGAAGATATGGCGGAATGTGTCGAAGATGCGTTTAGATATGGAAAGATTGTTTTAGCAACAACTACCTATAACGCTGGCATCTTCCCATTTATGGATGAATTCATCGCTCACTTAGTGGAAAGAAATTTCCAAAACAAAAAGGTTGGTTTAATTGAAAACGGAACTTGGGCTCCATTAGCGGCTAAAGTCATGACTGATAAATTATCAGGCTGTAAGAACATTCAATTCCTACAACCAGTTGTGAAGATTTTATCTTCAATGACTGACGAGAACAAAGAACAAATCAAGGCTTTAGCGAACGCTTTAAGTGAAGAATATAAAGCCAAAAAAGAAATTATTGAAGAAAAGAAACCAGAAATAGATAGCAAAGCTTTATTCAAGATTGGATATGGCTTATATGTTGTTACATCTAGAGATGGAAATAAAGACAATGGCTTAATTGTCAACACAGTCACTCAGTTAACAGACACTCCATTAAGAGTGGCGGTCAATATTAATAAACTCAATTATTCTCATGACATTATTAAAAAGACTGGTGTTCTTAATGTTAACTGCTTAAATATTGAAGCTCCATTCTATATTTTCCAACATTATGGATTTGCCTCAGGTAGAGACAAAAACAAATTTGAAGGAAAAGAAATTGTTAGAAGTGCGAACGGAGTTGCAGCGTTAACTGAATTCGTTAACTCTGTTATTTCCTTAAAAGTTGATCAATATGTCGACTTAGGAACACATGGAATGTTCATTTGCTCAGTAACTGAATCCAAGGTTATCAACAATGTTGAAACTATGACATACAATTACTATCAAGCAAATGTCAAACCAAAACCACAAACAGAAAAGAAGAAAGGCTATGTCTGTAAGGTATGTGGATATGTCTATGAAGGTGATGAACTTCCAGATGATTTTGTCTGCCCACTTTGTAAACACGGACCAGCTGATTTTGAAGAGATTAAATAGGAGGTAAAACAATGAAATACGTTTGCACAGCATGTGGATTCGTCTATGACGAAGAAGCCGGCGATCCAGATAACGGGATTGCTCCAGGCACCAAATTTGAAGATTTACCAGATACTTACTTATGTCCATGGTGTGGCATGGGTAAAGATGCCTTTGCTAAAGAAGAATAATTAAAATATGCCCGTTCTTGCATGTTTAAGAGCGGGCTTTTTGTTATGAAAAATCGATTTAATAAAGATGAGTTAATTTTCTTGGAGAAATTTTCTAGCAAATTTGCTTCTGCAAGAGACTATTATTGGCTTGGAAGAAAACAAGAAGAACAAAAGTATTATTCCTATCACACTAATAGGATTTCTTTTGCGTTACAGCAATCCGCATATTCAGGTGACGAATGGGGGATGTATGAACTTGGTTTATTGTTATTGAATGAAAAAGATCGACTTCCTGAAGCGTTATCTTGGATATATCAAAGTGCAATTAAAGGCAATGAGGCCGCTAAAAAACTTATCTATGATAAGTGGAGCGAAGTATATTCAAAAGTAATGACTTATTCTATTAAAGATAATAGTGAATACGCAAATCTTGAAGTTAAAAGCGCTATGCTCACTGCGATGCTATTAATTCATCTTGGCTTAGATGATTGGAACTCTTTAAAAGAAGAAGATAAAATCTATCGAGTTAGTGATTTAGTTAATAATCTCACTAAGATATATGGTATTCCAGATATCAAAGTCGAATTTCTTCCAGAGCTTTTATATAATAACGGGCAAAACAAAGCCCAAGGTTTAGCATATCCAGGAGCGTATCTTGTTCAAATTGAATCTGGTCTACTTTATCAATATGAAAGATTGATCCAAGTTATTTTTCATGAAGTTGGTCACCACATCGTATATACGATGATGAATAATTTATATCCTCGTCAAAATGAATTATTTAATCGATTCGGTTTAACTAAAGAAAGAATTGAAAAGTGGCAAAATAATGAAATTGGATACGCTATTACGTTAAATGAGGAAGATCCAGATACGATTAGCTATGGGGTTTGGTGGACTTATTATTTATATTTCCCAAAGAAGTGACATCCCCCCGCTTATAGAAGATGGGGGCTTCCCACTCAAGAAATCTAGTGATTTCAGTATCAATGGGCTATCCCCGAGAGTCCCTCGGTTAAGGATATTTTAGTAAGATATCCAACTTATTTAGATTATTTAATTAGAAGGATTAAGAATCA
>CADCGC010000051.1 GCA_902800905.1 uncultured Erysipelotrichaceae bacterium
TCTCATAATACTTAGGCATATTAGACTTAGTTTTAGAATCACTAACGAAAAGATTCGCTAAAGAGAAGTCTAATCCGATTGAATTAGTAAGAATTAGGGAATTTTTACTATGTTCTTGATATTCTTGATATTCTTCCTCTCCAATTAAAGAAACATAATAATATTTTCCGATTCGAGAAACACTTACGGTTGAGTAGACAAATGATTCTGGTAACTGACGATGATAAACAAATTTTACTCTACCGATTTTAGGGATTTGGATTTCATCTCCTATAGTTCGGATTGAGTTATTGATATTCATCGTAATATAACCATAATCATTCTTTTTCTTTTTAAATACTGGGAAATCACTATTATGTCGAAAGAAGTTTCTATAAGCTTCATATAGATGGATAACACTTTGCTGTAAGGCGATAGAATCAACTTCTTTTAAATATGGATATTTCTCTTTATACTCTGGAAGAAGTTTTATAAGTTCATATTTACTAACTTTATAATTATGATCTTTTTCATATTCCTTTTTAGTAAGAGAAAGAAGTTCATTGTAGACCCATCTAGAGCAACCTAAAGTTTTCTCAATCAAATCTTTTTGAGAATTATTAGGATATAGACGAAAACGATAGGTTCTTTTTATAAGCTTCATATACATTAAATATCGAAGTTAGATATCAATTTATTGATATCTTTCTTACATATTAATTATATCAAATCCCTATATGTTTTTATACAATAATCTTTACTTCTTTTAATCATTTTTTGTCAAATTCATCCCCCACCTAGCTATAGAGGTAACCATCAACAAAGTCGATGTGGGGGTCTTCTTTGATATAATGATAAAAAACCGCTAGACTTTGAAGCCTAACGGTTATTTTTTTTAAATGATACTAATCGCAATAATGCTCAGCAGTTGCAATAGCAAGTTCAATCATTCTTCCTAGACCGAACGCTCTTTCTTCAGCAGTCAATTTTTGACGATGATTTAAGAAACTATCAGTAACTGTTAATAAACAGAGTGCCTTTTTACCGAGTTTAGCTGCGTTGACATATAAAGCGTATGATTCCATTTCAACACCCATAACACCTAAGGCAGCCCATTTTTTCCAAAGATCTGGATCTTGGTCATAGAAGACATCGGCTGCAAAGATATTGCCACCGTGATATGGAATGTTTGCTTTCTTTGCTTCTTCGTAAGCAGTAACCGCTAAATCAAAATCAGCACCAGCGGAATATGTTCCGTTTAAACCAAATTGACTCATCCAGTTACTATCTGTAGAAGCGGTTGTACAAATTAATACATCTTTTAAATTGATATGTGGTTGATAAGTACCACATGTACCAACTCTGATGATTATTTCAACTCCATATCCTGTAAATAATTCGTGAGAGTAAATTCCAATTGATGGCATTCCCATACCAGAAGCCATAACAGATAATTTCTTACCATTTCTTGTATATCCTGTAAATCCTAAAATGCCTCTAACATTCGTTACTTCTTTGTAGTCGTGGAGAAATGTTTCTGCAATCCATTTAGCTCTGATTGGATCTCCTGGCATCAAAACGACCTTAGCAAAATCGCCATCATTGGCGTTAATATGTGGTGTTCCCATTTTATAAGCTCCTTATGTTCTTTATTATTTTACCACCTTGAGCAGTATTGACCAATCATTTTCAATTGAATTATTAAATAATAATAAGTAAACTGACTTTGTATGAAAAAAGAGTCCAATGTTTACAAATTATGCACTAATGATTTGAAGATAATTGAAACCATTAATCTTTTAAATCAAAAAAATATATATCCTCTTCCTGAATGTGTATATCTTATTTTAAAAGGTGACGAGAGTGATGAAATTAGGCAATTTAGTGAACTCCCTACATATAAAACACTTGTTTCTTATTCTTCTAAAAAGATATCAAAGTTAATCGTAATGCTTATTAGATATCAGTATTTAGAAAGAATATATGATGAAAACACAAACGAACTATATCTTAAGGTAGCAACAAAAGGCGAATTGGAACTAATCAAATATCACAAAAAACACAAATATAGCTTTACAAAGAAGAAGGTTAAAGAAAAACCTTTGTTTGTCATCATTAAAAATAATTAATTTTAATATTTTTTGTCAAAATAACCGCTTTATGTTAACAAAAGGCGGTTTTAATTATAGAATTAAAGATGACACTGGAGGTGTAGTATGGATTTTGTTTGGAATCAATTGCCGCTTGGAACTTGGCTAATCACATTATTTGTTATTCTTACAGTATTTGGATTCTGCTTCTTTATGTATTTCAAAATTGTTAAAAGAAGAGCAGGATATATCTTTATTGCTGTTGCTTTTGTTTTGACTTTTGTCTCGTTCTTATTCAATCTTTATTTCGCTTACGTTTTAATGGTTGGACTAACCGTTGTTGGTGTCACTATTTCATTATTTGCAAACTTAGGTGATTTAAGAGCATTCTTAGCAAATCCATTTAAAAAATCTCAAACAAGAAGCGGCAAATTTGAAGTTGAAAAAATCTATAATCGTGAGCTTTTATATAAAACAATTGAAACCGCAGTTATCAATTTAAGTAAAACAAGAACTGGTGCGATTATGACATTTGAAAAGAATACATCTTTAGCAGATGTTATTAAAAACGGTGTCGCAATTAAAGCACCTGTCAGTGCTGAATTATTGATGACAATTTTCTATCCAGGTACACGTCTACACGATGGCGCGGTTGTTATTCACGGTAATGAAATTGTTGCCGCTAGTGTTTTCTATACTCCAACCACCAAACCATTTGCTGGCAAATATGGATCACGTCATAGAGCAGCATTAGGTATCTCTGAAATTTCTGATTCTGTTACTGTTGTTGTTTCTGAAGAAACAGGAAGAATCTCCTTTGCAGTTGATGGACAATTAGACGCTGTTGATCAAGATAGCTTCTTAAGAGTCTTTGAAAACTACATGGATGGTGTAGCAGAAGAATAATCATATTTGAAGGTTAATATGGACTCAAAATATTTCTATGATTTTTTAATTAAAGTCCAATCAATAGCGAGAATCGGATTAAAATTCTCAAAAGATCCGTACGCACTAACTAATTACAATGAAATAAATGAATTATCGACCAAGATGCTTGAAGAATTTCAAGATGTCAAACTTGATCGAAATAATTATTTTGCTAGAGATGTATATCCAACTCCTAATATTTCTGTTAGGACAATTATTTTTAATAGTGATAAGACTAAAGTCTTAATGGTAAGAGAAGCTGTATTACAAGAATATTCTCTTCCAGGAGGATGGTGTGATTTATATGATTCACCATCAACCGCTGCTAAAAATGAATGCATTCAAGAAGCTGGAGCGGAAGTAGAAATGATGAGACTAGTGGGAATTACTGATCGAACGCCATTTAAAAACAATACATCAGTTCCTGAATATGTCATTGTATTTGAAGGAAGAATCAAAGAATTACACAAAGAACATGAATATGAGACTGATGATGTTGGTTTCTTCGATATTAATGACCTCCCACCAATCTCTAGGAAGACTTCTAAAGAAGAATTATTAAGATTTATTAATGCAGCCTTAAAAGGCGAAACGATATTTGATTAATAAAAATTATATGAAAATGACTTTATTAATAGAGTCATTTTTTGTATTATTATCAATACTATGATTTTATTATCACTTCCTCAAAAATTATATATAAGCTTCGCAATATTAGGAGGACTAATAGTTATTCTCCTATTATGGATTCTTTTCTATAAGAATTTTTATAAGAGATATCGCTTAAAAAAAGCGGTTGGTTACACACTATATCGTTATTCAAATCTGAATGATTATTTATTGCTTAATGATTATCGAGTTCATATTGATGATAAACACATTGGACACATTGAACATATACTTATTAGTAACAAGTTCATTATAATCATTAATGACTTCCAAATTAGCGGTGTTATTAGCGGCGAATATGGCGCCGAACAACTCAAATTAACAACAAAAAAAGGTGAAGAATTAATCGCTAATCCATTAAACTACAATCGTAACTTAACTAGAAGAGTTGCTCTTTTCAATGACCTTGATAATAATTTCTTAAAAGGAATAGTAGTGGTTAATGATGATTCAGTCATTGATATTACTGGCATTCCAAATCAATTCAAGATCTGCACGAAGAAGCAATTAAAGAAAGTGATTGCTGAATTTGATAAAGAAGACGTTAAACCATTTAAAGAAGAAACAGTGATTCGCTTTATCAATTTACTCAACGAGAACAATGCCCCTGGAAAATAATATGACGATTAAGGATTTACCGCGTGTTTCGCTCGAATATTTGCGCAAAAATGGATTAATTTCTGTATTTTTGTTCTTTTTTGTTATGCTTATCAGTAGTAGTTTGTTGCTTATTTCTTACCTTGCAATTGATATCACTTACATTATTATTCCGTTCGTTATTATCCCTTCATTTTTTGCTTGTAATCTCGCGTCTTTTCTTATGAGAGATCAACAAGTATTAACGTTTTTAGGGTTTTTGAAGTGCTTTGGTATTTATTTTACAGGCAAGTTTAATTCGACATATTCGGTTATAAAATCATTCTTTAAATCATTAGTTATCTCAGTTGTATTTGGAATTATTTATGTTGTTGTAATTAACCTTATTTTGCGTAATATCGACTTCATGAATTATCAAGCTTCTATGGATGATATTCTTAATCATTTAGGGCCAACAAGTGAGAATCTCGATTATGTCTTAACTACATATAAAGATTTCATTAATCACATTATGATTATTAGCACAATACCAGTGTCGTTTGTGTTATGTTCTTTATTTATTTTCTTTGCGTCTAGATCATCAATTTCTTTTTATACAAGAGTTAATAGTGATAACCAAATTGGAAGTATTAACTTAATGGTTCATAAAAATGTTATGTCAACATATAAAAAAGAATTTAATCTAGCGTATTTTAGTTTGAATTGGCCATTATTACTTATCTTCTTACTTAGTTTTGCTGTTGGTGGCTTAATTGGATATATGATTATGACTTCCTATTCTTGTGTTGCTTCTTTTGCTCTTACAATTGGAGTGTTTGTTACTTTAGGATTATACGGACCATTCCTAACAGCGAACAACGAAGCAATATATTTATATTTGAAAGATAAATATGATATTGAATATGATAAATTAAAAATCGCTGCAAATACGTCGATGGAAGAATTGCTTAAAAAGTTAAATGAGATGAATGAAGATAGAAAAAAAGACTCAGATGAGTCCTAATGTTCGTTCTGGAGCAGGCGACGGGAATCGAACCCGCATAACTACCTTGGCAAGGTAGTGTTCTACCACTGAACTACGCCTGCAATTTCAAAGCGCTAAATTATTATAACAAAAACGATTAAATATGCAATATAATTTGAAAGAATATTTTAAGGAGAGAAAATATGGTCACAAATAAGGAAATCGCTGAATTAATATTTCCAGAAATAACCGAGACAATTGAAGACTTAGAAAAGAGATTATTAAAAATATGAATCCAAATACTTTTAAAAATTATTCTTATGCTATAACATTATTTACTTCTATGATTTGCCACAAGGTGGCGAGAGACACTAAAGGTGTTTTCTATATTCGTTTAGAAGATACAGATACTAAAAGAGAAATCCAAGGTAGTGGTGAAGAGCTTTTAAAACAACTTCAATTATTTAATATCGTTCCTGACGAAGGATACTTAGGAGACTCACAAAAAGGAAATTATGGACCATATATTCAATCTCAAAGAGCAAGTATATATAAAACAGTTATTAAGCAATTATTAATTGATGGTAAAGCCTATCCTTGCTTCTGTTCTCCTGAAGAACTTGCTCAAATCCATGACGAACAAGAAAAGAAGAAACTCAATCCTGGATATTATGGTGAATTTGCTAAATGTAGATTCCTTTCTAATGAAGAGAGAAAAGAAAGAATTCTTAGAGGCGATCCATACATCATCCGCTTCAAATCTAATGGTGACCACACTAATAAGGTCGCTGTTAGTGATTTAGTAAGAGGAGATTTTGAAATCGCTGAGAATGATTTAGATATCGTTATTTTAAAAAGCGATGGACTTCCTACATATCATTTCGCTCACGCATGTGATGACCACTTCATGAGAACAACTATTGTAATTAGAGGTGAAGAATGGGTCGCATCTCTTCCAATCCATGTCCAATTATTCAAAGAATTAGGATGGAAAGCTCCTAAATACGCTCACTTACCAGTCATCATGAAAATTGGTGAAAACGGAAATAAGAGAAAACTCTCTAAGAGACATGATCCAGAAGCTGCTGTTTCATATTTCTTACAAGATGGATATCCAACTGAAGCATTAGTAATGTATTTGATGACTATTGCTAACTCCAACTTTGAAGAGTGGATATTCGAACATAAGTTCGAGCATATGGAAGAATTCAAATTCTCATTTGATAAGATGTCACTTGAAGGCGCTCTATTTGATATGGGCAAAGTTAACTTCTTCTCTAAAGAAATCTTAGGAAAGAAAACAAAATATGAAATCCTTGATATGGCAAAGAAATACGCAAGAGAATTTAATCCAAATCTTCTTGCCTTAATTGAAAGAGATGAAAACTATTTCATGGAAATCATGAATATTGAAAGAGAAAAAGAGAACCCAAGAAAAGACTATGAGAAGTTTGGAAATCTCTATGAATTAATTTCCTTCTTCTATAACGATTTATATGAAGAACTTGCAAGAACTCAGCTAAATTATAATGAAAAGTTCTCTAATGACACGATTAAAGCAGTACTTTCAAAAGTTAGAGATGAACTCTCTTTAGAACAAGATGAACAATCTTGGTTTAACAATATGAAGGCTATTGGAGAAACTCTTGGTTTTGCTCCTAACGGGAAAGCATTCAAACAAAACCCAAATCAATATATTGGTAGCATTAGTGATGTTGCTGAAATGATTAGAATCACATTAACTCTTAGAAAGAATTCACCTAACTTATATTACGTGATGCAAATTCTTAAAAAAGAGGAATGTGATAGAAGATTTAATTCCGTTATTTCAAAATTTTAAAATGGTGGTATAATACCACCTATCTGGCCTAATGGAGAAGCGGCTTAACTCAGTGCCCTCTCAAGGCACCATTCACGGGTTCGAATCCCGTTTAGGTCACCACACAGGTTAATACTCGCTACAAAATTACTGATTAATCAGTAAGAAACACAGTTGTAGCGAGTTTTATTTTGCATTGTAGTTTAGATTTCAATAAACCATAAGGGATTCAATACATTTTCAATACTAAAAGTATGTTCCCGCATATAAATATTTGCATTGTTTTATAAGTAGGGGCGTGTGGGGAACTCGCTACATAAATTATTATCAATATGATATTATTCATATGATATGACTTTGAAAGAAACTTTAGCTGTCCTAAAAAACAATAAATGTAAAGATGATGAATTTCTTAAAATTGTTTTTGATTCTTTAAATACCTTTAACCACAAAGATTTGCGTTTGTTTATCAAACAACTTTTAAGTTCTGATTTAACAGTAAAGTATAAATACAACCCATATCTTTTAAATATTCTTATTGCTAAATATCCGTTAAAGCATGAGGAAATAACGCATCATTGGCGATTCAAATATGACAAGTGGTTAGAACCATATCACGTAAATATGTATAGTTGTTCCATTTTTTCTACTTATGGACAATTTGTTTTTGCCTGTAAATTGGATCGCGATACTGTTTGTCGTTGTATCATTTCTCCTCAGTCTAACATTTACAATTTTGGGATTAATGTTATTGAACCGGATTCGTTTTTTGACTTGGACAAAGTGGTGTTTCTCGACTTAGAAACAACTGGTTTGAATCCATTAACCGACGATGTGATTGAGATTGCTTTATATGACCCTTCTAGCGGTAATGAGTATACAAGATTATTGCCTTTGAACAGAAGTAAAATGATACCATCTGAAATCGAATCTTTGACTGGAATTACTAACAATATGATAAAGGATTCAACACCTATAACATCTCAAGATTTGGATAACCTTATTGATGAATTTGATTTAAGGAGAAAGATAATATTGATATGGGCTGGCATGAATATGTTTGATGCACATTTTCTTGCAACCCTTTTCATAAATACAGGAAATAAGAACTTTAATATACTAAAGTTTGCTAGTGCGATGGACATCATAAAGAACAATTCTGGTATTAGTTTCAATTCATTATCAAAAGATTATTTGGCTAGTTATTTAAACATAAACTCTGAATGTTCTCATAGAGCTCTAAATGATTGTAAAATCGAAGCAGAGATTTATAAAACTCTTTACAATAGAAAGAAATAATATGATTGATAGCAGTAAGTTTGTTGTTTTAGACGTAGAAACCAATGGACTGTCTTCAGAAAGAGACGACTTACTTTCTATTTCTATTTATAAACCAGACACAAATGAATTCTTTGATAGATTCTTGCCACTAGAATTACAATCCAGTGTTTTGACTACTGAAATTAATGGAATAACCAAAAAAATGCTCAAAGATAAAAAACCTTTGACGCAAGATGAATTTAATGAGGTATGTGAACAGTTCGAACTTAAAAGCAGAACAATATTGACCTATGGTGATTTAGACAAAAGATTCATCAAACGTTATCTAGCAAGACATAAGATTAAAGGCTTTGATGATTTGTCATTCAGAAATATCAAAGACAACATTATATCAACAGCATATACAAATGGTTTGCTCACAAAAGATAATCTTTGTATAGCCTTTGGAATACAAGGAGTAAAAGATGTCCACTCAGGGCATAATGATTGCATATTAGAGTGGGAACTCTTTAAATTCATCGATGAAAGATTATTGTTTGTTTCTTACACTTACGAATTTTGCCCAGAAGGAGTTAATCATAGAAGAGAAAGTTGGTATATATATGAGTTTTCTAACGATTATATCGTTCCTGTTTCTTTTCTCCACACTCATCCTAAGTTTAAAAAGATATTGAAACTTCCTGAAATTGATATTGAATATGAAAAAGTTTTTAGGCTTGAATTTTCTAAGAAATGCTCACCTATCTATGCTTATCAACCAGCAGGAGTTGCTTCTGAATATTTAATCAAAAGTATGCTTTCTGCCGAATATGTTGACAGCAGAGAATTCTTGTATAATAACAAAAACAAACTCAATTATTTGGGTTCGATTCTTGCTGAAGAAGTCGAAACTATTTATTACACCGAGAATAGTGATGGAACGATAAGTGCTGTTGATAAGGAACACGAAAAACACGTAGAAGCAATAAATAAACAAACATTAGCCATCAAGAAAGAAATCGGTCCAATTGTTGATTTTATTAAAAAAGAGATTTTCAAAGGAAATCAGATTTTAAGTCAAGAATTGATAATAAACAACGACTACAATCTTTTAGGACTATGTGATTTTTCAAATATCTATGGGTGCCTAGAATTTAAGTGGCATTTATATAATTATGGATTCAATAAAAGATATTTAGATGAATTTAAATACCAGCTTTATATCACATCAAACGGTAGACCTACATACATTATGGTTGGTGGTGAGAACGATGTTGTTATTCAAAAAGTTAAATTTAACATTAAATAAAACTTCAATCTCATAACTGACTTAAATCGAAACACAACCAAAGCAATTTAAAATAGCTAAAAAACCACTAAATAAGCTGCAGGAACACAGGAATGCTGTATGGGGCTCACTACCCTTGATAGCGATATTGAAGATACTACTCTAGTAGACTAAAATAAAATGGATTGAGGCTTATATATGAAATTGGGAAAACTTAGAGAGATTGATATCAGAAAAGTTTGGGCTCATGAACAGTATGACTTTTCTAAATGGCTTGCTACAGAAAATAGCATTAAGGACTTAGGTGAAGTATTGGGCTTGTCTTTAACTAATGTTGAAACAGAAAAATTTGTCGGCTCATATCGTTGTGATATTCTTTGCCAAGACGAGATTACAGGAAAGAACGTATTGATTGAAAATCAATTAGAACCAACTAATCACGATCATTTAGGAAAAATTATTACCTATGCTTCAGGGTTAGATGCCTCTGTTGTAGTTTGGATTGTTGCTGAAGCTAGGTCTGAACACGCGTCTGCTATTGAATGGCTAAATAAACATACAGATGATGATGTTTCGTTCTTTTTAATCGAAGTTCACGCTTACACAATTGGTGATTCAGAACCAGCTCCACAATTTAAAATCATCGAGCAGCCTAATGATTTTTCAAAACAAGTAAAAAACATAGCTAAAGGTGGCGGGGAACTAAATGAATCACAAACATATAGGCTAGAATTTTGGAATCAGTTTAATGATGTATTGGATGCTAGAGGCAAGCCGTTTAACAAAAGAAAAGCTACCACTGACCATTGGTATAATGTGGCTTTAGGCTCTTCCCAATGCTACCTATCTATTGATTTAGTAAATAGAGAACATAAAGTTAGAGTTGGTCTTTGGATACCTGATAATAAAGAACTTTTCGAAGATTTATTTGCTCAAAAAGATGCTATAGAAAATGATTTAGGGCTTACATTAGAATGGAATAGGTGTGAAGGTAAAAAGGCCTCTTATGCATGCACTTATTTAGAAGGATTAGATTTTAAGAACCAAGAAAACTATACGGAACTTATGGATAAGATTATTGATTTGGCATTGTTGTTCAAAAAAGTATTCGAGAAATACGTTAAATAAAAAACTCGAATCCGTTAACTAACTCAAGTGGGAACACAGCGAAAACCTTCAAAATCAGCAAAAAACACCCAAAAAGGTGGTGGGAACACGAAAATTGAGTAACTTCAGACCAGTCATTAGTCTACTCAAAAATTTATCAATCGTTTTGCTGAGTAATCAAGGTTTATAAATTGACCACTTTAATATGAAAATCCAATAGAAAATTATGATTTAATCATAATCGTTCACAGTTCTTGAATTAAATTGAAGTTTCACAGCAATAGAGAATCGCTACTAATAATAGTCTTCTAAATGTCTAGAATTACAAGCAAAAAGTAGCGAACTCAGTCCAGAACGTTTCACCAAAACCGACAAACACCAACAATTTATTGTTGGTTTTTTGTTTTTATACCGGAAAATGTTGATTTTTGTCAAAAAAATACAGATTTTGACACTTCTCATTTTTACCCAATATTAAGCTCTATAATGAATTCTGACCTTTTGATAGTACTAATGAAAAATAATACGTCAACTGGATTCGAACTACGGAGCGTCACTGAGTAAATAAAATTTATGAACAACAAAATAAAATATTTATGGAATTATAAGAGTTAGTCACTATCTACTTCTATGTAATCATATATATAAATAGTTTCGCAAAATACTTTATCAGCTAAAAACGAAATATAATTGTCAAATGATTTGCTTCTTCTTTTAACTGTCATATTTATAACGCAAGAATTTTTTTCTTTGCTGGAATATATATAATCAATAAATAGTTCATAGCCTTCCATTTTTATTTCATTATAAATGTCAGAAAAAATTCTATTACCACAGAATGTAATCGTCATTTTTCTAGCATGTTTTCTATGTCTTGTATCAATAATCTTATTCATAATTATTAGTCTTCTAGAGATGGTATTTCTTCTTGCTTATTAAAAGAGGGTGCATTTTTACCATTGTGTTTAACATATCCATAAAACAAAATAACTGCTACAAGAGAACAAATAATATCGGTAATAGG
>CADCGC010000052.1 GCA_902800905.1 uncultured Erysipelotrichaceae bacterium
AACTGTGAGCTTCTTTTTTTCTTCGCCTCTAACATCATAGATGATATGTCCAAGGTGGAACATGATGAGACGGTCACCATAAGTAATCGCGTCTTTCATATTATGAGTAATCATTAAGGTTGTCATTTGGTTTTCTTTAACAATTTTATCTGTCAATTCAAGGACTTTCTTAGCGGTTTTTGGATCTAACGCTGCGGTGTGCTCATCAAGAAGAAGGATTTGCTTTGTTAAGTCAAAGACTCTAACTTTCTTATCGAATTCGTAGTTGGCTTCGATAAGTTTTAATCTCTTCTCTTTGCCTTTGAGAGATTTATCTTTAAGAATAGCTTTGAAATTAGCTTTGAATTCTTCGAATGCAGGATTATAGACATCATCGAATTCTTTTTCCGCAACTTTTGGATCTTTCTCACAGAAACGAATGTAGTCTTTCTTCATTGTCTTGTGAGTCGGTTTATTTCTAATAGTGGCCATTAAAAGTGTTAATGCTTGTCTTTGTCCACCGGACATAACTCCAACTTTTTGATTTAAACGATCTTCTAAGCCTAATCCGAAGCGTTTTAACTCGCTGATGAAATATTCCTTATGAGCTTTTCTAAAGCCCCACATAAACGGAGAATGTTTTCTTCCTCTACGGAAGGCAATCTCTAAGTTTTCTAAAACTGACATTTCTCCAGCAGTGCCCATCATTGGATCTTGGAAGACGTGTCCAAAATAGGCCGCTCTTTCGTGTTCATCCATATTGGTGATGTCAACATTATTAAGAAGGACTTGTCCTTCATCTGGTTTGACAACACCTGTGATGATGTTCATAGTGGTGGATTTTCCAGAACCATTGCCACCGATAATGGTGACAAATTCTCCGCTATCGATTTGGAGGTTGACTTTGTCAAGAGCAATTCTTAAGTCTTCTTTGTTGCCTGTGAGGTTGAAAGATTTTGTAACATTTCTAAGTTCTAGCATTTTTTCTCTTCCCTCCTCTTCTTGATATTTTTAATCAAATTACTGATTCCAGATTTAATAAGAGGAATACATAAGGCAATTGTAATTAACACTGCGTATAACAAACTCTTGAATTCAGTTTTAAGTCCAAGTTTGATTGCAATTGTGATAATTGTGAAATATAAAATTGCGCCTAAAGCAACAGAAATAAGCCAGTTCTTGAAGCTTCTCTTACCAAAAATGGCTTCTCCAATAAGAATGCTTGCTAGACCAATAACTAGATATCCAGTCGCGCTTACCGTTGATACAGACAAGGCATCTTGAACATATAAGGCTCCCCCTAAAGCGATAAGACCATTACTTATAGCAATACACGTTATCGTTGATATTGTCGTGTTTATTCCTTGGCTTCTTGCCATTTTTTCGTTCATACCAGTCGCTCTTATAGCCATGCCGTACTCAGTACCAAAAAAGTAATAAATACCAACCATAACTGCAAAGACAATAACAATCATGACGATGCTTTCAACAAGTCTATTCCATTCATTCCATGGATAGAAAATTGAATAGATGGTTTGAATCTCACTATCAGGACCAAGTTTAGATGCTAATGGGATTTGTGTTCCAAAGATATCCTTTGGATTTGTAATGCCCATAATGAGTAAAGCGATTGTTGCAGATGCAGTTAAAGTGATAATACCACTTAAAAGTTTTGGAATTTTTAATACACGATTAAGAACACCAGTAACAATTCCACAAACAATTCCTACTAACATACCTAAAATTGTTGCAGCGAATGGGTTCATTCCATTATAGATGCAGGCTGCTGTTAAGGCCGCTCCTAAAAGGAAACTTCCTTCTGCAGTCATATCTGCAAAATCCAAAAGTCTAAATGTGAGGAAAACCCCAATTGCTAATAAGCAACAAGGTAATCCGCTAGTTAGAATGTTGAAAATAATGTTAAGAAAATTCATAAATTATTTTGCGTCATCAACATTTGTCCATGAGTGATTAGCTAACATTTCAGCCGGCATTGTTAAGCCAGCATCAGATAAGTTTTTGCTACTGTAGACATAGGAACAGTTACTGGCTGGGACAGCGACTACTTTGTAGTCAGTTGGTTTCTTTGTGTTTTTGATTAACTCAACTGCCATTTCTCCAGTGTTCTTTCCTAAATTGTAATAATCGATAGAAAGAGTGATATGACCACCTTCTAAAAGCATATTTTCTTCACCACAGACAATTAAGACATTGTTAGAAATTGCTGCTTGCTTGACAGCGTTCATATTTGCAGCGATGTTGTTATCTGTTGGGAGATAGATGGCATCAACTCCATCAGCAACTAATGCTTCAGCGGTTGCTTTGATATCAGAAGAATTGGAACAGGTTTTAACATCTGCTGTCATGCCAGCAGCTCTAATAGCAACTTCGGCTTGATCAGATTGAACTTTTGAGTTTTCTTCTGTTTGGGTGTACATAATACCAACTTTAGTCGCAGTTGATTTAAATTCTTTAACTAAAGCGATTTGTGCTTCAACTGGGTTAGCATCGGTTGTGCCACAGACGAATCCTGAAGGATTGTCAGCGTTTTTGACTAAGCCAGCATCGACTGGGTCAGTAACAGCAGTGAATAATAGTGGTTTTTTAATACCAGCATTGACCTGTGCACCTAACAAAGCTTTTGACGCACCGATACCTAAATTGATGTCATTGTCATCGACTAAATTTTTAGCAAGAGTAACTAAGTCAGCATCGTTGCCACCAGCGTTACGGTAATCAATTTTGATTTTGTTTTTTAAACCAGCACTATTGATAGCGTCTTCAAAGCCTCTTCTAGCTGCACCTAAGGCACTGTGTTCAACAGGTTGTAAGATACCAACATTGATGGTTTCTTTGTTTGGATCAACCGGTGTGTAATCAGGTCCGAAGTTGCATCCAACTAAACATAAAGCGATTAATGGTAATACTAAGAGCTTCTTTTTCATTTTTGTCTCTCCTTTAAATAAAAAGCCTGGTGTTTCAGCACCAAACCCTATTCCTTTTTTCTTTGGTGCTGTCTTAGATTTTGTAAATCAACAACACCATATAGCCAAAAAGCCAAGTCTTATTGATTTACCCCTTGGTAGAAATAGCTATAAAAGTAATAGAAGTATTGCTTTGTCATAATCTTCACTTTTTCTTGCAAATATTTTTACACTAAATGAATAAAATAATCAATAAAGAATTATCGCACGTGAAAAAATAATATATAGTTATTAGTGCTTATGGATAAGAGATTTGAACGTTCATTACCTCTATATAAAGAAGAAGGATTAGAAAAACTCCAAAGGAGTAAGATCATTATTTTTGGTATTGGAGGCGTTGGAGGACATATCGCTGAGGCTCTTGCTAGAAGCGGAGTTGGAGAATTAACTCTCGTTGATTGTGACACTGTTGAATTAACTAATGTTAATCGACAAATTGTTGCCTTAACTTCAACACTTGGAAAAAACAAGGTTGATGTGATGAAAGAAAGAATTCTTGATATTAATCCATCCGCTAACGTGATTGCTATTAACAAGTTCTATCTTCCTGAAAACGAGAACGAATTTGATTTATCTCAATATGATTATGTGATTGACGCGGTTGATACGATGAGCGCAAAAATCAGTCTCGTTTGTAAAGCAACCGAACTAAATGTTCCAATCATCTCCGCAATGGGAGCAGGGAATAAATGCGATATCACTAAATTAATGGTGTCAGATATCTATAAAACAAGCGTTGATCCACTTGCAAAAATCCTTCGTCATGAATTAAGAAAAAGAGGAATCAAAAAACTCAAAGTTGTGTATTCCACCGAACTTCCTACAAGTTCTGACTTAGAAAGTGAAAGAAAAAGAGCTACACCGAGCTCTAATTCATATCTTCCAGGAGCGATGGGACTTCTCATCGCCAGCGAAGTAATAAAAGATTTACTTAACAGGAACTGAAATAGTCTTAACCATATCATCCATTTTGATGGTAATGACACCAGTTCCTTTTTCGTTTCTTGATTTAATGTATAAACTGAGTTGACCACCAAGAAGGGCTTGATGTTTTGGTCCAATTAGTTCGATTGGTCCTTCAGTATTAATTTCAAGAATTCTAGAAGAATATTGCATTATACTTCCATGGTTATCAATATGTTGAACGCGGATTCTTAATGTGTCATATGTATCTTCATTTACTAGTTCTTCTTTATTTAAAGAAACTCTTAAATCAAATTCGTTAGATGGACCAATTTCAACTTCTTTAACGACTTTTCCATCAACATATCCTTTAACTTTATATGTTTTAGCGATTCCACCCCATGATCCGACATATGTGTTCCAATATTCTACAAGTTCGGTATAGTTGATTTTATATTTCATCATCATATAGCCAAGATAAAGTTTTACTTTAAGCGGAAGATGATTGAATCCGTGCATCGCCGCGTAAGAGAACATCTTGGCAATTTTTCTTTGATGCTTTTCTGGGAATTTTGCTTCTTTAAATGTTAACCCGACAATATCATCTAAAAGAATTGGAGGATGTTTCAAATACTTGAACATGTCATTTTTAGGAACAAATTTCTCCACAAGTTCATCATTTTTATATAGTTCAATATAGTCACAGTTTGTAGCGATATAAATATCATTAAAGATAGCTTCAGGAACATCGCCTGGTTTCATGTTTGATAGAACAAATAAAACAGGTGTTTTTTCTTGCTGAGAAGCATAAATGTATGATGAATATTTTGGATTACGATATAAGTCGTAAACACCATGAGGACAGATATGGTCTCCGCTTCCAAAATCAGTGTGGCTATGGTAGTCAACAAAACACCATCCAATCGCTCCACAAGCATCTTCATGTTTATAGTTATCGTCAATGACTTTTGCGTGTCTTAAAGCGACTTCAATTCTCTTTTGTTCATCACTAGTTGGCTTAACTGGATCCATATGTCCCATATATTCAGTCACTAAAAGTGGTTTATTCATATGCTTGACCTTATTCGGCTCAAGTAGACCAATTTTTAAAGAATCACATGAGAAGTCGTTATAACCATAAATATCTTCAAGAAGTTCACTATTAGTGAAGTTTCTAACTCCGATGGTTTGACGATATTCATCTAATGAATGAGCGATTTCGTTTGTCTTTGAATATAATTCATGGTCATCCACAGATTCGTCAATACGGACTCCGTGCGCAACTAAAGAAGGATGATTTCTTTCTTTTAACACCATAAGTTTAGTGTTTTCCAAACATCTATTTCTCCAAGCTTCGCTCTTTCCAATATGTTGCCAGCCTGGAATTTCATTTAACACTAATAAACCAATTTCATCACATCTATTTAAGAAGTGTTCGCTTTGCGAATAGTGGCTTGTTCTAACGATGTTGACACCAATTTCATTCTTTAATAGATTTGCATCATCTTCTTGTAAACTCTTACTAGCAGCGTACCCCATATATGGATAGCCTTGATGTCTATTTAAACCAACGAGTTTGACTTTTCTTCCATTTAGATAGAAACCGTGGTTAGTGAATTCAATATCTCTAAAGCCAAATCTTGTTTTGTATGTTTCAACTTCATTACCAACAACGATTGTAGTTCTTAATGTATATAAGTTAGGATTATCGATATCCCATAATTCAACTTTTTCAACGCTAAACTTGTCGGTATCGACCTCTTTTATTAATTTATCTCCGAAATAAAGGCGATGAGAAACCTCAGCATTTTCTTCTCCAATCTTGTCATAAACGATATCTAAATTTCCTTTAGAATCTCCGTGAGCGTAGATATTCCTTAAATATGTTTTTGGTTCATCAACAAGATATACTTCACGATAGATTCCAGAGAAAGTAATGTAATCGAGCGCAAAACCAAATGGAGGGATGTCTTGATCTTCATGAGAATCTAAAACGACCACTAAACGATTTCCTTTTGCTTTTATGTAATCGGTGATTTCGACTTCAAAAGGAAGATAGGTAGAAATATGCTCTCCTAAATCTTGATTGTTAAAATATATATGCGCTTTAACCATTAAGCCATCAAAGCGAATAAAATATCTTCTTTCTTTGTTTAGTTTAGAAACATCAAAAACTTTTTCATATGTAACTACATTTTGATAATCCTTTTCACTGAAGTAGTTATATGGAATTTCAAATGCGTTATGTGGCAAGTCAACATCGATTGCGTTTTCTGGTAGTTTTGTTAGATATTCATTTTTAAAATTTGGAATAAATTTCCAAGAGAAGTTAAGTGATACTTTCATTTGCTTTTGTAAACCTCAGGATTATTATATAATAATTCCGGAGATTAAATAATATGACAATTTCAAATGGTGAGGTGTTTATTTTAAACACAAAAGATTTATCTTATGTTTTTCATGTAGATAAAACAGGTTTACTTTTACATGATTTCTTTGGGAGCAGAATTGAAATCAAAGATTTTAATATTGACGCAATCAAACAAAAAGTGTCGTGTCAAAAAGGAACTTCAACAATTTACAAAGAAGAAATTAATGACCAATTATCGATGGACTATGCTCTTTTAGAGTTCTCGTTCCCTCATAAAGGTGATTATAAAAACACTCCTATTTTATTAAAGAGTGACTCAGCAGGTTATACTTTTGATTTTTCATATAAGAGTTATGAAATCAAAAAGTCTCCGTTAGATAATCAAGAATTACCTGCTCCTCATGATAATGATGAAGAGTTAGTTATTCATTTAGAAGATTCAGTTAACAGAGTTAAAGTTGAACTTCATTATGTTATTTTTGAAGAAGCAAATGTTATCGCTAGAAACATGGTGATTGTTAACGAAGGAAACGCTCCTCTTCATGTGCTGAAAGCTTTATCAATGCAACTTGATTTAGTTAATCGTGATTTTGAATTAAAGAATTTTGTTGGTGGTTGGGCAAGTGAAATGAACGAAGCCAATCAACTTTTAGTGCCAGGAGTCTATGTCCACGAATCTAAAACCGGTTTCTCTTCACATAAAGTCAATCCATTATTCCTATTAAAGAATAAAGATGCATCACTTGATTATGGCGATGTCTATATCTTCAACCTCATTTATAGTGGTAATCACTTCTCGGAAGTTGAATTAACTCCTTATGGCTATTTAAGAGTGGAAACAGGAATTAATCCTTTCTGTTTTGATTTTGAATTAAAAGAAAATGAATCTTTTAAAACACCTTATGCGGTATTTACTTTCTCCGATAAAGGAATTAACGGAGCAAGAAGTAATATGCACAAGTTCGTTAACGAACATGTAATCGCTAGTAGGTGGAAGGAGGCTCTTCGGCCTGTAGTTATTAATAACTGGGAAGCAACTTACTTTAAGTTTACAGAATCAAAAGTTATTAATATTGCTAGAAAAGCAAAAGAATTTGGAGCAGAATTATTCGTCCTTGATGATGGATGGTTTTCAACACGTAATGATGATAGTCACGGATTAGGTGACTATTGGATTAATAAGAAGAAGCTTCCTGGTGGCTTAAAAGGTTTAGCAAAGAAAGTTAACAAGATGGGGATGAAATTTGGTTTATGGTTTGAACCAGAATCAGTTAATCCTCAAAGTGATTTATATAAAGCACATCCTGAATGGGCGATTAAAAGCGAAAATCTCGCCCCATCTTTAGCGAGGCATCAACTTCTTTTAAACTTAGGAAATAAAGATGTTCAAGATTACATTATCGAGAACATTTCTAAGATTTTAGATGAGGCAAATATTGAATACATTAAATGGGATATGAATCGACATATGTCCGATTTGCCAAACACTCCAAATGTAGGAGAATTTTATCATCGATATATTTTAGGCTTATATCGTGTATTAAGAACCCTTACAGAGAAATATCCTCATGTTCTATTTGAAGGCTGCGCGAGTGGAGGAAATCGTTTTGATTTAGGTATTCTTTCCTATTGCCCTCAAATCTGGGCAAGTGATGACACGGACGCTCATGAGAGATTAAGTATACAAAACGGATATTTATATGGTTATCCTCAATCAACATTATCTAATCATGTCTCAAGCACTCACAATCATCAAACATTAAGAGAGATGTCGATTGACACAAGATATAATGTCGCCTGCTTTGGTATTCTTGGCTATGAACTCATCTTCTCAGAAATGAGTAAATTTGAAAGACAACAATGTAAGAAACTCATTGAAGTATATAAAAAATACCGTGATGTTTTCCAATTTGGTGAACTCTCCAAAAGAGAGTATTCTTTATACTCGTGGGCTAGATGAGAATAAAACATATTCAGTTTCAAATGTTTTAGTTCCACATAACATTAAGGAATATGGTGGACTTGTAAATATGATTCTTCCATTCCACGTTAATCCAAGTGGCAAGATTGTTGATTTAGCAAGTAAGTTCATTACTATGCCAAGCGAAATAGATAATTACGTTGTTAAAGGATCGGTTTTAAATAACAAAGGTTTGCTATTAAATCCTGAATGGTCTGCAAGCGGAACAAACGAACATGTTAGAACTCTAAGAGACTTTGGTAGTAGGTTATATATCATCGAGGAAAATAATGAGTAGTAAACACACAAATTGGTATAAGAATGCGGTGATATATCAAATATATCCTCGTAGTTTTTGCGATTCTAATAATGATGGCCTTGGAGATATTCAAGGCATTATTTCTAAACTTGATTATTTAAAAGAACTAGGAGTTAACTGTGTTTGGCTTTCTCCTATTTATGATTCTCCTCAAAAAGATAATGGTTACGACATTTCAAATTATTTAGATATCTATCCGCCTTTTGGAACGATGGATGATTTCAAAGAGATGATTAAAGGGATGCATGATAGAGGAATCAGACTCATCATGGATCTCGTTGTTAATCATACTTCTGACCAACATAAGTGGTTTCTTTCGGCGATTAATGATAAAAATTCACCTTATCGTGATTATTACTACATTAAAAAAGGAAAGAAAAACGGCAAGAAACCTCCTAACAACTGGCAAGGATTCTTTGGCGAAGGAGCGTGGACTAGAATCGGTGACACTGATGAATGGTATTTACATTTATTCACCAAAGAGCAACCTGATTTAAACTGGGAAAATCCAAAAGTTAGAGAGGAAGTTAAAAACATCTTGAGATTCTGGTTAGATTTAGGTGTTGATGGATTTAGATGTGATGTTATTAATCTAATCAGTAAGAAACAAGATTTTAAATCCAGATTCCCATTCATTGCCTTAACTGGACATGATGCCTATATTAATGGACCTAGACTCCATGAATATCTCCATGAATTATATAAAGATGTTTACGCGAATTATGATTGTATGACTGTTGGAGAAGCAGTTTTAGCTACTCCTAAAGTTAATATCAGTTTAACTGACCCAAAACGTGAAGAATTAGATACGATATTTAATTTCTCCCACACTGATAGTGACAATTTTATGGGAGTTAAATATTTCTATAGAAAATTTAAGCTTACTAGATTTAAAAATAGATTAAATAAGCAACAAGTTACATTAAATGGCAAAGGATGGAATTCTTTGTTCTTAGAGAATCACGATCAAAGAAGAAGTGTCGGAAGATTTGGCAGTACAGAAAAAGATATTAACTCTTCTAAGTCTTTAGCGGCATCATATTTCCTTCTTCAAGGGACACCTTTTATTTATCAGGGCCAAGAAATTGGAATGAGAAACGCCGAATTTAAATCTTTAGATGAAATCAAAGATATCGAATCTCACAATATCTATAAGATATTTAATAAACTCCCACTCATTAAGAAAAAGATGATCAATATTCTTTATGAAGTTTCTAGAGATAATGCGAGAACACCAATGATTTGGGATGATAGCGAATATGGTGGATTCTCAAAAGTTGAACCTTGGATTAGAGTCAATCCATCAAAAGACATTGTTAACGTAAAAGCTGCATTAGCTGATAGGAATTCACTTTATTATTTCTATAAGCAATTAATTGAAATTAAGAAAAACAATAAAGTAGTGGAAGATGGAGAATTCAAAATGATTTCTCTCAATAACCCACATATATTTGCGTATTCTAGAGAAAAAGAATCTCAAAAGCTTATTGTTATATCAAGTTTTTCAAACAAGAGTAGAAAATTCAAATTAACCGAGAACCTTAGCGATAAAGATATAGTTTTATCAAATTTTGATAATCACGAAAAGAAATTAAAACCATTTGAAACAAGAATATATTTGGTTAACAAGAAATAACCTATTTACTAAAATAACTACCCAATTTTACTCAAATTGATTAAAATTGTTATCAAGCAGAAAGAGGCAGAATAATGTTAAAAATCTTAAAGAAAATTTTCTCAAGAATGGCGTTAATGCTTCTTTTAATTTTGATTCAAATCGCTGCCGTTATTGCTTTGATTGTCTTTTTAATCTATTGGTGGTGGCCATTTGCAATTGAATTCTTCCTCTTACATATCATCACTTTCCTTCTTGTTATTAACAAAAAAGGCAGCGCAGATATGAAACTACCTTGGATAATCATTATTCTTGGTTTACCAGGAGTTGGAATGCTTTTCTATGCATTCTTTGCAAATCACGGCTTAAAACCTAAATACACAAAAATTGTCAAAGAAGTTAATAAAAAAGGAAAAGAGTTCTTTGGTGAGGAATCTCAAGACACTATTGCTTTGAAAAATAGTGATAATCAATATAAAACTCCATTTGAATATTTGGGACACGCGATGAAATATCAAGCATCATATGGCAATAGAGTTACATTCTTTAGAAGTGGTGAAGAATGGTTCCCATATTTTATTGAGCAGTTAAAAACTGCTAAAGAATTTATTTTTATGGAATTCTTCATTATTGATAGAGGCAAGGAATGGACCGCAATCCATGAGGTTTTAACACAAAAAGCTAAAGAAGGTGTTGATGTCAGACTTCTTTATGATGATATTGGATGTGCCGGGCTTCTTCATAGTGTTTATCCAAATCAACTTAAGAAAGAAGGAATTAAATGCTATAGATTTAATCCATTTATTCCTCTTCTTTCTGGTCTTTTCAATAACAGAGACCATAGAAAGATTGCAATTATTGATCATGAACAAGCATATACAGGTGGAATGAATCTCGCTGATGAATATGCGAACGATATTGTGAGATTTGGTTATTGGAAAGACGCGATGATTAAAATCGAAGGACCAGCCATTAACAATCTTCTTTATATGTTCCTTTCTATGTATGACCTTTGCCAAAATAGACTCTCAGATTATGACAAGTTCTTGAACTATCGTTATCATCGCTTTGAAGAGAATGCTTTAGTAGCGCCTTTTGGTGATGGACCAGCTCCATTTATTTCTCAAAACGCTGGTGAGTCAACATTCATTAATATGATTGAAAACGCGAAAGAAACCCTCTATATTTGTACTCCATACCTCATTCCAACCGAAAATTTGAAGTCCGCAATTATTAGAGCAGGATATCGTGGAATTGATGTTAGATTACTTGTTCCAGGCATTCCAGATAAGGCTGCTGTTTATAAGTTAGCAGTCTCATATTTCAAAGAATTTATTAAAGCTGGAGTTAAGATTTATACCTATAATGAAGGATTCAATCACCAAAAATCTATCGTTGTTGATGGCAAGGTGGCGTTTGTTGGAACAATTAACTTTGACTATCGTAGTTTGGTTCACCATTTTGAGTGTGGTGCTATATTTATGAATTCTCCAGCTGTTAAAGCGGTTCATGATGACATGATGGATTGTTATGATCATAGCGAATTAGTTTTAAAAGAAAATATTAAAATGAACGCATTAAGCGGATTAATGTGTGCAATTATGAATATATTCGCACAGTTATTGTAAAGGAAGATTATTAATATATTTATATATTAGGAAAAAAGAACTTTTTTGGAACTTTTTTAAGAAATATCTTGATTTAATTAAATAGTTCTTGTAATAATATATAGGCACGAATGGACCAGTGGTGTAGCGGTTAACATGTCTCCCTGTCACGGAGAAGATCGCGGGTTCGATTCCCGTCTGGTCCGCCACTCTTTTTTATAAAAGGGCAGTAAAAAGTGCATGGGCCGGTAGCTCAGTAGGTAGAGCAAAGGACTGAAAATCCTTGTGTCGGCGGTTCGATCCCGCCTTGGCCCACCACAAAAGAAAGAATGCGTCAGTTAATGGCGCTTTTATTTAACGTTTTCAAGCAAGAAGTCCCCCACAGCAATTTGTTAAATTGATGGGTACTAGGTGGGGGATGAATTGCAATTATTACATTCAGTCGTAATGAGTAAAAAATTAGTCACTATATCCTTTTATATAATTATAAATAATGATATAATTTAGATGGGAATTATAAGGGAGAGAAAAGTACCGTAAAGGTGCAATTTTCTTCCTTTTATATTTACTGAATTATGATTA
>CADCGC010000053.1 GCA_902800905.1 uncultured Erysipelotrichaceae bacterium
AATACCTATCATTTATCACTTCGTCCAGGAGAAGATATTGTTCAAAAAGCTGGTGGCCTACATAAATTCATGAATTACGATGGACCAATCCTTACTGACTCAGGTGGTTTCCAAGTATTCTCGCTTCAAAAGAACCGTAAGATTACAGAAGAAGGAGTTATTTTTAGATCCCACTTAAATGGTGACAAATTATTCTTTACTCCTGAATCCGTAATTGAAATTGAAGAAAAATTAGGTGCAGATATCATCATGTCTTTTGATGAATGTATCCCTTATCCTGCTAAAGAAAAGTACGCTAAAGAATCAGTTGAAAGAACTTTAAGATGGGCTAAAAGAGGACTCGAAGCTCATAAAAGAGAAGACCAAGCTTTATTTGGTATAGTTCAAGGTGGTGAATTCCCAGAACTTAGAAAACATTGTGCAGAAGAATTAGCCAAAATGGACTTCCCAGGATATTCTATCGGAGGTACGTCCATTGGAGAACCTAAGGATGTTTTCTCCAAAATGGTCGATTATAGTGTAGATTATTTACCAGTTGAAAAACCTCGTTATTTAATGGGTGTTGGTTCAATTGATTACATCTTAGAAGGTATTGAAAAAGGGGTTGATATGTTTGACTGTGTCCTTCCAACCCGAATCGCTCGTCATGGTGCGTTAATGACTTCAAAAGGTAGAGTCAATATTCGTGATGCTAAATGGAAAGAAGACTTCTCTCCTCTTGATGATGAATGCGATTGTTATACTTGTAAGAATTACACCAAAGCATATCTTAGACATCTTTATGTCGCTGATGAAGCATTTGGTAAAAGATTACTTTCAATTCATAATGTCCGCTTCTTAATTAAGATGATGGAAGAAGCTAGAAAAGCTATTCAAGAGGATCGTTTCTTAGAGTTTAAAGAAGAAACACTTCGTAAATATAATTCTAAAAGAGGTTTCTAAGTAATGGATATTTCATTATTTGATTTTTATCTTCCTGAGGAATTAATTGCTCAATCCCCAAAAGAAGTTAGAGATGAATCTCGCCTTTTAGTAGTGGATAAATCTAACAATACTTATGAAGATAGAATCTTCCATGACATTATCGATTATCTTCGTCCAGGTGATGTCTTAGTAAGAAATAATACTAAAGTATTACCTGCTCGATTATTTGGAATTAAAGAAGGAACTGGCGCAAAAGTTGAAGTTCTTTTGCTTCACCAAATTAAAGGTGATATTTGGGAATGTTTAACAGGCAATGCTAGACCAATTAAAGTTGGAACTATCATCTCTTTTGGTGAAGGTAAATTAAGAGCAAAATGTTTAGAAGTTAAAGATGAAGGTATTCGTATCTTTGAATTTATCTATAACGGTATCTTTTTAGAAATACTTAACGAACTTGGTCAAATGCCTCTTCCACCTTATATCAAAAAACAATGTGAAGACAATTCTAGATATCAAACTGTGTACGCCAAAGAACTCGGAAGTGCGGCCGCTCCAACAGCAGGATTTCATTTTACCGAAGAACTTTTAGATAAAATTCGCCGCAAAGGTGTCACTATTTTAGATATTACCCTTCATATTGGTTTAGGCACTTTTAAACCTGTTAAAGAACAAAAAGTCGAAGATCACGTTATGCACAGTGAACATTATTACATCACTAAAGAAGTAGCGGATGAACTTAACAAAGCCAAAAAAGAAGGAAGAAGAATTATCGCGATTGGAACTACGGCGACAAGAACTTTAGAAGCTAATATTCAAAAGTTTGGTGAATTTAAAGAAGCTAGTGAAGATACTGCCATCTTTATTAAACCTGGCTATGATTTTAAAGCCATTGATTGTTTAATCACTAACTTCCATCTTCCTAAATCAACTTTAATTATGCTTGTTAGTGCTCTTATAGGTAGAGAATTCACCTTAGAAGTTTATAAACATGCAGTGGATTCTAGATATAGATTTTTCTCATTTGGAGATTCAATGTTTATCCATGGAAAATAAGAAGAATTATTATCTAGAAGGAGAAAAAATCCTACAAGAACTCGCCTCTTTGGGAAAAAAGCCAAGACTTTTAGTCCATTCTTGTTGTGGCCCTTGTAGTGCCTATCCACTTACTTATTTATCCCCGTATTTTGATATAACTATCATGTTTAATAACTCAAACATTTATCCAGAGGAAGAATATAGACGTAGACTTAATGAATTATACTTCCTGCTTGATTGCTATAAGAGAGATTTTGGTTACGATATCAAAGTAATTGAAGTTCCTTATGATAATGAAACCTATAACAAAACTTTAGAACCACTTAAAGATATTCCAGAAGGTGGTTTACGTTGCTTTACTTGTTATGAAAAAAGAATGAGACAAGCAATGGAGTACGCTTCTCAAAATGGTTTTGATTATTTAACCACAGTTATGACAATATCAAGATATAAAAACGCTCAAAAGCTAAATGAAATTGGAGAAAAGCTATCTAAAGAATATCCAAATGTTAAATATTTTTACTCTGATTTTAAAAAGAATAATGGCCAACTTAAACGTAATGAATTAGTTAGAAAATACAATCTTTATGAACAACAATATTGTGGTTGTATTTATTCTTATGAAGAGATGAAAAAGAGGAAATAAAATGCTTAAGTTTTTGTTTAGAGTTTTCGCTAAAATTACTGCAGCAATTCCAACCTTACTATACTTTCGTTATAAGAAGTATTACTTCAAAAAACACCCAAGAACTCGGCTAAAAGGCGGTTCAATCCTCATTTCAAACCATATTTCTATCATGGATTATTTCACTATGCTTTACCTCACATTTTTCAAACATATGAGATGCTTAGTTAGTGAAGATTTATATCGTCATAAATTTGTTGGCTGGATGTCTAAAATGATGGGTAATATTTTAGTCCATCGTGAAATTAGTGATATGTCTTTTATGGCGGAAGCTGAAAAATCACTTAAGAAGAAAAAGATTATTAATATTTTCCCAGAAGGTCATTTATCTCATGATGGTAAAGTTCATCAATTTAAACCATCAGTAGTTTATCTCGCTTTAAGAACAGGAGCGCCTATTATCCCAACCTATATTGACGCCCACTATAATTCTATTCATCGTACAAACATTATTATCGGTGAACCAATTTATCTTAAAGACTATTGTGATAAAACTAATCCTTCGGTCGATGAGGTTAAAGAACTTTGCGAGATGTTACGCAACAAAGTCATCGAACTTGGTCGTAAATTAACTCTCTACCGTAAAATGCAAACTTATGATGTATTTTCTTTCAAACATAAATTCCTTGATGTTGCCAAAGCTACTTGTAAATTATTCCAATGGATTGTCTGGCCAACTTCATATCGTTATGTTGGAAATGCCTCTAGAAAAGACAGAAAAATAAGAGGAAGAGGTTTAATTGTCTCCAAACATTATTCTTTTTACGATCCTCCTATCTTAATGATGTCCTATATGTCGAGAAGAATGAGAATTGTTGTAGCAGAAGAACTCTGTAAAAATAATCCAAAACTATTCAAATGGCTTTGGACAATTGAATATAGAAGAGTAAGTAATTCAATGGATCCAAAGTGCTTTTTAGAATGCATTAATCACCTTAAAGCAGATGGTGTTTTAGCCATCTATCCGGAGGGTCATTTAACCAAAGACGGACTAGGTGAAATTCATGACGGAGCGGCTTATTTTGCTCTTATGAGCAATTCTCCTATTTATTTCTACCTTATGGCGAAACCTTGGAAACCATTCCATCATAACACTGTTTATATTGGAGAGACACTTTATCCAGACAAAATTTTCACAAAAGAAGAATTGGGAGAGAAAGAAACAATCCATAAACTCACCAAATTAATTAAAGAAAGAATGGAAGAACTATATAAACTAACCAAATAGTGATTATTGAAATAAATTTAATTAATTTATAAAATAATTTTAATTCAAATAACAGTAATCTTGTTCAAAAGGAATATTCATCTTCAAATCATTTATTCTTTGGATGGGTTAAGGAGATAAGATGAAACTACTAAAAGATAATATTTGGTATTCTATTTCACTATTATTGTTTGTTGTTTTCTTATCGCTTTCATTTTTATTTTTTGCTAATAGAACAGACCCTAATAATCCTAATCTTTTTATAGTTTTATTTCACATATCTCTATGCTTAAGCATAGCAATGTACTTAGTTAACGATTTTTTTGATGAAGCAAAATACTATAATTTCATTGTTCTAGCCGCTGCAATAATTATGGTAGGAATGGAAATATATTTGGTTTGTTTTGATGTTGGTGTTTTAAATGGACAAAACATTAACACGGTCGCTCCTACTTGTGTTTTTTGTTATTTGGGAATTTTGATTTTAGGATCGATAATTATCCTTCGTTTTCTCTTTAAAGTTATCAAATATTTGTATTCTTCAAAATCAAAAAATCATTAACTTTTCATCAATAATTACGTGATTTTAGTAAAGTATTTGAGCATGTTTTTAGTGTTCCTCACGCCTTATAAAAATAAAATTATTAGTTTCGATTTTGTAGTGTCTTAAATATTGATATATTCAATTTTTCTTATAGAATAAAAAATGAAAATATTATGAACAAAATCATTTTTTGGCTTTTTTCTGTTTTGAATCTTCTTATTTTTTTGTCATACCCGTCATCAGCTCATAACGTAAATGCGGATTGTAACAGCTTTGTGGAAATTGTAAAAATATGGAAATAACAAAAAGGAACAGGATTTTTTCTTTAATAACTTTAGTATTGTTTTACATTTTTTTCATAACAGGGATTATCTTCATAAATGGAAGTAAGAAGAATAGTTTTGAAGACCCGTTTCGTTTGCTTTTTCATATTTTCATTATTTTAAGTATAATTATGTATATAATTAATGTTGTTCTTGATAATGGAAACTATCGAATTATTGCTCTTGTTCTTAGCGTGTTAATGATGGGGTGTGAAGCGTATTTAATATGGTTTGACTGTGGGTTTTTTAATAGCGATTTCACTGATTCTTATGTTTCAATTTGCGTGTTTTGTTTGTTTGCAATTCTAGTTTTGGGCTCAACAATTCTAGTCAGATTTATCTACAAAAAAATATTAAATTTTAAGCAAAAAATAATCAAAAATAACCAAAAAATATACGTTTTCAGTAACGATTTTGGCTCTATTTTTAGTGTTCCTCACGCCTTATAAAAATAAAATCTTAATTTTTTACTTGCACGCATTATTTAATAAGCGTATGATATTACACGTTGTCGACCGCGTAGATTTGCGAGGTTGCTGATACAC
>CADCGC010000054.1 GCA_902800905.1 uncultured Erysipelotrichaceae bacterium
CAGGTGAATTGCACCAAGGAATAGAATCAATAACAGCTATATTGAACAAACACGGGTATGGTGAACTTTATTTTGGTGTTTTCGATAATGGCGAGGTTAAAGGCCAAGTGATTAATGATACAACTATAAAAACTGTTGCGGATGGTGTCATTAGAGATATTGAACCAAGAATAACACCAACAATTACACCAATTACATATGATGGAAAGGATGTTTTAAAAGTATCTTTTTCAGGGAGTCAAAAACCTTATTCCGCTTTTGGCAAGTTTCTAATTAGGGTTGGTACTCAAAATAGGCAAATGACTCGTGATGAACTAAGGAGACTTATTAAGAACGAAGATTACTCGTATCCTTGGGAAAAGGATAATAGTTCATATTCGCTTGATGACATAGATGATGAATCACTTGAAAAGTATTATCAAGAGGCGGTTAATTGCGGAAGACTTGAAATGCCTGTTTATAACAAAGAAGGACTCCTTACCATTTTAGAATTATATTCAGATGGCGTTTTAAAAAATGCTGCTTTTGCTTTGTTTGGGAAAAATGCTGGCATACAACTTAAATTGGCGTGTTTCGCTACTAATGAAAAGATTACCTTCTTGGATCTTAATGAGAAGAAGGGGAATATTTATACGTTGATTAATGAAGGGGTCATGTATATCCTTAATCATATCAACTGGAAGGCTGAGATTAATAGGAAAAGAGAAGAAATACCAGAAATACCAGTTAAAGCTGTTAGGGAAATAGTTATTAACGCTTTTGCTCATGCTATTTACGAGCCAATTCCTGAAGTTGAGATTAATATCCATCCAGGCCTTGTGACTATTTTCAATCCTGGTTCCTTTCCTGATGATTTGACCCCAGAAGATTATATTAATAGGAACATATCTTCTATAAAAAGAAATCCGCTTATTTTAGATGTTTTATATCGCTGCAAGGATGTCGAAAAATCAGGAACTGGATTTAAACGTATGAGTGAACAGTGCAAAAAAGAAGGAATAAAGTGGTCATATGAGAAAACTGCCTATGGTTTTTACTTCACTTTTTATAGAGGGACAAATGTCACTCTAGATGTCACCCTATATCCAGAATTAAGTGATGAAGAAAGAACAATAATGATTGCCATTAAAAATGATCAAAAAATAACAAGAGAAGAGTTGGCTGCATTAATTGATAAAAATACAAGAACGGTGCAAAGAATTCTTAATGGCTTAGTTAGTTCTGGATATCTAATCAGAATTGGCAAAAATAGATTTGGCTATTGGGAGATTATAGATAAATAAAGGAGGCTAATTATGCAAAACCCTTATTCAATATTTCCTGAAATCGAGAGTTCTGATTTATTGTTAAGAAAAATAAAGGAAGAAGATCTACCAGATTTACTAAAAATTTATTCTGACAAAGAAGCGGCAAAGTTTTTTAATACAGATAATTGTCATGGAGACGATTTCTTTTACCGAACAATAGAGAGAGTTAGACAAGCTCTTGATTTCTGGAATTATTCCTATTTAAATAAGTTTTTTGTCCGATGGGCTATAGTTGATAAAACTAGTGGTGTAGTAATTGGAACAATCGAACAGTTCCATAGAGATTCAACCGAGGATCCTTTTACTAATTGTTCTCTTTTAAGACTAGATTTAAGAAGCGATTATGAAAAAGAAGAAGCGATTAAAAAGATATTGTCAACGATTATTTATGAGTCATTCGATTTGTTTAATTGTGAGATGATTGTTACCAAATGCTTTGATGGTGGAGTTGAGAGAAAAAAAGCGTTACTTTCTTTAGGATTTATCGAATCAAAAGAACCATTAATTGGACACGATAAAACAAAATATAACGGTTATTACTGTTTATCAAAGAAATAATTATGGATGAGTATTTGAAAGATAAATTAGATGCTCTTGAAAAGGAGAACAGATACTTAAAGAAATTGTTGAGAGAAAACAACATCGATTTTGAATATCCTAGAGAAGTTGAAACATGTAAATTGAATTCCAGTGAAAAGATAGAACTATTCTTGTCATATTTTAATGGAAGAGAAGATATTTTTGCTTATCAATACATCAATGGCGAAGGCAGGAAATCATGCTACCCAGTATGCAGGTATAAAACGAATACTTATCCATATTGTGAAAAGAACAAAAAATGTTCATCGTGTGAGATAAAGGACTATCGGGGAATCACTGATAATGATGTAATAAATCATTTAAAAGGAACAAATACCTATGGTGTATATCCTTTATTAAACGAAAATAAGACCATGTTTTTGGCATTTGATTTTGATGATGAAGACTTTAAAAATAGTGCATTGACCTTTTCTAAAATATGTAAAAGATGTGATTTAGATGTTTTAGTTGAAATTTCTCAATCTGGAAGTGGTGCGCATGTATGGATGTTTTTTGAGACTGCCATCAAGGCTAGCAAAGCAAGAAAATTAGGCACCCATCTTTTATCAATAGCTATGAATGAAAGCAAGCATATTGATTTTTCATCTTTTGATAGAATGTTTCCAAGCCAAGATTCTTTGCCTAAAGATAAGAAATATGGAAATTTAATCATACTTCCTCTTCAAGGCACAAAAGCTAGAGAAGGAAAAACGATATTTGTTGATGAAAACTTTATTCCGTATGAATTAGATCAGCAATTTAGCGTTTTAAAATCAACAAGAAAAGTAACTGAAGTTGAAATAGATTATTTATTAGAAAAGTTTAAAGATGAAGACGCTCTTGGGCTTCTTCCTAAAAATGTTTTGAAAAATTTGAAATTGGATAAAACCGATTTTCCTAAAACACTTTGCATAGTTAAGAATAATGAGATAGTTGTTTCTAAGGCTGGTATGACTAACAAAGCCATCAAGTTTCTTTATAGATTAGGTTCTGTGGCCAATCCTGAATATTATGAATTAGTTAAAAGAAAACAAATGGTGTATGCATATGGAAATATTAGATATCCTATGGTCAAACGACTTTATAAAGAAGATGAGTCGTTTGTTTATCTTCCTAGGGGTTGTGAGGATAATTTGATTAAAGTGTTAAATTATCTAAATAATGATTACCAAATTGAAGATAAGCAAACTATTGGCAGCATGATATCGGCAACATTTTTAGGAAGCTTACGAGAAGAGCAAAACACAGCTTTAAATCAATTGATTAAATATGATAACGGCATTTTTGTTGCTCCTCCAGCTTTTGGAAAGACCGTTGTTGCAATAGCGCTTATTTCAAAATTATGCGTCAATACACTAATTGTTGTTCCAAAACTATCTTTGATAGACCAGTGGAGAGAAAGATTGGATTCCTTTTTATCGATAGGATATTCAGACTATAAAAAAGAAAAAGATAAGTATGGTACATACACTGGTTCCAAAAAGAAACTTACAAATTATATTGATATTGCTTCGATTGATTCATTGACTTCAGAAGAAGGAAAAGAAATATTAAAAAACTATGGTATGGTTATTTTTGATGAAGTTCATCATGTGGGTGCATTAACATATGAAGAGGTTGCAAGAAGCTGCCAAAGCAAATATTTATATGGTTTTACTGCAACCCCAAAAAGAAGTGATGATAATCACACGATAGTATTTAAAACCATTGGCGATATACGTTATGAGTATAAAGATGTTATTCATTCGGAGTTTGTAAGGTTATTGACACCTAAATTTACGCATTTCACCTTTACCAGCGAACAACTCACCTTACCATTTGTAGATCAAATAACTTTGTTATTGAAAGACGAAGATAGAAATGAATTGATTACTAAAGAACTTATATCAAAACATAAAAGTAATAAAAACATACTTCTTCTTACTGATAGGATTGAACATATTAAATTGTTATCGGATAAGTTAAAAGAAAAGGGCATCGAGAATATATTAAGCATATCCGGTGAAAACTCTAAAAATGAAAAAGAGCAGTTTTTATATGAACTAGAAAATCTTAATGATGGTTTTATAGTTTTATCGACCGGTAAATATATTGGAGAAGGATTTGACCAATCTAAGTTTGACACTTTATTTATCGTGTCTCCATTTAGATGGAAGGGTACATTATCCCAGTATGTTGGAAGACTTCATAGAATTAGAAAAGGTAAAACATCAGTTGAAGTAGTGGATTTTATTGATGTTAAGGTTGGTGTTTTTTCTTCGATGTATCATGAACGTTTAAGTGGATACAAAAAAGAAAAGTATATGCTTTTAACTGATGATGGATTCTACCAAAAACAAATTTATTCTTTGTATGAGTATGAAGAATCATTGAACGCTGATTTGAAATCCTGTAAGAACGAAACCGTTATGGTGGTAAATGATTATGATGAAAACAAATTAAAAACACTTATGTCACTTTGTAATGACAAACTAATTCTTTATTCGTCGAAAGAAGTAGAAGGGCTAATCACCAAACAAACCGATTTCAAAACAAACATTATCATAATTGATAAGAAAATAGTGTGGTATGGAGGAATTAATCCATATACTAATTTTCAATTCGGGAGTGACATTATGAGAATTGAAGATAAAGCAGTTGCTGATGATTTATTAAAAGATATTTGTAAATAAAAATACATTTTGCGTTCTCTGGGTGGGGGTCTCAAATTTGCTTCAGGGGTCTCAATTGTATCAATATGGGTAAACGGCGAGACAAGCTGCACACCCAACTTTGATACAAAATAGTGTCAAAGTTTTTATTATATTATTCTTTTTTTAAAAATTTAAAATTCTCCCACAAGTTGTGGGAAAATCTTTCATAACATGTCGCTGCATCAATTGTTCCACAACGTGTGGAAATATTTATTCAAGCGGCAAAAAACAATAAAACAAGTAGTGGAAATTGTATTATTACACAGCATCCTAGCCAGTTTATTTACAATCCTTGATACAATTTCAAGGTTTTTTGTTATTTCAGACAAAATTTATAAAAAGATGGCGTAATAATGGCGTAATAAATGGCGTAGATAGTGTTGAGGGATAAAAAGGAGGATTAAATTTACCCTTGAGGGACAAAGTTTATAATTTGAGGGACATTGTATCAAATAAGGCAAACCATTCCATCGGAATAAAATAAGGATTTTGCACCACAAAGTCCTTTTTTGTCTGAGCCATCGTGCAACACGATGAGCGAGTTAAAACCCCCAGATAGTCTGGGGTGGAGGTAAAACTTATAGTTTTGCCCAAAATAAAATCTCCTT
>CADCGC010000055.1:0-4761 GCA_902800905.1 uncultured Erysipelotrichaceae bacterium
AAGGAGATTTTATTTTGGGCAAAACTATAAGTTTTACCTCCACCCCAGACTATCTGGGGGTTTTAACTCGCTCATCGTGTTGCACGATGGCTCAGACAAGAAAAAGACCTTTATTTTAAGGTCTATTTCTATATATGGTGATTTATTCTTGGAACATCGCTGTGGATAAATATCTTTCACCAGTGTCTGGCAAGATTACCACAATTGTTTTGCCGGCATTTTCTTCTCTTTGCGCTAATTTGATAGCCGCTTTAATAGCAGCGCCGCTAGAAATACCAACTAACAATCCTTCTGTTCTTGCGGATTCTTTGCCCGTTTCCATCGCTTCTTCATTACCGATTGTGATAATTTCATCATAGATGGATGTATCTAGTGTTTGAGGAACAAATCCTGCACCGATACCTTGAATCTTATGTGGACCTGGTGTGCCTTTAGATAAAACTGGGGAAGTTTCTGGTTCAACCGCCACTACTTTAATGCTTGGTTTGTTTTCTTTTAAATATTTACCTGTACCCGATAAAGTACCGCCTGTACCTACGCCTGCTACTAGGTAGTCAATATTACCATCTAAATCTTTAAAGATTTCTGGGCCAGTTGTTAAATAGTGGATATTTGGGTTAGCCATATTGGTGAACTGTGAAGGAATGAAGGAATTAGGAATTTCTTTAGCGATTTCTTCCGCTTTTGCAATTGCGCCTTTCATGCCTTTGCTGCCTTCGGTTAACACTAGTTCCGCACCATAAGCTTTTAAAAGCTTTCTTCTTTCAATAGACATTGTTTCTGGCATAGTAAGTATAATTTTTAATCCTTTAGAAGCGGCCACCATAGATAAGCCAATACCAGTATTACCTGATGTTGGTTCCACTAAAACTGTATCTTTATTGATTAAGCCTTCTTTTTCGGCTTTTTCAATCATTGCTTTAGCAATACGATCTTTAACACTGCCACCTGGATTAAAATATTCAACTTTAGCAATAATTCTTGCTTTTAAGCTATATTTGCTTTCTAAATTTGAGAGTTCCACTAATGGGGTGTTACCAATAGTGTCGATTATTTTTTGATAAACTTTCATTTGTTTTTTCCTCTTTTTACTATTCCTATATGTTTAATAGGTTTACAATATTATAACTCTTTGCTATAATGGTGTCAACGAGGTAACTCTATGAATAAAAAAGTATTAACTATGCAAGATATATCCTATCATGGAACAGGTGATGTTTATGCCTCGACATTCCTTGGTGCTTATTTAAGCAATAACGATTTATTAAAATCCACTAAGATTGCCGCGATTGAAAATACACTAGACGATCCAAATCATAACTATAGTGTTAAATTTGAGCCATTATTAGTGGACTTTATTAAGGAGAATAATTATGAAACTATCTTCTAAAACTATTACCGCCATTAAGATGTTCATCGATTTAGGTGAACACTATGAAGATGGCTATATCTCTTTAGTGGATATCGCCAATCGAAAAGAATTGTCTAAGAAATTCTTAGAACAAATTGTGCCGTTATATAAGGCTAGTGGCCTATTACTTGGTACAAGAGGCAACCAAGGTGGGTATCGTTTAGCTAAATCCCCTAACGAAGTCACTTTAAAAGATATTATCTATGTATCTGAAATTGGACTAGGAAAAGAAAATGTTGGCTATGCCCCTATTGATGATTTCTTAAATCAAATAGATAAGCATTTAGAAATCTATTTAGAAAAGAAAACATTGGCCAATCTAGTTGAATCGGCGAAAGAATCTTATTCAAACGATTATATCATTTAAAAAGAGCCTTTTGGCTCTTTTGCTTTATTCATCTGTACCGCCTTCAATGAGGAGCTTTGATGTTTAGACGAATCAAGTGATCAAGTTCATCATTAGGCTCGTCGATGAATAATGGTTTTTGTTCATATTAAAAGTCCTTTCTATTTTCGACTCTTAATATTCCTTCTTTAACAGGTGCGAAGTGAACTCATTAATGAGTTTGTTAAATGTAAAAAAGATATGGGGTTCCCATAGGTATGAGGTGGGGTACCTATAGGTATATGAGGTGGTTCACCATAGGTATAAATGAAACCACTATTTTTTACCTTTAGAATCGAACTAGCAAACCTGGAAACTACTCAAAATAAACAAAAAATGAGGATTTCTCCCCATTTCTCGTGCTTTTTTATCGTAAACCTTTGTATCAAAGTATGTATACGATTATGCCTAAAACACCCGCTAGTTGAGCACGATTTATGCATCTAGTTTCTCTTGCCTTTTTAATAGCAGCACCCACTTCTTTATTCGTAATTTCCTTTAAGGAATTTAGCTTGAAGTTTGCCACTACTTCTAGCCATCTTTCATACATAAAGGTAATTTCTTTTCCTCTAGAGAAATCCCACTCTGGAATATGTCCTTTTTCTTTTGTTCTAATAAACTCTTTTTGTTCTTCAGTTAATCCTTTCATGTACTCCAGGTAATTGACATACCACAAGTTAGCTTCAGTGTATTCATCGTGATCAATCCAAGTATGACCGTTTTTATGAGCGGAAATATACATTCTCATTCTGTTGATTGAACGGATCCAGTCATCAAATCCGTGCCAATCTTTTCTAAAAATAAAGTTCTTCATATGTCTATAAAACACATATTTCAAAAAAGTTTTCAAATTAAAAGAGATGAACCCTACCAAGCTCGACCAATAGAGCATGTGGATTATCATCTCTATCTATGACATTAACGGTGAAATAAACGATTTAATGTCGAAGCAACTAGTTCCTTAATGAGAGTTTTTATAATAGAGGACAATCGGTTGCAATAACACTAAAACAATGTGAATAGTCGGTCAAATAATAGTTTGATAAATCTATTTCTACTTCCGTATTTATTGTTTGACCAAAAAGAATGTACTCATCTATACGTTCAAACTTTTTGCACAACAAATTACCGTTAGAATCACGAATTTCAAAAACTATACAAATTGGTGTTTCAAACTCACCTGTTATTTTTTTAATATCGCAGCTCATTTTCAATAACTTGCCGCCATCAAATGAATAGTTTTTAATGGATACTTCGATAGTTGAAGTAATTTCACCTTTTTGGTATTCATTTAAACTATCGTTATAAGTATGATAGTAGTTTTCTATTTCATACTTCTCTTCAAATGAGATAGAACAATCAAAAACTCTGACTTCAAAAGAGGCAATACCGTTTGAGGAATTGGTGGCTTTTATAGTGCAATTTCCGATTCCAACTGCTCTTAATACACCATCGCTGTCAACAAACGCTACATTCTGATCCGTCGATGAATAGGCAACTATAGTATTAGACTTCAATCTTCTAGTTTCGTTTACTGTTAAATTTAAGTAAGTACAATAAGAGTATTCTTCATATGTTTCAGCGTCTTTAATAATTGGCGAAACATCATTAACTGTAATTTGACAAGAAGCTACAAATCCATTTTCTAAAGTAGCATCAATGTAGCATGTCCCAGGAGCTATACCAACAACTCTCCCATCATTGACCGTAGCGACATTTTCATCTCTTGATGACCATACCACATCTTTTCCACGTTGAGAATTTGAAGGATTGATTGTATAAGTTAACAAAGTTGATTGTCCAATAGATAAAGTTGCTGTTATTTTGCTTAAGGTTAAGGTTTCAGCATAAATATAATCAAGAACAGTTACTGAGCAAAGTGTTTCAAAGCCATTTGGTAAACTTGCAATAATATCACACGTTCCTACTCCAACAGCAATTATTAAGCCAGATGTCTCATCTACAGTTGCAATGCTTGAGTCGGTTGAATTATAAGATATTTCATTCCCAATGTTCGAATTGCTTGGCAAAACGACTCCAGTCAGCGAATAAGTACTTTCCATTCTGATTGAAACCGAATTGTTGCTAAGCGTTATAGTTTCACCATAAACATAATCTTTAACTGTGACGTTACAATTTACACTATAACCGTTCCAAATAGTTGCTGTTACTACACAAATTCCAGGACTTATACCTGTAACAACACCATTCTCAACTGTTGCAACTGACCTGTCTGAGCTTGACCATCCAACCTCTAATCCATTATTCGAATTTGACGGAGAATAAATAGGTGCTAAAGCACCGATCTTTCCAGGATCAATGGTTAACGATGATTGAGATAATGTAATAGATGTTGGATATGTATAGTCCAAAACAGTCACATCACAAGTTGCAGAAACTCCGTTTTCCAAAGATGCAGTGATGACACAACTTCCAGGAGTTAGTCCAGCAATTACTCCGTTTAAAACAGTGGCGACGGATTCATTTGAAGATGCCCAAGAAACCGTTTTATAAATATCGGCGTCGGACGGCAATACAGAAGCAGTAATTGTTTTAGAACTTAAAGGATCTAACGAAAGACTACTTGAAGAAAGATTTATTGAAGTTGGATATGTATAGTCTAAAACAGTCACATCACAAGTTGCAGAAACTCCGTTTTCCAAAGATGCAGTGATGACACAACTTCCAGGAGCAACGGTTCTAACATATCCAGAGACACTAACGGTAGCAATAGACATATCAGACGAAGACCATGTAACTTGTGTACAAACATTTGCATTCGATGGGGAAATCGTTGCCGTTAATGATTGTGATTTATTTGGTTTCAAACTTATTGTAGTTGACGAGAGTGATAATGAAGTAGGATAGATTTCGCCAACAACAGAAATATGAACGGTCTTTTTCGTTTTATTGAAGATGGTCATAATAACATCACATTCACCTCTTGTAATTCCTGTGACGTTAC
>CADCGC010000055.1:4794-7292 GCA_902800905.1 uncultured Erysipelotrichaceae bacterium
AGTTTCATCGTCTGAAAAATATTCAATACCTGTACAAACATTTGAAGAATAAGGGCTGCAGTGAGCATTAATTGATTTTGTTTCATTTGGTGCAACAGATAAAGAAGATGGCGTAGTAGAATAGAACGATGTGGCATAGGTTCCAGTAACCTCGACATTGCAATATTGTTTTAAACCACTATTTGTTTGAACTGTAACGACCGCTCTCCCTATTCCTACACCGGTTAAATTATTTCCCTCAGTAGAAACTACGCTTTCATCAGAAGAAAAATAGGAAATTGCAGTACCAACATTTGCGTTTGATGGAGAAACAGAAGGACTAAGATAAAGTCTATTTCCGCAAGTAATGGTTGCTTCAGTTTTAGATATAGTTAAACTCTCAGGTAAGATTTTATCGTAACTAATATTGAGTTTAATTATGTTCTCTATTGTGTTTAAAGGCGAGCTATAAACGAGTCTAACTTCTGCAACACCTTTATTTGAATGAATTCTAACATTGTTACCTGTCTCATCAATTGTAATCAGATCGCTATCAGAATAGCACCTAAGAGTATAATACCTTGCTGAAGTGTTATTTGGGTAAACCGACAGGTTTTCTCTAAGAGAAAAAGAGCAATCAACAGGAAGATTCAAAGTGTTTGTCCAACCATAAAATAAATTATAAACACCGATATACTCAATAATTTGTAAAACATTCACTTCAAAAATATTAAATACACCATTTTCTCCATATCCAATAATTTTTGTTTTTCCAGCTGAAACTCCATGAATTGTATTGTTTTCCACCCTAGCTATTGAAGAATCATAACTCTTAAAAATAATGGAATCGTGTAATTTTGATGGAATAGTAGAATAATTTATCGTTCTTTCTTCGCCAATAGGCATATAAACTTGATTTGATTCAAAATCGATAGATTGAATATCGTTATATAGATCTGAAGATGTATATTGAGCCGTATAAACTACATCAGTAGTAACCAACGAAACCTCTGGGTACCAATTAGAAAAAACATATTTAAATTCGTTATCTGACGGTCTAATTGGCGTGGAACCATCATAAGAAGGCATAGTTCCATAAGGAACATTTTCATCAGTTTCCAAGATTGTACCATCATAATTTTTCCAAAGAACGAGATAGTCATTACCAGTAGCAATAAAGGATGCGGTATAAATTGCATCACAAGTTACAGACGCAACAGTTGGAGACCAGCTAGAAAAAACAAATCTATTCTCTGGAGTAGATGGCTTACTTGGTGTGGAACCATCATAAGAAGGCATAGTTCCATAAGGAACATTTTCATCAATTTCCAAGATTGTACCATCATAATTTTTCCACGTTATAGTGTACTTGTGTATTTCGCTCGTGAAAGTAGCAGTATAGGTAGCATCAGAATATGCTGCCACAACAGTTGGAGTCCAGCCAGAAAATGAGTATTCATTTTCCTCATCACTAATTCTAGTTGGAGTTGCCCCTTTGTATTGAGGTATAGTTCCTTCAACAACACTCGAATCAATAAAAAGGGTGGAACCATCATAATTTTTCCATGTGATGGTGTATTTAGTTGATGGAATAGGTGGGGTTTCGTTATCTTTATAGGAATATGAACAGATTCGACAATTGTGAATTGTATATCCCGCCTGTGTTTCGGTCGGAGAAACAACACGTTCTTCTAATAAATGTTTTTCTTTGTTACTTACTACATCGTGTCCACATGTCGAATCATGCCAATGATACTCGCTATCATAGTTCCAAGATGAACTAAATGTGTGCTGATGTCCGGGAGTTGGATCACTAGGAGTTGGATCGCTTGAACCTCCAGAATTATTGTTTGATGTATTACAAGCTGATAAAGAAAAAACTAATGTTCCTACAATAAATAATAAAAAATTACTTTTCTTCATATTTACAATCTCGTTTCGTATGCATGTAAATTATATTACACATATGTATGAGGAACAAAATAAAAATCCCCACTACTCAACTACTTTAGCCTTTCATGGGGAATTCTTAGTTTTTCAATTTGTAAATAGAAGCTTTGATTTGGTTAGCAATCCAATTAGTCAAATCGCCATAGTCTTTAATCAAGAAGCTCTTTAACTCCTCTGTTAACCCAAAATAGATAATTGCTTCAGCTTTTGAAAAGCCTATCTTTTGAAACCACTATTTTTTATTGATTCAATAGAAGTTTGGAATAAAGACCTGACAGCATTTGTCACATGCCTATTACCTTTCGAAACAACACGGCGGTTTTTTGTAATATGGGGTGCCTATATGTATGATGTGGGGTGCCTATAGGTATACCAGGTGGTTCACCATAGGCCATCAGAACTCATTCATTATTGATACAAAATACACTCATAATAGGATGAAAAATGCAAAAAATGGCCAAAAATGGCACAAATAAATATCCACCGGACAATCCGGTGGTTTTTCATAGTCGGGCAGATATTAGCCCTCTATTACTAGCCGCCCCTCTCAAGGGCGAAATGCGGACCAC
>CADCGC010000056.1 GCA_902800905.1 uncultured Erysipelotrichaceae bacterium
AACTATCTATAAAACAGTATATAAAGTAGAGTGCACGAACTTTCGAACACCCTGTCCGAATATTCGCACATTGTCAAGATGGATATCTTTTAGGCATACTTTATTATCATGGAGATTATAAATCCAAATTTTTTTAATAAATTCAGTCATATAATCCCAATCAGGTTCTATGTCATCTTGATTTTTAACAGGAAGTTTTATAATTGTCTTAAAAACTTTATCGTTTTTCGGTTTTCTTCCATAATCCCATTTAAATTTTTCCAACCTTAAAATCGTACAAATAAACATTGCATTGTATTTATTCAGATTATCGTTAATTAGAACATCGACGTCGTTCGACAAAACTATAGGGATTGGTTGATAAAACGCATCAAAACAATCTCCGTTTGTGGAAACGGTTATACAATTTCCTGGAATTGGCTCTTCATTGCAAAAAAATGAAACACCATTGTTTATAGAACTTGATGATACAAAAGGAATAGGGCCTTCTTCTTCAGGAGTGGAAGAATGTCTTGAAATCCTTTTTTTCGGAAAAATATCTCCAACAACAAATCTTTTCCAATTATTTGTCGCTATCATCGTTAGTTACCATCCCATTATCTACCAAAAATGCCAAATATGATCTGACAACTTTTTCAAAATCTTCAAAATCCAAAGTGGAATAATCGGTTTCCATATACGCTTCAGCTAACCATTCATCTTCAGCAGTAACTTGTTTTACCACAGAATATCCAGGTTTTGATTCTCTGCTAAAGAATAATCTAAGCCATTCTGATTCTATGTTTTTCCAAACTCCAACACCACAATTGGTTCTTTCTATTCTTCCTAAGTTTTTCTTCTTATAAAAACCATCGTCTTTAAAGTATCCAAAGAAAGTTTCTTTTATTGGAGCAGATTCGTGACGAACACCTAAATTAAAAACCATGCAACAAGCGCAAACGCTTGCACCAGGATAAAACACTTCATTTGGAAGAGAAAATACAGCTTCCAAATTATGCTCTTGTAGCATAAGCCTTTTGAATTTTTTTATTTCATCATTATTTCCTATAGCACATGCCATAGGCAACAAAACAGCTAATTTACCTGTTTGAATTTTACTTGCTATGTAATGGACATAATGTAATCCTTTTGAAGGGTCAGTTTTGACCTTCGAACCCCACGTTGAAACATAATCCGGATTGCTGCAAACAGCAGACGCATTATAAGGAGGATTCATTAATACGACATTAATCGGTGCGCCTTTTATACAGTCGCTTAAATCTTTAAAGCAACTGCCTTTAATTATATTTGAATTTCCATCACCATGAATGAGCATATTGGTTGTTGACAATCCAAAAGCACCTTCTTCATATTCAATTCCATAAATATGTTTTTTCTTGATTTCTTTTTTCTCGTCTTCCGTTGCGCAATCATCCATTGCTTCTGTCAAAGCCCGAACCAAAAACGCCCCACTTCCACAGCATGGATCCAACACATATGAGTTTCTATTAACTCCACAGACCTTGCACATAAAATGAACGATGTGGTCAGGGGTAAAAGCTTGGTTTTTATCGGCTTTCCCAACATATTTATTAAAAGTTGTGAAAAACAAATTTAGTAAATCCTGCCCTTGTGTACTTTTATCATTAATATATGGCAAAATGTTTGTTTCTATAAAATTAAGTATTTTTCTAAATTTAATATCTTCTAAATCTTTTATGCCCTGGGAATCCAGTACCTTGGTTTTAAGAATAGCTAATTTTGTCGCTTTATTTAAATCTCTTTCTAGAAGATTAGTTAAAACAGCTTCAATGCCTGCTCTTATTTGGGCGTTATTCAAGCCTGTATATATTAATCCGTTTTTAAGAGCTAAAAGACAAGTTCCCACAAATTGGCTTCGTATTGCTTCCTTAATACCAAATTGATGTAATAATTCATTTAATTCATATGTCGATTGGATAACTTTTAACTTGTCATTAACTGTTCCAAAGTAAATATCTTTGTATTCTTCAAATGTTTTAAGCTTGGTCTCTATTCTTTTTAATGTTGTGTTGTCAGCAAAAACACTATTTCCGTAGAACACTAAGACACGATCGTCATCAGTGTTTGCGACAATAGCGACAATTTTATTGTTTGTCAGTTCTTTCTCGTATTTTATATACGCATTCAATTGTTCATAAACTAAAGCGAGATTGTCGTTGTCATAATTTGCTTTAGTTTCAACAAGTACAGATAGTTTCCCATCAGTAAATCTTAAATCTATATTTTTATATTTTCTTGCCCAATGAGGTTCATACAATTGGTTTATATCCTTACCAATCGTAGCCAAAGCCTTTTGATAGCTAAATTCGCCTGGCTCAGTATTCGATGTATAAAAAGCACTACCAATTCTAGCTATAATATCGTTCCTATTCATATCCAAACTCCATAGATTAAGAAAATCAAGGTTTCCTTGAATTCTCATATCATTCTACAAAGTTTTACTTGATTTATCTATATTCAAATCAAGGTTTCTTTGATTATTTGTCTAAGAGGTAAAGACAAATGAGATTGAGAGAATTAAGAAATCAGAGCGGTCTGACTCAAAATGAAATAGCCAACAAACTTGGTGTTTCTGGTCAGACAATACTGAATTGGGAAAACGGGATTTACGAGCCAAAAATCAACCAACTTATTCAATTAGCTGATCTATTTGGTGTAACTGTTGATTATTTAATTGAACGTAAAAACAACGACAAAAAAGCTGATGACATATGTAGAGAGTTAGAAAGAATCCCTAAAGAAGACGTCATCAACTTTATAAAAGAAGAGATAAAAAAGCTTTAGTTTATTTTTGAATAATATGAGGGTCATAATCACAGGATCTCTTTTTTTCATTCTGAACACGCTATCTTCAATCTTGCACTTGTAAGCAATGTCTCTTTCGATTTCGATATAGTCGTCAATAGTTATCTCTTCTCTATTAAGAAGTTTTTCATAATAAACCATTGAAACTATGTAGTTAAGGAAGCGTTCCATATACTCTTTATTTAGGTTTTCCATCAGCTTGATCCTCCTTGTATTTCCATTAATCGCTCTAAGTGAAAAATAATCTCAGAAAAGTGCGATGTAATTAAAGAAAAAGGCTAACACATTTCTGTATTAACCTTCATTTTTTAAGTTGGGATTGTACTACGTTTTTAAGACAAATTGAAAGCTCTATTTTTTGTTGAAACTTGAACTTTTCGTTGAAATATTTGATTCAACCGATTTAAAAACCGACTAAGCATTAGCCTAATCGGTCTTAGTTTTTGACATTTTTTCTTTATTAGAGTGAACTAATATAATGCGTGGCAATTCAGCGCGATTCCTTTATTAGCTTTGTCGCTGAGAAAGTTTGACTGTCCCAAACATCAAAGCATCATTTTCTGCGTCGTATGTAAAGGAGATTTTATCACCAACTTTATATGGTGAAACATAATCACCAAAGCTTTCAAGTCCAGTTACAATAAATGAAAGCTCTTTTGTTTCATCATCATAATCGAAGCTACTAAAATAATATTCGTAATCAATATCATAATTAGAAAAATTATTAGTGATAAAGTTAAGAATATAGCTAAAGCTAGAATCAAGCCAGTACGTTCCATTAAAATAGCTCTTATCAGTTCCTAATGCTGGAATGATTATGGATTCTGCATCTATTTCATTTTTGCCTTCTTCATCAGAAAAATATTTACCGCAGACATCGCAGCTCCAATATTCGATGTTACCATCTTCAAGGCGAGTTGCGTTTTTTGCTTCGTGATGAGTTAAGGTGTGATGAGCTGGAGTGCGAACGTCTTCTTGCTTAATAGGATGTGTGCAAGCTTCGTCTGAGAAATATTGGAAGCATTCTGTGCATACCCAATATTCGATGTTACCAGGTACATAACAAGTTGCGGCCTTTGCATCGTTATGAATTAAAGTATGAGCGTGAGCTGGAATGATCCAACCATCTTTTTTGAGTTCGTCTTTTCCTTCCTCATCGGAGAAGAATTTGCCACATCTTTCGCAGCTCCAATAAGCACAATTACCGGCCTCGGTGCATGTTTCGGCATGAGAATCATGAGCGGTTAAATTATGGCCTAAAGCGGCAATTGTTAAAGCTTCTAATGTTGTTTCTTTTTTGTCTTCATCAAATAACTTGTCACATCCTTCGCAGGTATAATGAGCGTGGACACCACTTTCAGTACAAGTAGCAGCAACTTCATCAACTAATTTGTATTCATGAGTGTGCTTACTTCCACAACCCGCTAAAAGACCAATAGCCATAAGAGCAGACGTCATTAAGACTAATTTCTTTTTCATATAAATTTCCTTCTTTCTTATGTAGAAATACTACATAAAATAAATAATATCTTTACTTTCTATTTTCAAGCAAAACAAGCCTTAACTATACTTTCTAATATTCAAAGTAAAGTTATTGATGTAGAATAAGTAAAAATAAATGTAATCTATAAATATGGGAAATCCAGATAAAACTAAAAAAGAATTTGAGAAATCATTATTCAAACTATTATCGAAAAAGAACTATCATGATATCACTGTTAATGAGATATGTTCTTTAGTTAATAAAACAAAGATGACTTTTTATCAT
>CADCGC010000057.1 GCA_902800905.1 uncultured Erysipelotrichaceae bacterium
AGTTAAAAATAAAGAAAAAAATGAGCATTTAAGCCCATTTTCTGCAACAACCCTCTATCTGTACTTTGTATCAAAGTAATAATACTTAGGTGGCAGGGGCAGTAGGAATCGAACCCACATTAACGGTTTTGGAGACCGCTGTACTGCCGTTGTACGATGCCCCTATCTTCGATGACATAGTCACCGAATATTGATTATAAACTACGAAGGACTGAATTGACAAGAGACATATCAACTTGGCCAGCGTAATTTGTCTTAAAATGCTTCATTACTGATGGAACACTTTTGTCTTCTAAAGAATTGATAATGTTTCTAATTTCTTCTTCAGAAAGTTGTTTTGGTAAATAAGCATTAAGAATTGCTTCTTGTCTAGCAATGTTATCCGCTCTTTCTTGGTTGTTGACTTTTAAGTATCCTTCTTTTTCATCCGCTAATTCTTTAAGAGTCTTTTGAATGATAGCGAGTAATTCTTTATCACCAATCTCTTTACCAGCGGCTTTTAATTCAACTTCTTGGAGTTTGTATTTATTCATCACAACAGAAAGAACACCTCTTGCCACGACATCTTTAGCTTTAAGAGCGTCAATATTTGCGGTTTTGATTTGATCAATTAACATTTAAGTTTCCTCCTAAGAATTGAAAGTATAAACCCCGTCAACGACGGGGTTATTAGTTAGATGGTGATCCCTAAAGGATTCGAACCTTTGACCCAATGATTAAGAGTCATTTGCTCTACCAGCTGAGCTAAGGGACCAACTAGCGAGAATAAATATAAACTTTTTAAGAATTAAAATCAAGAAATATTCTCGCTATATAAATAATGATTATTTAGATTTGCTTTTTTTAATGATGAATTTAATTAAAACTTCAATCTCATGTGCCACAAGTGGGACAAAGGCTGCGGCGGCGGTAATACCCCATTCAACACCATTGAGTGATGAGGTCTTAAAGACTTCTTGAACACCTGGAGTGAGAACAACAAAGAATTGTAATCCAACACCAAGAACAAAGGCTAATAACATCATCCAGTTCTTATTTCCAAAGACTTTGAATGCACTCTTAGTTGTGCTACTCATACAAACCATGTGGATTAATTCAGCAAATCCTAAGGCAGTAAATGACATTGTTTGAGCTTGCATTAAGATTTGTGTACCAGTTTGTTCTGCTGTTCCAACAATTGTTTCTTTAAAGTCAGCAATATGAGCGATGGTTTCGTAATCAGTAATGCCGTTAAGCCAGAAAGCACTTAAATAAGCAATAATAACTGCAATTGTAATGAACGAACCATGCATAATTGTGTCCACAAGTCCACCATGAGCAAAGATTGTTTCGTTTGGATTACGTGGTTTTTCCTTCATGATTCCCTTATCTTTTGGATCCATTCCTAACGCAATTGCTGGAAGGGAATCGGTAATCAAGTTAATCCATAATAAATGGATAGCGATAAATGGGGTTTCAAATCCAATAAGGATGATGAAGAACATCACAAGAACTTCAGCAATATTACTGGAAAGAAGGAAAATAATGGTTTTCTTGATGTTTGTGAAGATGCTTCTTCCTTCTTCAACCGCTTTTTCAATTGAAGCGAAGTTATCATCAGCAAGAACCATATCTGCGGCACCTTTAGCAACATCAGTGCCAGTAATACCCATAGCAATACCGATATCTGCAGCTTTTAAACTTGGCGCATCATTAACGCCGTCACCCGTCATTGCGCAAATATTGCCATTCGCCTTAAAGGCTTTAACGATATTAGTCTTATTTTCTGGAGAGACACGCGCAAACACTCTAGTGTGTTTAACAAGTTCTTTTAATTCTTCTTCACTTAAGTTATCAATATCTTTGCCCATGACACATTGGTCAATACTTTCAGCAATACCTAATTCTTTAGCAATTGCAAACGCTGTATCTTTATGGTCACCAGTAATCATAATTGTGGTAATGCCAGCGGTCTTAAATTTCTCAACTGCAGGTTTAGCTTCTGGTCTAGCTGGGTCAATCATTGCTACTAACCCAACAAAGACTAAGTCTTTTTCATCAATAACATCTTTCTTGTTATATGAAAGAACAAGGACACGTAACGCTCTAAAGGAGAATTCACTATTCACCTCATAGATACGGTCAATATCCTTTTGAGTAATTGGTCTTTCCTTACCATTTTCTAAGATATATTTAGTGTTCGCTAAGATGGAATCAAGAGCCCCTTTCGTGTAGGTAATCGTCTCTTTTCCGTCTTGGTGCTTGGTGGACATCATCTTTCTCACAGAGTCGAATGGAAGTTCATCAATTCTTGGAGTGGCCTTTTCAAGGTCACCTTTATGCATATCAAAGTCGTTTCCTAAAACAACTAAGGCAATTTCAGTTGGGTCACCGAATAAGCCTTCATCCACTGTCGCATTAGAACATAATGACATACCTCTTGCTAATAATTTAAGGTCTTCATTTTTATGATCTTTAGAGAATTCTTCTCTTTTGAAATATGTGTCATCAACATAGGCTTCTAAGACTGTCATTTTATTTTGTGTTAATGTACCAGTCTTATCAGAACAAACAATGCTAACTGCACCTAAAGTTTCAACAGATGGTAACTTCTTAACAATCGTGTTGACTTTAACCATTCTTTGAACTCCGATAGATAAAACGATAGTGACAACTGCTGCAAGTCCTTCAGGAATTGCTGCAACCGCTAAAGCGATTGATTCAAGGACTGCGTCAATCCATTTATCAATATTAGAGCCATTTCCTCTAACTAAAATCCAAATAATTTCAACAACTAAAACCGCAATAACAATTGCAAGGGTTAATAAACCTAAGAATTTAGATAACTTAGATAATACTTTTTGAAGTGGAGTTTCTTCATCTTCATCAGCGTCAAGAGCCTTAGCAATCTTACCGATTTCAGTCTTCATTCCAGTCGCGATAACTACACCTTTACCACGTCCATAACTGACAGGTGTAGACATATACGCCATATTGATTCGATCTCCAACAGCAACACTTTCTGAGAATGTGACTTTGCTATCTTTTTCAACAGGGACTGATTCACCAGTTAAAGAAGATTCATCACACTTTAAGTTAACAGCCTCAATCAAACGGAGGTCTGCACCAATCGTGTCACCTTCTTCAAGAACGATGATATCACCAACGACAAGTTCACTAGATTTAACTTTAAATCTCTTGCCATCTCTAATAACTGTACTTTCTGGGGAAGATAATTGTTTTAAAGCATCTAAAGATGTTTGAGCTTTGATTTCTTGAACTGTTCCAATAACAGAGTTAAGAATAATAACCGCCAAGATAATGATGATATCTGGCCAGTCACCAACATTTAAGAAATCAAACGAACCATGTTTGACTGTTTCGTAAATTGAAACACCGATTGTAATAGCAACCGCACCAAAAAGAACATAAATCATTGGGTTCGCCATTTGTTCAAAGAAGATTCTAATCCATGATTTTTTCTTTTCTTCTTGTAACTTGTTAGGACCGAATTTCGCTAATCTACTAGCGGCTTCTTTGCTAGATAATCCTTTTTCTGGATCTGTTTCAAGCAATTTCAAAACTTCCGAGTCACTAACGGTCTCAAACTCTTTCTCTTTTAATTCATCCATATAAAAACTCCTTCGGTAAGTAATCAAAGGTCTTGCTCCTTGTCGGTCTATGATCCGGATAGCCACGCTATCGTGTTGACGAATTCATAGATTTGCTACTCCCCGTTTGGATTAACAAACATATTGTATCAATTAATTGATAAAGCAACAATATAATAATGAGTAAATAACAAAAAATGACTCAAATGAGTCACAATTTGTTTGCTAGCCAGAGCAGTTAACATTCTGGATCGCTGCCATCCATTCCCGAAGGAACGCGCCGTGGTCGCACACTGGTTCTCCACCTCTAGCAAATTTATTATATCAACTTTATCAGCTGATGTAATCATTATTTAATCGAGTACGTAATGAATATTGTTTTAATCCATGCTTTTTTATGATCCACTTCTGATACTCTAACCGATACTTTAATAAGTCCTTTATCATTTCCTTTTCTTTTGATGTAATAATTAAATGTGTTTTTATAAACAGGATCTTTTTTGTAATCAAAGTAATTCTTAATGCCATCAGGAACAAGCTCTAAGTCTCTGACTTTTAAATCATGTCCATATTCAATGATATGTTCAATTCTTGTTTGATTACTTCTGGCTCTTCCTTCAACATATAAATAGCATCCATGCTTTTTGTCATACATAGGATTAGGCCATTTTTTAATTGCCTCAATAAGATGTTCAGGATTATAAACTTTCGGTTTTCTTTTCTTCGCCATGACAAAATAATAGCTAGTCAAAAATATAAAAATCAACCACTATTTTTTGTCCACAAAAACATCCACTATATCTTTATTTATTTAGTACCTAAGTAATAATAAGGCAAACGCATGAAACTTGTTCCATAGTATCCCCAACCCATAGATTTTTTGATTTTGAAACAAATTGGCCTTAGAATAAGCAAATTAAAGACA
>CADCGC010000058.1 GCA_902800905.1 uncultured Erysipelotrichaceae bacterium
ATGGATGAATCCCGGCTTTTTAACTGGACCTTATTTACCAATTTATGGTTTTGGGGTAATTGTTCTATATGGAGTCAGTAATATCCCTTTAGGAATTAATACACAAGTATGGGATATTGTTGTTCGTGTCGCTATCATAGGAGTTGGAATGACGTTAATAGAATTTGTCGCCGGCCTCATATTTATAAAAGGTCTCAAAATTAAGTTATGGGATTATTCAGAACGCAAGGGGAATATCATGGGCATCATTTGCCCGTCGTTTTCTTTAATATGGTTAGTTGTTGGCTCATTATACTATTTCCTATTAAATCCAGTTTTGGTGGAAGGCATATCTTGGATAAGTGAGAATCTTATCTATACATATTTTGTTGGAGCGGTCATCGGTGCAATATTGGTTGACTTTGCTTATTCCGTTCATCTTGCTTCAAAGTTAAAACAATTTAAAGAATACAGCGATTTAAGATTCGAAGAATTTAAAAAAGAATTCAAAAAGAGAATCAAAGAAATAAGAGACAAAGATAGTCGTTAACTTATTATTTGACCCTTTAGAAACGGATTCCAAAGAGTCAAACACAGTTTTACCCCATTTTTAGGGGCATTTTTACCTCTATACTCAATAATTAATTATTCAGTAACGGCATTTCTGTAGACAAAGCTTTTGGACATAAAAAGGGTGTTTCGAGATAAAATGCAAAAAAAGTAATAACAAAGTTATTAATAAAATTTTTAGCACTCTCACTTGCCGAGTGCTAATTTAGTGCTACAATAGAGTTGTAAAAGGAGGATTAATTTATGCAAATGGAACAAATGCCTGACTATGAAAATGATAAAGATGTCCTTCAAAAATTTGGCCGTAACATTAACGAAGAAGTTAAGAAAGGGAAAATTGATCCCGTCATCGGTCGTGATGAGGAAATTAGAAAAATCATTGAAATATTAGCCAGAAAAACTAAAAACAACGTCATTCTTTTAGGTGAACCTGGCGTTGGTAAAACCGCAATACTTGAAGGTCTTGCGGAACGTATCGTCAAAGATGATGTGCCGACCATACTTAAGGATAAAACTATTTATGAATTAGATATGGGCGCATTAGTAGCGGGTGCAAAATACCGTGGTGAATTTGAAGAGAGATTAAAAGCAGTCCTTAATAAAATTAAGGAAAGCGAAGGCAAAATCATTCTCTTTATCGATGAGATCCACCTCATTGTCGGCGCTGGTCGAGCGGATGGTGCCCTCGATGCTTCTAACATGCTCAAACCAATGCTTGCGAGAGGAGAAATCGATTGTATCGGGGCGACGACATTAAAAGAATATCGTGAATATATTGAAAAGGACCGCGCTCTAGAAAGAAGATTCCAACCCGTTCTTATCAATGAACCGACTGTGGAAGATACTATTTCTATATTAAGAGGATTAAAGAATAGGTTCGAATCATTCCATGGTGTGAAGATTACCGATAATGCTTTAATCGCCGCGGCAAGTTTATCCAATCGTTATTTAACATCTCGTTTCCTTCCTGATAAAGCTATCGACTTAGTGGATGAAGCTTGTGCTTCCATCAAAGTGGAACTCGCCTCTATGCCTAGCGAACTCGATGAATTAGAGAGAAAGATTAGGCAATTAGAGATTGAAAAGGCTGCTTTAAAGAAGGAGAGTGATGAAGCGAGCAAGAAGAGACTCGCGGATGTCGAAAAAGAACTCTCTTCTCTTAATGAGAAAGATAACGAACTCAAGAAGAGATGGAAAACTGAGAAAGATGAAATTCTCAAAGTTAAAGGCATTAAAGAGAAACTCGAAAAAGCGAAGTTTGATTTGGATGTCGCTTTAAGTCATTCCGAATACGAAAAAGCGGGTGAATTACAATATAAGACCATCCCAGAATTAGAGAAGAAATTAAAAGAGAACGATAATTCTCAAAGCGAGAAGAAACTCTTATCCGAAGTCGTGGATGAAGAACAAATCGCGAAGATTATCTCTCGTATGACCAACATCCCTCTCAGCAAGATTGAAAAAGGCGATAGAGAGAAAGTTCTCGATTTAAAGAAGACTTTATCGAAGAGAGTAATCGGTCAAGAAGAAGCTTTAACTTTAGTTAGCGATGCGATTCTCCGTCAGAGAGCGGGGATTAAAGATAGCAATCGACCCATCGGTAGTTTCTTGTTCTTAGGTCCTACTGGTGTGGGTAAAACCGAAGTCGCTCGTGCTTTGGCGGAATCCTTGTTCGATTCGGAGAGTCATATCATCCGTATCGATATGAGTGAATATATGGAGAAATATAGCACTTCTCGTCTTATTGGTGCCCCTCCAGGATATGTCGGATATGAAGAAGGCGGACAACTCACGGAGAAAGTGAGAAGAAATCCTTATTCTATCGTCTTATTCGATGAAATCGAAAAAGCTCATCCCGAAGTCTTTAATTTGTTACTACAAATGTTAGATGATGGGAGACTTACCGATAGTCAAGGAAGGGTCGTGGACTTCAAGAATACGATTATCATCATGACTAGTAATTTAGGTAGTGAATATCTCCTCAATAATGAAAGAGATAAAGTGGAAGGATTATTACATCAAACCTTTAAGCCTGAGTTCTTAAATCGTATCGATGAAATAGTGTACTTCTCCCCATTATCTAAAGAGACTCAATCTAAGATTGTTGATAAGATGCTTAACAATCTCAATGATAGATTAAAAGAATCTTATTATTCATTCGAATTCTCTGACGCTTTAAAGAGTTGGATCCTCGATAGTGCTTATTCACCAATCTATGGTGCGAGACCGATTAAGAGATTCATCCAGAATAAAGTGGAGACCATTATTGCGAATAAGATTATTTCACAAGAGGTTGACACCAAACACAAATACTCAGTTGATTATAACGGCCAAGAAGTCATAGTCAAACAAGTTTAATCTTAGGGAAGCCACCCTTTGGGTGGTTTTCTTTTTTAGCGGTTATAAAAAATCAAAATATAGACATTCTTGCGTTTTTATGTTCATACATTTTGCGTAAATATTTGAAAAAATATAAACATGGGCGCATAATGATTTCATAAAGTAAATATATGGCCTACGCATCGGTATCAATAATTGCTCTGATTATTCTTTTAATCACCAACTGGGATTTGCTTTTCAAAAAGTATTCCGCTGATAAGATTCCTGCCTCTAAACAGTATCGCTTTTTTATTGTGAGCGTCGCGGTGTTCTACCTTGCTGATTTACTGTGGGGCATTTTTGAAACATATAACATTCACATTGCTGATTACGCGATTACAGTATCATTCTTCGCTTTAATGGCCGTTTCAGTTTGGCTTTGGTCATTCTATGTTGTGGCCTATTTAGGCCATCATAAATATTTTGGCCGACTATTTACCATTACCGGCTCAGTATTAATGGTCACCGGTATTGTTTTAATTGTCGTTAATTTTATCCACCCAATCCTTTTTGAATTTGTTGATACAATCAATATAAGAGAAAACATATTGTTTGATACTGCAATTTTTAATTTGATT
>CADCGC010000059.1 GCA_902800905.1 uncultured Erysipelotrichaceae bacterium
GATTCCATTTACCTTAGTTCTCGGTGACCATGAACGAGATGATAGAACTGTTACCTATCGTAGATTTGGTGCCCAAGAACAAATTACCGTCCCAATCGAAGAATTTTTAAAACTCATTGGTGATGAAATCAAAAACAAGACATATTTCAGCCAAGAAAACAAATAATTAACTTTCTAAAAAGAGTTTCAAACTGATAGACAATATATTAAAATGATAAAGGTTTGTTACTCTTTTTTGTTTATAACAAACTGTTTACATTATGAAAAGCAAAAGAAAAATCATCCTCTCCATTAGCACTCTTCTAGCGATGACGTTAATCGGGTGTACTACTACTAATCCGTCATCTTCTTATTCTGGTTATAGCAGCTCACTATCTTCTAGTGGGATTTCCGCTTCTAATCCATCATCTAGTTCTTCAGAGATCACTATTCCTGATATTGATCCTCTTAAAGAATTGGATTTCCTCTATGATTCGACGAATGAAAACTATTGGGTTAAAAAAGCCAAATCTGAAGATATCAATGGTAATTTAGTCATCCCTAGTACTTATAATGGTAAACCAGTAGTTGGCATCCAAATGAATGCTTTTCAATATTGTAAATCTTTAAAATCAGTAACTCTCCCAAGCACGATTAAAGAAATCGAATCTAGTGCCTTTTATCTATGCGAAAAACTAGAATCAGTCACCTTGAATGATGGTCTAAAAACTGTTAGTTTTTATTCTTTTTATAGATGCGAATCTTTAAAATCAATCATCGTTCCTGACACTGTCACTTTTTTAGGGAATTCTTCATTTAGAGAATGTTTTTCCTTAGAGACAGTTAAGTTAAGTAAGAACATTACCGAAATCGGTGAATACATGTTTGAGGGTTGTGGGCATTTAACATCAGTCAACATTCCTAACGGCGTTACTAAGATTGGTGAATACGCTTTTAGAGAATGTGCTTTTGAAGAAATCGCAATTCCTAACAGCGTTAAAGAAATTGACAAAGGCGCTTTTAATTTCTGCGAGTATTTAAAAAGCGTCACTATTCCTGAGAGTGTGACCTCTTTGGGTTCTTCCGCTTTTATCAATTGTTCTTCTTTAGAAGAAATAAATGTCGATGCGAATAACGCTGATTACTGCTCAATTAATGGTGTGCTTTTCAATAAAGAAAAAACTTCTATTTTGAAATTCCCATCAAACTGGTCAAAAGCCTTCACTTATCCAAATACTGTTACTTCGATTGGTGACCACGCTTTCTATAGCTGCGCTAATCTAGTATCATACAATGTTCCAAATAATATCGTTTCAATTGGTGAATCTGCTTTTTCTAACTGTAAATTCCTAGAATCAATTAATATTCCAAACGGTGTCAATTCGATTGGTATGTTCTGCTTTTCGCATGATATCGCTTTAAAGAAGATTATAATTCCAGGAAGCGTCTCTACGCTTGATCAGGGGACATTTAGAGATTGTCATAGTCTTACATCGGTGACTTTAGAAGAAGGCGTCACTTATATTGGTCACACCCCATTCATGTGGTGTATGTCTTTAAAATCAATCGTTATTCCTCATAGTGTTACTAAACTTGGGTTACAAGCTTTATACGAAAGTTTCTTTGAATTTATTTATTACAAAGGAACAGAAGTAGAATGGAGCAATATTGAAAGCCTTTCTAAAGAACCATATATCTATAACAAGTCAGAAACCACTCTATGTTTCTATAGTGAAACTCAACCAACTGGAGCGGGGTCTTATTGGCACTATGTAAATGATGTGCCGACTATTTGGTAAATTGATAAATAATTAATTGACACATTATATTAATAATGATAATATCTTAACGCAAAAACGTAGAAAGCAGAGGCACCCGCTTCTCGCCAGACCGATAAATATTGGTTGGCCAACGCTACTTCTTATGGGCTAAGAATGTTAACGGGTGCAATATGCATCCGTTTTTTATCGAAAAGGAGTTGATACTTATCGTAGACAATCGCTTTGCCGCTAATAACAACAAAAATAAAGGCAATCAAAACAAAGATCTAGTGAACGAAAACATTCGTTTCCCAGAAGTATTATTAATCGGACCTAATGGTGAACAATTAGGCGTCATGAGTTCTCGTGAAGCACAATTCAAGGCTAATGATTATGATTTAGACTTATTATGTGTTGCGCCTAACGCTAAACCTCCAGTCTGCAAAATTATTAATTACAGCAAATATCGTTTTGAACAGCAAAAGAAGGCTAAAGAAGCCAAGAAAAATCAACACGTTGTTGAAGTGAAAGAAGTCCAACTTACTCCTCAAATTGGTGGACATGATATGGAAACCAAAGCGAGAGCCGCGACTAAGTTCTTAGAAGCGGGTAACAAAGTTAAAGTTGGTGTTAGATTCCGCGGCAGACAAATGACTCACATCGAAGTGGGCCAAGAAGTCATGGATAAGTTTATCGAACTCTTAAATGATTATGCGATTATTGAAAAGCCATCCGCGATGGAAGGCAGATGGATGTACGCAATACTCGCCCCAAAGAAGAAGTAGGAGGAAAATATTATGCCAAAAATGAAAAGCAAAAGAGCTTTAATGAAAAGAATTAAAGTTACCGGCACAGGCAAAGTCGTCAGACATCACGCCTATGTTTCACATTTAGCCCCACACAAAACCACAAAACAAAAGAGACACTTAATGAAGTCCGCAGTCTTACACAAGACCGACTACAAGAGAATTAAGTTTCTCATCGTTAAATAAGGAGGACACTAGAATATGGCAAGAGTTAAAGGTGGCACAGTCACACACGCCCGTCGTAAAAGAGTTTTAAAGAGAGCCTCCGGTTACTTCGGTAGCAAACACTTATTATTCAAAACTGCGAAAGAACAAGTTATGCACAGCTTACGCTATGCGTACGTCTCTCGTAGAAACATCAAAAGAGATTATCGTAAATTATGGATCAGACGTATCAACGCTGCTTGCAGATTAAACGATATCTCCTATAGCAAATTCATGTATGGTTTAAAACAAGCTAACATCAACATCAACCGTAAGATGTTATCCGAATTAGCCATCAACGATCCAAAGGCTTTCGCTGATTTAGTCAAAACTGCTAAAAAGGCCTAATCAAATCTAAACAAATTGATTAAACCGAGTTGAACTCGGTTTTTTCTTTGTCTTAATATCTTAGAAAGATAATCATAGTTATGTATTGGGTTTGATATTAATCTATCTTTATGAAAGCATATAAAACTTCTTATAAGTATTTTCTAAACGAAGAGGCTGTTATCGCTAGTGAGAATTCTAAAGCTTTTAGAAGATTACGCTTCTATTGGG
>CADCGC010000060.1 GCA_902800905.1 uncultured Erysipelotrichaceae bacterium
GCTTAATCGACTTTGACATTCCACTTTACTTAAGTAGAACAGTGAGCAAAGTTATCGGTAAAAACGGCAGACTTGAAAAAGTCATTTTATCCGCGGTTGATGATAAACTACAAATCATTCCAGGTACTGAGATGGAATTCGAGTGTGATACGCTCATTCTCTCTGTTGGTTTGATTCCATACATTTCCCTTCTTAACTACATTGATTGTCCAACCAGTTCCACAAAAGGTGCGGTGGTCAACCAATACATGGAAACAGAAATTGAAGGTATCTTTACCGCTGGTAACTGTTTACACGTTCACGATGTTGTCGACTTCGTGAGTGATGAAGCAAGATTAGCTGGTAGAAGTGCGGCCCTTTACTTACAAAACAAAATCAACAACAAAGAAACTAGAATCAATATCAAACCAGGAAATGGTTTATCCTACGTATTACCACAGTTCATCTTAGAGAATTCCTTAGAAGATGTGGTCATTAAGTTCCGTGTTAGAAGACCAGTTCAAGACCAAATCGTTTGGATTAAGAGTGGTGAAACGGTCATTATGAAACAAATCAAACCAGTGATGATTCCTTCTGAAATGGTGATGATCAAAATCGCTAAAGACAAACTAGTGGGAATTAAAGAGGACATCGTTGTCTCTTTGGAGGATCGTTAATATGAAAGAATTAACTTGTATCGTCTGTCCTAGAGGCTGTCGTTTAAAAGTGGACGACAACATGGAAGTCACAGGCAACGCCTGTCCGCGTGGCAAAATGTATGCGATTAATGAATTAACTAATCCAACAAGAACAATCACATCCTCTATTAGAGTGAGCAATAGACCATACACTCTTGTGTCCGTTAAAACAGATAAGCCTGTCCCAAAAGACAAAATGTTTGATGTGATGAAAGAAATTGATAAACTATCAATAGAAGCACCAACAAGAATTGGGCAAATTGTCTTACCTAATATTTTAGGGACAGACGCTAACATAGTAATAACTAAAGATATTGACTGATAGAGGAGAAAAGTATGACATACTACAAACTCATAATGACTTATCCAGGTGGAAGAGTGGAAGAAGTGGATGAAACATTCTCAACTTTAGAATCCGCTGTTGAATATGGTCGCCAATTAAACATTCAAGCGCAAGCCAATACCGAATATAGAGATAAAGGCAGTTTCTTTGTCAAGAAAACTAAGTCTTCTTATGTCGTTGTTAAACACGATGACAATGAATCAAAAATCGTTTTTGATAGCAGCAAATAATCTACAAATAATTCAAACACAAGACTAACTTCTGTCTTTTTTGTGATGCTATAGCAATATTGTCACCATAAAAAATGTCGGTTAGTCTTTTAAATTGTTCAAATTTAAAGTTATAATAAATCCGTAATTCGACATAATAATGAAAGGAGATTTATGGAAGACATTATTAAAGTCTGTGCTTTAGGCGGGCTCGATGAGAACGGTAGAGATTGTTACGTTATTGAAATTAATAACGATATTTTCGTTTTAGATGCCGGCCTCGCTCTTCCAGATAAAACCATCCCTGGTGTCGACTTCTTACTCGCTAACGCTCAGTATATTATAAATAATAAAGATAGATTAAAAGCCTATATCATGACTCACGCTCATGATGAAAATATGGGCGCTCTTAAGTACTTCTATGATGATGCTCCAGCACCAATCTATTGTACAAACTTCACAAAACACGTTATTGAGACACAATTCAACTTCAATAAATTACAAGGAACACTCGACTTCAAAGTCATTCCTCCAACATGTGATATCGAAATCGCTGGAAGGAAATTTCATTTCTTCCAAACATCGCATAATGCCGCTTATTCCTTTGGTGTTGCGATTGAGACAAGTAAAGGCAACATCGTCTACACAAGTGACTTCATTGTTGACTATTCAGTCAAGAACCCAGCTTATATCTTCGATTTAAAGGCCCTTGCCGAATTAGCGGAAAAGCCAACATTCTTATTAATGAGTGAAAGTAAAGGCGCTAACCACGAAGGTTATTGCTCCCCACATCATCGTGTCACTCCTTTAATTGAGAAGTATTTCAAGAATGGCAATCGTCGTATTTTCATCGATTGCTTCTGGCAAAATTTCATTCGTATTAGTGAAATTGTCGACTTATGTATTGAAAACAATAAGAAGATTTTCTTCTATAACAGTTTTACTGAACAAATTATGCGTGGCTTGATGAGCTTTGATCCAAAGCGTATCCCGCCTTCCATCGTCATCAACAAAGAAGATCTCTTAAGAGTTAGAGAACAAGAACTCGTCATCTTAATGCTTGGTGATGGTGA
>CADCGC010000061.1 GCA_902800905.1 uncultured Erysipelotrichaceae bacterium
TTAAGAAATAAAAATATCTAAAATTATTTAAAATGTGTGCAAATAAAATAGATCTAGATATTCCTTTAGAAACTATTCTCAGAAAAAACCATGGTTTATTCGACATCCAAATCAAGGTAACAATCCGTGATACTGAAGGCTTATCCTTGGCTTATACTCCTGGTGTAGCCACTCCTTGTTTAGAAATTCAGAAAGAATTAGGTAAAGCCTACGAACAAACCAACAAAGGGAACAGCATCTTAGTTCTAACAGACTCATCCAAATTCGCCGGGGATAAAAAATGTTGCTACATAAAAAAGACAGTTGATGGAAAAACCTGGAACAACAACGCTTCAATGATTTACTTAGAATCATTCACCGCTTATTATAAACATGCTACAAATATTGACGCTTATCCAATGATATTGGACTTAGCCTTAATAAAAGACGCTGAAACTTTATTAGAAACTGTAAATGCAGTTGCTCTTTCATATTCTGGAGTAGAACTCTTCGGAGTTTGTCCTGAAAGAGTCGAAGAATTCAAAAAATTATTCGAAAAATTACCGACAAAACCTGAATATGCTTTCCTTGATACGAATAAAAAAGTCGAAATCGATGAAATGCTTTCAAAAAAAAACACCTTATTAACCAGTAATGCAATCATGGCAGCCATTTGGAGAGTTGCTTTAGATTGTCACGTCTTCGGAAATTTAGGCCCAATCCTTGATTATGCTTTGGAACAAATTAATAAAGATAAAATCGATTTAACAAAAGGAGCTGATTTCGAAAGTGATATGGTTCAATTAGTAACCCAAATAACTGAATTTGTTTTCGACAAAAAACTCCAATGTGATAAATATGAGAAATATAATTGGAAAAAACTTCCATTAAATAAGGATTATGTCTTGAGCAAATTGAACCATTATTGGATATATGGAAACAAAGCCTGGGTCGAAGATATTCCGAAAGGATATTACATGCACAAACATAAAATTCCAGAAAACTCTGTTCTTATGCATGTAAGAAACAGAGGTGTAATTGAAATTTTACCTAAACTTAGATTTTGTCCTAAAAGATACAAAACTTTGTTTACCTGGGAAAACTTAGATGGCATCGCTGAAAAAATAAATAATGACCCTTCTTTAGTTTTCGAATTGACTTGCAAAAATAATTATGGTGCTATAGTAACCAATGGTACCGCTGTTTTAGGATTGGGTGATATTGGTGCTTTAGCTGGAATGCCAGTAATGGAAGGAAAAAGCGTTTTATTCAAATACTTCGGAGGTACTAATATTGCCGTAGTTTGTATTCAAGAAAAAAATAATCCAAAATTAATTTCTATAATTCAAAGAATAGCACCTTCATTTGCTATAATCAATTTAGAAGATATCAAAGGTCCTGATTGCTTCGAAGTCGAAACTAAATTAATAGAAACAGTTGATTGCCCAATGTTCCACGATGATCAACATGGAACAGCCTGTGTGGTCTTAGCAGGTTTAATTAATGCTACTAAATTAAGAGGATCAAAACCTGAAGAAATGAAAGTAGTTATGAACGGGGCCGGTGCAGCTGGTATTGCCGTTAGTTCTTTACTTGTAGGATACGGCTATAAAAACTTCATAGTCTGTGATACCAAAGGAGCAATATATAAAGGTAGACCTGAAGGAATGAATCCATTCAAAGAAAAATTGGCTGAAATTACTAATAAAAACTGTGAAAAAGGAAAACTTTCTGAAATCTTAAAAGGAGCTGATGTTGTTATTGGTTTATCAGGGCCCAATACTATCAAAAAAGAAGATATTAAACAAATGAATCCTAAACCTATCGTATTCGCCCTTGCTAATCCTACTCCAGAAATCTTCCCAGATGATGCCAAAGAAGCCGGAGCTTACATTGTCGCCACTGGAAGATCTGATTTCCCTAACCAAGTTAATAACTCTTTGGTATTCCCTGGTTTATTCAGAGCCACTGTTGATACAAGAGCTCCTAAAATTACTATGGAAATGAAAATCGCTGCTGGAGAAGCCATTGCCAATTTGGTGAGTCCTCAAGAATTAAGACCTGAATATATCATGCCTAATGCTCTTAATGTTAGCACTTCGGTCATTGTCGCAACTGATGTGGCTAAATTAGTTATGGAAAAAGGTCTTACTAATAAAAAGAATATTGATATTGATAAACTCAGAGAAAATATCCACTCATTCTTTATTGATAACAGATTAACTGATGTCGATAAAGAATAAAAAT
>CADCGC010000062.1 GCA_902800905.1 uncultured Erysipelotrichaceae bacterium
ACGAGTGTGCCCGCTTTTAAGCCAGATACTTGGGCAAACATCATAAGTAGTAGGGCGTACTGTAAGACATTCCAGTTATTCGCAGTAAGCATATCGTTACTTCTTTGATTGAGAATGCCGTTTAATGTATCGCCTGAAACATTGAATGTCATGCTATAAGCACATGGATATAAACCCATTTCGTGTAAGTCTTCAAAATTATAGATGTTGGTCATAATTCTTCTTGATTGAGGATTATGCTTTAAGTCATATAAAACTCTATCGACTTGATCGAATTCACCTTCTGGGTAAATTGATTTTTTCGCTAATTGATAGCCATAGGCTTTACCAATAGAACCAGTTTCATCCGCCCATGAGTCCCAAATATGAGAATTTAAATCATGGACGTTATTGGATTTCTTTTGCCAAATCCAAAGGAGTTCATCTAAAATTTTTTAACTGTGTGAGCAGGAGTGCCATCTTCCCAATGTGGACGCACATTTAAATCGGTATCCCAGAAACCGTTTTCTAAAATATCTTTCATATTGGCTACGAAAATTTCATCTGCTTTAGACATAATAATTACCTCGCGTTGAATACATTATATTCAAATTAGTCATCTTTCTAAACAAAAACATTCAAAATATAATATATACATGAACTTTAGCCTCAAAGACAACATCATCTATGAAGATAGCAATCTCCTTATAGTTAATAAACCACGTGGCTTATTGCTTCAACAAGATGGAGATGGCGAACACGAATCACTGGACAAAATAGTCAGTGATTATTTAAAGATGGTCGCGATGCCTGTTCATCGATTAGACAAAGACACGTCTGGCCTATGTGTATTTGCTAAAAACAAAAAAGCCGCGGATGAACTAGGCAAGATCTTTAATGACCATAGCCAAATTGAAAAGCACTATATAACTTTAGTTAATGGCGTTATCGAAGAAGACGGAGCGGTGGACGCTCCACTTAGAAAAAGTTTTGAAAGAAAGAAAATGGTAGTGGCCCCTCTTAAAAGTGGAGCTAAATCTGCCATCACTGAATATCATGTATTAGAAAAATATAAGGATTACACGTTACTAGATGTACGCCTACTCACAGGTCGTACACATCAGATAAGAGTCCATATGTCATATATCCGTCATCATGTCGTTGGCGATATCAAGTATGGCGACTATAAAGTTAACAACATTTTTAAGCGGGAATTTGTCTTTGAAAACCAGTTTTTACACGCTTACAAACTTAAATTTTTAGACCTAAAAGGCCCATTAAATTACCTAAAAAATAAGGAATTTTCTGTTGATTTACCTCCAGAATTACAGGAAATATTAAAAAAATTAGATAAATAAATTTATCTAAATAAGAAATTTTAAAATATTTTTAGCAGTCCTATTGACAGAGTGCTAATTATATTCTATCATGTAGTCGTTAGCAGTCAAAGAGGTTGAGTGCTAAAAAGGTAATATAAGGAGGTTGAAATTATGAGAAACTATATTACTACTTATGATCCATTTTTCGACAGATTTTTCCTTAGAGCAAACAACTGTTCCGTACCACACATGATGAAGACAGACATCAAAGAGAACAAGAATGATTATCAAATGTTCATCGAACTTCCTGAAGTGAAGAAAGAAGACACAAGAATCACTCTTGAAAACGGTTATCTTAAAGTTACTGCTACCTTAAATAAGGAAGAAGAGAACGATGAAGACTATATCTGCCGTGAAAGACGTTATGGTGAATACTCTCGGTCATACTATGCTGGTGACACAGTGAAACTTGAAGATGTTTCCGCTAAATTGGAAAATGGTGTCTTAACTGTTTCAATCAAGAAACGCGATGAGAAAGAAATCGAAAAAGAACATCTTGTTCAAATCGCATAAAATCCTTTCGAGAGCACGAAATAAAGTGCTTGCTCCCAATCTAGCATCGCGAGAAATCGCGGTGCTTTTTTATTATTAAAGAACACCTATAATTGCTATAATGACTTAGGTATCAAAACATATGAAAAGAAAATATCAAGAATTGATAGATAAACTTTCTTT
>CADCGC010000063.1:0-1981 GCA_902800905.1 uncultured Erysipelotrichaceae bacterium
TAGGTCGGCTTGTAGACCGCCATCTTCGCCCCATTCCATACTAGGAAATCTCTTAAGGTTTTCTACAGAAAAACCCTCTTTTGTTGTAATGCCTAAATCTCTGATTTGTTTCATTTTTTTCCACACTCCTCACAATCACATTCATCAAAATCACACAAGCAACACGCTCTGATTGGCTTACCACAATTAGGGCATTTTTTGTTCTTGAACAACATTTTCTTTTATTCCTAATAAAAAAAATATACACTAGTTTTAAGAACAAATGTAGACATAACTTATTATTAAAGTTATTGCCTCTTGGAGTTAGGAATGCCAGATATTGCTCAAATTACTACATATTTCAATATAGGTCTTCTCGTCCTATTCCTTTTAATTGCCCTTGGTATCTTCCTCGCTGGCTTAAGAGGTTTTATGCGTGGCATTTGGAAATCCACTCACAACATGATCTTCATGCTGAGTTTAGTTTTAATCGCGTTCTTCACTCTAACTGTCCTAACTGATTTTATAGGTTCCTTTGACATCTCGATCTTTTGGAAAGGCTCTCTTTATATTTCCAGAAACATCGATGGGGCAGATGTCGTCTACTACGTACCTATTACATCAGTCAAAGATACATTAACTGAACTCATTAAAGGATTCTATACTTTGTATAACGTTTCCGCTTCCGCTTCTAGTGCGGCTAATTTCGCATTAGCGTTAACGGGCTCTGTTTTAAAGATTATCGTCTTTATCGTCGAGATGTTCCTTATCGTTACATTTGGAAACTTCTTCTCATTCCTCACGTGGTACCTTATCTTCCAACATTTCATTCCACGTATTGCGAGAAAACTCGTCAAACTTAGATGGGTGGGTATGCTTGAGACCGCGACCACATTTATTGTGGTGACCTTCTTATTCATGACCCCATTTACTTCATTAGTTAACTCTCTTAATCAGTCATATCAACACAACCGTCCAAAGACTGATAACCAAATAGTGGTCAACATTGGCAACTTTGTTGATGCCTATAATCAGTCATTATTTGCTCAAATCTTCTTTAACTGGACTGTTGATGCTAGTGGTATGACACTTGATACAAGATTATTTGATACATTGACCACAAGTGTCAGTGGTGAATACTCCATTGGTTTAATTGGCGAATTCGCTAACTTAACCAATATCATTGTCAGTTCTGCTGATGGTTTCTCATCTACTGGTGATAATGAATTTGGTTTTGATCCAACATCTTTGGTTTCTAAAGACTTGGTCGATTTAGCCTTTGATTCCATTATCAATTCTGATTTAATTACCAGCATTCTCCCAGTCGTCGTGGATATCGCGATGAATAGTGATCTCCTCTTGGCTATGTCAAAGACATGGTCGATTCTATCTTTGATAGTGGCGCGGTTGATCACATCTTTGTCGTGGACGAACAAGGTAAGAAAACTATCCGTAGTTTCCAAGGTAATGATTTATTTAATTTCATTAACGAAATCGTTTATGCTGATGACTTCAATCGTATCCTAGATGTCTTTAAATCAATTGATGATTCCAAAGTTCTCAGCCGTGTCATTCCAGCGGTCATCCAATTTGCTGTCAACAGTGATACCACTGGTAACGCTAAAAAGTACTTACCATTCAGCTGGGAAGAACTTAACGAATTATCATGGGGCTATGAGACCTACATCTTATTTGACTTCTTACATTCAACCGTCGCTTTAGACCAAGATTTCCTCAAGGCTATCTTTGTTAAAACCGGCGCTTATACTCCAGCGGAAGGTGAAACAATTAAAGCTCTTCCAGCCTTAATTAGTGAACACGTGGATGGATTTAAAGAATTATTAGTCGGTAAAATCGTTGACGGACATCTCGTCAATGTTGATAAACACGGACAAACCATTGTCTTTGAAAATGGACAACGTATTGTCGAAGGCGGTAAAGAACGCAATTACTGCTTATTTGACATGGATATCATCGGTCGTGTCATGCCAGCCTTACTCAA
>CADCGC010000063.1:1993-2559 GCA_902800905.1 uncultured Erysipelotrichaceae bacterium
TGGTAATCGTTTAGTCAACTACAAGTTGGAATTCGACGCTGTATTAGACGTTATCGCGACTGTCGCGAAAGATGAGCAGTTATTAGACGCTCTTATGACAAACAGCAATCTCAATTCATTAATGACTGAAGAAGGCAATTTCTTCTCCATCGATCAATCACATATCAACTATTTCAAAGCCGCGATTGAAAAGATGGATAAGTCCTCTGTCTTATATAGTGTCGTTACTCCAATTCTCAAATCATTCCTTTCTGGCGACGACTTCTCTTCAATGCTTAATGACTTAGGTTTAAGAGCGGATGTCCTTGTCTCTGCGATTAACCACGATATCAAACGTCCAAGAGAAGACCGTCAACTCTTCACCGAATTTGCGTCTATCTTTGATAGATGGGGTGATTTAGGTACCGTTTATTCCTTGACCGCTGACAGTGGTGATACGAATGCGATGATGGATAAACTCAAAGACAAGGATACCATCGATGCTTTAGTGAGAATCTTAAAAACGCTCCACAATAATAAAATTATTAATCCAACACCTGAACCAGGTGATACATACGAAGAAAATG
>CADCGC010000064.1 GCA_902800905.1 uncultured Erysipelotrichaceae bacterium
TGTGAAGGTTTAGATGATAAAGGGATGATTAAAAAAAATTCTGACCTTAAGAAATGCCTTACTTTAAAAGGTTGGAAAAAAACTAATAAAATTTCGAAAGGATATCCAATGTTTTTAAGATATGGTTTAGTTGGGGCGTGTATCTATATTGGCATATTTGGACTAACAGTCTACGCCCTAATAAAACACATCCAAAAAAAGCGTTATAGATTTGCTATTATTTATGGCTTATGCTATGCCGCTATCTTTGGTCACTCAATGACAGAATCCACAACATTATTTACTCCAAATGTTGGCGGTCTCTACTTCAGTTTTGTCTTCGTTTTACCAATCATCAATATCATTCAAGAGAAGCGTTTTATGGAACTCAAACAGGATGTTATCAATGCGAATGTACAAGAATAAAAACTCAATCCATCATTTCTTACAAATGGTTTGATAATCCTTATTTCCAGCTTTGCTATAGCAAGAATAATAAATCTTGCTTTATCTCTAGATGCATTTAGTACTATACTTGTTTCATTAGCGGTTTTCTTGATTGGTCTAGTTATTATTTCTTTGATAAGAAAGAATAGTCTCTATAATCCATTTAGAATCATCGCTAATAATAGTTTCGTATATTATCAGAATCTTATCAGAAAGGAGAATACCGATGAGTAACGATGCCCCAATCAAAGTTATTACTAGTAATAAAAAGGCTCATTTTAATTATTTCTTAAGTGAATTCACAGAATGTGGCCTCGTTTTAGTGGGCACTGAAATCAAATCCTTAAGAACTCATGGTTGCTCCTTAAATGATGCTTATATCATCATCCGTAATGGAGAGATGGAAGTTATTAACATGCATATCAACCCATACGAAAAGGGTAATCTCTTTAACCATGATCCACTTCGTAATAGAAAACTTTTATTACATAAAAAGGAAATCAGATGGTTCGAAGATAAAGCTAAACGTGATGGTTTTACCATCGTACCTACGCGCGTATACCTAAAGAAGGGCAAAGCTAAAATGGAAATTGCCTTAGCGAAAGGTAAGAAACTCTATGACAAGAGAGAAACCATCAAACAAAGAGATATTAAGCGGGGTTTGAAGAATGGAGGAGAAGGACTATGATCGATTTAAAACAATACTTTGAAAATGCTGATCGTGGTGATTATCAAAGAGAAAACTTCGATGACTTTCTAAAGAAAGTAAATTTCTCTTATAACATTTCTTCTATCCATATCGCCGGTAGCAATGGCAAAGGCACGACAGCGGGTAGCAATGGTAAAGGCACGACAGCAAACTATTTAGCCAACATTTATCGTTCTTATGGCTTAAAGGTTGGTTTATTCACCTCACCTTATCTAAATAACGTAAACGAGATGATTAACATCAATGGTGTAGACATCACCGATGATGAAATCAATGCTTTTATAAATGAGTATGGAAAACTCTTTGAAAAATACTCTTTATCATCATTTGAAATCCAGACATTTATTGGCTTATCTTTCTTCCAAAAAAGTGGTTGTGAGTTAGCAATTGTTGAATGTGGAATGGGTGGCGAAATTGACGCTACAAATATCTTTAATCCAATCCTTTCAATCATCACTTCTATTAGCCTTGAACACACCGCATTTTTAGGTCGTTCTTTATGTGAAATCGCCTATCAAAAAGCAGGTGTTATCAAAGACGAAATTCCGGTTGTCACAGGCATCCTAGACGAGGAAGCAATCAACACAATAGTGGAAGTTGCTAAAGAAAAGAAATCACAAGTAGTGGTGTCAGTAGACCCAGCAAAAGTAGTGTATGAGAATCACGGCTACAATTTTGCCTATGGTACCTATTCAGATTTAAGAATTAACTCTTCAGCGACATATTCCCTTAAAGACGCTTGTATCGCGTTAGAAGCGGTCAATAAGCTCATGGAAAGATACCCAGTAACTGAAGATCAAATCAAAGAAGGTTTGGCTAGAACATACATGCCTGTCAGGATGGAAATCCTTAGCGAAAAGCCACTCATTATCGTTGATGGCTCCCATAACCCAGAAGGCATCCTAAATATGGTAAAATCTCTACAAAACGTCACTGAAAATCGTGAAATTCACGTATTATTCGCCTGTTTTAAGGACAAAAACATCGAAAGAATGCTGGCCTATCTAGGTGAATATAGTAAGGATATAGTTTTAACGACCTTCCCACATAAAAGAGCTCGTACAATGGAAGACTATTTCTTATATTTAGATGACCACGCTTTTAACGAAGACGCTGTCGCAGCGCT